>NZ_JAPJDC010000001.1:2400000-3048852 GCF_026241855.1 Curtobacterium flaccumfaciens pv. betae | reverse complement strand
ATGCGGTACTCGGCGAAGAACTCGCCCCAGGTCGTCGGTACCCGATCGGCCGCGACGAACGGCGTGCGCGAGCGGCCCATCCGCAGCGCCGCACCGCGGGTCCACTCGGTGGGCGGCGCACCCCAGTGGTCGGCACCGGCGGCGTGTGTGTGCGCGAGGGAGCGGCCGAACCGCTCGGCCTGGGCGGCGGTGGGGGAGCCGTCGGAGATCAGCTCGAGGTCGAGCACGGTCGGGGTCGGGCGCCCCAGCACACGGGCGATGCGGGTGCCGCCGGTGTCCTCGGCCTCGGCGAGCCAGGAGAGCCCGGCGGCTTCGGCTGCCGCTTCGTCCGCGGTGGTGAACGTCTTCACGTGCGTCTCGGCCATCGGCCCATCCTGCCGAGGGGGCACCGTCGACCGTTCAGCCGACGGTCACCCGGCGATCCGGCGATCCGGCGACCCGGCGACCCGGCGCCCCGGTCACCCGGCGAACCGGTCACGCGCTCGGCTCTCCCCGCCGGGCCGCGTGCACGACGAGAGCCAGCTGCACCCGGTTCTCGACGCCGAACTTCTCGTAGACGTGCCCGACGTGCGTCTTCACGGTGGCCAGGCCCACGTACAGGTCGGCGGCGATCTGCGCGTTGGACGCCCCGTTCGCCACGGCGAGCGCGACCTCCCGCTCCCGCTCGGTCAGCAGGGCGAGGAGCCGGCGCTCCTCGGCTCCGTCCGGAGCGGTGCCGACCCCAGGCCCGGCCGGTCCGCCGCCCCGGCCAGCGACCGTCTGGCCCGAGCGGGGCCCGGCCGCGAACGCGATGACCCGGTCGAGCACGGACGGGGACAGGATCGAGCGTCCGGCCGCGACGGTCCGCACGGCCTGCACGAGTTCGTGCGGCGGGGTGTCCTTCAGCAGGAACCCACGGGCGCCGGCCTGCAGCGCTCCGAGCACGAGGTCGTCGCCCTCGAAGGTGGTCAGCACCAGGACGGCCAGGTCGGGTCGTCGGCGCAGTTCGCGTTCGGTGGCGACGAGTCCGTCGCACCGGGGCATCCGGATGTCCATGAGCACGACGTCGGGCGCGGTCGACGCGATGACGCCCTCGGCTTCGAGCCCGTCGCCCGCTTCGCCCACCACCACCAGCCCGTCGTCGCCGCTGAGCAGCATGCGGAGCCCGACGCGCACGAGCTGGTCGTCGTCGACCAGGACGACGCGGACGGGAGCGGTCACGGGGTCCACGGCAGCACCGCCTCGACCACGTGCACGCGTCCGTCGTCGCTGCCGGCGCGGAAGCTCCCGCCGACGAGACGGGCGCGTTCGGCGAGCCCGCGCAGGCCGTGCCCGGCCGTGTGCCCGGAGGCGTCCACGGGCGCGGGTCCGTCGGCCAGCGTGTTCGACACCACCACCCGGATCGCCGGGCCGGGGACGGTCTCGACGACGACGTCGACGAGCTCTCCGGGGGCGTGCCTGCGGGCGTTCGTCAGCGACTCCTGCACGATCCGGTAGGCGTGTCGCCCCACGGCCGTCGGCACCGCCGTGCCGTCGGTGTCGACGCGCGCCCGGACGGTCGCACCGCCGGAACGCGCCTGGTCGAGCAGGCCGGGCAGGTCGACGAGCGTCGGCTGCGGAGGCGCGGTGCCGGTCACCTCGTCGCCGCCGTTCGCCGCGGGGTCGCGCAACACCCCGAGGACGTCGCGCAGGTCGGTGAGCGCGGAGTGCGCCTCGGCCCGCACGACCCCGGCCGCTGCGGCGGTCTCGTCGGGGGTGAGCCCCGGGCCGCGGTACTCGAGCGCACCGGCGTGCAGCGCGACCAGGGACAGCCGGTGGCCCAGGACGTCGTGCATCTCGCGGGCGATGTGGGCGCGCTCCTGCTCGCGGGCACGGTCCTCGCGCAGCTGCTGGTCGCGTTCGAGCAGGGCCGCGCGCTCGCGCAGGGACAGCAGGAGCGCCCGGCGCTGTCCGATCCCGATGCCGATCGCGACGAGCAGGGCGATGCCGACGAGGCCGACGAGCATGATCTGCCAGAGCGGCATGTCATCGGCGGGGGGTGCCAGGACGACGTCGTAGAGCAGTGTGGCGCCGAGCAGCACCGCGCCGGCGACGGCGAGTTCCACGGCTCGACGCCGGGTGGCGAGTGACACGAGGGAGAGTCCGGCTGCGCCGACGGCCAGTGTCGACACCGAGCTGAGGGCACCGATGACGACGGTGATCACCAGCGGTGCCCGGTGCCGGAACGGCAGGAGGACGAGGGCGACCAGACCGGCTCCCACGTCGCCGAGGATCAGTGCGCCGACGTGCAGGTCGCTCCAGCCGCGGGTGTCCATCGACGGCCACACGAGCCCCGCGGTGAGGAGCCCGGTCAGGGCCGCGACGGCGACACGCCAGGTCTGGGACCACACACGCTGCCCGAGCGGTACGGCGGGGAGCGCGGTCGAGGTCATGCCCCGAGCCTAGGGAGCCGTCGGGACGAGCGGATCCGCCGAAGGTCGGAGCTGCCCGAGCCGCCTGACCAGGGGACCGTCCGTCTCAGACCGCGTCGACCAGTGCCCGCGCCAACGGGTGCCACGCACGGGACGACGGCCCGCTCAGCACCAGGGTCCGTTCGAGTCGCCGGGCCATCGGGATCATCACGAGGTCGGGCGGCAGCATTCCGCGGCCCAGGGTCGGCACGATCGACACGCCCTCGCCCCGCTGGATCATCCCGAACATCGTGCTCATCTCCCGCACCCGGTGGGCGTAGCGGAACGGGCGGCCGTCGAGCTCGTGCAGCTTCTGGATCTGGTACTCGCAGCCGCCGCCGCCCGCCACCAGGCCGTCCTCGTGCAGGTCGTCGAGGGTGAGCGCGGGCAGTTCGGCGAGGGGATGGTCGCGGCGGATCACGGCGGCCATCTCGTCCCGCGCCACGACCACGCCACCCGCGGGTGTCGGCGACGGGTCGACGAGCACGGCGGCGTCGACGGTGCCGGCCTCGAGCCACTCCGGCATCTCGTCGTCGTCGCCCTCGTAGACCTGCACGTCGACGTCCGGCAGGGTCACGGCCCACAGCTCGCGGAGCCGCGGTAGCAGGCCCTGGCAGACGGTGGGGACGGCGGCGAGGCGCACGGTGCCGCGCGCCGTGGCGGGCCGGACCACCGCCTCCAGGGCTTCGACCGAGGCGAGCACGCTGCGGGCGTGGGCCAGCAGGCGGTCGCCCAGCGGTGTGGCGGCGGCGACCGTGCCGCGGCGCACCACGGGGCCACCGACCTCGCGCTCGAGCCCGGCGACGGCGTGGGACACCGCGGACTGCCCGACGCCCAGGACGGTGGCCGCCGCGGTGAAGGACCCGGCGTCGAGCGTGGCGACGAACGCGCGCAGTTGCTGGACCGAGACGGTCATGCGTCCTCCTCATGTCGGCATGAGCCCCATGCGTTTGCCGCATGTCACTCGCTGGTCCGACACTAGGCCACGTGAACGCCCTCCTCTACGCCCTCGTCGCACTGACCTGGGGCTCGAGCTTCCTCTTCGCGAAGATCGGACTCGACGGACTCGCCCCGCAGCAGGTCGCCACCGTGCGGACCGTGCTCGGTGGGGTGACGCTCGTCGTGGTGCTCCTGGCGACGCGTCGCCGGTGGCCCCGGGAGCCACGCACCTGGGCGCACCTGGCGGTCGTCGCGGTGTTCCTCAACGCGGTGCCGTCGTCACTGATGGCGTGGGCCGAGCAGACGGTGCCCTCCGGGCTCGCGAGCATCTACAACGCGACGACGCCGATCATGACGCTGGCCGCGCTCGCGGTGCTCGTGCCGTCCGAACGGCTGCGCGGACGGCAGGTGCTCGGGATCGTGCTCGGCATCGTCGGGGTGCTCGTGCTGGTCGGCCCGTGGGACGTCCTGACCGACCCGGAGGTCCTGGCGAGCGTGCCGGGGCAGGTCGCGCTGCTCGGCATGACGGCGTCCTACGGCATCGGGCTCGCCTACCTGCGCCGGGTGGCCGTGGCGAGCGCGTACGACCCGGTCACGCTCGCGACGGTCCAGCTGACGCTGGCCTCCGGGATGCTCCTGCTGGTCGCGCCCGTCATCGCCACCGGTCCGGTGCAGCTGGACGGGAGGATCGTGGCCGCGATGATCGCGCTCGGTTGCGTCGGCACGGGGCTGGCCTACGCCTGGAACACCCGGCTCGTGCAGGCGTGGGGCGCCGGCCGCGCCTCCACCGTCACGTACCTGACGCCGGTGGTCGGGGTGGCGCTCGGTGTGCTCGTGCTGGGGGAGCGGGTGCGGTGGAACGAGCCCGTCGGCGGACTCGTCGTCCTGCTCGGGATCGCCCTGGCGTCCGGGGTGCTCCTCCGTCGGCGGGAACCTGCGGCGTCCGCCGCCTGACCGGGGCCTCCCCGACCGGTCCTTCGGGTCGAGCCTGCCTGACCGGTCCGCCGGGTCGAGCCGTAGGATCGGCGGTGACGACGACGAGGTCGTCGACGAAGACGGAGACCGGCATGCACGACACCCACACCACCCGCGCGACCGCGTCCGTCGCAGCCATCCTCGCCGAGTCGGCAGCACGCTACCCGGACGACGTCGCCGTCATCGTGGGCGACGTCCGTACGACCTACTCCGAGCTGTGGGCACAGACCCTGGCCTACGCCGGGGCGCTCCGCGCGCGGGGCGTGACCGAGGGGTCGAAGGTGGCGATGCTCGTGCCGAACGTCGCGGACTTCCCCCGCGTCTACTACGCCACCCTCGCCCTCGGCGCGGTGGCCGTGCCCGTGCACGCGCTGCTGAAGCGCCGCGAGATCGAGTACGTCCTGCGCGACAGCGGCGCGACGCTGCTCGTCTGTGCCGCCCCGCTGCTCGGCGAGGGCGCCGCCGGAGCCGAGCTCGCCGGGGTCGACGTCGTGACCGTGCTCGCACCGGCGACGACCGACGACGGGTCCGCGGCCGGCCCGGACCGGCTCGAGGCCCTGGCCGCGCAGAGCGAACCGCTCGACACCTACGTGCCGCGGCACCCGTTCGACACCGCCACGATCCTGTACACAAGCGGCACCACCGGCCAGCCCAAGGGTGCCGAAGGGTCGCACTTCTCGCTGCTCGAACAGGTCAACACCAACCTGATGACGACGTTCGACATGCACCGCGGGGACGTCCTGCTCGGCGCCCTGCCGCTGTTCCACACGTTCGGGCAGACCTGCACGATGAACACCGGGTTCCGGACCGGCGCGACGCTCGTCATGCTGCCGAAGTTCGACGGTGACACGGCGCTCGCCGCGATGGTCGAGCACGGCTGCGGCATCTTCATGGGTGTCCCGACGATGTACATGGCACTGCTCGACGCCGCGACACGGTCCGAGGCCCGTCCGACGCTCCGGTACGCGATCTCCGGCGGGGCCTCGCTGCCGCTCGCGGTGCTCGAGCGCTTCCAGCAGGTCTTCGACGCGCCGATCCACGAGGGGTACGGGCTGACCGAGACCTCGCCGGTCGCCACCTTCAACCACGTCGGGCAACCGCCGCGGCCCGGCACCATCGGCACAGCAGTGTGGGGCATCGACGTCGAGATCGCCGACCCCGAGGTCCGCGACGCGATCGTCATGCTGCCGCACGGCGAGATCGGCGAGCTCGTGATCCGCGGCCACAACCTGATGAACGGGTACCTCGACCGGCCCGAGGACACCGCCGAGGCCATCGTCGACGGGTGGTTCCGCACCGGTGACCTCGGTACGAAGGACGACGACGGGTACCTGACGATCGTCGACCGCACCAAGGACATGATCATCCGCAACGGCTACAACGTGTACCCGCGGCAGGTCGAGGAAGTGCTCGCCACCCACCCCGACGTCGCGATGGCCGCGGTGTTCGGCGTGCCGCACGCGGTGCACGGGCAGGAGGTCGAAGCCGCGGTGGTCCTGCACGCCGGCGCATCCGTCGAGCCGCAGGTCCTGGTCGACTTCGTCGCCGCCGAGATCGCCGCGTACAAGTACCCGCGGGTGGTGCACGTCCTCGACGCGTTGCCGCTGGGCCCGAGCGGCAAGGTGCTCAAGCGCGAGCTCGTCGACCGGTTCGGCGTCGAGGTGACGGCCGTTCCGTGAGCCCTGCCACGACCGCGCAGGCGCGATCCGTACGCTGACCGGGTGACCGCCAGCCGTACCCCGTCGACCGCGCGTCTGCTGTTCGCGTCGTCCCACCCCGGGCCCACGGTCACCGTGACCGTCCTCGCCGCGGTGATCGCCGCAGCCGTCGGACACCCCGTGTGGCTCGTGGTGCTGGTGGCGCTGACCGTCGTCGCGGGCCAGCTGTCCATCGGTCTGGCGAACGACTGGATCGACGCGGACCGCGACCGAGCCGTCGGGCGGAGCGACAAGCCCGTGGCCCGCGGACTCATCGCCGTCGGCACCGTCCGTGCCGCCGCGTACGCCACCGCCGGGATCGCCGTGGTGCTCTCGCTGTTCCTGGGGCCGGTCGCCGCCCTCGCGCACCTCGTGCTGGTCGCCGCGGGGTGGGCCTACGACGCCGGCCTGAAGCGTTCGGCGTGGTCGGTGGCGCCGTTCGTCGTCGCCTTCGGGCTGCTGCCCGTCGTGTCCGTCGCGGCCGGGCCCGAGGGGCAGTGGCCGGCGTGGTGGGCGATCGCCACGGGGGCTGTCTTCGGCATCGCGATCCACTGCACCAACGTGCTGCCCGACCTCGTCGACGACGCCGCGACCGGGGTCCGGGGCTTCCCGCACCGGCTCGGGCTCCGTGGCGCGGGGATCGTCGCGTTCGCCTCGCTCGTCGTCGCGGCCGCGCTGGTGCTCGGCGGACAGGTGCTCGGCGACGACCCCGTCCGGGGCCTCGGCGTCGTGCTCGCGGTCCTCGGTGCCGTCGTGGTGGCCGTGCTCGCTGTCGTCGGCGTCCGGTTGGTGCTCGCGGGGCGGGCATCACGCACCCTGTTCCGGCTGGTCATCGCGTCGTCCCTCGTGCTCGTGGTCGAGCTCGGCTTCGCGGGCGCGCGACTCGTCGCCTGACGACGCGGAACACGCTGCGCCTCCGCGCAGGCGCGCGTCTGCACGACTGCGCGCTGCGGGCCGGACGCGAGCCGTCAGGCCCAGCGCATCGCGTAGAGCCGGGCCAGGCCGTGCGCGGTCGGCAGGGACAGGGCGGTCCGGAGCAGCGCCTCCCGGCCGGTCGCCGTGACGGGGCCGAGCGGACGGCCCAGTGCCATGTTCACCTCGGCCTGCCGGGCCGCGCGTCGGGCGGCTGCCTGGCGGCGGGCGGCGTAGCCCGGCCACGGACCGGGGACGCCGGTGCGGACGGCACCCACCAGCAGGGGCGCCAGTTCGGCGACGTCGAGCCACCCGAGGTTCATGCCCTGCCCGCCGATCGGACTGATCTCGTGGGCGGCATCGCCGACGAGCACGACCCGGCCGACGCCCACCCGGTCGGCGGCGCGGCGGCGCACCCGGAAGCCGCTGGTCATCGAGCAGGTCGCGGGGTCCGGCACGACGCCGGTGCGCTCCGCGACGAGTGCGGCCAGGCGGTGGACGACCGCGGGGTCCGGCGTGCCCGTCCAGCTGCCCTCGGCCGAGGCGAACGCGTCGTCGTCCGGCACCAGGGCGACGTACCGGCGCCGCGCACCCGGCAGCGGGAAGGACTCGACGACGCCGTCCGGGCCGACGTCGACCAGCGCGGAGGACCGAGCCGACGGGGCCTCGGGATCGGCGAAGTCACCCATCACGTAGCGGTCCGGGTACTCGCGCCCGGTCGTGCCGATGCCGAGCAGGTCACGGACGGCGCTCCGGGCACCGTCGGCCCCGACGACGAAGGCCGCACGGACCGTCACGGTGCCGCCGTCCGGTCCGGTCCCGGTGGCGTCGACGTGGTCGGTGTGCCGGGACAGGGCGGTCAGGGTGGTGCCGGTCCGCAGGGCGCTCGGTGCGCTGGCCCGGAGCTGCTCCCGGAGCAGGGACTCGGTGCGGTGCTGGTCGAGGGTGGCCACGTACGGGTGGGTCGGCGACGCGCGGTCGAAGCGCAGGGTGCCGAGGGTCCGACCGCGGCTCCTGGCGACGCCGGCGTGCACCAGCGACGCCTCGGCGAGCACCGCGGTGTCCAGGCCGATCGCGGCGAACGCGTCGAGGGACGGTGGGTGGATGCCGATGGCCCGCGAACCGGTCGGCGGCTCGGCCCGGCGTTCCCACACTCGGACCTCGACGCCCTGCGCCGCGAGGAGTGCCGCCAGGAACAGTCCGACGGGGCCGCCGCCGACGACGAGGACGTCGACGCGTTCGATGGGCACGTCCGCGAGCCTACGGTGACCGTTCGCCGCGGCGTTCAGTGAGCAGAAGGCGTCCGGTCAGTGGGCCGTACTCGACGTCTTGTGCTCACTCGATGCGCTGCGCGGGCGCGGGCGCGGGCGCGGGCGTCGTCGCCGGTGCGGCGTGGGCTGCCGCACGGCGACCCGCTCGGACCCGTGCGCGGAAGCGCTCGACGGGGACCTCGACGGCGTAGGCGGCGCCGATCGACACGATCACCACCGCGCCGACCAGGCCGAGCGTGCCCCAGGGGCCGATCGCGAAGGTGCCGAGCAGCGCGATCACCAGCGGGTGCCAGAGGTACGCCGAGTACGAGACCCGGCGGCCGAACCACGACACCGGCGTCCAGGCCAGGGCGGCGGACACGGGGGAGCGGACCGAGACCAGCCCGCCGATCGTCACCGCCGCGATCAGCCCGGTCAGCGGCAGCACGATGCCGAACGTCGACGCGTGCTGCGTCCAGTCGTCGTCGATCCGGAGCAGCACCCCGACCAGCAGCACGAGACCGAGCCAGGTCGCCACGTGCCCGAGGACTCCGGCGGCCCGCACGCGCACCCGTTCGTCGTCGAGCAGCAGGGCGAGTGCGCAGCCGATCGCGAGCGGCACGACCCCGAGCACGGGCGAGAAGTAGACGTCGGGCGTGGCACCGCCGCTCGGGCTGCGGTAGCTCGCCCACGACGCCACCGACGCTCCGACGACCAGGACCCCGAGCCCCGCCAGGAGCCAGCGACGGCGGACCCGGAGTACGGCGAGCAGGACCAGCACCGGCGGCCAGACCAGGTAGAACTGCTCCTCCATCGACAGGCTCCACGTGTGCGCGAAGACGCCCTGCGACGTGTCCCAGAACGCGCGGAACAGGTTGCCCGTGTAGGTCAGCGCGATGAACGCCGCTTCGCCGGACGACAGCGAGGCGCCCTTGTAGTCACCGACCCAGTTCCAGAGCAGCAGCCCGACGACGACGAGCGCGAGCAGTGCCGGGTAGAGGCGGAGCAGCCGCTTCACCCAGAACGAGCCGAGGCGCACCCGCCCGGTGCGACGCCGTTCGCCGAGCAGCAGCGTCGTGATGAGGAAGCCCGACAGCACGAAGAACACCGTCACGCCGATGAAGCCGCCCTCGAACTGCGGCACGTGCAGGTGGTATAGGACGACGACCAGGATGGCGAGGGTCCGGAGCCCGTCGAGCGCGGGTGCGCGGTGTGTCAGCGGGGGTGGCGGAGCCTGCGGCGACCCGGCCTCGGAGTGCGCCGGGGTGGCCGTGCGGTGCTGTGGCTGCGCCTGCGTCGGCGCGTGGGTCAGCGTGGTCGTCGCCATGGTCCCTCCCCGCGCTGCTCGGTTGCGTGTTGCCGACCAGGGTCCTCCTCGCGGGTAAGAGGAGTCTCAACGAGCGGGGTGCACCAGGCTCGTCAGCGCCGACGTCGAACGACAGTGTCGACGTCGCATGACAGCGACATCGTCGTTCGTTGCACGCGCGCAATGTTGCGAAGCGCGCGCAGCGACGATGTCGCTGTCGTACGACAGCGTCATCGTCGTTCCGCGTCGGCCGGCCCCACGGTCCCGGCCACGCGTCGGCGCCAGCCCCGCGCACCACGCGCCAGCCGGGAGGCCCGTGGCCGGCCCGCACCGCGCCTCCAGGCCGTCGCGCCCCGCGTCCACCGCACGCACACCGTGAGCAGGAACGGTCGGGTCCGACGTGCGGACCCGACCGTTCCTGCTCACCAAGTGGAAACGCGCGCGGCTACTCGGCCTTCTGCAGCTGCCAGGGGTCCGGCTCGCGGTCGCCGTTCGGGCGCACCGGGCGCACGTCGCCGACGATCGGGATCGAGCGCTTCCGCATGAACCACACGTAGCGGACGAAGAAGTGCGTCAGGGTCGACATCCGGTTGCCGGCGCCGAGCAGGCTCGTGATGTGCACGAACACCCAGGCCAGCCAGGCGATCGGGCCGACCATCGTGATCCCGCCACGCAGCTGGGCGACCGCGGCGTTCGTGCCGATCGTCGCCATGGTGCCCTTGTCGAAGTACTTGAAGCGCTCGGTGGCCTTGCCCTCGAGCAGGCGCACGATCTGCCGCGCCGAGTGCCGTCCGCCCTGCAGCGCGGGCTGGGCGAGCTGGGCGAGGGCGTCGTCCTGCGCCGCGATGTCGCCGGCGGAGAAGATCCGCTCGGCGCCCTTCACGCTCAGGTCGTCGTTCACCTGGATGCGGCCACCGTGGGTCTGCGGCAGGCCCCAGCCGGAGACCTCCTTGTGGGCGGCGACGCCGGTCGCCCAGATCACCTGCGAGGCGGGGATGAACTCGCCGTCCGCGGTCATCACGCCGTCGCGCTTGACCTCGGAGACGCCGGTGTTCAGCCGCAGCACGACGCCTCGCTTGCGCAGCACCTTGGCGGCGTACCGGCGCAGGCGCGGGGCGAACGGCTTGAGCAGCTCGCCGCTGCGGTGCACGAGGGTGATCGAGATGTTGCCGCGTTCGATCTCCGGGTACGCGCCGACGAGCGCCTGGTCGCGGAGCTCGGCGAGCGCGCCGGCCATCTCGACGCCGGTCGCACCGCCACCGACGATCACGATGCGGATCTCGTCGGGGCCCTGGTTCGCCGCCGCTTCTTCGAGCCGGGTGAACAGCTCGTCGCGGATGCGGAGTGCCTGCGAGCGGGAGTACATCGAGTACGCGTACTCGTACGCACCGGGGGTGCCGAAGTAGCTCGTGTTCACGCCGTTGGCGAGGATCAGGTAGTCGTAGTGCAGGTGCTCGCCGTCGGACATCTCGGCGATGCGCTCGTCGGTGCGGATGCCGGTGAGCAGGCCGTGACGGAACTCGGCATTCGACTGGCGGGCCCGGAGCGAGCGGAGGAAGTACGTCACGTCGCCGGCGTTCAGGCCGCCCGTCGCCACCTGGTACATCAGGGGCTGGAACATGTTGTAGACGTGGCGGTCGACCAGGGTCACCCGGACCGGCGCATCGGCGAGCTCGCGCATGGCGGCCACACCGGCGAATCCACCGCCGACGATGACGACGTGCGGGCGGGTGTCCTGGGTCATGCTTGCTCCGGTGTTCCTCGGGTGCGGATGGTCACCATCGAGGGTACGCGCGGTTTGCCGGGGCGCATGACGGGTGGGGCTGGGAGGCCCGTGGTGCGTCCGTCAGGCGTCGAACCGACCGTAGGTGTTCAGCACGTTCCCCTTGCTCGTCACGGTGCTGTCGACCAGACGCAGGCGCGTGGGCGGATCGGTCGGTTCGAACAGTCGCCGGCCACGGCCGGCGATCGCCGGGTGGATCATGAGCTGCAGTTCGTCGAGGACCCCGGCGAACAGCAGGCTGCGGACGAGCGTGACACTGCCGCACACGGCGATGTCCGCACCATCGCGCTGCTGCAGGTCGCGCACGAACGCGGGGACGTCGCCGGGGATCCGCGTGCTGTTCTGCCAGGTCAGGTCGTTGCCGAGCGTGGTGGAGGCCACGTGCTTCTCGATCGGGTTGATCCACTGGCCGAAGGGGTCCTCCGGGTGGGCTGGCCACCACTCGGACCACTCCAGGTAGCTGTTCCGGCCGAGCAGCACGGTGTCGGTCCGGGCCATGAAGGCACCCATCGCTGCACCGAGCTCGTCGTCGAAGCTGTCGTACTGGAACTCGTAGGGGTCCTGCACGACGCCGTCGACCGACGTGAACAGACCGGCAGTGGTCTTCCGCATGGGACGGATCGTACCCGCCGGTCAGCTCCCGGTGCCGTACCCGGGGGCCTGGCCGGTGCCGTTGCCCGGGAACCGGTTCGTGCCGGGCACCTGCGTCGTCGACTGCGTCCGGTCCGCGCCGATCGCGTGGCCGATGGCGAACCCGACGCCTCCGCCGACGAGCAGCGCGGCGAGCCCGACGATCGCGGCGAGGAGCGGCCAGAACCACGGGGGCTTCGGGCCTGCGCTGCGGCGGTTCGTCGGGCTCGCGGCGCCGGCTGCGGCTCCGTACCAGGGGGTGGTGCCGTTCGGGGCGGTGGAGTCCCAGGCGCCCGGGGTCGTGGCGCCGGCGTCCGCGCGGCACGGCTGCTGCTGCTGCTGTTGCGGCGCGGGGGCGTCGAGCGTGGAGGTCGACGTCGGGGTCGGGGCGGCGCCCCAGCCGGTCGGCGTCGTCGCCCGGTTCGCCGGGTCGGAGCCGTCCGGTTCGTGGCCGTTGGTGGGAGTGGTGTCGCTCATGCCAGGAGTGCACACGGCGCGGCTGTGTGCAGCCGATGACGAGGCTGACCCGGTGCTGCGAACCGCCGCGTAGCCTCGGCTCGTGCGCGCTGCTGTGGAGACCGTCCGGATCGACGGGTTGCCCGTGCGCCTGCACACCATGGCGGCGCGAGAGCCGGTCCGCGACGACACCGACCCCACCGTCGTGTTCGTCCACGGCATCGGGATGTCGCACCGGTCCTTCGCCCGGTCGCAGCGCGCCGTCGCCGCCGAGCACCGCACGGTCAGCGTCGACCTGCCGGGGTTCGGCTGGCTGCCCGCGGCCGGTCGGCGGCTGTCGATCGAGGAGCTCGGCGACGTCGTCGTTCGGGCGGTCCGCCACCTGGTCGACGGCGACCTGGTGCTCGTCGGGCAGTCGATGGGTGCCCAGGTCGTGGTCGAGTCCGCCCGGCGCCACCCGGAGACCGTCGCGGCGATCGTGCTCGTCGGTCCGGTGATCGACTCCGAGCGGCGATCGCTCCCGCTGCAGGCGCTCGACCTGGGCCGCGACGGGTTCGTCGAGGGGGTCCGGATGAACGGCGTCCTGGTCACCGACTACCTGCGGAGCATGCGGCAGTACACGCGAGAGCTCGGACCGATGCTCCGCTACCCGACCGAGCAGACGATCACCGAGGTGACGCAGCCCGTCCTCGTCGTCCGCGGCACCCAGGACCCGATCGCGCGGCACGACTGGTCGGCTCGGGTCGCGGCCGCTGCGCCGAACGGCACCTTCGTGGAACTGGCCGGCCCGCACCACGTGCAGGAACGGCAGCCGGACGCCTTCGCGCGCCTCCTCGAGACGTTCCGCAGCGCCGAGCGCCTGGAGGGGCTGCGATGACCCGGCCGGCCACGTCGGGGACGGAGGCGGCGCGGACGGCGCGATCCGGGCCTCCAGGCCGTGTCCCGCTGGTGCGACGCGCGTGGTGGGCCGCACTCGACTGGGGGTACGCCGCCAGGTGGCAGGTCCGGAGCCTCGGCCCGACCACCGCGGACGACTACCGGACCGGCGCCGGGCAGCCCGTCGTCGTGGTGCCCGGCGTCTACGAGACCTGGCACTTCATGCGGCCGCTGATGGACGCGCTCCACGACCGGGGGCACCCGGTGCACGTGCTGCCCGTCCTGCGGCACAACCTGCGGCCCGTGCCCGACTCCGCGCGCGAGGTGATCGCGACCCTGGAGGAACAGGACCTGCGGAACGTGCTCGTGCTCGCACACAGCAAGGGCGGGCTGATCGGCAAGTACGCGATGACGCAGCTCGACCAGCACGAGCGGATCGACCGGATGGTCGCGGTGTCGACGCCCTTCGCGGGCTCGGTCTACGCGCGGCTCGCGCCGGTGCCGCACCTGCGGGCGTTCCGGGCGGCCGACCCGGTGCTGGCGGGGCTGGCACGGGAACTCGACGCGAACGCGCGGATCACCTCGGTGTACGGGGTGTTCGACACGCTCATCCCCGAGGGCAGCGAGCTCCAGGGGGCGACGAACGTGCGGCTGCCGGTGGGAGGGCACTTCCGGATCCTCGGCGATGCGCGGACGCGGTCGGCGGTGCTGGCGGCGGCGGACCCGGGTGGGGGCGGCGGCGGCTCCGGCCCCGGCGGTCTTTCGCGCTGAGCGACACGTCACGGGCCCGCGACGGCGTGAGGTGTCGGTCAGCGCGAAACGGCGGCGGCGACGGCGGCGGCGACGTCGGCGTCAGCGCGGGCGGTCGGCGACGCTCGCGCGCTCGACGATCCGGTGCGGCACGACGACGGTCTCCGGCGCGGCACCGCGGTCAGCGATCCGACGGGTCAGCAGGTCGAGCGCAGCCGTTGCGAACGCCCGACGGTCGAACGACACCGTGCTGAGCGACGGGATCGCGTACGCGGCACCGTCGACGTCGTCGAACCCGATGACGCTGACCTGGTCCGGCACCCGGACACCGCGGGCGGCGAGCACGTGCAGCACCCCGAACGCGATCGAGTCGGTGAACGCGAAGACGGCGTCGGGCAGGGGGTGCTCGTCGAGCCAGGCCGCGAAGGTCGTCGCCGCGGAACTCGTGGTCCACGCCGGCAGCGGGACTCGGAGCGACGGGTCGGGCGTGATGCCGGCGGCGCCGATCGCGGCGGCGTACCCGCGTTCGCGGAGCTCGCTGGTCGCCGTCGCGGCACCCTCGGGTGACGCCCCGACGATCGCGATGCGCCGGTGCCCGTGGGCGATGAGGTGTTCGGTGACCTGCTCGGCCGCCGCACGGCTGTCGACGTGCACCTGGTCGACGTGCTCGGGCTCGACCTCGCCGATGACGACGGTCGGCGGCAGTCCCTCGGTCGAGGCCAGGACGCTCGCGCTGAGCGACACCGGGTTGAGGATCAGCCCGTCCACCAGGTGTGCGCGGGCACGGGAGACCAGTTCGCGTTCGCGGGCCGGGTCGTTGCCGGTCTGCTCGAGCTGCACGACCCAGCCGCGTTCGCGGGCGAGTTCCACGAAGGACTGCGCGAGTTCGGCGGAGTAGGCGCTGCCCATCTCCGGCAGTGTCAGCGCGATCGCTCCGGAGCGACCGTTCCGGAGCCCGCGGGCGGACAGGTTCGGCACGTAGTCGAGCTCGGCGACCGCACGCTCGACGCGTTCCCGGGTTTCCGGGCGCACGACCACGCCGCCGTTGACGACGTTGGAGACGGTCTTCGGGGACACCCCGGCGAGGGCTGCCACGTCCCGCACGGTTGCGCGCATCGGGACGAGCGTAGCGCGGGCGCTCCCGGGCGCTCCCGGGCGGTACCCGGCGGTACCCGGCTGGCCGCTGAGGCCGTCGCGGCCGTTGCAGCTACCTCAGCCGGCGACGGCGGCCTCGACCGCAGCGGTCACCTTCGGCTCCAGGAACGGCGCCATGGATCGTGCGTAGGTCTGCGTGACGTGTTGCACCTGTCGGTAGACGACGACGCCGCCGATGACCGAGGGGCAGGTGCCGTCCGCGCAGAACATCGCTGTGGAGTCGATCAGCGTGACGCCCGGAGTGGTCCGCGCGGCCTGCGCAACCGGGTCGTCGATCAGCGCGTCGGCGTCGGAGACGTCGCAGGCGGCGCCGTCACCGTGCTGTTCGACGCAGCTCGGCACGTCGGACACGCCGCCGATGCCCGGGTCGGGGTTGTCGCGCAGGGCCACGATGCTCGACCCGGCCTGCTGCAGGCGCACCCAGGTCTTCGCGTACTGGCCTGCCGCGTCGTCGCGGACCTGGGGCGTCATCTCGTCGGCGTGCCGGATGATGCCGTGCGGCCACGGCGTGCGGGACATCGCGGCGACGAACACGACGTCGTACCGCTCCTGCTGCAGCCGCTCGAGGGTGTCGGCCTTCCAGGTGTTGCACGACGGGGTCACGAGTGCCCGGGTCATCGGGCAGCCGGAGTGCAGGTAGGTGGTGAGGCTCCAGTGCTTCGCCTTCGCGATGAGCTCGAGGGACGGCACGTAGTTGGCGGCGTGGGAGTCGCCGACGATCGCCAGCCGCACGGTGCCGTCGGGGTCGCCGACCTCGCAGCCCCGGACCGTGGTGTCGTCGCCCGCGACCTGGCACCCGGCGCCGGACTGGTCGGCGAACGCGTCGGACCCCGCCTGCACCGGGCTGGGCGTGATGTCGGCCGCGTCCACCTGCGGGCAGTCCGCCCCGGGCTGCATCGCTGCGGCACCGTGACAGGCTCGGCTGGTCAGCGTGCCGTCCGCGGTGACGGTGACCCCGGTGGCGGCGCCCGCGGTCTCCTCCCGCACCACCGACCAGTACATGCTGGCGGCGGGCACGGCGACGACGAGCATGCCGGCGATCGCGAGCACCAGGACGCCGCGGTGCCGCGGGTGCCGCGCACGCATGCGCTCGCTGGAGAACGCGATCACGGGCTGCTCGATCAACCGGCGCGAGAAGTGGGCGAGGACGAGCGCGACGACGAGCACGATGCCCTTCGCCCAGAGCGGGGTCGCTTCGCCCGTGGGGGTTCCGATCACGAAGGGCATCACGATCAGCAGCGGCCAGTGCCAGAGGTAGAGCGAGTACGACACGTCCCCGAGCCACTGCACGGGTCGCAGCCGGTACAGGAACGCCGGGCTCCACGCGGGCTCGGGCATCCCGCCCGCGATGACGAGCGAGACCCCGATGATGGGGATGAGCGCCGTCCAGCTCGGGAACGGCGTCGACGCGTCGAACCGGAGTGCGGTCGTCGCGACCAGGACGAGGCCGGTCCAGCTCATCGCTGCCGCCAGCGCCGCGGGGATCCGGACGCGCTGCAGGCCGAGCCAGAGCAGGCCGCCCGCGGCGAACTCCCACGCCCTGGTCGTGGTGAGGAAGTAGGACGCCGGGGTGTGCGCCGTCGCCCAGATCGAGTACGCCAACGACAGCACGAACACGATGCCCAGCGCGACGGCGATCGCCGGAGCGAGGGACACACCGTTCCGGCGTCGGCGCCGGTACCGCACGAAGGCACAGAACCAGAGGACGAGCGGCCAGACGGCGTAGAACTGCTCCTCGGTCGACAGCGACCAGAAGTGCTGCACGATGCTCGCGTCGGACGCCAGGGCGGAGTAGTCGACGGCGTTGCCCGCGAGCGCCCAGTTCTCGACGTAGAGCGCGCTGGCGATGATCTGCTCGGTGAAGTCCTTCCAGAGCGTCCGGGGGACGAACACCGCGGTCAGGATCACGGTCACGAAGAGCGTCGCCATCGACGCCGGCAGGAGTCGCCAGGCACGTCGAGCGTAGAAGGCCCGGAAGCTGAACCGGCCGGTGGCCAGCGGTTTCGCGATGTGCGCGGTGATGAGGAAGCCCGAGATCACGAAGAAGACGTCGACGCCGACGTAGCCACCGGGCAGCACCTCGGGGAACAGGTGGTAGAGCACCACCGCCCCGATGGCGATGGCACGGACGGCCTGGATCTCGAGTCGCAGCGTCCTGGTGTCCGCTGCACCGCCCGCGCGGCGAGCGTTGTGACGGGCACGGTGGCGCGCGACAGGATCGTGTCGCGCTGCGCGCGCCGGCGCGACCGTCACGAGCTACCCCTTGCCTCACGATGCGCGGTCCCTACCGCGCGCCCCGAACATACCGCCGGGGACGGCACGACGCGAATCCGCCTCGCCTCCGAAGACGCAGACGAGGACGAAGACGAGGACGAAGACGACGACGACGAAGACGACGACGAAGACGCGGACGAGCACGCGGACGAGGCCGCGGCTGCGCGACGTCGACCTGGACGGCCACAGCGGACTCGCGCTGCGGCGCTCCCGCATCACGCCGGGGTGACCGCCACCGTCCTGCCCGTCCGCACCGACTCCTGCGCCGCCAGCACGATCGACAGCGTCCGCAGCCCGACCCCGACGTCCGGCTGCGGCTGCTCGCCCGACGCCACGGCCGCCAGGAACGTCCGGAGCATCGGCAGGTCGTGGTCGGGTCCGTACCGGAGTTCGATCGGCCGGCCCCCGACCGCGTCGAGCCCGCGAGCAGCCGCCCCGAAGAAGTCCACCGACACCGTGCCGCCGGTCCCGGCGACGTCGAGCGTCAGTCCACCCCACACCGGTGACGTGTCCGGTCGGCTCCACGAGCAGTCGATCGCCGCGATCGTGCCGTCGTCGTACGTGATGGTCACCAGGCCCGCGGTCTCGGCGTTCGCTCGGTCCGCGTGCAGCACCCGGTTGGCGACGGCGGTGACGGACACCGGCGCCGCTCCGGTCAGCCCGTCGATCAGGTCGGCGACGTGCACGACGTGGTCGACGAGGGCGCCGCCTCCGCTCGACCGGACGTCGGTGAACCAGTCCCGGGCGAGCGGCAGCATGCCGTTGTTCGCGCCGCGCACCGAGAACACCGTGCCGAGTGCGCCCGAGTCCCGCGTCGCGCGCAGCCGGTCGAACGCCGAGGCGAAGCGCACCGGGAACGCCATCATGAGCAGCACCCCGGCGCGGTCCACCGCATCGCGGATGGCGAGGCCGTCCTGCCACGAGGTCGCGAGCGGCTTCTCGCAGAGCACGTGTGCCCCCGCTGCCGACGCGAGCTCGACGTGCTCGCGGTGCCGGGCGTTCTCGCTCGTGACGATCACCGCGTCCGGACCCCAGGCGAGCAGCTCGTCGACGGAGTCCGCGTACCCGACGCCGAGCGCGCTCGCCAGTTCGGCTCCGCGCAGGTCGCCGAGTTCCGTCCCCGTCGAGGTGCCGTCCGGATCCGTGCCGCGCACCTCGACGTCGGGCATCGCCGCCAGGGCACCGAGGTAGCTGATGGCGTGCGTGTGGGCGAAGGAGAGCACCCCGACCCGGAGCGTCACCGCGACACCTCCACCGGCTGGCCGGACTCGATCGAGGCGATCGCCGCGTTCGCGATCCGCACCGCAGCGACGCCGTCGTCCACGGTCACCCGGGGCGGTGCACCACCGTCGAACGCGGCGAGGAAGTCGGCGAGCTCCAGCGCGTACGGGTCGTCCGCCGGGTCGACCGTCGGCAGGAAACCGTCCACGGAGGCCGGTGCCGCGAGGTCACTGCGGGTGTCCTCCTCTGCCCGGGACGAGTGCGACAGGCTGCCGAGCGTCCCCGTCACCGAGTACTCGGTCGTGAAGGCGAGGTGCTGCGGCCCCCACAGCCCGGCGACGTGGCTGATCGCACCCGACTCGTGCGTGAGCAGGACGTGCGCCGCCTCGACCGGCTCCGCCTCGGAACCCGCGCGGACGCTCACCGCCGACACCCGGGTCACCTCGCCCGCCACCCAGCGCGCGATGTCCAGGTCGTGGATCATCTGGTCCATCACGATCCCGCCCGACAGCGCGCGGTCACCGAACCAGGGGACGTGGGTGGGGAAGGCACCGGACCGCGAGAACCGCAACACCGCCAGGTCGCCCAGGAGGCCCGTGGTCGCGGCTTCGTGCAGGCGCGCGTACGCGGGGAACCAGCGCACCACCTGGGCCGGGTAGAGCTGCACGCCTGCGTCCGCAGCGCGCGCCGCCAGGTCCGCCGCGTCCGCGTCGGTCCGGGCCAGGGGTTTCTCGGAGACGACGTCCTTGCCGGCCGCGATCGCTGCACGGACGACCTCGGCGTGGGCGTGCGTCGGGACCACCACGTCGACGACGTCGACCCCGGCGAGGAGTTCGTCGAGGCTGTCGGCGACGGTGATCGTGCTGCCCTCGGCCCGGGCGGTGTCGGTGAACGCGGCAACGAGTTCGTGGGCGCCCTCGCGAGCGTGCACCACCACGTCGCCCAGGCGGAGCAGCCCGGGCAGGTGGGCGACGGAGATGCCGCCCGCGCCGACGAGCCCGATGCGTTTGCGGGCGGGGGTCTCCGACTGCGACGTCATGGGGTCAGCGTAGGAGATGCGGTGGGACGAGGGGCACGGTCAGCCGAGCCAGCCAGGGGCGGCGAAGAGCTCCTCGAGCTCACGCAGCAGTCGGGTCGTGTGGAAGCCGTCGGCAGCGGCGTGGTCGACGTGCAGCGCCAGCGGCAGCAGCGTCCGGTCACCAGTGGTCCGGTACCCGCCGAGCGTGATGATCGGCAGCAGGTGGTCCCAGCCGTCGCGCACCTGCAACGAGAAGCCGGTGAACGACGCTCCCGGCAGGGTCGAGACGTCGAAGACGTTGCCGGGCCGGTCGTCCTGCGGGAACATCCGGGTGTCGTCCCGGTACTCCGTCATCGTCGACACCGCGGCGTCGTGGAAGGTGCCGAAGTCGTCGTCGTACGGCACGACGAGAGCGGAGAACGTCTCGGTGTCCGGGTGGAACACGGTGAACATCGGGTGGACACGGTCCCACACGGCGGGGGAGCCGTCGTCGAGCAGCTGCATCCGGAACTCGTCGTGCCGGTTCACCACGGTCGCGATCGCCCAGAGCTGCGACGCGTAGGTCCGACGGCCGGTCGCTCGGACGCGCTCGACGAAGGCCGTGACGTCGAGTTCGACGGTCACCTCGTACGCGCACGGCACGCGGTGCCGGTAGTGCTCGAAGTGCTCCCGGCGGGGCCACTGGTCGACGTCGATCGCCCGGAGTTCGGTCATGGCTCCACCCTCGTGCGGGATCGCTTCCCTACGGTGGAGCCATGCCGACGCTCGAACGTGTTCCCGCCCTGGTCGCCACCGGATTCCTCGCGATCCCCGTCGCCGAAGCCCTGGTCGCGTTGCCGACCGAGGTCGTCATGAAGATCGAGGAGGCCCCGATCGACGCCGACCTGGCCGACACCGCCGCGTTCTCGGAGGCGTACGGCTACCCGCTGGCCGGCGGCGCCAACTGCATCGTCGTCGCGGGGAAGCGCGGCGACGAGGTCCGCTACGCCGCCTGCGTCGTCCTCGCATCGACCAAGCTCGACGTCAACCGCGTCGTGAAGCAGCTGCTCGACGTCCGCAAGGCGAGCTTCGCCCCGATGGACGAAGCGGTCGAGCTGACCGGCATGGAGTACGGCGGCATCACCCCGATCGGGCTGCCGTCCTCGTGGCCGCTCTACATCGACGCGCGCGTCCTCGACGCCCCCGAGGTGGTCATCGGTGCCGGTCGTCGCGCCGCCAAGCTGTTCCTGCCCGGCGCCGCACTCACCGCGCTGCCGAACGTGACCGTGGTCGAGGGTCTGGCGACCGAACCGGTCAGTCCGACGGCCGGATGAGGCAGAACGGGTGCCCCGCGGGGTCGAGGTAGACGCGGAACGTCTCCGTGCCCGACCCCGTCGCCGTCGCACCGATCGCGAGCACCGCGGCCTCGCCGTCGTCCAGGTCGTCGACCTTCACGTCGAGGTGGCTCTGCTGCGGCACCGCCTGCCCGGGCCACTCCGGCGCCCGGTAGTCGTGGACCTGCTGGAACGCCAGGATCGGACGGTGGTCGGTGAACGGGAGGGCGAGCTCCGCCCAGTCCTCGTCGAAGCCGACGATCTCCCCGCCGAGCAGCTCGGCGTAGAAGCGGGCGAGGGCGCGGGTGTCCGGGCAGTCCAGGACGACGACGTCGAGTGTGCCGATCATGGCCGACACGGTAGACCCATCAGCGTGCGGCGGTCAGCGCCTTCGTGATCCGCTGCAACGAGACGGTCTCGGCGGTCCCGAGTTCCTGCGCGAACAGGCTGAGCCGGAACTCCTCGAGCATCCACCGAGCGTGCACGAGTTCCGGGTGCGCCCCGACCGCGGGTGGGAAGGCGCCGCCGGCATCGGTGTAGCGGTCGGTCGCCACGGTCACCTCGCGCATCCAGGTCGCGTCGCGTCCGGGGTTCTGCAGCAGCTTCTGCACGCGCGCCTCGATGCCCTGCAGGTACACGCGGATGCGGCGCAGTCGGTCGAGCCCCGCGACGGCGACGAACCCCGGGAACACCAGGCGCTCCATCTGCTGCCGCATGTCGCTGAGGGCGGCGAGCAGCGACATCGAGTTCGCCTGCTTGAGTGCTCGTTCGGCGGAGCGCTGTGCGGCCAGGACGGCCGCGACCTCGGATACCGCGGTGAACATCGTGTCGACCACGGAGCCCGACACGGCATCGCGGACCGCCTCGAACTCGGCCTTCGTGAAGACGAGGCCGTCCGGGTGGGCCCGACGGATACCGGCGTCGACCACGGCGGCCAGCACGTCGTCGAACAGCGCGGCGGTCGACGGGTAGGGGCTGGCGGCGAGCGCGAGCTTCTCCTGCGCGGTCAGGTGCGACTGGATGTACGACACGGGCGACGGCACCGCGTGCATCACCAGACGGCGGACCCCGGCGGGCATCCGGACGACGCGGTCGGACGGGGTGGCGAGCAGCTGCACGCCGACGGTCGCCTTCGGACCGGTGCCTTCCTCGACCAGGGACGGGTACGCGCGGATGACGCCGCCGGCCTGCTGGGTGTCGAGGGTCTGCGGCAGGTCCTGGTCGGGCCAGGCGGTGAGTCCGGACTGTTCCAGCGGGCGACCGGCGCCGGCGGAGGCGACGCGAGCCGCGCCTCCTGTCCGTCTCGCGCCCTTCGCCGTGGCGGAGGCGACGCTCTGCTGGGTCCGGTCCTTGAGCTTGGTCTGCAGGGCCGACAGGTCCTTGCCGGTCTCGACCCGGCGACCACGCTCGTCGACCACGGCCCACGTCGGCAGCAGGTGCGCGGGGACGCGGGACAGGTCGAAGTCGGACTCGGAGACCGGCACGTAGGTCATGCGCTGGATCGCCTTGGCGAGGGTGGCGCGGAACGACTCCGTCGGCTCGGTCGGGGCGTCGTCGGGCAGCTCGGCGACGATCTTCTCGGCCCAGTCGGCAGCAGGCACGACGTTCTTGCGGATCTGCTTCGGCAGCGACTTGATGAGCGCGGTGACGAGTTCCTTGCGGAGGCCGCGCACCTGCCAGTCGAAGCCCTCTTCACGCATCCGCGGCAGGAGCGCGAGGGGGACCTGCACGCTGACCCCGTCGTCCTGTGCGCCGGGCTCGAAGCGGTACTGGATGGCGAGACGCTGGTCGCCGCTCCGCCACTGGGTGGGGTACTCGACGTCGTCCTCGGCGGCCTCGGCCGCTGATTCGTCCAGCAGGTCGGACCGGCGCATCGTGAGCAGGTCCGGCTGCTCGCGGCGAGTGGTCCGCCACCACCCCTCGAAGTCGCGGGTCGTGGCGACGTCGGCCGGGATCCGGGCGTCGTAGAACTCGTAGACGTTCTCGTCGTCGAGCAGGATGTCCCGGCGGCGGGTGCGTTCCTCGAGCTGCTCGAGTTCCTTGCGGAGCTTCCGGTTGGCGCGGTCGAAGGCCTGCTGCGATTCCCACTCGCCCTCGACCAGGGCGTGCCGGATGAAGAGTTCACGGGAGTGTTCCGGGTCGATCCGCGAGTACTGCACGCGTCGGCGCTGCACGATCGGGACCCCGAACAGGGTCACCCGCTCGTAGGCGACGACCGCCCCCTGCTTCTTCTCCCAGTGCGGCTCGCCGTAGGTGCGCTTCAGCAGGTCGCCGGCGAGCGGCTCCACCCAGGCGGGGTCGATCCGGCCGACGGTCCGGGCGAACAGCCGGCTGGTCTCGACGAGCTCGGCGGCCATCACGGCGGCGGGCTGCTTCTTCGCGAGCACGCTGCCCGGGAACACCACGAACCGGGTGTTCCGGGAGCCGAGGTAGTCGCGCTTCTCGCGGTCCCGCAGCCCGATCTGGCTGAGGAGTCCGGCGAGCAGTGCGCGGTGCACGGCGTCACCGTCGTCGGAGCGGGACTGTCCGACTCGGACGTCGACCTGCTTCGCGGCACGGGAGAGCTGCCGGTACAGGTCCTGCCACTCGCGGATGCGCAGGTAGTTCAGGAACTCGGCCTTGCACAGTCGGCGGAACGCGCTCGACGAGAGTTCCTCCTGCTGGTCCTCGATGTGGTTCCAGAGGTTCAGCAGGGTCAGGAAGTCGCTCGTCGGGTCGGCGAAGCGGGCGTGCAGCTGGTCGGCGTGCGCGCGCTTCTCGAGCGGGCGCTCGCGGGGGTCCTGGATGCTCAGGGCGCTGACGATCGCGATGACCTCGCGTCCGACGCCCTGCCGTGCGGCCTCGAGCACCATCCGACCGAGCCGGGGGTCGATCGGCAGACGGGTCAGCTGTCGCCCGGACTTCGTGATGCGGCCGTCCTTGTCGACGGCACGGAGCTCGCGGAGCAGGTCGAGGCCGTCCTTCACGCCCCGGCTGTCCGGCGGCTGCAGGAACGGGAACGACTCGATGTCCCCGAAGCCGAGCGAGATCATCTGCAGGATCACCGCGGCGAGGTTCGTGCGGAGGATCTCGGGGTCGGTGTACTCGGGGCGTCGGCCGAAGTCGTCCTCGGAGTAGAGCCGGATCGCGATGCCGGCACTCGTGCGGCCCGCTCGACCGGAACGCTGGCTGGCGCTGGCCTGCGAGATCGCCTCGATCGGCAGGCGCTGCACCTTGGCCCGCGGGGAGTACCGCGAGATGCGCGCCGTCCCGGTGTCGATCACGTACTTGATGCCGGGCACGGTCAGTGAGGTCTCGGCGACGTTCGTGGCGAGGACGACACGACGGCGGATGCCCGGGGTGTGCCGGCGCTCGAAGACCCGGTGCTGGTCGGCGGCGGACAGGCGGCCGTACAGCGGCAGGACCTCGGTGCCCGGGTAGCGCTTGCCCTCGATCGCGTCCTGGGCGTCGCGGATCTCGTTCTCGCCGGACAGGAACACGAGCACGTCGCCCGGGTCCTCCTGCGCCAGCTCGTCGAGGGCGTCGGTGATGCCCTGCAGGGTGTCGCGGTCGTCGGCTGCGTTGCCGCTGTCACCGGTGCGGGAGTCGGACTCGTCGTCGGCGTCGTCGTCCTGGTCTTCGGCGACGAGGGGGCGGTACCGGATCTCGACCGGGTAGGTGCGGCCGGACACCTCGATGATGGGGGCGTCGTCGAAGTGCTTCGAGAACGACTCCGGGTCGATCGTCGCACTCGTGATGATGAGCTTCAGGTCGGGGCGACGGGGGAGCAGCCGCTTCAGGTAGCCGAGCAGGAAGTCGATCGTCAGGGACCGCTCGTGCGCCTCGTCGATGATGATCGTGTCGTACCGCTTCAGGTCGCGGTCGAAGTGGATCTCGTTCAGCAGGATGCCGTCGGTCATCAGCTTCACGCGGGTCTCGGAGCTGACCTTGTCGGTGAACCGGACCTGGTAGCCGACGAGCCCGCCGAGCTCCCCGCCGCCCAGTTCTTCCGCCACGCGCTCGGCGATGGTCCGTGCCGCGATCCGGCGGGGCTGGGTGTGCCCGATGTGCTCACGCCCGAGCTCGAGGCAGATCTTCGGCAGCTGCGTGGTCTTGCCCGAACCGGTGGCCCCGGCGACGATGACCACCTGGTTGTCACGGATGGCGGCCGCGATGTCGTCCCGCCGCTGCGAGACCGGCAGTTCGGGCGGGTACGTGATGACGGGCAGCGGAGAAGACATGAGCATTCCAGGATACAGGCGCGCCGGGCGGCTGGTGCGTCAGGCGATCTGCTGGGCCAGGGCGTCCGCCGACCGGGACGGCAGTTCGCACACCCGGTCGTGGCAGACGTACGCGGCAGGGTCGAGCACGTCGCGACCCTCGAACAACGAGAACCCCGCCTCGGTCCAGTCGTGTGCCTGCTCCGGCGTGGTGGTGGCGACGACCGTGCCGGGGCGCCGAGCACGGTGTGCCACGGCCCGCATCGGGTCGTCGGTGCCGCTCGTGACGACGACGATCTCGCGCGACGGCCGTTGCAGGGCGAGGGCGACGCCGAGGGCATCCGCGTGGCCGAGGGGTCGCTCCGTCCCGGTGCGGGCGCGGTCGGCGACGAGTCGTGCCGCGGCGACCCGCAGTGCCCCGTTGCCCGTCAGCGCGCCGAGCATCGCGGCGGCCGACGCCAGCGCCACCGTGCCGGACCGCATCGCGGTCTGCGGCTGTTCGCCCGTGGCCGTCCCCGCGGCGGCGAGCACCGGGTCGACGTCGAAGCGTTCGGCCAGGCCGTCGTCGACCAGTGAGCGTGCGACGGTCGCGTAGGAGACCTCGCCCGTCACCAGGGCCAGTTCGAGCAGCCCTTCGGCGAGCAGTCCGACGTCCTCGACGGTGGCCGGAGCAGAGGACGCCCCGCGCGGTGTGCTGGACCGCACCGTCACGTGCCCGTCCTGCACGTGGGCGGCGAGGACCGCGTCGGCCGCTCCCCGCGCGAGCGCGACGAGTTCCGGGTCTCCGTGCCGTGCTCCGGCGATCGCGAGCCCCCGGATCGCCAGGCCGTTCCAGCCCGTGAGGACCTGGTCGTCCAGCGGTGGCGGGTCGAGCTGGGCGCGCTCGGCGACCGGTCGGCGGTACCACTCGCCCTCGACCCGACGGCCGTCGATGGTCGACTCGCTGTCCTGCGCGGCGACGAACGCCCCGTCGGCACGGCGCAGGGTGTCCCGGAGGAAGTCCGCGATGCCGCGGGCCTGCTCGGCCCCCGCGACGGCGAGCAGCCCCGCGTTGTCGTAGAGCATCCGTTCGTAGTGCGGCACGCTCCAGTCGCGTTCGGTGGCGTACCGGAAGACGCCGCCGTCGGCGTCGGTCAGTTCGGACGCGCGGATCGCGTGCAACGACCGGTCGAGCAGCCCGTCGGCCTCGGCGTCGCCGTCGGCCGCCACGTCGGCGAGGAACTCGAGCAGCGGTGTGCTCGGGAACTTCGGCGCGCCGCCGAAACCGCCGTAGGTGGTGTCCTCTGCCCGGGACAGCTGGTCCGTGACGGCCCGGATGGTGTCGACGGACGGGAGGCCCCGGTCGGCTCCGGCACCGCCCTCGCCTGAGCGGGTGGCAGCGTCCGCCACGGCGCCCTGCCGGATCGCCGTCGCGATGGCCGAGGCGTTCGCGTCGACCTCGTCCCGACGCTCGGTCCAGGCGTCGAGCACCGCGGCCAGGATCTGGCGGAACGCCGGGACCTGCCCGACCGGAGTGGGTGGGAAGTACGTCCCCGCGAAGAAGACGTGGCCGTCGGGCGTCAGGAACGTCGTCAGCGGCCAGCCGAGCTGTTGCGTGAACGCACTGGCCGAGGCCATCAGGCTCGCGTCGACGTCCGGCCGTTCTTCGCGGTCGACCTTCACCGACACGAAGTCCCGCCGGAGCAGCTCGCCGATCTCCGGGTCGGCGAAGCTCTCGCGCGCCATGACGTGGCACCAGTGGCACGTGGCGTACCCGACGGACACCAGCACCGGGACCCCCCGCTCGCGCGCTTCGGCGAACGCCTCGGGACCCCACTCGCGCCAGTCGACGGGGTTGTCGGCGTGCAGACGCAGGTACGGGCTGACCGAGGTGCCGAGGCGGTTGTCGTTCATGGCTCCAGCGTGCCCGCCGGCGACTGGGCGGACCACCGCCCGGGGACATCTGTGGACGGGATGCCCGCTCTGCACAGGCCGAGCGGGGAGATCAGCGCTCGAGCCACCCCGTGATCGACGCGAGCTGTGCGGCCACCTGGGCGGGGCCCTGGCCGTCGGTGTCCACCCGGGTGACCGTGTCCGCGGTGGCCGAGTCGAGCCTCCCGGCCGTCCGCGTGCTGTGCGCGAGCTCCGCCTGCGGGACCGCACCACCCGCTCGTCGTGCGAGCCGGTCGGCGGTCGCGCCGTCGGATGCGCGGAGCAGGACGACGCGCACCAGCGGATCGCCGCCCATCGCCGCAGCGAGGCGCTCGTGCTCGAGCACGGACACGGTGTTCGTGTAGACGAGCCGGTGGTGACCGATCGCCCGGTAGCCGGCCCAGATCGTGGCCAGGTTCCGTTCGGCCAGGTGCGCCTCGGGGTGTTCGACGTGCGGGGCCGGGTGGGCGAGGTCGAGCACGTCGCCCTCGATCACCGCGTGCCGGACGTCCGCCGCGACGAGCAGGTCGTGCAGTGCCTCGGCCGCCGTGGACTTGCCCACGCCGGAACGTCCGCCGATGAACAGGACCTCGGACCGGAGCACCGTGTCAGCCCAGGTTGAGGGAGAGGAGCGCGAGTGCGGCGTCCTCGGGGCCGTAGTCGAACAGGTGCTCCCAGAACGGGTCGTCGGCCCACGGGACGTCGCCGTCGGCAGGGGTGGCGTGGGCGGTCTCGACGAGCCATGCCAGCTCCGGGGCGACGGCGGCCCGGAACTCCGGAGGTTCCCAACCCAGGGCTCGTGCTGCCGTGGTGTCGAGGACGAACGGCGACGGCGACGACCAGGGCGTGCCGCCCACGAAGGCGGGCGCGTCCTCGTCGAGCAGGACCTCGTCGAACCGGTGGTCCAGGTGTCCGGCGATCGTGCGGACGATCTCGAGCACGGTCGGGGCAGCGGCGTCCGCGACGTTGAGGATCCGGCGGTCCGGTGCGTCCGCCACGAGTCGGACGAGCGAACCGATGCCGCTCGCCGCCGTCGTGTGGTCGATGCCGCGGCCGTGGTCGGCGAGCAGGATGCGCTCCCGGCCGTCGAGCACACGGCGGACGACGAACCACTCCCGCGGGCGGCCGATGCCGACGCCGTACACCTTCGACGGGCGGAGCACGGTGACCGGGGCGCCGTGGTCGAGCAGGACCTGTTCGGCCGCCACCTTCGCGGCGCCGTACCCGTCACGACTCGTCGGGTCGCCGTCCCCGGCGGCGACCGTGGGCTGGATCTCGGTGACTGCGCCACCGAACACCGGCTTGTCGAGCGAGTTCGCGTGCCGGCCCTGCTCGTCGGCGTAGACGGCCTTCGACGAGACGAAGACCGTCGAGCCGACGTCGTCGAGGAACGGCAGGAGGTGCTGGGCGTCGTCGCGCGTCGCACCGACGGTGTCGACGAGCAGGTCGGCTCCGGGGCGGAGCAGGTCGCGCAGGACGGAACGGTCGCGGCGGTCGCCGGACGTGAACGTGGCGCCGGAAGCGGTCAGCGCATCCGCTGCGGGGCCGCCTCGGCGTGCGAGGACGTCCACCTGCCAGTCGTCGCCGCCACGGCCGGAGGCGTCGAGGAGCGCACGTGCGACGGCCGAGCCGATCCCGCCGGTGCCGCCGAGGATGACCGCGCGTCTGGTGCTCATGGTGCAACGGTAGTGCGGCGGGGCCGTCGTTCCGCTGCCGTCGGTCCTCGGCTGCCGGGCCTCGGTCCGCGGCCGTCGGCCAGACGTGGCCGTCGTTCCGCGATCGGTTCCGTCAGGAGGCGAGCTGCTCGTGCCGCCACCAGTCGGCGAGCGAACCGTCGTAGACCTTCACCCGGTCGTGCCCGAGCACCGTCAGGGCGAGGGCGTCGACGCACGCGGCGCTGCCCACCCCGCAGTACGTGACGATCTCGTCGGCACCGATCACCGCGGCGAAGGCCCGCTCGAGTTCGGCACCGCGCAGGTACGCGTTCGTCTCGGGGTCCACCAGGGTGTCCGCCGTGATCGGGGTGCTGCCCGGCACGATCGGCGGGTGGTCGTCGCCGAGGGCGGCCCACGGCGCGGCGAACACCAGGGACGCCGGCTCTTCGCCGGAGACCGCTCGGGTGACACGGTCGTGGTCGGCCCAGAGCGCACGTTCTTCGCCGGCCAGGAACGCGCCGGCATCGGGGTCGGACGGCGCCCTGGGCGTGTGGAGTGCGCCCACGCGGACCGGGCGGCCCTCGTCTCGCCACTTCGTGAAGCCACCGTCGAGCACCGCGACCGAATCGAAGCCGAACGAACGGAAGATCCACCACAGGCGTGCCGACCACTCACCGACGCTGTCGTCGTAGACCACGACAGTTGAGGTGTTCGTCACGCCGAGCTGTGCCGCGGCGACCTCGAAGCGCTCGGCGCCGGGGCGGGTGAACGGGACGTCGGCGTCGGCGGCGGAGAAGTCGTCGATCAGGTCGGCGAAGCGGGCACCGGGCACGTGGCCGCGCTGCTCGTGGGCGTCCCGACCGGGGACCCAGGTGGTGTCGAACCCGGCCCCGACCGTGTGCACCGAGGCGTCGAGCACGACGAGCTCGTCAGCACCGAGGTGGTCTGCGAGCCACTGCGTCGACACGAGTGGTGAGGTCAGGACGGGGGCCATGCCGCACACCATAATCCGCACCCCTGACGTGGGCCAGAGTCGTGGACACACGGCGCAACCGGGGGTGGGGCGGGCTGCGGGCGGGGTGGCGCTGCTGACGCGGAACGACGGTGTCGTCGTCGTACGACATCGACTCCGTCGCATCCGCGCGTGTGCAACTGTCGGCGCGTGCACGGAGCGACTATGTCGTCGTCGTACGACGTCGACGATGTCGTTCGGCGTCGGCACCCCCGCCCACCCCCCACCCCCCCCCGGCATGCACGACGGCCCGCCCCGGCAGAACCGGAACGGGCCGAAGGTGCGGAGCGAACCGCCGGCGTCAGTGCGCCGCGGCGGGGATGCTCCCGGTCGTGGCGGACCCGGCACGTGCGAGCCGCTCGACCCGCACCGACTGCCGGTTGATGAGCAGTCCGCCGGCCAGGGCGACGAGCACGAGCACGCCGGCCGAGATGCCGAACGCCACGTGGTAGCCGTCGAGCGTGGCCTGGGCCTGCTGCAGCTTCGTCGGGGCGGCGGACAGCCCGGACAGGCTGTTCGACACCACGTCGGCGAAGATCGTCGACAGCAGCGCCGTGCCGATCGAGCCACCGATCTGCTGCATGGTGTTCACCGTCGCCGAGGCCACACCGGCGTCGGCCCGGGCGACCCCGGTCGTGGCGGTGTTCATCGCGGACGAGAAGATCGTGCCCATGCCGAGGCCGATCACGATCAGCGCCGGCAGGACGGTGCCCGCGTAGGAGCTGTCCAGGTCGGTGCGGAGCAGCAGGAGGAGCCCGGTCGCGGCGACCAGGCCACCGGCGAAGATGAGCACCTTCGGCCCGACGCGCGGCAGCAGGCGGCCACCGATCTGCGTCGCCGAGATCATGATCGACAGCGGCATCGGCAGGAACGCGAGACCGGTCTGCAGCGAGCTGAAGCCGAGGGTCTGCTCCAGGTAGTAGGTGAGGAACAGGAAGATGCCGAACATGCCGATCGCGACCAGGCCGATCGCGATGAACGAGCCGCCGCGGTCACGGTCGAGCACGACGCGCAGGGGCAGGAGCGGGTGGGCGACGCGGGTCTCGATGAACACGAACGCGGCGATCAGCACGACACCGCCAGCGAGCATGGCGATCGTGACGGGGGAGTCCCAGCCGTTCGTCTCGGCGTTCGAGAAGCCGTAGACGACGCCGACGAGCCCGAGCGTGATGGTGATGACCCCGAGGACGTCGATGCGCGGACGCTCGACCTTCGGCGGCTTCTCCATGAAGACGAGGGCGCCGATCACGCCGAGCACGGCGAAGACGACGTTGACGTAGAGGCACCAGCGCCACGAGGCGTACTCGGTCAGCACGCCGCCGAGCAGCAGGCCGATGGCCGCACCCGAGCCGGCGATGGACCCGAAGATGCCGAACGCGCGACCGCGTTCCTTGGGGTCGCGGAACGTGGTGGTCAGCATGCCGAGCGCGGAGGGGGCGAGCAGCGCGCCGAAGACGCCCTGCAGCGCGCGGGCCGCGACGAGCAGGCCGAACGAGTCGGCCAGGCCACCGAGCACCGAGGCGACGGCGAAGCCGACCAGCCCGATGATGAAGGTGTTCTTGCGGCCGAACAGGTCGCCGAGACGACCGCCGAGCAGCAGCAGCGAGCCGAACGCCAGCGAGTACGCGGTGACGATCCACTGTCGCTGGTCGGTGCCGAAGTCCAGGTCGGCCTGGGCCGAGGGCAGGGCGATGTTCACGATGGTCGCGTCGAGCACGACCATCAGCTGTGCGAGGGCGATGACCGCGAGGGCGATCCAGCGGTGGTTGCTCTTGGCGGGGGTGGTGCCCGGAGTCGTGGGTGCTGTCCCGGTGGGGGTCGGCACGGTGTGTTCTGCCGTCACGGCAGCCTCCTTCGAGAAGGTTGGAGGGTGGGGTGGAGGTGCGCGCCGTCGGGCACTCCCGAGATGTGGTGGTGACGAAAACGGATGCGAGGCATCCGTTTGTGGTCAGTGTAGACCGAAACGGAAGGAGGGCATCCACTTGTTCCCAGAAAGTGCAACTACGGTCGGATCGTGAGCACCACCGACTCCGTGTCCGACCTCGAGCGACCGCTGCGCGCCGACGCTGCGCGCAACCGTGAGCTGATCCTGCAGACGGCGCGCAAGTGCTTCGCGGAGCGCGGGCTCTCCGTCACGTTGAACGACATCGCGCACGAGGCCGGCGTCGGGGTCGGCACCGTCTACCGACGGTTCGCCGACAAGGACTCCCTGATCGAGGCGCTGCTCGCCACCAAGTTCGAGGCCATGAACGACGCCGCAGCGCGCGCCGCCGACGTGTCCGACCCGCGTGAGGCGCTCCGGGTGTACCTGATGGGCGTCTTCGCGTTCCGTGCACGCGACCGAGCCCTCGCCGACGCCATCGTCCGCGCCGGCAAGGCCCGTCCGTCCATCGTGCAGGAGCGCGACCGGCTCGAACGCCAGGTCGCCGCGATCATCGGCCGTGCCGAGACCGCCGGTGTCGTCCGCCCCGGCTTCGACTACCGGGACCTGCCGATGCTCACCGCGATGGTCGGTGCGGTCGCCGACGCCACCCGCGAACACGACCCGGACGCCTGGCGCCGCTACGCGGAACTCCTGATCCAGGGCGTCCTGCCGGGCTCGGACGACACCGCGCCGATGCTCGGCGACCCGCTGGACCGCGAGTCGATCGAGCGCGCGCTGCACGCGCAGTCCTGACCACCGCCGGACTGGAGGCCCGTGGCGGCGTCGCCACGCGCCTCCAGTCCGGCGGTGGTCGCCACCAGAGCGCCCAGCGCGACGGGCGCGGCGAGCCCGGTCAGACCGGCCAGCCCTGCCGGACCGGCTACAGCCAGCTGGGGACCCAGTAGTGCGACCGGACGAAGTCCCACGGCACCTGCATCGCCGTCCACATCGGGTACCAGTAGACCGAGGCCAGCACGACGACGCCCAGGTACACGCCGACCCACAGGATCGCCCGCGACCGGCGTGACCGTTCGTCGCTCCGCCTGCCGAGCACCAACCCGATCGCGGCGGCCAGCGCCATCACCATGTAGGGCTCGAACGCGATCGTGTAGAACTGGAACACCGTCCGGTCGACGTACATCAGCCAGGGCAGGTACCCCGCCGCGACGCCGAGCAGGACGAAGCCGTACTCCCACTTCCGACGCAGGATCCAGAGCACGAGCAGCGCCACCGTGGCGATGACCGAGGCGTACCAGATGAACGGGTTCGCGATGCCGGTGATCGTCTCGCCGCAGCGGTTCGCCCAGCAGCCGTCCTGTCCGGCGTCCGTGCCGACGTAGAACATCGACGTGGGGCGCTGCATCACGAGCCAGAGCAGCGGGTTCGCCTGGTACGAGTGCGGGGTGTGCAGCCCGATGTTGAAGGCGTAGATCTCCGACTGGTAGTGCCACCAGTTCTGCAGGCTGTCCGGCACCCAGGCGAGCAGCCCGGTCCAGCGTTCGCCGCCCGAGGACAGCCAGTTGCGGTCCCATCCGTCCTTCGACACGAACCAGCCGGTCCACGACGCCACGTAGGTCACCGCGGCGATCGGCACGGTCAGCAGGAACGACACCGGTGCCTGCTGCAGCAGCGCGCTCGACGACCAGAACTCGACCCCGGCACGGCGGCGCATCATCATGTCGCTGAGCACGGAGTACACGGCGAAGAACGCCAGGAAGTACACGCCCGACCACTTCGTCGCCGCTGCCAGCCCCAGGGCCAGGCCCATCGCGAACAACCACGGCCGCCACCAGAACACCGGCCCCCACAGGGTGGTCCGCCCGGCGGCGGCGCGGGCGGCGACCCACTCGTCGAGCCGCCGTTGACCCTGCCGTCGGTCGAGCAGCAGCGCCCCGAACCCGAGGATGACGAAGAAGGTCAGGATGCCGTCGAGGAGCGTCACCCGCGACATCACGATCGCCTGGCCGTCGATCGCGAGCAGGAAGCCGGCGAGCGTGCCGATCATCGTCGAACGGAACAGCGACCGGGCGATCACCGCGGTCAGGAACACCGTCGCGATGCCGAGCACGGCCACCGTGAAACGCCAGCCGAACGAGTTGTCCGCCCCGAACAGCAGCATCCCGAGGCCGATGAGGTACTTGCCGAGCGGCGGGTGCGCGATGAACTCCGCGGCGCTCGTGAAGATGTCCGTCTCACCGTGCACGAACCGGTCGTCGGTCGTCGGGGCGGTGTCACCGCTCGGGTTCGCGGGCCAGGTGCCCTCGTACCCGAGGTGCACGATCGACCAGCCGTCCTTGACGTAGTACGTCTCGTCGAACACGAGCGAGTGGGGGGTGCCGAGGTTCACCAGCCGCAGCACGGCGGCGAGGAGCGTCACCGCGAGCGGACCCGTCCACCGCCACACGGCGACCCGCCGCGACGTGGAGAGCACCCGCCCCCACCAGTCGTCCAGGCGCGAGCCGACCGGCCCGTCGGGCACGGCCGTGCGGTCGTCGGTCAGCTCGCTGGTCATCGCTGAGCATCCTACGGATCGACCGTATGTCCCCGCTGCGACGGGGGTGCGGGGACAATGGGTGCGTGATCGTCCTCGCAGCAACGCCCATCGGCAACCTCGGGGACGCCTCGCGCCGTCTCGTCGAGACCCTCTCCAACGCCACGGTCGTCGCGGCGGAGGACACCAGGACCGCCATCCACCTGATGCGCGCCCTGGGCATCGAGAACCGTCCGCGGCTCATCGCCCTGCACGAGCACAACGAACGGGCGAAGGCGTCCGAGGTCGTCGAGCTCGCCCGTGACGAGGACGTCGTCGTCCTCACCGACGCCGGCATGCCCGCGATCAGCGACCCGGGCTTCCCGCTCGTCGAGGCCGCCGCGGCCGCCGGCGTCACCGTCACCGCCCTGCCCGGGCCGTCGGCCGTGCTCATGGCGCTCGCCGTGTCCGGGCTGCCCACCGACCGCTTCACGTTCGAGGGGTTCCCGACCCGCAAGGCCGGGGAGCGCCGCCGGGCGTTCCAGGCGCTGGCGGGGGAGCAGCGGACGATGGTGTTCTTCGAGTCGCCGCACCGGCTGGCCGAGACCCTGGCCGACATGGCCGTCGGGTTCGGGGGCGACCGCCGCGCCGCGGTGTGCCGCGAGCTCACGAAGCTGTACGAAGAGGTCCGTCGCGGGCCGCTGGACGAACTCGTCACGTGGGCGTCCGAGGGTGTGCGGGGCGAGATCTGCATCGTCGTCGCCGGCGCGGCAGAGGCCACGGAAGAAGCCACGCTCGACGACGGCGTGCGGCTGGTGCTCGAGCGGGTGGCCGCCGGCATGCGCATGAAGGAGGCCGCCGCGGCGGTCGCGGACGCGACCGGGCTGTCGAAGCGGGACCTGTACGAAGGGGCGCTCGCGGCGCGCTGAGCGGGGCTCGTCACGTTCGCGTCCGCCGGTCTGGAAACGCGGGGCGGGCCCGTCACGGGCCTCCCGGACCCGGTTCTCCACAGTCCACCGCCGCACGCGTCATCGGGGTTCCGTGCGCCCGTAGGATGGTCCGCATGTCCGCCGGGTCCTCGTTCAGCATCACCACGCCGATCTTCTACGTGAACGACGTGCCCCACATCGGGCACGCCTACACCGAGGTCGCCGCGGACTTCCTCGCGCGCTGGCACCGGCAGCGCGGCGACGACACCTGGCTGCTCACCGGCACCGACGAGCACGGGCAGAAGATCCTGCGCACCGCCTCGGCGAACGACGTCTCGCCCAAGGAATGGGCCGACCGGCTGGTCAACGACGCCTGGAAGCCACTGCTCGACACGGTCGACGTCGCGAACGACGACTTCATCCGCACCACCGACGAACGCCACGAGCGCGGCGTGACGGCGTTCCTGCAGAAGCTCTACGACGACGGCTTCATCTACGCCGGCGAGTTCGAGGGCTTCTACTGCGTGGGCTGCGAGGAGTACAAGCAGCCGAGCGACCTGGTCGCCGGCACCGGTGCGTACGAGGGCCAGCAGGTCTGCGCCATCCACTCGATCCCGGTCGAGGTGCTGGCCGAGCGCAACTACTTCTTCCGCATGTCCGACTTCGAGCAGCGCCTGCTCGACCTGTACGAGTCGAACCCGCTGTTCATCCAGCCCGAGAGCGTCCGCAACGAGATCATCTCGTTCGTCAAGCAGGGACTCCGCGACCTGTCGATCTCGCGTTCCAGCTTCGACTGGGGCATCAAGATCCCGTGGGACAGCGACCACGTGCTGTACGTGTGGTTCGACGCCCTGCTCAACTACGTCACGGCGCTCGGCTACGGCACCGACGACGACGAGGCGTTCCGGCGCCTCTGGCCGAGCGTGCACATCGTCGGCAAGGACATCGCCCGGTTCCACGCCGTCATCTGGCCGGCGATGCTCATGGCCGCCGGGCAGCCGGTGCCGGAGCGCGTCTTCGGCCACGGCTGGCTGCTCGTCGGCGGCGAGAAGATGTCCAAGTCGAAGCTGACCGGCATCGCGCCGTCGGAGATCACCGACACGTTCGGGTCCGACGCCTTCCGCTACTACTTCCTGCGCGCCATCACCTTCGGGCAGGACGGCAACTTCAGCTGGGAAGACATCTCGGCGCGCTACCAGGCCGAGCTCGCGAACGGCTACGGCAACCTGGCGTCACGCCTGGTCGCCATGCTGCAGAAGTACTGCGACGGCGAGGTCCCGGAGCGCGGTGCTCTGACCGAGTCCGACCAGGCGATCGACGCCCTGGCCGTCTCGGTCACCGAGCGTGCCGACGCCGCCATCGCGGCCTTCGCCCCGCACGAGGCGATCGCCATCGTGTGGGAACTCGTCGACGCCCTGAACGGGTACATCACCGAGCAGGCGCCGTGGGCCCTGGCGAAGGACGACGCCAACCGCGAGCGCCTCGGCACGGTCCTGACCATCGCGCTCCGCGGCCTCGGCACCGTCACCGTCCTGCTGTCCCCGGTCATGCCGAAGGCGACCGAGAAGCTCTGGGCCTCGATCGGCGCCGGCGGGTCCGTCGCCGAGCAGCGGGTCGACCGCGCGTTCGAGTGGCAGGCAGCGTCGCACGTGGTGCCGCTCGAGGGCGGGCTCTTCCCCCGGATCGAGCAGGTCTCCGCGTGACCGACGCCGATTCGCACGTCCGGTCCCGCGGGGACGGGGGGTCCGGTGGCTCGAAGCGCGACCTGACGTACCCTCCGCTGCCGCAGGCGCTCGTCGTGCCGGTGTACGACAACCACACCCACATGGAGATCGCCGACGGTGTCGGCGACGGGGGTGACGGTCCGCTCGAGTACCGCGAGCACCTCGACCGTGCTTCGAGCGTCGGCGTGCGCGGTGTCGTGCAGGTCGGCACGGACCTCGCCACCTCGGAGTGGTCCGCGTCGATCGCCGCTCGGGAACCCCGGGTCCTGGCGGCCGTCGCGCTGCACCCGAACGAAGCGCCCGTGCTGCAGGAACAGGGGCTGCTCGACGAGCACCTCGCCGGCATCGAACGGCTCGCCGCGCTGCCGCGGGTCCGGGCGATCGGTGAGACCGGTCTCGACTTCTTCCGCACCGGCGAGGACGGCCGCGACGCCCAGGTCCGTTCGTTCGAGGAGCACATCCGCATCGCGAAGGAACACGACCTCGCGCTGACGATCCACGACCGCGACGCGCACGACGCCGTGGTCGAGGTCCTCGACCGCGTGGGTGCCCCGGAGCGGACCGTCTTCCACTGCTTCTCCGGCGGCCCGGACCTCGCCCGGCTCTGCGCCGAGCGCGGCTGGTACATGTCCTTCGCCGGCACCGTGACGTTCAAGAACGCCGCACTGCTGCGTGAAGCGCTGCTCGTGGCCCCGCGGCACCTGGTCATGATCGAGACGGACGCGCCGTTCCTGACGCCCACCCCGTTCCGTGGCCGTCCGAACGCGCCGTACCTCATCCCGCTCACCCTGCGGTCGATGGCGGAGACGCTCGGCACGGACGCCTCGATGCTCGCGGCCCAGATCGCCTCGAACACCGAGCTCGTCTACGGCGCGTGGGACGCCGAGCCCGTGACGGTGGACGAGTAGTCGTGGGCGCACTGCTCGGCCCGGCGGAGATCCGGGAGCTCGCGGCCGAACTCGACGTCACCCCGACGAAGAAGCTCGGCCAGAACTTCGTGCACGACGCCAACACCGTGCGGCGGATCGTGTCGGTCGCCGGCGTGACCCCGTCGGCACGGGTGCTCGAGATCGGCCCGGGGCTCGGGTCGTTGACGCTCGGGCTCACCGAGACCGGCGCGCCCGTCACCGCGGTCGAGATCGACAAGCGCCTGGCCGCCAAGCTCCCGTCGACGGTGTCGTCGATGCAGCCGGACGCCAGGCTGACGGTCGTGCAGCAGGACGCCATGACCGTCGCCGCCACGGACCTCGACGTCGAGCCGACGCACCTCGTCGCGAACCTGCCCTACAACATCTCCGTGCCCGTGCTGCTGCACCTGCTCGCGACCTTCCCGTCGATCGAGCGGTCGCTCGTGATGGTGCAGGCCGAGGTCGGGTACCGGCTCGCCGCGGGCCCCGGCAGCAAGGTCTACGGGTCGCCGAGCGTCAAGGCCGCCTGGTACGGCTCGTGGAGCACCGCCGGGTTGGTCAGCCGACAGGTCTTCTGGCCGGTGCCGAACGTCGACAGTGTCCTGGTGGCGTTCGACCGGCACGAGCCCCCGGGCGACGAGCTCCTGCGGTCGCGGGTGTTCACGCTGGTGGATGCGGCGTTCCAGCAGCGACGCAAGATGCTGCGGCAGAGCCTGTCCGGGGTGCTCGGCGGCAGTGCGCACGCGTCCGAGGTCCTGACCGCGGCGGGTATCGACCCGACCGCCCGGGGCGAGGCGATCGGTGTGGACGACTTCGTGCGGCTCGGGCGGACGGTCCTGGCGGCTGCGGAGTAGTCCTCCTCGCGCCTGGCTCCAGCGAAATACGGAATGTTTCGTGAAGTCCGTTCGATGCTCCTACGGTTGATCGCATCGACCGAGGGGACACCATGCAGCCGACCGAACCACGCCGACCGATCCGCCGCGGCCCGACCGAGGAACAGCTCACAGCGGGTCGTCGGCGCGCCCTGCTCAGCGCGGATCCTGGTCGGCCGCCGGGGCCGAGGATCTTCACCGACGCCGAGCGGCAAGCGCTGTTCGCTCGGACGCCGCGACCTGAAGGCACGTTCGAAGAACGCCGCGAGCGCCGACGGCGTGCGATCGAGTCGATCGATCCGGACTGCCGAGCCGAACCCATCGCGCGCATCCGCCAGGCACGCTGATCGTGTTCGAGCGACTCAGATCCGGTGAGTTCGACGAGCATCGGGTACTGGAGTTCGACGGATGCACCAGCAGGCCGGATGTCGTGCTCGTCGAGACGAGTTTCATCGAATGCGTGCTGCACCGTGCGGAGCCGCAGCACGTCGGGGCGTCAGCGTTCTGGGATCACCTCGACCTGGCCGACACGCGGATCCTGTACAGCGCGTTCACCGAGTTCGAGCTCTTCGAATCTGCCCGCCACAAGGGACTGCAGGCTGCACGTCGCCATGTGGCCGCATGGCGAGACCTGCTGCGGTCGACGCAACTGCACTGGGTCGGGATCGATGACGTCAGCGATGGAGTCCCAGGGCTGATCGAGGAGTTCGGCCTGACAGCCTCGGGTGCCGTGCACGTCGCCACCGCCATCTCGTCGAAGGTGGACGGTTTCGTGACGGTCGATCCTGCGTTCGGCGTCGTGGACAAGGAGCGTCTCCCGCTGATCATCGACGCGAAGGGTGCGCAGCTGGCGCGTCGCCTGCGGGCCAGCTCCCGACAGTGAGCGGTGCTGGCGGGGTCCTGCAGCCTACGATGACGGCATGACCGAAACGGTTCGCTCGCATGCACAGGGGATGGCGCCGGACCGCGTCCTTGCAGCGACGGGCAAGAAGCCCGACGACTGGCATGCCCTGATCGACCGAGCGGACGGAGCCACCATCGGGCACGCGGCGATCGCGTCCTGGTTGATCGGTCAGGGCGTCGAGCCGTGGTGGGCACAGGGCATCACCATCGGGTACGAACAGGCCCGCGGGCTCCGCATCCCCGGTCAGCGTGCGGACGGCACCTTCGCGGTGTCGGCCTCACGGCAGGTCCCGGGTGAACGAGAGGCCGTGCTCGATCGGATCGTCCCGGTGTTCACGGCGGCACTCGGATCCATGCCGACGTCCGAGCGACGCGGCGGCAGGCGCCCCTCGGCCCGCTGGACCTTCGCCGACCGCGAATCCGTGCTGCTCAACACCGAGGACGGTCCGAAGCCGGACACCGTCCGCATCTCGGTGCAGCGGGAACGGCTCACCGGCCCCGAGCGGATGCCCGACGCGAAGGCCGAACTGCAGCAGCTCCTCGCCGCCCTCTGACGCCGCGACAGGGCAACGTGCCCCTCGCACCGTGCGAGGCGCACCACGCCTGGTGCGAGGTTCCGTGTTCCGTGCGAGCCGAACTGCCTCGCACCGGACACGAAACCTCGCACCGTGCCAACGTGGGCCGTCGCCCGACTCAGTGCTCGCGGGACGCCATCATCTCGAGGATCTGCTGGTGGTTGCCGTTCCGCTCGGCAAAGCGCAGCGGGTGCACGTTCTGCACCAGGATCTCCGGGGCAGCGCCGGACTCGATGAGCGCCATGACCTCGTCGGCGAACGCGTCGAGCGGCATCCCACCGAAGTCGGCGCCACCCATCAGGTCGGTCATGACGGCCGGCGGGGCGAGCTCGAGCACCTCGAGCGAGGACCCGACGAGCTGCTGACGGAGGGCCTGCGTGTAGGCGTGCACACCGGCCTTCGTCGCGCTGTACGTCGGCGACGCGGTGAGCGGGACGAACGCGAGACCGGACGTGACGGTCATCAGGGTGGCCGAGGGCTGGGCGAGCAGGTGCGGCAGGAACGCGTCGATGAGCCGGATCGTGCCGACCAGGTTCGTCTGGACGAGTTCGACGGCGTCGTGGATGTGCCCGGGGTCGCGGAGGTCCTCGTCGCGCATGATCCCCGACATGGTGATGAGGGCATCGAGCGACGGGTAGGCCTCGAGCACCGAGGTGGCAGCGGTCTCGATCGACGACGCGTCGGCGACGTCGATCTGCACGGTGCCGAAGCCGTGCTCGGCGGCGAGGGAGTCGAGGAGGGCCTGGCGACGGCCGCCGATCACGACGGTGCTGCCGGCGGCCTGCAGGCGATGGGCGAGCGCGAGACCGATGCCCGAGGTCGCGCCGGGGATGAAGACGGTGGAGTTCGTGATTTCCATGACCACCACGATGCTCCGTGGACACGGTCGCAACCAGAGCGCGGTCATCGGGGGATCGGCGATCCCTGGCACCCGGGCCGGAAGCGGACGATGATCGACCCATGGACCGTGCCGCGCTCGCCGACTTCCTCCGCCGTCGCCGTGAGTTGCTGCGCCCCGAGGACGTCGGTCTCGGGCAGGGGCCACGACGCCGGACCCCGGGGCTCCGCCGCGAAGAGGTCGCTGCCCTCGCCGGCATGTCCGTCGACTACTACACGCGACTCGAGCAGCAACGCGGACCGCAGCCGTCCGAGCAGATGATCGCGGCGATCGCCCGGGCCCTGCGCTGCAGCCTCGACGAGCGCGACCACCTGTTCCACCTGGCCGGGCAGAACGCCCCGACCCGGATGCACCGCGCCGACCACGTCGATCCGGCGATCCTGCGGGTGCTCGACCGGCTCGAGGACACCCCGGCGATCGTCGTCAGCCACCTGGGCGAGACCCTGGTCGAGAACCGGCTCGCGGCGGCGCTCCTCAGCAGCTCGGTCGACCTGCCCGGCAACCGGCGGTACCAGGCGTGGCGGTGGTTCGTGACGGGTGAGGAGCTCGCGAAGTACGCGCCCGAGCAGCACGAGCGGCTGGGGCGGGTGGTGGTCGCGTCGCTCCGGGCGGCCGTCGGGCTCGCGGGCCCGGGAGATCGCCGGGCGACCGAACTCATCGCCGAGCTGCAGTCGCTCAGCGCCGAGTTCCGCGACCTCTGGGCCAAGCACGAGGTGGCCACGCGCTGGTCGGACAACAAGACGATCGTGCAGCCGGAGCTCGGCCGCATCACCGTGGACTGCCAGGTGCTGCACACCGATGACCAGGCGCAGGCGCTGCTGCTGTTCACGGCGCCCCCAGGATCGGAAGACGCGCAGAAGCTCGAGCTCCTCGGCGTCGTCGGACAGCAGACCTTCGCCGGCTGACGACCTCGCACGGTGCGAGGTCGACCACCGCCGGCACCGAACGGTGCGAGGTTCCGTACGCCGTGCGACGGCGAGCAGGTCGCACCGAGTACGGAACCTCGCACCGAGCGACCAGGACCCCGTGCGACCCGCCCCCACCGAGAAGCAACGCCACGTCACACACTTGGGCGCGTGCGGTATACCGTGCCTAGGGTGGGGGCGTGAGCACTCCGCGCGTGTACGTCATCCACGAGAACCCCGAGTGGTTCCCCCCGCTCGCCGCCGCCTTCGAGGCCGAGGGCGTCCCGGTCGAGGAGATCCTGCTGACCGAGGGGCAGATCGACCTCGCGGCCGAGCCGGCACCCGGCGTCTACTGGAGCCGCATGTCCGCGAGCTCCCACACCCGCGGCCACGAGCACAGCAAGGAGTACACCCGGGCGATCCTCGGCTGGCTCGAGCGAGCCGGCCGCCAGGTCGTCGGCGGCAGCCACGTGCTCGAGCTCGAGGTGTCGAAGGTCGCGCAGCACGGTCTCCTGCAGCAGGCCGGGTTCGACGTGCCGCGCACGACCGCCGTGTTCGGCACGACGACGCTCAAGGACGCCGCCCGCACCTTCACCGACGGGCAGGACGTCCCCTTCATCACGAAGCACAACCAGGGCGGCAAGGGCCTGGGCGTGCGGCGGTTCGACTCGCTCGCCGAGTTCGACGCCTACGTCGACAGCCCCGAGTTCGAGGCCCCGGTCGACGGCATCACCCTGCTGCAGGAGTACCTGACGGCCCGCGAGCCCTTCATCACCCGCGTCGAGTTCGTCGGCGGCGAGTTCGTGTACGCCGTCCGCGTCGACACCAGCGCCGGCAGCTTCGAGCTCTGCCCCGCCGACGCGTGCGAGGTGCCGCAGGTCATCGCCGGCGCCGTCTGCGACGTGCCCGGCACCGAGACCGCCGGTGCGCCCCCGGCGTTCGCCGTCCGGACCGAGATCACCGCCGAGCACCCGCTGGTCCAGCAGCTCCGCACGTTCCTCGCCGACCAGCGCATCACCATCGCGGGCGTCGAGTTCATGGAGACGACGGACGGCCGTACCGTCGTCTACGACATCAACACGAACACGAACTACAACCCCGCGGTCGAGGAGTCCGCGCCGGCCTCCGGCCCGCGCTCCATCGCGAAGTACCTCGGTGGTCTGCTGGAGACGCAGTACGCGGCGCAGCTCACGGCCTGAGAACGCAAGAACCACCGGACTGGAGGCCCGTGGCGGGCCCGCCACGGGCCTCCCGTCCGCCTTTCCCACACCCCCAAGGAACCAACGTGCGATTCGGATACTGGACCCCGCTCTTCGGCGGCTGGCTGCGCAACGTCGACAACGAGAACATGCCGGTCACCTTCGACTACGTGAAGCGCCTGGCGCAGCGCGCCGAGCGGATCGGCTTCGACCTGACGCTCGTGCCGGAGCTCAACCTCAACGACATCAAGGGCACGGCGGCGCCCTCGCTCGAGGCGTGGTCGCTCGCGGCGGCCATCGCGGCGACGACCGAGCGCCTGGAGATCATGGCGGCCATGCGTCCCGGGTACCACCTGCCCGCGGTGACGGCGAAGCAGGCGGCGACGATCGACGACATCTCGTGCGGCCGGTTCACCTTCAACGTCGTGAGCGCCTGGTGGGCGGAAGAGGCGAAGCAGTACGGCGGGATCTTCTCGGAGCACGACGACCGGTACAAGCGCACCGCGGAGTTCGTCGAGGTCATGAAGGGTCTGTGGCGCGAGACCCCGTACTCGTTCTCGGGCGAGTACTACGACATCGAGAACGCGCACCTCGAGCCGAAGCCCCGCGTGACGCCGCGCATCTACGCCGGTGGGGAGAGCGAGGCCGGCAAGGCCGCCATCACCGGGTACGCCGACGCCTACGTCACGCACGGCGGCACGGCCCCGGAGCTCCGCGCGAAGATCGACGAGATGAAGCAGCGCCGCATCGACGCCGGCCTGCCGCCGTTCGAGGCGTTCGGCATGGCCGCGTACGTCATCGTGCGCGAGACCGAGGAAGAGGCGCAGGCCGAGCTCGCCCGGATCACCGACGTGCAGCACGGCAAGGCGTACGAGTCGTACCAGGACTTCATCTCGAAGTCGCAGCTCGAGCACGTGCCCTCGCTCGAGGACTACTCGGTGTCGAACCGCGGACTGCGCCCCGGTTTCGTGGGGACGCCGTCGCAGGTGGCGGACCGCATCCGGGAGTTCGAGGACGCCGGCGTCGACACGCTCCTGCTGCAGTTCTCGCCGCAGCTCGAGGAGATGGACCGGTTCGGCGAGCAGGTCATCCCGCTCGTCCGGCAGTCGGTCGGGGCGCAGTCCTGATGGGGGCCGCGCCGACCAACGCGGAGGACGGCTGGGCGTTCGAGACCCGCCAGATCCGCGCCGGCTTCAAGGCCGACCCTGGCTGGGGCGCGAACGTGCCGCCGATCGCGCAGAGCGCCGCCTACGTCTACCCGTCGGGCGAGGACGCCGCCGCGCGCTTCATGCTCGACGCTCCCGGCCACACCTACACGCGGGTGAACAACCCGTCGGCGGCAGCCCTCGAGCGCCGGATCGCCGACCTCGAGGGCGGGATCGGTGCGCTGGCGCTGGCGTCCGGGCAGGCGGCGACGTCGCTGGCCGTGCTCGGTGTCGCACGCGCCGGTGACCACGTGGTGTCGAGCGCCTCGCTGTACGGCGCGACCTACACGCTGTTCGCCTCGACCCTGCGGGACCTCGGCATCACCTTCACGTTCGTGCAGGACCCGACCGACCTGTCCGAGTGGGCGGCGGCGGCGCGTCCGGAGACGAAGGCGTTCTTCGGCGAGTCCATCCCGAACCCCCGCGGGGACGTCCTGGACTTCGCCGGGGTGGCCGGGGTCGCGCACGAGGCCGGTGTGCCGCTCATCGTCGACAACACCATCGCGACGCCGTACCTGGTCCGCCCGATCGAGCACGGCGCCGACATCGTCGTGCACTCGGCGACGAAGTACCTGGCCGGACACGGCAGCGCCATCGCCGGGCTCATCGTCGACAGCGGGAACTTCGACTGGGCGGCCCACGCCGGCGCCTACCCGCAGCTGGCCACGACCGAGCAGTCCGGGTTCGCGAACACGAACTTCGCCGAGAAGTTCGGGCGACGGGCGTTCATCCAGCGCACCCGCTCGAAGCTGTCCGCCGACCTCGGGCCCGCGATCGCACCGTTCAACGCGTTCCTGGTGCTCCAGGGCATCCAGACGCTGTCGCTCCGCATGGACCGGCACGTGTCGAACGCCGCCACCGTGGCGAGCTGGCTCGACGCCCACGACCAGGTCGAGCACGTGCACTACGCCGGCCTGCCGGACTCGCCGTGGCACCACCTGCAGCAGCGCTACGTGCCGAAGGGGCCGTCGGCCGTGCTGTCGTTCGACCTGGCCGGCGGGGTCGCCGCGGGCCGACGGTTCGTGGCGGCGCTCGAGCTGTTCGACCACGTCTCGAACCTCGGTGACGTCCGATCGCTCGTCGTGCACCCGGCATCGACCACCCACGTGCAGATGACCTCCGCTGAGCGGGCAGCCGCCGGGGTGGGGGACGGACTCATCCGCCTGTCGATCGGCCTCGAGCACATCGACGACATCACCGCGGACCTGGCGCGGGGGTTCACGGCAGCCGCAGCGGGATAGGTTGGGCGCATGACCACGTTGGCCGCACCGACCCGCGTGCGGACGCGCGCCCCCGGCAAGATCAACGTGTTCCTGTCCGTCGGGGCGCTGCAGGACGACGGCTACCACGACGTCGCCACGGCGTACCAGGCGGTGTCCCTGTACGAGGACGTCACCGCCGAGGCCGCCGACGACTTCTCGGTCACCTTCACGGGGCCGATCGACACGAGCACCGTGCCGGTCGACGAGTCGAACCTCGCCATCCGTGCGGCCCGGCTCGTGGCCGACGCAGCCGGACACCGCGGTGGGGTGCGGCTGACCATCGACAAGCAGGTGCCCGTCGCCGGCGGCATGGGCGGTGGCTCCGCGGACGCCGCGGCGACCCTGCTCGCCGTCGACACGCTCTGGGGCACCGCGCTCGGTCGCGAGGAGCTGCTCCGGCTCGCCGCGCAGCTCGGCGCCGACGTGCCGTTCGCCTTCGCCGGCGGCACCGCCGTGGGCACCGGCCGCGGTGACGAGCTGAGCCCCGCGCTGGCCAAGGGTGAGTTCCACTGGGTCCTCGCCCTGAGCGACGACGGGCTGAGCACCCCCGCCGTCTACCGTGCGCTCGACGAGCACCGCGAGCGCTACCGAGCCGACATCTCCCCGGCGCCGTCGCACCCCGTGGTCGAGGCCAACGTGCTGCAGGCGCTGCGCGCGGGTGACCCCGACCTGCTCGCCGACTGCGTCCACAACGACCTGCAGGCACCGGCCATGCGGCTGCAGCCCCGGCTCGCGGCGACGCTGGAGCTCGGTGAGAAGTCCGGTGCCCTGGCCGGCCTGGTGTCCGGCAGCGGCCCGACCGTGGCGTTCCTGGTGGGCGACCGTGATGCCGCGCTCGAACTGCAGGTCGAACTCAGCGCCGCCGGCCTCGTCGCACTCCGGGCCACCGGTCCGGTGCACGGCGCACGCGTGGTGCACTGACCCGACGCCCCGGCACAGCCGTCGGCGGCTGGACCGCCACCGTCAGCGACTGGACCGCCACCGTCGGCGGTTGGACCGCCACCGTCAGCGGCTGTACTTCCAGAGGATGACCGTGCCGGTGTGCCAGTAGCGCACGACGTGGAAGCCCTCGGCCACCAGCGTCTCGGTGACCTGCGGGCGGATGTTCCGCGACTTGCCGCCGACGAACCACACGGTGTCGATGCCGGAGATCCGCTCGGGCACCGTCTTGGCCACGTCGCCGTTGACGTTCCAGAGCTGTCCGCGTTCGGCCCCGGTCTCGGCGACGGCGAGGTCGCGCATCCCGGTGAAGGCTTCGGGGTAGGAATCGGCGATGACCTGCGCGGTGGTGCCGGGGTGCCGCCAGACGCTGCCGAACACGACGCCCTCGTTCCGGTCGGTGCGCCGGTCCCGCTCGCGCTCGATGATCGCTGCGGCGTTCGCCCAGTGCGAGTCCTGCTTGGCGTGGGGCAGCCGGACGATCGTGCTCGTCGGGGCCGACACGAGCAGCATCCCGACGACCGCGAGCGCCAGCCACCGCCGGGGTCGGATCGCCGTGATCGCCAGGCCGATGAGCAGTGCGACGAACGGCAGGCTCAGGCTGGCGTACTTCGGGGTGTACAGGTGCTCCCCGGCCGTGGTGGCGCCGACGAGCAGTGCGGTGGGCAGGACCATCAGGGGGACGGCGACGCGGACGGCCTGCATCCGGAGCAGGTCGCGGGCGGCCGGGGCAGGGCGTCGGGCGGCACGCACGGCGAGCACGACCCCGACGATCATCAGGACCCACCCGAGCACCGCGTACGGCCAGACGGCACCGAACCACGCGGTCGCGACGACCTGGCGCACGGTGGCCCACCCGACGCCGGTGATCCAGCCGACCTGCTTGGCCTGCCCGGCGGCGAGCACGATGAACGGCGACACCACGAGTGCGGCGCCCACGGCGGCGACGCCCCAGCGCACGAACGCGGCTCGGTCGACGATCGGCGCGGCCACCGGACCGCTGCGCTCGGAGAGCACGGCGTCGCGCCGCGCGGCGCGGTCGGCGACGGCGGTCCAGAGGAGCACGACCCCGTGCGCGACGACGGCCAGGGCCAGGTAGACGTTGAACAGCACGGCGACCACGGCGAGCATGCCGTAGACGACCCACCACCGGGTCGCGTGGTGCCGGATCCGGGTGCGGCGGACCGCGGTGAGCCCCACGAGGGTCAGCGCGACGGCGAAGGTCGTGACGGTGGCGTACGGGCGCCCCTCGGTGCCGGCCCAGGCGACGCGGGGCAGGACCAGGAACACGATCCCGGAGACGACGCCGAGCCGCACGCCGCCGAGACGACGGCCGAGGGCGACGACGAGCCCGGCGGAGACCCCGATGGCGAGGGCACTCGGGAACCGAAGCGTGAACGGCGAGTACCCGACGAGTGTGAACCAGACGTGCATCACGGCGTAGTACAGCCCGTGGACGGCGTCGACGTTCTGCAGTTCGGCCCACAGCGCCGGCCAGCTCCGCTGGGCACTCGCGACGGTCGCGGCCTCGTCGTACCAGAGCGACGGCACCCAGCTGAAGGCCGCTGCGACGACGACGCCGAGCGCACCGACGGTGATCTCGGGGGTCCTTGCGAGGGCCCGGACGGCCGCCGCGACGAGACCCAGCGAGCGCGCGCGCACCGACCCGTCCGACGTCGTGCGTCGGACCGGGACGGTGCCGGTGCGGGGGGAACTCACGCCCGCGACCGTACCGATCTGCTCTGGGGATCCGCCGCGTCCAGGCACTGAACTCTCACATGCAGGAGTTCGGTGCGACGGGCCAGAATGACGGGATGGAACCCCTCGTCGCCCCCGCCGCCGCGCTCTCCCCGGGGCGGGTGCAGCTCGGTTCGCGGACCGCCGCGCTCGCCGAGGTCGGGGTCACCGGGCTGCGACGCCTGGCCACATCACGCGTCCTCGTCGTCGGGGCCGGCGGGCTCGGGGCGCCGGTGGTCGCGTACCTCGCCGGGATCGGTCGGCTCACCGTGGTCGACCCCGACGCGGTCGACGCCTCGAACCTGGCCAGGCAGACGCTCTTCACCGCCGCGGACGTCGGCTCGCCGAAGGCACGGGTCGCGGTCGCCCGAGCTCTCGCCGTCGACCCCGAACTCGACGCGGTCGCCGTGGTCGCGTCGTTCACGCCGGACCTGGTCGCCGGACACGACGTCGTGGTGGACGCCGCCGACTCGGTCGTGGTCACCCGGGCCGTCTCGGATGCCTGCGCTGCGGCCGGCGTGCCGTTCGTGTGGGGCACCGTGCTCGGCCACGACGGGCAGGTCAGCGTCTTCCGCGACGCCGGGCCCGACGGCGTCGACTTCCACGACGTGCACCCCGACGCCCTGCCGGACGAGGGGTCATGCGCCCTCGACGGTGTCGTCCCCGCACTGTGCGGCGCGGTCGGTGCGGTGATGGCGGGACAGGTCTTCGCGTTGGTCACCGGCACGGGCGACCCGCTGCTCGGACGCGTCCTGACCGTCGACGCCCGCCGGTGGCGCTGGACCGAGAGCCCCGTCCGTCGGGGGCCCGCCTCGCGTCGACCGGCACCTGCTGCCGGTGCCTCCGCGGCGCCGCGCATCGCGCCGTCCGCCCTGGCCGCCAGGGTGGCGGACCCGTCGGACCCGCTGGTCGTCGTCGACGTCCGGACCGCCGAGGAACGCGCGGACGGCGTGGTCGCCGGTGCCGTCACCGACGACACCGGCGCTGACGAGGTCGTCGTCTACTGCGCACGCGGACCCCGCGCGGACGCGTGGGCGGCTCGGCAGCCGGCCGGGAGGCGCGTGGCGGTGCTCGACGGCGGCTTCGAGGCCTGGCGTCGCGAGGGCCTGCCCGTGTCGATCGAGCACCGGTCCTGACCCAGCCTGGTCACCTCCACCGCCCCTGCCGCCGCATCCGCGGATAGGATCGGTTGATCATGACGCAACTGCGGGTACGGGAGGCTGCGGCCTTCCTCGGGATCAGTGACGACACCGTTCGTCGGCTCGTCGACGGCGGCACCTTCACCCGTGCCACGGACGACGCGGGGCGAGCCGTGGTCGACGGTCGCGAGGTCGCCGCCTACGCACGGGAACGCAGCTCGGAGCTGACCGACCCGGCGTCCGCGGTGAAGAGCTCGGCGCGCAACCGCTTCGTCGGGATCGTCACCGACCTGGTCGTCGACACCGTGATGGCGCAGGTCGAACTGCAGTGCGGTCCGCACCGTGTGGTGTCCCTGATGAGTGCCGAGGCCGTCCGCGACCTGGGGCTCGAGGTCGGGTCCGTCGCGGTGGCGTCCGTCAAGGCCACGATGGTCGCCGTCGAGGCACCCGCCCACCAGGAGGACCCCCGATGACCCGTCGTTCCCGCTCGTTGCTCGTACCCCTCGCCGTCCTGGCGACGCTCGGCCTGTCGGCGTGTTCCACCGCCGACGCTCCCGCGGGGTCCTCGTCACCGTCGTCGAGCGCGGACGCCGACGTGTCGGGTTCGATCACCGTCTTCGCCGCCGCGTCCCTGCAGCAGACCTTCACGACCCTGGGCAAGCAGTACGAGACCGCGCACCCCGGCGCCTCGATCCGGTTCTCGTTCGCCGGCTCCAGCGACCTCGTCACCCAGATCCAGAACGGCGCCCCCGCCGACGTGTTCGCCGCGGCGGACCAGGCGAACATGACGAAGCTGACCTCGGGTGACCTGGTGACCGGGTCGCCGCGGGCCTTCGCCACGAACACGCTCGAGATCGCGGTCGCCCCGGGCAACCCGCGGGGCATCGGCGGCCTCGACGACCTGACGGCTCCGGGTGTCCAGCTCGTCACGTGCGCCGCCCCGGTGCCGTGCGGTGCCGCGACGGCGAAGGTCGAGTCCGCATCGGGCGTCGACCTCGAGCCGGTCAGCGAGGAGCAGTCCGTCACCGACGTGCTCGGCAAGGTCGAGTCCGGTCAGGCCGATGCCGGACTCGTCTACGTGACGGACGTCCGGGGGGCCGGCGGCAAGGTGGACGGGGTCCCGTTCGACGAATCGAGCAAGGCCGTCAACACGTACCCGATCGGCGTGCTCCGGGAATCCCAGGACCCGGAGCTCGCGCAGGCGTTCTCGGAGTACGTCCGCTCCGCGGCCGGGCAGCGCGTGCTCTCCGACGCGGGCTTCGGGAAGCCCTGACCCGTGGCTCCGCGCGCTGACGGACGGCCGCCGGTCGCGTGGTGGCTCCCGCTGCCCGCGGTGCTCGGCGGGCTGTTCGTCGTCGTGCCGGTGCTCGCGATGCTCGGCCGGGTGGACTGGTCGTCGTTCGTCGGGCTCGTGACCTCCACCGCGTCACTGACCGCGCTCGCGCTCAGCCTCGGCACGGCGCTCGCGGCCACGGGCGTCGCGTTCGTCCTCGGGTACCCGCTCGCCGTGCTGTTCGCGCGGTCGCGGTCGCGCTGGGTCGGCGTCGCCCGGGCCGTCGTGCTCCTGCCGCTCGTGCTGCCGCCGGTGGTCGGTGGTCTCGCCCTGCTCGCGGCCTTCGGTCGGCTCGGGGTGGTCGGGGCGTTCCTCGACGACCACGGCCTGCACATCGCGTTCACCACGACGGCGGTGGTCATCGCGCAGACCTTCGTCGCGATGCCGTTCCTGGTGTCCTCGGTCGAGGGGGCGCTCCGCGTCGAGGGTGACCGGTACGAGCGGGTCGCCGCGACGCTGGGCGCCGGGCCGACCCGGACGTTCCTGACCGTCACGACGCCGCGGGTCCTGCCGGGGATCGTGTCCGGGCTCGTGCTGTGCTTCGCCCGGGCGCTCGGCGAGTTCGGGGCCACCCTGACCTTCGCCGGCAGCCTGCAGGGGGTCACGCGGACCCTGCCGCTCGAGGTCTACCTGCAGCGCGAGGTCGACCCGGACACCGCGGTGGCGCTGGCGGTCGTGCTCGTCGTGGTGGCCGTCGTCGTCATCGGGGCCTCGTCGTTCCGGACCCGCGGAGCCCTGGCATGACGGCCGAGGGTGCGATGGGAGTCCGGGCGCACGTCGTCGTCGAGCCGCGGGACGTCGACGTCGCGATCGAGGTCCGGGCGGGGGAGTGCCTGGCGGTCATCGGGCCGAACGGCGCGGGCAAGTCGACGGTGCTCGAGGCCCTGGCCGGGCTGCTGCCGATCGACTCTGGCCTCATCGAACTCGACGGGGTCCGTGCCTCGAGTCCACGGCACACCCTGCCCGCGCACCGCCGTCGGACCGGACTCGTCGCACAGCGGCCCGATCTGTTCCCGTTCCTCGACGTCGTCGGGAACGTCGCCTTCGGGCCCCGAGCCGCCGGAGCCGGTCGCGCCGCGGCCCGGCAGCTCGCCCGCGATGCGCTAGACGCCGTCGGGGTCGCCGACCTGGCCACCCGTGACCCCGGGACTCTCTCGGGGGGTCAGGCGCAGCGTGTCGCGATCGCCCGGGCGCTCGCCACCGACCCGGCGGTGCTGCTGCTCGACGAACCGACCTCGGCGCTCGACGTCGGCGCGCAGGACGAGGTCCGCGCGGCACTCCGGACCGCCGTCGCCGGCCGGCCCGCGGTGCTCGTCACCCACGACCCGGTCGAGGTCGTCGCCCTGGCCGACCGCGTCGTCGTGCTCGAGGGCGGCCGGGTGGTCGAGCAGGGCACCCCCGCGGCCGTGCTCGGTCGTCCGACGAGTGCGTTCGCCGCGACGTTCTCCGGACTCGCGCTGGTGCGCGGGACCGCCACCGGGGGTGGGATCGCGATCGACGGCGGGGGTGAGCTGGCGTCCGGGACGCACGCCGTGCCTCCCGGCCGGCCCGCCCTGGCTGCCTTCCACCCGACGGCCGCCGTGCTGACGCGGAACGGTGCCGGAGCCGCGCGCACCGTCTCGTCGCTCGAGCCGCGCGACGGACTGGTGCGGGTGCGGGCCGGTGACCTGGTGGCGGACCTGACGCTCGCGCGGCTGACCGCGCTCGGGATCGCCCCCGGCGACGCGGTGTGCATCGACGTCCCCGCAGCCGAAGTGGCGGTCTACGCGCCCCGCGGTTGAGACAATGGTCGGATGACCTCCTGGCTCCCCAAGGTGTGGCCCGTGGCCACGCCGATCCTGGCGGCCGTCGTGCTCGCGTTCTCGTACGGCCGCTACGGGCTCGGCACCGCCGTGGTGGTCGTCGTCGCCGTCGTGCTCGCGGTCACGGTCCTGGCGGCCGTCCACCACGCCGAGGTCGTCGCACACCGGGTCGGGGAACCCTTCGGCTCGCTCGTGCTGGCCGTCGCCGTGACGATCATCGAGGTCGCGCTCATCATCTCGCTGTCGAGCTCGGGCGGTGCGCAGGCCGAGACCCTGGCGCGCGACACGGTGTTCTCGGCGGTGATGATCACGATGAACGGGCTGGTCGGCCTCGCGATCCTGATCGGGACCCTGCGGCACAACACCGTGCGCTTCAACCAGGAGGGCGCGAGCGCCGCGACCATGACGGTGGCCGCGCTCGCCGTGCTGACCCTGGTGCTGCCGACGTTCACCACCGGCACCGACGACGCCTCCTTCACGGGGACGCAGCTGGTGTTCGTCGCGATCGCGTCACTGGTGCTCTACGGGCTGTTCGTCGTCACGCAGACCGTGGCGCACCGCGACTTCTTCCTGCCGGTCAACCGTGCCGGCGGGGTGCTCGTCGAGTCCGAGGACGCCCACGCCGCCCGCCCGTCCGGACGCACCACGATGGTGTCGCTCGGGCTGCTCGTCGTCGCGCTCGTCGCCGTGGTCGGGCTCGCCAAGGTGGAGTCGCCCGCGATCGAGGCCGGGGTCGCCGCCGTCGGGTTCCCGCCGTCGTTCGTCGGTGTCGTGATCGCGCTGCTCATCCTGCTGCCGGAGGGCATCGCCGCGTCGAAGGCCGCCGCACGGAACCGGATCCAGACGAGCCTGAACCTGGCGATGGGTTCCGCGATGGCGTCGATCGGTCTGACGATCCCCTCGATCGCGGTCGCCTCGCTGTTCATGCCGGGGACGCTGCTGCTCGGGCTCGGGCCGTCGCAGATCGTGTTGCTCGCGCTGACGATCGTCGCGGCGGTGCTCACCGTGCTGCCCGGTCGTGCCACTCGGCTGCAGGGTGGGGTGCACCTGGTGATCTTCGCCGCGTTCATCGTGCTGTCCGTCTCGCCGTAGGGCGGGGCGGGGTCGGGCGCGGGCGGGTCGTTCCGGGCGTACCTGGTCGAATCGGGCTTACCTGGTCGGAAGTTCCGACACGGTATGCCCGGAAGCACCAGGTATCGCGCGCGTTCTGGGAAGGAACGGGCGCGGGGTGCGCGGGCGCGGGCGCGGGCACGGGGTCGAGTCGGGCGTACCCGGTCGTTCCGGGCGTACCTGGTCGAATCGGGCGTACCTGGTCGAAAGTTCCGACACGGTACGCCCGGAGACGCCAGGTATCGCGGGCGTTCTGGGAAGGAACGGGTGCGGGGTGCGCGGGCACGGGGTCGAGTCGGGCGTACCGGGTCGTTCCGGGCGTACCTGGTCGAATCGGGCGTACCTGGTCGGAAGTTCGCACCAGGTATGCCCGAAAGCACCAGGTATCGCGCGCGTTCTGGGAAGGAACGGGCGTACCGCTCAGCCGCCGAACTCAGCCGCCGGCGAAGGGCGGCATGACGTCGACGACCTCGACACCGTCGAGCGAGGTCGCCCGGTCACGCGTGGTCACGCCGTCGACCAGGTACGAGCAGCGCTCCTGCAACGCACTCCAGCGCGCAGGGTCCGCGACGTCGGCCGCGTCGATCGCGCCGAGGGCGGCCTCGATGGTGGGGTCCGTCGTGGTCAGGGAGTCGACGCCCACGGCAGCGCGGGCAGCGGCGAAGAACCGGATCGTGGTCAAGCCTCAGCCGCCGATCGCACTCATGCCACGCGTCGGGTGCACGAGCTCGTCGCTGTCGTCACCGTGGTCGCGCGGCTTCGCCCACATCGCGAGCCGCCAGAGCTCGGCGACCTGGTCGTCGTCCGCCCCGGAGCGCATCGGCCCGAGCACGTCGGTCTCCTCGTCGGAGAACAGGCAGCTGCGCACGTGCCCGTCGGCGGTCAGCCGGGTGCGGGTGCAGTCGGCGCAGAACGACTCGGTGATGCTCGCGATGATGCCGACGGTGCCGAGGGGCTCGCCGGTCACGGAGTCGTGCACGCGGTACCGCTCCGCCGGGGCACCGTCGCGCGGGGCGTCGTCCGGGGTGAGCACGAACGACGTCGCCAGCAGCGCGCGGATCTCGGCGGCGGTGATCATCGAGGTGCGGTCCCAGGCGTGGTCGGGGTCCAGGGGCATCTGCTCGATGAACCGCAGCTCGTAGCCACGCTCCAGGCACCAGCGGAGGAGCTCCGGGGCGGCCTCGTCGTTGATCCCGCGCAGCAGCACCGCGTTCACCTTGATGTCGAGTCCGGCGTCGTGCGCGGCCGACAGTCCGGCGATCACCTTGTCGAGGAACGGGCGGCGGGTCACGGTGGTGAAGACGTCGGGGTCGACGGTGTCGAGCGACACGTTCACGCGCCGCAGCCCGGCGTCGTACAGGCCCTGGGCGCGGTGGGCGAGGCCGATCGCGTTCGTGGTGAGCGACAGCTCCGGTGCGTCGGGCAGCGCGGCGCACCGGGCGATCACGTCGACCAGGTCGTGCCGGAGCATCGGCTCCCCGCCGGTGAACCGGACCTTGCGGACGCCGAACCGCGACGAGCCGATCCGGACCAGCCGCTCGATCTCGGTCGCCGTCATCAGGGCCTCGTCGGGGGCGAACGGCAGCCCGGCCGCGGGCATGCAGTAGGTGCAGCGCAGGTTGCAGCGCTCGGTCAGCGACACCCGGAGGTCGACGGCGCGACGCCCGAAGCGGTCGACGAGCCCGGCGGGAGCCGGGTCCACGGAGCCGGTCGTACCGAGCAGGATCGCGGGTGCCATGGTCGTCAGCGTACGTGTTCCACGCGCCGGAACGACAGCCGCTCCCACCACCGTCGCCACTCCGACCGCTCCGTGCGCAGGAGCGTGACGACCACGATGACCACCACGGCCGCGAGCAACCACCACCGGTAGGCGTCCGCCGACGGCCACACCCCGCGCAGCGCGATGGCGAGGCCGATCGACAACCACTCCCACCGCCCGGACAGCACCACGAACGGGATGAGCAGCAGCGCGTACCAGGGGTAGCGCGGCGTGACGGCGAGGAACGTCACGCCGATCATCAGGACCTCGCCCGACCACGGCCGCGCCGGGTCGGACAACCGCCACGCCACGAACGCCGCCAGCAGCACCAGGAGCCCCACCACCAGGGTCGCAGCGTCGCCCTTGACCACGAGCGACACCAGCGCGAACCGGGAGCCGTCCTCGTAGCCCTCCTCGTTCAGGTAGCCGGGCAGGTACCCGAGCACGTCGAGCCCGGTCGTCAGCACGTAGGGCACGTAGAGCAGCCCGAACACCGCGATGCCGATCGGGATCGCCCACCAGGCCCGACCGCGGCCGAGCAACGGCGGGTACACGATCGCCGGGATGAGCTTCGTCGCGGTCGCAGCCCCGAGCGCGATGCCGCCCCAGATCGGCCGGCCGAAGGCGACGAGCACGACACCGGCCGTGGCGAGGGCGGCGCCGACGACGTCGACGTGCGAGTTGGTGACCGCCTCGGAGGCGACGAGCGGCGACCAGGCCCAGAGCGCCGCCCACCAGGTCGGACGGCCGATCCGGCGGAGCACCAGGACGAGCCCGACGGTCACACCGAGCGACACGAGCAGCCCGGCGACCTGGAACGGCAGGTACTGCGCGGTCGCCGGCACGAAGAACCGCACCGCGGCGAACCACAGCTGCGCCATCGGCGGGTAGATCGTCGTGACGTCCGGCCGGTTGATCGCGGTGCAGTGCCCGTCCGCGCCGTCGCCGAGCCCGCGGAACCGGGGCTTCAGCGGATCGCACGTGCCGTCGACCTTGTCGGGGAACAACCAGCCGGGTCGGAGACCGGACAGTGCCGCGGACTGGGGGGTGTGCGCGTACGGTGAGACACCGGCATGCTGGACGATGCCGTCCCACGCGTACCGGGCGGAGTCGGTGCTCGTGTTCGGCGGTCCGACCAGCGCGGCGATGCCGATCACCACCGCTCCGCCGATGACCATGGTGGTCATCCACCGGACGGGCACGAAACGCACCGCGAGCACGGCGATCACGAAGACGGTCCAAGCGATCAGTGTCCACGCAACGAATGCAGAACGATGGCCCGATCGGAGGAACCCCAGATGCGTGACGCCGACGGCGATGACGCCCGACAGGGCGAGTACTCCCACGACGGCCAGCACCGCGCCGATCCGGACGGCGGTGCCGTCGGCCAGGGACGGTCGGAAGGCACGCAGTCGGTCGCTCATGGTCCGTCGAGGCTATCCGGCCTCCAGCGCCTGCTGCACGACGGACGAGCAGCTCTGGCGTCCCCCAACCGCAACGCCCGCTCGGCGGTGGTGCTCGGGCGTCTGCTCGGCATCGCGTTCCTGATCTGCTTCGGCACCGGGATCTACAGCCACCTGCTGCAGGAACCGCTCGGCTGGATGCGGTTCCCGACCCGTCCGACGCAGCTGTACCAGTTCACGCAGGGCCTGCACATCACGACCGGGATCGCGATCATCCCGCTGCTGCTCGCCAAGCTCAACACCGTCATGCCCGCCCTGGTGCAGGTGCCCCCGGTGCGCGGCGTGCTGCACCTGCTCGAGCGGCTGTCGATCGCGGTGCTCGTGTCCGCGTCGATCATCCAGGTCGTCACCGGCCTGCTCAACACGTACCAGTGGTACCCGTGGCCGTTCCCGTTCCGCCAGGTGCACAACGCCCTGGCCTACGTGATCATCGGGTCGCTGGCCATCCACATCGCCGCCAAGCTGCCGGTCATCGCCCGCTACTGGCGGAAGCGCGACTCCTACGACGCGCACGGCCGGTTCATCGCGGACCCCGCGTCCGGCAGTGAACTGCTCCCACCCGGCCTGGAGGCTCATCCCGCGTCCGCCCCGCACGCTGCGGGTGCCGAGACCGCCCGGCCCACCGCCCCGGGTCTGCTGGGCCGCGTGTTCCGCTGGATCGACGGCGTCGACGACGCCCCCGCCCCCGCCGGCGTCGAGTCCCGGCCCTCCGGACCGGACACGGCGCCGGAGACCCGTGAGGTGTCCGAGGAGCCGAGTCCCGGCCAGCCGACGGCCGACGTGGGGGAGCCGAGCCGGGCCTCCAGGCCGACGCCGGACGCAGCCACCGGACGACGCCAGCGCATCGCCCGACGCGGGTTCTTCGCCGGCGTGACGGCGGCGACCGTCGGTGTCGTCGCGCTCACGGCAGGGCAGTCCTCGAAGCTCGCGGAACCGTTCAACGTCTTCGGCGCCCGCGGCCGCGGCATCGGCGCGAACGGACTGCCGGTGAACCGGACCGCGCGTGCGGCCGGTGTGCTCGCCAGCGCGACCGCCGCCGACTGGACGCTCACCGTCGTCGGCCACGACGTGAGCCGGACGTTCGTCCGGGCGGAACTCGTCGCGCTCGGCACCGCGCAGGTCGACCTGCCGATCTCGTGCGTCGAGGGGTGGAGCCAGATGGCGACCTGGAAGGGCGTGCGGATGCGCGACCTGCTCGACGCCGTGCAGGCGCCGCAGGGGTCGCACGTGCGGGTGACGAGCCTGGAACGGCACGGCGGCTACCGGATCATGGACATGGGACCGGAGTACGCCGAGGACCCGACGACGCTCATCGCCCTCGAGCTGAACGGTGCGACGCTCGACCTGGACCACGGGTTCCCGGCGCGGATCATCGCTCCCGGGCGGCCCGGTGTGCTGCAGACCAAGTGGATCGAGAAGATCGAGGTGCTCCGGTGAGGGCCGCGCGGATCGTGCTCGTGGTGATCGGCGTGCTGGTCATCGCGTTCGGGGCGTACGTGCTCGTGACGTCCGTCAAGCCGAACCGCATCGGCGGGCTCGGGGTGTGGCTGCTCGCGGCGGTGGTGCTGCACGACGCGGTCCTGTCCCCGTTCGTGGTCGGTGCCGGGTTGCTGCTGCGTCGGGCCGGACGCTCGCTGCGGGCCTGGGTGCTCGTCGTCGTGCAGGCGGCGATCGTGCTCGGCAGCGTGCTCGCCCTGGTGGTCCTGCCGGAGATCGCCGCGAAGGACCACGGGCAGAAGAACCCCACCGTGCTGCCGTTCGACTACGGCACACGGCTGCTGCTCGTCGAGGGGGCGCTGCTCGTCGTCGTGGTGGTGGTGCTCGCGGTCGGAGTGGTGCGGTCGCGTCGCGCTGGCGGTTCGTCTGGTTCGTCTGGTTCGTCTGGTTCGTCCGCCGTGCGCAGCACTGGTTAAAGGGACAACCTTTCGGTATGATCAGGTCATGACCGACGAGACCCCGTGGCTCACCCGCGAGCAGCTGCGCGCGTGGATGAAGCTCGTCGCGGTCATGGAGCTCCTGCCGGCGGCGCTCGACCAGCAGCTGCAGCGCGACGCCGACCTGACGCACTTCGACTACATGGTCATCGCGATGCTCTCCGAGACCGACAGCCGGACCCTGCGGATGTCGGCGCTCGCCTCGGCCACGAACGCCTCGTTGCCGCGGCTGTCGCACGTGGTGTCCCGCCTCGAGAAGCGCGGGCTCGTCACCCGGTGCCCGTCGACCTCCGACCGCCGCGCCACCGACGTCCGCCTGACCGACGCCGGGTACGCCACCATCGTCGAGGCAGCTCCGGACCACGTCCGCACCGCCCGCCGGGTGGTCATCGACGCGCTCTCCGACGAGCAGGTCGCGCAGCTCGACGGCATCGCGGCGTCGCTCCTGACGCGGCTCGACCCCGAGGGGCGTTTCGCGGCGCTGACCTACCCGCGCGAGGATGACGACGCCGCGATCTGCGAGCAGCGGCTGACGGGCGCGGCGACGGACTGAGGCCTACTCCGGATGGAGTCCTGGCGACTCCGCACGGGCGCTTCTTGCGCCCATACGGAGTCCGTCCCTGCAATAGGCTCGCCGCATGACCGACCCCGCCGCGCCGTCCGACACGTACTCCTACCTCGGACCCGCCGGCACGTTCACCGAGGCGGCCCTGAAGCTCGTTGAGGCCGCCGCCGGCAAGCCCTGGCGGAGCGTCAACAACGTCGGTGAGGCCCTGGACGACGTCATGTCCGGCCGGTCGATCGGGGCCGTCATCGCGATCGAGAACAGCGTCGACGGCGGGGTCAGCGCCACGCAGGACGCCCTGGCCCGGATCCCCGGCGTGCGGATCGTGGGGGAGTACCTGGTCCCCGTCGACTTCGTGCTCGTCGCCCGGCCCGGCACGACGATGGCCGACGTCCGCACCGTGAACGCACACCCGGTCGCCTACGCGCAGACGCACAACTGGCTCGAGGCGAACCTGCCCGGCCACGGCCACATCCCGGCGTCGTCGAACGTCGCCGCGGCCCTCGCCCTGCTCGAGGCGAACCCCACCGCCGACGCCGCCGTCGCGCCGCCCGGCATCACGGACCACCACGACGTCGTCGTGCTCGCGTCGTCCATCGGGGACAACGCCTCGGCGGTCACCCGGTTCGTGCTCGTGTCGAAGACCCTCGCCCTGCCCGAGCCGACCGGCGCCGACAAGACCAGCGTCATCGTCGAGCTGCCCGCCGACCACCCCGGCGCCCTGGTCGACATGCTCGAGCAGTTCGCGACGCGGGGCATCAACATGGGGCTGCTGTCGTCACGCCCGATCGGTGACGAGCTCGGCCGCTACCGGTTCGTCATCGACCTCGACGGGCACGTGCGCGACGAGCGGGTCGCGGACGCGCTGCTCGGCCTGCGTCGGTTCAGCCCGCGCGTGACGTTCCTCGGGTCGTACCCGCGTGCCGACGGTGCCCGCCCCGAGGTGCCCGCCCGCTACTCGGACGCCGCGTTCGTCGAGGCGCGGGACTGGTTGCGCGCGATCGTGTCGGGCGAGCCCGGGGCGCGGTAGCTCGGCGCTCCGCGGCGCTCCGCGGCGCTCCGCGGTGCCGTGATGCCGTGTGGTGCGAGGTTCCGTAGTCGGTGAGAGCCCGCGGCCCTCGCACGGACGACGGAACCTCGCACGGAGCGACGGAGCGACGGAGCGACGGAGCGACAGAGCGACGGAGCCAGCGACCGGGTCGGCTCAGGGCACCTGGCGCGAGCCGTGGCGGTCGTCCGCCGGGTCCGGCACACGCACGGAGAGCCCCATCGGGTCGATGCGCGAACGGAAGGCGATGACCTCGCCCACCGGGTCGCCGTCGATCTCGAACTCATCGGGCCGCTCGAGCCGCGCCGTGAACTCCTGTCCGCGCAGGTAGCGCAGGGGTCGTTCCTCGCGTGAACGCGACACGATCTTCTTGCCGACGGCGGTCTTGCCCAGGTTCGACCGGCGGAACGCCCGCAGGATCCCGTTCTCCCAGAACACCCGGGCACCGATCCGCACCCAGCCGAAGAACCCGCGGGGACGCATCACGGCGATGTCGAACACCCCGTCGTCGATCTCGGCGTCGGGCAGCAGGATCGCGCCGGCCTGGAGCATCCCGCAGTTGCCGACGATGAGCGAGTGCGCCCGGAGCGAGTGATTGCCGTCGTCGTCGAGCTGGTAGCGGAACTCGAACGCGTTCGCGTCGCGCACCGAGCGGAACAGCGAGTCGACGTAGGCGAGCCAGCCGACCTTCTTCTTCAGCTCGGGGCGGGTGTTCACGAGCATCCGGGCGTCGAGCCCGAGGCCCGCCATCACCAGGAAGCCGAAGCGTTCGCGCTCACCGCCGGGGCGCTCGACCTTGAGCATGCCGAAGTCGATCTTGCGGTCGTCGCCGTGGAAGATCGTCCGGACGCTCGCGGCCAGGTCGTCGAGGGGGAGCTTCATGTTGCGCGCGAGCAGGTTGCCGGTGCCGCTCGGCAGTAGCGCGAGGGTCGAACCGGACTCGTGCACGACCTCGGCGACCGCACGGACCGTGCCGTCACCGCCGGCCGCCGCGACGACGTCGGCACCGGCCTCGATCGCCGCGCGGGCCATGCCGCCGCCCGGGTCTTCCTCCGAGGTCTCGAACCACAGGGTCTCGGCCCAGCCGGCCTGCTGCTGGTGTTCCGCGACCGTGCGCTTGAGGGTCGGCAGGTGGACCTTGACCGGGTTGTAGACCACCGCGGCCGTCCGCTGCTCGGTGGGGAGGGCGTCCTGGTCCGCGGGCGCGGTCTCCGAAGGGGTCGACATACGTCCACGCTACCGATCGAGGCTGCGTGCGGTTGCCCCCGTCTAGGATGGGGCGGTGATCGATCCACAGCTGCTTCGCGACAACCCGGACGTCATCAAGGCTTCACAGCAGGCGCGTGGTGCCTCCGTGGCCGTCGTCGACGAAGCCGTCGCCGCCGATTCCGCCCGTCGCAGTGCGATCACGTCGTTCGAGTCGCTCCGCGCCGAGCAGAACGCGTTCGGCAAGACCGTCGCCAAGGCCCCGAAGGACGAGAAGGCCGCGCTCGTGCAGCAGGCCCAGGCCCTCGCCGCGAAGGTGAAGGAGGCGCAGGCCACCGTCACCGCGGCCGAGGACACCTTCAACACCGTCGTCCGCGGCATCCCGAACGTCGTGCTCCCCGGGGTGCCCGAGGGCGGCGAGGACGACTTCGTCACGCTCCGCACCGTCGGCACCAAGCCCGAGTTCGACTTCGAGCCGAAGGACCACGCCGACCTCGGCGAGCACCTCGGCATCATCGACATCCCGCGTGGCGTGAAGGTCTCCGGCTCGCGCTTCTACTTCCTGCGCGGCATGGGCGCCCGGCTCGAGATCGCGCTGATGTCGCTCGGCCTCGACCGTGCGATCGCCGCCGGCTTCGAGCCGCTCATCACCCCGACGCTCGTCCGCCCCGAGACGATGGCCGGCACCGGGTTCCTCGGCGAGCACGCGGCCGAGGTCTACCGGCTCGAAGCCGACGACCTGTACCTGACCGGCACGAGCGAGGTCGCCCTCGCCGGGTTCCACGCCGACGAGATCCTGCCGCTCGAGGAAGGACAGGCACACCGCTACGCCGGCTGGTCGACCTGCTACCGCCGCGAGGCCGGTTCGGCGGGCAAGGACAACCGCGGCATCCTCCGCGTGCACCAGTTCAACAAGCTCGAGATGTTCGCCTACGTCCACCCGGACCAGGCGGAGGCCGAGCACGAGCGCCTCGTCTCCCACCAGGAGCAGATGCTCCAGGACCTCGGGCTCCACTACCGCGTGATCGACGTCGCCGCCGGCGACCTCGGCACGAGCGCGGCGAAGAAGTACGACATCGAGGCGTGGGTCCCGACCCAGGGCACGTTCCGCGAGCTCACCTCGACGTCGAACTGCACGACGTTCCAGGCCCGCCGTCTCGACATCCGGTACCGCACCGAGAGCGGCAAGACCGCTCCGGTCGCCACCCTGAACGGCACCCTCGCCACCACCCGCTGGATCGTCGCGATCCTCGAGACGCACCAGCAGGCCGACGGTTCCGTCGTCGTGCCCGAGGTCCTGCGCCCCTACCTCGGTGGCGTCGAGGTGATCGAGCCCCGATGAGCACCCAGGGACGGTTCGTGGACGGCACCTCGCAGGGCGCGGGCAGCGACGCGCCCGCCCGCACCAAGCGCTGGCTGGTCGCGCTCGACATCGACGGCACCACCATGCGTGAGGACGGTGTCATCACCGAGGCAGTCGTCGCCGCCGTCCGTGACGCCGAGGCCGCCGGCCACGAGGTCATGCTCTCGACCGGCCGCAGCGAGGGCATGACCGTGCCCCTGCTCGAGACCCTCGGCATCCGGCCGAAGTACCTGGTGTGCGCGAACGGTGCGCTCATCCTGGCCCGCCGCGCCGACGGCTCCTACGTGCGCGAACACGTCGAGCGGTTCGACCCGTCCGAGGTGCTGCAGACCATCCACGGCGCGCTCGAGAACGCGGCGTTCGGCGTCGAGGACGAGACCGGTCACTTCCTGCTGTCCGGCAACTTCCCCGACGACACCATGACCGTCGAGGGCGAGCACGTGCCGTTCGAGCAGCTGCTCGGCGTCGAGGCCACCCGCGTCGTCGTCATCTCGCCCGGCCACGACACCGAGGACTTCCTGCAGATCGTCGAGCAGATGGGCCTGCACAAGGTCTCGTACTCCGTCGGCTGGACGTCGTGGCTCGACATCGCTCCCGAGGGCGTGACGAAGGCCACCGCGATGGAGCGCGTGCGCGAGTGGCTCGACATCCCGCGGTCCCGAGTCTTCGCTGCGGGTGACGGCCGCAACGACATCGACATGCTCCGCTGGGCCTCGACCTCCGGTCGCGGCGTCGTCATGGGCCAGGCTCCCGACGACGTCGTCGACGCCGGCAACGAGCTCACCGGCGGCATCACCGACGACGGCCTGGCAGCGGCGCTCGACTCCCTGCCCCGTTAGTCCGCGCTCGCGCGCACCCCAGCCTGGAGGCCCGGGTAGACTTCCCGGGACGCGATCACGTCTCGCCACGTGGTCGCGTCACTGGAGGGTTGTCCGAGCGGCCGATGGAGCCTGTCTTGAAAACAGGTGGGCAGAGATGTCTCGTGGGTTCGAATCCCACACCCTCCGCGATGGACACACGGTTGCGCCCACTCCGCCTCGACGACGCGGCCGTCCTGGCTGCGGTCATCACCGAGAACGCCGACCACCTGCGACCGTGGGAACCGGCACGAGCGCCGTCGTACTACACGGAGTCCGGGCAGCGGGACGTCATCACGCAGGCCCTCGCCGCGCAGCGGGCCGGCAACGCGGTGCCGTTCGTCATCGAGTCGACCGACGGGGAAATCCTCGGTCGGATCACGCTGAGCGGCGTCACGCGCGGCGCCCTGCAGTCGTGCGCGATGGGGTACTGGATCCGCGCCGATCGCACGCGCCAGGGTCACGCGTCCCGCGCTGTCCGCGCGGCCGCCGATCACGCGTTCGACGTGCTCCGGCTCCATCGCGTGCAGGCCGAGACCCTGCCCGAGAACGTCGGCTCGCAGCGCGCGCTCGAGTCGGCGGGCTTCACCCGCTACGGCTTCGCGCCGGAGTACATCAAGATCGACGGGGTCTGGCGCGACCACGTCATGTTCCAGCTCCTCGCGCCGACGCCGGCCCCGTGATCGAGGTCGTCGAGTACCGGCCGGCCTGGCCCGAGCGGTTCCGGCAGCTGCATGGCGCGTACGCCGCCGCACTCGAAGACGCCGACGTGCCGTTCCGGAGCATCGAGCACGTGGGCAGCACCTCCGTGCCGGGCCTGGCGGCGAAGCCCGTGCTCGACGTCGACGTCGTGGTGGACGCAGCCGACGTGCCGGCTACGGTGGCGGCGATGGCGACGATCGGGTTCGAGCCGCGCGGTGAACTCGGCGTCCCGGACAGGCAGGCGTTCCGGGCTCCGGAGCGTTTCACCCCGACGAACACCTACGTCGTCACGATCGGTTCGCTCGCGCTGCGGAACCACCTGGCCGTCCGCGACGTGCTGCGTGCCGACCCGGCGCTCCGCGACGAGTACGCCGCCGTGAAACGCCGGGCAGCCACCGAGGCCGAGGACATCGACGACTACATCGAGCGGAAGAGCGACGTGCTGAGCCGGATCCTCCACGCCGGTGGCCTGTCCGACGACGAGCGCGCCGCCATCACCGCGACGAACCGTCGGATCACCGACCGCGGCGCGGGCGGCTGACCCGACGGGGACGGCCTTCAGGCGCTGGTGAGCATCGGGTAGAGCGCGGTGAGCGGGGCGCTCAGGCCGGCACGGACGTCGCGGCTGACCTGGTCGGCGAGGACCTCGTGCTCGCCGGCCTCGACCGCGTCCCAGATCGACCGGACGATGTCGGCGGGGTCGGACTTCTCGACGTCGAGATCGGCGATCATGCCGGTGTCGGTGTAGCCGAGGTGGGCGCCGACGACCTGGGTGCCCTGGGGTGCGAGCTCGAGGCGCAGGGAGTTCGTGATCGACCAGAACGCGGCCTTCGACGCCGAGTACGCGCCGGCGAGGGCGACCCAGCTCAGGGCGGAGTGGACGTCGACCAGTGCGCCGTTGGCGATCGAGGGGGCGAACGCCTTGGCGACGCGGAGTGCACCGAAGACGTTGGTGGCGAAGATGCGCTCGACCTCCTCGACGGAGACGTCGACGAGCGGGTCGGAGCCGGCGATCCCGGCGTTGTTCACGACGATGGTCACGTCGGCTGCGGCGCGGGCCGCGGCGTCGACGCTCTCCTGGCTCGTGACGTCGAGGCCGAGCGGGACGATGCGCTCGTCGTCCCAGGTGCGCGGGTTGCGGGCGGTCGCGTAGACCTTGGTGGCGCCACGCTCCAGGGCCTGGCGGACGAACTCGGCGCCGAGGCCGCCGTTCGCTCCGGTGACGAGGACGACGGCGTTGGTGAGGTCGGTCATGAGTGCTCCAGACGAGAGAAGTTGAGTACGGAATCCGAACCTAGCATGTTGTGTCCGGAAATCGAACCCAGCTAGGATGAACACATGCTCGGCATCCTCGGCGGCGACGAGCGCTGCCCCATCGCACGCTCCCTCGACGTCCTCGGCGAGAAGTGGACGCTCATGATCGTTCGCGACGCCGTCGGCGGCTCGACCCGCTTCAGTCAGTTCCAGCAGAGCCTCGGCGTCCCGCGCGAGGTCCTGACCGCACGGCTGGCCTCACTCGTCGACGGGGGAGTGCTCGAGCGCACGACCTACAAGCCCGAGGGGGCACGTGCCCGCGAGGAGTACGTCCTGACCGACGCCGGCCGCGACCTGTCGCTCGTGCTGCTCGCTCTCGGCGGCTGGGCCGACCGGCACCGCCCGTCCGAGCGGGCGTCGGACCTGCGCTTCGTCGACGCCGAGACCGGCGAGGCGGTCGAGGCCGCCGCCGTGACGGTGGATGCGCAGCAGCGCATCCCGACCGCGCGCCTCCGCGCCGTCATGGAGCCGGCGTCCTGAACGCGACCAGCTGACGGCCAGGAGGCCCGTGGCGGCCCCGCCCCTGGCCTCCAAACCGTCGGTGGGTGCGTCAGCGACGCACGTCGCACCCGCAGCTCGCGCCGAGGACCAGCTCGGCGGGGACCAGGTCGCGGTGCCACTGGTTGTCGGCGTCGAGGCCGAGCACGCGGTCGACCGCGGCGACCGCCATCGTCTCGATCGGCTGCCGGACCGTGGTGAGCTGCGGGTTCGTGTAGTCCGCCTCGGCCGCACCGTCGAACGACACGATCGCGACGTCCTCGGGGACGCGCAGACCGAGTTCCCACAGTGCGCGCATGACGCCGATCGCCTGCATGTCGGAGCTGACGAAGACGGCTCGGGGGCCGGTCTCGTCGGCGAACATGCGGAGGCCGGCTTCGTAGCCTCCGCGCCGGGTGAAGTCGGTGCGGACGATGGGCCCGTCGGGCAGGCCGGCCTGGCGCAGGGCGCGCATCCAGCCCTGCTCGCGGAGCTCCATCGAGCCGGTGTGCCCCATCACGAGGCCGATCGAGCGGTAGCCGTGCTCGACCAGGTGCTGCGTGCCGTCGAGGGCGCCGCGCAGGGCGTCGACGCCGATGCTGGCGTACTCGGGGACCTCGAAGAACGTGTTGAGCAGGACCATCGGCAGACCGGGGTCGGTGACGGTCGACAGGTCCGGGTGGGTCATGATGCTCGTCACGATGATGCCGTCGACCTGGCGGGCGGACAGGCTGCGGAGCCGTTCGCGTTCCTGGGCGGCGTCGCCGTCGCTGTTGGCGAGCAGGACGTCGTTGCCGCGTGCAGCGGCGGCGTGGGTGACGGCGACGGCGAGCTCGGACCAGAACGGGTTGTCGAGTTCGGGCACGATCAGGCCGAGCATCTTCGACGAGCCGGTGCGCAGGGCCTGGGCGCTCGCGTTCGGGCGGTAGCCGAGGACCCGGATGGCCTCGCGCACCCGGGCGGCGGTGGCGGCGGCGACGGGGCGCGGTCCGTCGTGCACGACGTAGCTGACGACGGAGGTGCTGACCCCGGCGTAGCGGGCGACGTCCGCACGGGTGACCGCCCTGGGGTTCGTCGGGACGGTCACGGGTGCCACCTTCGTCGGGTCCGGGAGCGTCGTTCGGGTGCCGGCCCACGACGGACCGGCACCCGAACGACACGTGTTACTCGGACGCGATCGTAGCCGACGACGTGCTGCCTGCCGTCGTCGGTGCGCTCGCCGTCGCAGCGCTCGTCGTCTCCGGGGCGTCACCGAAGTCCGGCACCTCGAGGCGGGCGCCGCCCTGCAGCGCGGACTGGTGGGCGATGATGCCCGGCAGGGTGAAGCGTGCGGCGGTCCAGGCGTTCACCGGCGGCAGGGTCCGGTCGACGACGGCGCGGACGAAGTCGTCGGCGAGGAACTGGTGGCTGCCCTCGTGTCCGGTCGGCACACCGTCGTACTCGGCGGGCAGGCGGTCGGTGTCGTGCACCTCGGCGTAGCCGGAGACGAACGCGTCGCGCAGGGACGGGTCGACGTCGGCCAGGCGCGGGTCGTCGAGGGACATCGTCGCCTGGGTGTCGATCTTGTCGCTGATGTCGTACGAGTCCTCCTTGTCCTGCCAGACGCTGGTCTTCGCGAGCTGCTCGAAGCTGGCCTCGGTGCCGAAGTAGCGGAACCGTGACTCGCGGATGTGCGACGGGTAGCCGACGCGACGCATCTCGTTGATGCGCATGACCCCGCCGTTGTCGAGCTCGAACAGGGCGGTGGCGTTCGAGAAGTCGTTGTCGAACTGGCTGACGTCCTTGTCGAAGACGCCGTCGCCGCGGTCGTCCTTCACGCCGATGCAGCTGACGCTGACCGCGTGCCCGGGGATGGCACCGAGGACCCCACCGACCGAGTGCGTCGGGTAGAGCATGGGCGGGTAGCTGGCGGTGCGCTTCCACTCGTCGCCGCCGCTGTACTGGTACGCGGCGTAGAAGCCGAGGTCCATGTCGTGCACGTAGTCACCCTCGGCGTAGAACACCCGTCCGAAGGCACCGGCGGCGACCTGCTTGCGGGCGAACACCGTCGCGGGGTTGTAGTAGCTCGTCTCGCCCATCATGTAGGTCAGGCCGGTCTCGCGGACCGCCTGGATGATGTCGCGGATCTCGTCGACGGAGATCGCCATCGGCACGGCGGAGTACACGTGCTTGCCGGCGCGCAGGGCCTTGACCACGAGCGGACCGTGGGTCCAGCGCTGCGTGAAGATCGCGACGGCGTCGACGTCCGAGGCGAGGACGGCGTCGAAGTCCGGGAACGTGCCGTCGAGGTGCTGGGTCTCGACGAGTTCGGACGCGCGCTCGCCGACGAGGTCGGTGACGTAGACCCGGTCGACGTCGGGGTGGAGCTTGAACAGCTTGGCGAACTGGGGGGCGAACTGGCCCGCGCCGACCATTCCGACAGAGATCATCAGTGACCTTTCCAGGGTGTGGGATGCGTCGCCGAGCGGGTCGCTCCGATGCGATCGAGCGCCATCCTGACACACGTTGTCTACACGTGACAACCCCCGTCCACAGCCCGGAATCTTACGCTTGCCAGCAGTGGTCCCCACGTGTAGATTCCCGGCTCACGGACTGCTGCACGTCAGTCCACCGCAGACGAAGGAGTCGCGATGGCAACCGAGAGCCCTGTGTCGTCACCCTTGACGACCGCCAGCACGAGACGGAGGAGTCGGTCCGCCGACCTCGCCCGTGCCCGCACCACCGCACCACGGCGCCGCCCCAGGAACGACCTGTGGCTCGCGCTCGTCTTCATCGCCCCGGCAGCCGTCGGGTTCGCGGTGTTCCTCGCCTGGCCGACCGTGCGGGGCATCTACCTGAGCTTCACCTCGTACAACCTGCTCACCGAGCCCGAGTTCACCGGCCTGCAGAACTACGCCCGCCTGGTGCAGGACTCGATCTTCTGGCACTCGATGGTGGTGACCGTCGAGTACGTGCTCATCAACATCGTCATCCAGACCGTCGTCGCCCTGTTCATCGCCGTGATGATGCACCGCCTGACCAAGTCGACCTTCGTGCGCGGCATCGTGCTCGCGCCGTACCTGGTGTCGAACGTCGTCGCCGCCCTCGTCTGGCTCTGGATCCTCGACACCCAGCTCGGCATCGGCAACGAGATGCTCGCCGCACTCGGGCTCGATCGCATCCCGTTCCTGCAGAGCGACGTCTGGGGCATCCCCTCGATCGCGCTCATCAACGTCTGGCGGCACGTCGGCTACACGGCGCTGCTCATCTTCGCCGGCCTGCAGTCGCTGCCCGAGACCGTGTACGAGGCCGGACGTATCGACGGTGCGAGCGAGTGGAAGATGTTCTGGCGCATCACGGTGCCGCTGCTCCGCCCGATCCTGTCCCTGGTGCTGATCATCACCGTGATCGGGTCGTTCCAGGTGTTCGACACCGTCGCCGTCACCACGCAGGGCGGCCCCGCGAACGCCACGAACGTCGTGCAGAACTACATCTACAACCTGGCGTTCGGCCGGTTCCAGTTCGGCTACGCGTCCGCGGTCTCGGTCGCGCTCCTCATCGTCCTCAGCATCATCACGATCATCCAGTACCGACTCACCCGCTCGGGTGAGTCCGACCTGGACTGAACGGAAGCGCCATGACCACGACACTCACCCGTTCCGTCACCACGTCCCGCCCGCCGCGGATGGGGGCCGGCCACCGTCGTCGCCCGTCGCTCGGCCGCGTGCTCGCCTGGGTCGCGATGATCCTCGTCATCGTCGTCACCCTGTTCCCGTTCTACTGGATCCTGCGCACCGCGCTGTCGTCGAACACCGCGATCAACTCCGACCCCACCTCGCTGCTGCCCGTCGGGTTCAGCCTGGGCGGGTTCGAGCGGGTCTTCGGCCTGCAGTCCACCGAAGAGGCGTTGGCCCAGGGCGGGTCCGGCGCCGCGCTGGACTTCTGGCGGTACTTGCTCAACTCGATCCTGGTTTCGACGCTCGTCACCGTCGGCCAGGTGTTCTTCTCAGCAGCGGCCGCCTACGCCTTCGCCCGGCTGCGCTGGCCCGGTCGCGACAAGGTGTTCGGGGTGTTCCTGGCCGGCCTGATGGTCCCCGCGATCTTCACGCTGCTGCCGAACTTCACGCTCATCAAGCAGCTCGGGCTCGTCGACAACCTGCTCGGCATCGCCCTGCCGACGATGTTCATGACCCCGTTCGCAGTGTTCTTCCTGCGGCAGTTCTTCCTCGGCATCTCGAAGGAGGTCGAAGAGGCGGCGCTCATCGACGGCGCCGGCAAGGTCCGCGTGTTCTTCCGGCTCGTCATCCCGATGGCGGCGGCCCCGATCGCCACCCTCGCCGTGCTGACGTACATCACGAGCTGGAACGACTACTTCTGGCCGCTCATGGTGTCGTACACCGACAGCTCGCGGGTGCTGACCGTCGCGCTCGGCGTCTTCAAGTCGCAGACCCCGCAGTCCGGCACCGACTGGGCCGGGCTCATGGCCGCGACCCTGGTGGCGGCGCTCCCGATGATCCTGCTGTTCGGCGTCTTCGCCAAGCGGATCGTCAACTCCATCGGCTTCTCCGGGATCAAGTGACCCGGCGCTCGGACAGGACGAACACCATGACGAACCAACTGACCCGCCGCACGCTCTTCGCCGGCGGCGCCTCTGCACTGGCCCTCGGCGCGCTCGCCGCCTGCTCGTCGCCCGGTCGCCGCACGACGAACCGGTCGGGTGCGCGCACCGTGAGCTACTGGCTCTGGGACGCCAACCAGCAGCCTGCGTACCAGGCCGTCGCCGACGCGTTCCACCGCGCGAACCCGGACATCACCGTGAAGATCACCCAGCTCGGGTGGAACGACTACTGGACCAAGCTCACCGCGGGCTTCATCGCCGGCACCGCGCCCGACGTCTTCACCGACCACCTGACGAAGTTCCCGCAGTACGCCGACCTCGATGTGCTCTACAAGCTCGACGAACTCGACGCCACGAAGGGCATCCGTGACGACGACTACCAGTCCGGGCTCGCCGAACTGTGGAAGGGCCAGGACGGCCACCGCTACGGCTCCCCGAAGGACTGGGACACCGTCGCGATGTTCTACGACAAGAAGGCGATGGCGAAGGCCGGGGTCTCCGCCGAGGAACTCGGGTCGCTCGCGTGGAACCCGGACGACGGCGGCACGTTCGAGCGGATGCTCGCGCGGCTGACGGTGGACTCGAAGGGCCGACGCGGCGACGAGGACGGCTTCGACAAGGACGACGTCGCCGTCTACGGCATCTCGTCGAACGGCTCCGGCGGCGACGGCTTCGGACAGACCCAGTGGTCGCCGTTCACCGGATCGGTCGACTGGTTCTACACGAACGAGAACCCCTGGGGCGACAAGTTCCGCTACGACGAGCGGATCGTGCAGGACACGCTCGCCTGGTACTACCGGCTGGCCGAGAAGGGCTACATGGCGAAGTACGGGGTGTTCTCGACCACGACCGGGCCCGAGGTCCAGCTCGGCGCCGGCAAGTGCGCGCTGTCCTTCAACGGCTCGTGGATGATCGGCTCGTACCTCGGCATGGAGGACCTCGACGTCGCGGTCGCCCCGACCCCGATCGGCCCGTCGGGCCACCGTGCGTCGATGTTCAACGGGCTCGGCGACTCGATCACGAAGCAGGCGAAGGACCCCGAGGCCGCGGCGAAGTGGGTGGCGTTCCTGGGCAGCGACGAGGCGCAGCGGATCGTCGGTGAGAGCGGGATCGTGTTCCCCGCTCGTCCCGCGGGCACCGAGGCCGCGGTGGCGTCGTTCCGGAAGCGCGGGCTCGACGTCTCGGCGTTCACCCGGCAGGTCGAGGAGGACACCACGTTCCTGTTCCCGGTCACGAAGAACCCCGCCGACGTGCAGGCCCTGCTGCAGCCCGCCTTCGACGACGTCTACGCGAACGGCAAGCCGATCTCGACGCTGACCGGGGTCAACGAACAGGTCAACAACCTGCTCGCCCTCACCTGATCGAAACCCGACACCCGAAACCCGAAACCCGACACCCGACACCCCGCCCGTCGTCCGCATGCCGCACCCTCCGGTGCGGTGTGCGGACGACGCGTTGACCGTGCCGCCGACCACGATCCAGACTGCAGGAGATGACTTCGCTCACCTCCCTCGTCTACATGTCCGTCGCCGTCGACGACCTGACCGACGACCAGCTGGTCGCCATGCTGCGCGAGGCGCGGCTCCGCAACCACGCGCTCGGCGTCTCCGGGCTCCTGCTCGCCAAGGGCGGCCGCTTCATGCAGGTGCTCGAGGGTCCGGTCTGGAGCGTCGAGGACCGCTTCGCCGCGATCGAGCGCGATCCGCGGCACACCGGCGTGAAGTCGCTGTCGCGTGAGTCCATCAGCACGCGTCGGTTCGACGGCTGGGCGATGGCGTTCGGCAGCCCGACCGGGGACGAGCTCCGTGACGAGCCCGGGTTCAGCACCTTCCTCAGCGACCGCACCGGTCTGCCGACCGGGGTGGCGGGCACGCCCGCCGACTGGCTGCTCCGCTGGTTCCGTGGCCGCGACCTGCAGGACCTGCCCGAGGAGCGCATCACGCTCGGCCGGCACGCGGCCTGAGCCGCACCACCCCTCGGACTGGAGGCGCGGTGCCAGCTGGCACCGTCCCTCCAGACCGACAGACTGGTCCCGTGGAACGACGTGAGCAGATCCTGGTGGCCGCGGCGGAGGAGTTCGACCGCGTCGGCTTCGCCGGCGCGACGATCGCGGGCATCGCCCGCACGGCGGGCGTCTCGCAGGGCACGCTGCACTTCCACTTCCCGACGAAGCTCGCCCTGGCGCTCGGCGTCATCGGCGAGCAGAACGCCCGCACCTTCGACGTCGTCAGCCACACCGACAGCTCGCCGGTCGCCGCCCTGATCGGAGCGTCGCACGGCATCGCCGACCTGCTCCGGACCGACCCGATCGTGCGGGCGGGCATCCGGCTGTCGCTGGAGCGTGGCGAGTTCCAGACCGCGACGCTGAGCTTCTACGAGCAGTGGATCGGCGGGATCGTCGACGTGTTCCGGTTGGCGATCGCGAGCGGGGAACTCCGGACGGACCTGACCGCGGAGCAGCTCGGCTCGACGGTGGTGCCCTACTTCACCGGCGTGCAGCTCGTGTCCGACGTCCGGACGCGGCGCACCGACCTGATGCCGGCGGTGGCGACGATGTGGCGCGTGGTGATCGCGGCGACGGCGGACCCGAAGCACCGCGACCGGCTGCTCGCCGTCGTCGAGGACGCGTTCGGCACCGATTGAACCGCTGGGTACGGCGCGGGCGGAGTGCGTCGCTGCCGGCGGGTCAGAGGTCGTGCAGCTCGCGGTCGCGGAACCACTTCAGCAGCCAGGCAGCACTGGTCCGGTCGAACGAGCGCGGGAAGTCCATCGTGCCCGACAGGAAGGGACTGAAGCCCGCTTCGGACCGGATGTCCGAGTCGTCGAGCGCGCGGTAGGCCATCGACCAGCCGTCGAACCGTCGGCGCTCGATGTCCTCGCGCACGAGTGACTTCACCTCACCGTGACGGCGGTCCTTCGCGATCACGTCGTACCGGTCTTGCACGCTCCACGCCGGCCCCTCGAGCAGCTGCATGAACCGGCCGCCCTTCGCGAGCAGGAGCCCGGAGACCCCGAGCGCTTCGTTGCGCAGCCGTGACTCCGCGAGCAGCACCGCCATGGCCTGGTCGTCGAAGGGGACGACGGCACGGCTCATGTAGACGATGGAGACGAGCACTCCTCCATCCTGCTGGGTGGAAGGCCGCTGCGCGAAGCGGATGTCCGCAACGCGCCTCACGGATCGGCGCTGCGGATCAGCCCTGCGGCAGCTCGTGCGCGGTGACGTCCTCGTTGCGCTTCTTCCGCCACGGTCGTGCCGGGGTGTTCGGGCCGTCCCACACCAGGATCGCGCCCCAGGCGGCGGCGATCAGCGGCACCGAGATGATCGCGCCGGTGATGCCGGCGAGGACGGTGCCGGCGGTCAGCCCGATCAGGATGACGAGGCCGTGCAGCTTGAGGGTGCGCCCCATCAGGACGGGCTGCAGCAGGTTGCCCTCGAGCTGGTTCACCAGCACCACGATGCCGATCACGATGAGTGCCTGCACCGGACCGAGGGCCACGAGCGCGACCAGGGCGGCGAGGATGCCGGCGGCGGTGGCACCGACGATCGGGATGAACGCGGTGATGAAGACGATGACGGCCAGCGGCAGGGCGAGCGGGACGCCGACGATGGCGATGCCGACTCCGATGCCGATCGCGTCGACCGCCGCGACCGTGGCGGTGCCGCGGACGTACCCGCCGAGGGTGGAGACGACCCGGTCGCCGACGCGACGTGCTCGGGCGTAGCGCTCACCGGTGAAGGGGCGGAGCAGGAACTCCCAGATGCTCGGGCCGTCCTTCAGGAAGAAGAACAGCACGACGATCATCAGGACGAGCCCGGTCAGGAAGTTCGCGGTCGCCGAGGCTCCGGCGAGGGCACCGGAGCCGAACTGCGCGCTCGTGACGAAGTCGGACGCCGACGCGACCGCGTCGTCGATCTGCTTGTCCGAGATCGAGAACGGCAGGTTCTTCGCGAACTCCTGCAGTTGCTGGAACCCGTCGACTGCCGACTTCTGCAGCTGCGCCCACTGGTTCTCGACGGCGACGACGATGAGCCAGCCGATCAGCCCCAGGATCGCGAGGACGCCGATGAGCACCGCGAGGGTGGCCAGCACGGACGGCACCCGGTGCTTGCGGAGCCACGACACCACCGGGTGCATGGCCGACGCGATGATGAGCGCGAGGAGCACCGGGATCGTGACGACGCTCAGGATGTTGCTCGCCCAGACGACGCCGGCGACGACCACCACGACGATGATGAGCTGCAGGCACCGGGTCGCGAAGTGCCCGGCGGAGTCGGACCACGCGGCCTGGACCCTGGACGGAGCGGCTGGGGTGATCGGGCGTGGAGCGTCGCGGAAGAACGGCATGCCCGAGACGCTACCGACCGGACGGCCGACGCGCCGGTTCCGCCGGCTCGATCGTCCGCCCGGTGTCCCGTCCCCGCGTCGCCGGGGCGACCACGAACGCCGCGACCAGCAGGACCAGGGGCACGAGCATCGCCGTCTGCAGGCCGAGGTGCTCCCCGACGAAGCCGAGCAGCGGCGGCCCCACCAGGAACGCGATGTACCCGGCCGTGGCCACCACCGACACCCGGCGGTCGCCGTCGGTGGGGTGGTCGCCCGCGGCGGAGATCGACAGCGGGAACCCGAGGGCGATGCCGAGCCCCCAGACGCCGGCGGCCGCCGCGGTGACGACCGGACTCGGTGACAGCACGACGAGCAGGACCCCCACCGCACCGACCGCGGCACAGACCCGGACGACCGGGGCGCGACCGAACCGGGCGACGAGCGGGGTGCCGGCCGCACGACCGATGAGCATGGCGAGGGCGAACCCGGTGAACACGAGGGACCCGACGGACTCGGGGGCGTCGTGGTCGGTGGTCATCAGCAGCGGGAGCCAGTCGCTCGCGGCACCCTCGGCGAAGGCCATCGCCAGGGTGATCACGGCGATCATGGCGAGCTGCACGGTGAGGACGGAGCGGCGGGCTCCCCGACGGGTGCCGCGGGCAACGGCAGGCGCATCGGTCGGTGTCTCACGGGGCACCGGCCGCAGGTTCAGCGCAGCGAACACCGCCAGCGCGGCCATCACCGCGGCGCCGACGAGCAGGTGCACCCGGACCGGGGTCCCCGCCGCCGTCATGGCGATGCCGACGACCCCACCGACCACGCTGCCGAGGCTGAAGCAGGCGTGCAGCACCGGCACGACCGGTCGCCCGATCTGCCGTTCGACCGCGGCGGCCTCGACGTTCAGCCCGATCTCGGCGACTCCCGCCCCGAAGCCGATCAGGAACAGCCCGACCCAGACCCCGGCGGCGACCTGCGCCGGGGCGAGCAGCGCGACGAGCACCATGCCGACGACGGGCAGCGCGCCCCCGAGCAGGATGAGCGGGCGGTTGCCGAGCCGCCGCACCAGGGCTCCGGCGCCGAGGATCCCGATCATCGACCCGATCGACAGCCCGAGCAGGACGAGGCCCATCGCCTCGATCGAGGCACCGAGCTCGTCGCGGATCGCGGGCGTCCGGGTGATCCACGTCGCGATCCCGAACCCGGTCACCGTCGACGTGGCGAAGAGTGCGAGTCGATGCCGCCCGGCCATGCCCCCATCTGATCGGTCCCCGGGCGGCCCGTCAAGGGCGACCGCGTCCCGCGCCTAGGATCGGGCGCATGGCGACCGTCCTCCTCGTCCGTCACGGACGCACCACCGCGAACGCCACCGGCGTCCTGGCCGGACGCACCGCGGGCGTGCGACTCGACGCCGTCGGCCGCACCCAGGCCGAGCGGACCGCGGAGCGCATCGCCGCGGTGCCCGTCGTCGCCGTGGTGTCGAGTCCGCTCGAGCGCTGCCGGCAGACCGCCCGCGCGATCCTGGACAGACAGACCGACCGGCCGGCCGGGCCACCCGCCTCGCTGATCGAGCGGGCCATCACCGAGGCCGACTACGGGGAGTGGCAGGGCCGGAGGCTCGCCGACCTGGCGAAGGAGCCCCTCTGGCGCACGGTGCAGGCGAACCCGAGCGCCGTCGTGTTCCCCGGTGGTGAGTCCATGCAGACGATGCAGTCCCGGGCCGTCGCGGCCGTTCGTCGCATCGACGCCGAGGTCGAGGCGGAGCACGGACCCGGTGCCGTCTGGGTCGCGGTGAGCCACGGCGACATCATCAAGAGCGTCCTCGCCGACGCGTTCGGCATGCACCTGGACCTGTTCCAGCGCATCGGCGTCGGCCCGGCCTCGGTGTCCGTCGTGCGCTACGGCGAGCACCGCCCCGAGGTCGTCGCGACGAACACCGAGTCCGGTGACCTGTCCTGGCTGCGCACCGCCCCGGCACCCAGCGGGGACGCCGCGGTCGGCGGCGGCGCGGGCAACCCGGCACCCGACGCGCCCGCGGGTCCTGCCCGACCCTGAACGGCCGGAGCCGAGCGCTCCTACAATGCGGGTATGCCCACCATCGTCCACGGCTTCGACTGGCCGGACCGCCTCGTCGTCGGCACCATCGGCCGTCCGGGTGAGCGCGCCTTCTACATCCAGGCCCGCTCCGGTCGGCGCGTCACCAGCGTCGCGCTCGAGAAGGAGCAGACCGCCGTGCTCGCCGACAAGATCGACGAGCTCCTCGACGAGGTCGCGACCGTCGACGACAACCGCTTCAGCGTGCCGCCGTCGGTGCCTGCCGAGCTCCGCGACCCGGAGCCGCTCGACCAGCCCGTCGAGGCCGAGTTCCGCGCCGGAGCCCTGAGCCTGGGCTTCGACCCGGCCACCGCGCAGGTCGTCATCGAGGCGTACCCGATCGACGACGAGGTCGAGATCGTGTCCGAGGAGAGCGAGGACGGCATCGAGATCGAGGCCGTCGTCGAGATCCCCGAGCCCGCCGAGCTGTTCCAGGTGAAGATCCCGGTCGGCACCGCCCGGGCCTTCGTCGAGCGCACGCGCGAGGTCGTCGCCGCCGGTCGTCCGCCCGGCGACGCATGAGCGACGGCTCGCTCTCCGTCCGGGCGCGCATCCGCGAAGCGTCCAACGCCACCTTCCTCGCCGAACTCGACGGTGCGACCGTCGTCTACAAGCCCATCGAGGGCGAGCGCCCGCTGTGGGACTTCCCGGACGGCACGCTCGCCGGCCGCGAGATCGCCGCGCACCTGGTCTCCGAGGCGTTCGGCTGGGGGGTCGTGCCGCCCACGTGGATGGGGGACGGTCCGTTCGGGCCCGGCATGGTGCAGCGCTGGCAGGACGTCGACCCCGAGCAGGACGCCGTCGACCTGGTGACGCCGGAGCTCGCCGAGGCAGCGGATTCGCCCTGGCTGCCCGTGCTCGAGGCCATCGACGAACACGACCAGCCCGTCACGCTCGTGCACGAGGACTCCGAGGCCCTGCGCCGGATGGCCGTCTTCGACGTCGTCGTGAACAACGCCGACCGCAAGGGCGGGCACGTGCTGGCGATGCCCGACGGCCACCGCTTCGGCGTCGACCACGGGCTCACCTTCCACGTCGAGCACAAGCTCCGGACGGTCCTGTGGGGCTGGATCGGGGAGCCCCTCGGTCCGGACGAGCTCGAGGGCCTCGACCGCGTGTCCGAAGCCCTGCGCGGTGGTCTCGGCGACGAGCTCGCCGAGCACCTGACGGACGAGGAGATCGACACGCTCCGGGCGCGCTGCGGGGCCCTGCGCGCCGTCGGGATCTTCCCGCCGCCACCCGGTCACGGCCCCGCCGTGCCCTGGCCACTGTTCTAGACGCACCCGACAACGGACTGGAGGCCCGTGGCGGTCTCGCCACGGGCCTCCAGTCCGTTTCGTGTGGGCTTCAGAGCCCCCAGTCGTCGCGGAAGAGCGCGCCACCGGCCCCGCGACGCGAGCCGAGGTACGAGCCGACCACGGCGACCCCGAGGTCGTCGTTCTCCGGTGCCACGACGCTGCCGTCCACCCGCTTCGCCATCGCGTCGATGAACCGGGCGAGCCCCGGGTCCTCACCGAGCCGGAAGAACGTCGTCTGGGCGCCGAGGCGTCCGGCGTTCTCGAGCTCCCGCACGGTCAGCGCGATCGTCACCGGGTCGGGTGGGTAGTCGAACCAGACCTGCCCGTTCGGCTCGAGGTGCGACGTCGGCTCGCCGTCGGTGACGATGAGGAGCACCGGTTGGGCCGTGGGGTGCTTGCGGAAGTGCCGGTTGGCGAGCAGCAGGGCGTGGTGCAGGTTCGTGCCCTTGTCCCACATCGCGTCGAGACCGACGAGCTGTTCGACGTCCATCACCTCGGCCTCGCGACCGAAGGCGATGAGCTGCAGGTCGTCGCCGCGGAACCGGGTCGACACCAGGGTGTGCAGCGCGAGGGCGGTGCGCTTCATCGGCACCCAGCGGTCCTCCATCGCCATCGAGAACGACGTGTCGACGAGCAGCGCGACGCAGGCCTGGGTGCGTGCCTCGGTCTCCTGCACCTCGACGTCCTCGATGCTCAGGTGCACGCCGGCACCCTGTCGACCGCTGGCCGCCGTCCGCACCACGGCGTTCGTGATCGTGCGGGGGATGTCCCACGGCTCGGTGTCGCCGAACGCCCACTGCCGCGACGCTCCCGAGGGTTCGCCCGCGGCGCCCGAGCGACGGAGGTCCCGCGCGCCCTGGCGACCGGACATCCGCTGGGCGACGTCCTTGAGCAGGCTCTTGCCGAGCTGCCGCATCGCCTTCGGGGTGAGCCGGAGCTGCCCGTCGGCACCGCGGCGCATCGCCCCGGAGTTCCGGAGCGCCTGCTCGAGGCGCTGCAGGGTCTTCGCGTCGACGGCCGCCTCGTCGCCGAGCTGCCGGGACAGCGCGTCGAGGTCCAGGTCGTCGAGCTCCGAGCCCGGCCCGGACTGGGCGAGCTGGTCGGCGAGGGCGTCGAGGTCCGCGATGTCCTGGAACACCCCGGTGCCGTCGCCCAGCCCGAGGCCCTGTTCGCCCTCCATGCGCTCGGATCCGCCCCAGTCCTCGCCGGGACGCAGCGCGCGCAGGGTGTCGTCGAGCTGGGACAACTGCCCCATGAGGTCGGGGGAGCCGAAGGCCTGCTGGGCGAGGGCGTCGAGTTCGTCCCGCTGCTCCTGGGTCATCGAGTTCCGCATGCGCTGTGCCGCGGCCGCGCGGGCTGACAGGTCGTCGAGCAGCTCGTCGACGTTCGCCGGGTTCGACGGGAAGTACTCCCCGTGCTGGTCCATGAAGTCGTCGAACTGCTGCCGGGTGTCCTCGCCGCGGGCGTGCGCCTCGAGCAGGGCGTTGAGGTCCTGCATCATCGCGCTGACCGCGGTCCGGTCCTGGTCGGTGGCACCCTCGAGCGCCTGCTTCATGCCGGCGAAGCGCTGGTCGAGCACCTCGCGGCCGAGCAGGTCCTTGATCTCGTCGTACTTCTGGCGCGCGGTCGGGCTCGTCCAGTCGTAGTCGCCGAGTTCCTGCACCGCGGCGGCGGGAGAGGGCGACAGGCTGTCGAGCTGCAGTTCGGCCAGGGCCCGGTCGCCGTCGTCGAGGTCGACGTTGCGGGCGAGCTCCCCGCGCTCGGCGAGCAGCGCCTGGTCCAGGAGCTCGCGCACCTGCTGCAGGGTGCCGTCGAGGTTGTTCTTGCTCGTCAGCTCACGGCGGCGCTCGGCCACCCGTCGGGCCAGGTCGTCGAGGCCGCGCTGCGTCCGGCCGCCGCGTCGCAGGAACTCCCGCATCGCGCGCTCGGGCGACGTGCCGCCCATCACGTCCTGCCCGATGGCGTCGAGCGCCTCGGCCAGGTCGACCGGGGCGGCGAGCGGGTCGGGTCCGTCGGTGTACCGGCCGTACCGGGTGTCGCGCGTCAGGCGCCGGTTCTGCCTAGCCATAGACGGCTTCGCCCCCGCCGGACTCCTTGCTGATGCGCCGGGCCAGGAACAGGCCCTCGAGTGCGAGCTCGATCGCGCCGGCGCGTTCGCCGTCGTTCGTGGCACCCATCCGGTCGCACACCTGGTCGTACAGGTCGGACTCGCCGATCGACGGCAGGCCTTCGAGGAACGCCCGGGCGCTGACCTGCTCGCCCGTGGTCACCATCGTTCCGCCGTCGAGCGCGTCCACGAGCACCGCGAAGTCGAGACCCTTGAACCGGGAGCGCACGGTCTCGGCGGTCGCGGTGCGGAGCAGGTGCTCGAGGACCTCGTCGGCCCGGTCCTCTTCGCCGTTCTCGAACTCGATCTTGCCGCCGAGGACGTCCACCGCGGTCTCGAGGTCGATCGGCCGCGCGACCGCCTCGTCCTCGCCCTGGCGTGCTGCGCGGTGCACCGCGGCGGCGGACACCGTCTCGGCACCGGCGATCGCGAACCGGGCGCTCACACCGCTGCGCTGGTCGACGGCGCTCGAACCACGCAGTGCCCGGGTGAACCGGGCCAGGATCTCGATCAGGGCGTCGGGGACCTCGGCCGTCAGCTGGGCCTCCTGCCGGATGACGGCGATCTCGTCGTCGAGCTCGATCGGGTAGTGCGTGCGGATCTCGGCGCCGAAGCGGTCCTTCAGCGGTGTGATGATCCGCCCGCGGTTCGTGTAGTCCTCGGGGTTCGCACTCGCCACGACGAGCACGTCGAGCGGCAGACGCAGCACGTAGCCGCGGATCTGGACGTCGCGCTCCTCCATCACGTTGAGCATCGCGACCTGGATGCGTTCGGCCAGGTCGGGCAGTTCGTTGATCGCGACGATGCCACGGTGCCCGCGGGGGACGAGCCCGAAGTGGATGGTCTCCGGGTCGCCCAGGCTGCGGCCCTCGGCGACCTTCATCGGGTCGACGTCGCCGATCAGGTCGGCGACGCTCGTGTCCGGTGTCGCGAGCTTCTCGACGTAGCGGTCGTCGCGGTGCCGCCAGCTGATCGGCAGGGCGTCGCCGAGGTCGTCGGCACGCCGGATGCTCGCGGTGGTGATCGGCTCGTACGGGTGCTCGCCGAGCTCGGAGCCGGTGATGACCGGTGTCCACTCGTCGAGCAGGCCCTGCAGGGTGCGGAGCATCCGGGTCTTGCCCTGGCCGCGCTCGCCGAGCAGGACCACGTCGTGGCCGGCGATCAGGGCGCGTTCGAGCTGGGGGATGACGGTGGTCTCGAAGCCGTGCAGGCCGGGCCACGGATCGGTGCCCTGGCGCAGGGCGGTGAGCAGGTTGTCGCGGATCTCGGCGCGGACCGTCTTCTGGACGTGACCAGAGGTGCGGAGCTCGCCGACCGTGCGGATGTCAGGTCGGGTCACGTTCTGGACGTTACGCCTTGTCGGACGGGAGGCCCGTGGCGGGGCCCGCCACGGGCCTCCCGACCGTCCGCTTGTGGGTTTCCATCGCACTTGCGATCATTGAGATCCCGGCGACGGAGCCGGATTCGAAGTAGGGGGATCCGGCTCCGCCCCCGGTTGCTCGTTCCGCATCTGAACCACATCGGCGATCTCGGCGTACGGTCCCATCTCGTGAGCAGCGCGAACGCAACCATCAAGAGCCTGGTGCCCGCCAGGATGGACCGCTTGCCGTGGACCCGGTTCCACTGGAGCGTCGTCGTCGGACTCGGCGTGTCCTGGATCCTCGACGGTCTCGAGATCCAGATCGTCTCGAACGCGGGCTTCCAGGCGGACCTGAACCTGTCCACGCAGCAGGTGACGTCCCTCGGCACGATCTACCTGGTCGGCCAGGTCGTCGGTGCCCTGGTGTTCGGGCGCATGTCCGACCGGTTGGGGCGCCGCAAGCTGTTCATCCTGACGCTCGCGATCTACCTGGTCGGTTCGGGCATCGCAGGCCTCGCGCAGGACTTCTGGTTCCTGGCGGCCTTCCGGTTCGTCGCGGGGTTGGGCATCGGCGGTGAGTACGCGGCGATCAACTCGGCGATCGACGAACTCATCCCGGCGAAGTACCGCGGGCACGTCGACATCGCCATCAACGGCACGTACTGGGGCGGTGCGGCACTCGGCGCGTTCGCCAACATCTACCTGCTCGACACGTCCTACTTCGCCGAGAACATCGGCTGGCGCATCGGGTTCTTCCTCGGCCCGGTGCTCGGCATCGCGATCATCTTCCTGCGACGGCACATCCCGGAGAGTCCCCGGTGGCTGATGACGCACGGGCGCGAGGAAGAGGCCGAGGCCACCGTCTCCCGCATCGAGGAGTCGGTGGAGAAGGCGACCGGCAAGCCCCTGCCGGAGGTCGACCAGTCGAAGGCGATGACCGTCACGCCGACCGACCGCGTCGGGTTCCTCGCCATCGCGCGCGTGCTGCTGAAGCAGTACCCGACCCGCACGCTCGTCGGCGCGACGATGATGATCACGCAGGCGTTCCTGTACAACGCGATCTTCTTCACCTACGCCCTGGTCCTGACGAACTTCTTCGGCCTGAAGACGGCGGAGACGGCGGTCTACTTCTTCCCGTTCGCGATCGGCAACCTGCTCGGCCCGATCATCCTGGGGCGCTTCTTCGACACCTGGGGTCGTCGCCAGATGATCTTCCTGACGTACCTGGTGTCCGGCCTCGTGCTCGCCACGTCGGCGTTCCTGTTCCGGGCCGACGCGATCTCGGCGACGGTGCAGGTCGCGTTCTGGTGCGTCTCGTTCTTCTTCGCCTCGGCCGGGGCATCGAGCGCCTACCTGACCGTCAGTGAGATCTTCCCGCTCGAGCTGCGGTCGCAGGCCATCTCGTACTTCTTCGCCCTGGCGCAGATCTTCGGTGCGGTCGCGCCGGCCATCTACGGCGCCTTCATCGGTGACGGGTCGTCGCGGGAGCCGCTGTTCTGGGGGTACTTGCTCGGATCCGCGGTGATGATCGGCGGCGGCGTGGTGGCCCTGATCTTCGGGGTCGACGCCGCGCGGAAGGGGCTCGAGGACGTCACCCAACCACTCTCGGTGCTCACCGGGGACGCGAAGTCCGACCGGAGGTGAACCCGGCGGCGGCGGTCTGACATTCTGTATTCAGAGTGTTTAGCGCCGCCGTCGCAGCGCTGTCACTGTGCGTGCATGGCACTCCTCCACAGCACGACACCGGCGACCACGATCCACGGCAGCGACCGCCCTCGCCTCGGGGGTGCCGCCCGTGCGTGAACCTGGGGTGATGGAGCACACTCCCGCCCGAACCGGGGCCGACGGCCTCGATCCCCACGGCCTGCGCCGCAGTCTGCTGCGCGACGCGGTGTTCCTGCGACTGCTCGACAACGTCCTGCGGGGGGAGTACCGCCGTGGGCAGCGACTGCGGCTCGACACCCTCGCATCGGACATGCGGGTGTCGCGCACACCGGTGCGCGAAGCCCTCGTGACCCTCGAGTCCCTGCAGCTGGCCAGCGTGCAGCGGTACGTCGGTGTCGTGATCGCGCAGTGGTCGGTCGACCAGATGATCGAGCGACTGCGGATCGCCCAGGCCCTGCTCGTCGATCCGCCGTCGAACTCCGTCGGGTACCACGACCGGTTTGACAAGGCGTGGCTGCGCGAGTGCTGGACCGAAGCCGGTGCCTTCGTCGAACTCGGGGCCTGGTACCTGCGGCGGCGCGGGTCGTCGGTCAGCGGTGACTGGTTGCTGTCGCAGCGCATCGTGCTCGACATGTTCTTCACCGACGACGTCGCCCTGGCGAACGGGATCGACGCCGTTGTGGACCGGCGACGACGGGTCGAGATCGTCGAACGGGCCGCGGACGCCGCGGAGCGAGACGCCCTCGACGACTGCGCCGCGGCGCTCCTCGACCTGTCGTCGGCCCTGATCGCGCTGCCGGACCGCTTCCGGGTGGTCGTGTCGGCCTGAACCGGCGGCGGCTGCGGATCCGCTCAGGTCCGCGTCCGCCGCCGTGGTCCGCAGGTCCCGCCGCCGAGCAGTGCGCGGTGGCGGTGCCCCTCGCACTGGATCGTCAGGCAACGTCGTGGCAGCCTTGACCGGTTGCCGTCCCCGGCGTGTCCACCGACGACAGGAGTGCCCGTGAACGACGTCCGCGATCGATCCCACCGCTTGAACCGAGCACCCGGGATCGCACGGCACGGACGTCTGCGGCGCTCGAGCCCCCTCGCGACCGCTGCCAAGACGGTGTCCGCCGTCGTCGCAGTGGCCCTGGTGAGCTCGGTCTCGGTGACGGCGATCGCGGCGAAGCAGGTCACGGACGACCTCGGTGACGGCGTGGAGATCCAGGGCCAGCCCGCACCGCAGGCGCAGGGCGGTGCGAAGCCGCTCAGCGCCTTCACGGGCGGGTTCAACATGCTCGTCGTCGGCACCGACAACGACCCCGACCAGAGCGCGGCGTTCGGGGAGCGTGACGCGACCCTCAACGACGTCAACATCCTGCTGCACGTCTCGGCCGACCACACCAACGCGACCGCGGTGAGCATCCCGCGCGACCTCGTCACGCCGATCCCGGCCTGCAAGAAGACCGACGGCACGGGCACGGCCCCGGCGATGGCCGCGCAGCCGATCAACACCTCGTTCGGCGAGGGGGGCCTGAACTGCGTCACGCAGACGGTCGCCGGGCTGACCGGACTCGACATCCAGTACTCGGCGGCGGTGTCCTTCAAGGGTGTCATCGAGATGTCGAACGCGATCGGCGGCGTGCCCGTCTGCGTCGCCCAGCCGATCACCGACTCGTACACCGGGCTGAACCTGCCCGCCGGCACCTCGACCCTGCAGGGCGACGAGGCCCTGGCCTTCCTGCGCACCCGGCACGGGGTCGGCGACGGGTCGGACCTCGGCCGGATCTCGAGCCAACAGGTGTTCCTGTCGTCGCTGCTCCGCACCGTGAAGTCGAACGACACCCTCGGTTCGCCGGCCCGCCTGTACAAGCTGGCCCGGGCGGCGGCGTCGAACATGCAGCTGTCCCAGAGCCTGAACGACATCGGGACGATGGTGCAGATGGGCCTGGCGCTGCGGGACCTGCCGCTGGCGCAGGTGAACTTCGTGCAGTACCCGGGCACCACGGGCGGCACCGGTGTCTACGAGGGCAAGGTCGAGCCCACGACGTACCTGGCCGACCGGCTGTTCGCGAAGATCAAGGCCGATCAGTCGTTCTCCCTCGGGGCGGACAGCACGGGCATCGGGTCCGAGACGAGTCCGACGCAGCCGACCGCGGCACCCTCGTCGCCGGCCGCTGCGCCGGAGCCTGCCACGCCGGCGACCCCGGCGGCGCCGTCGTCCGCTGCCCCGCGCACCCCCTCGGCGACGCCCGAGACCATCGACGGACTCGAGGGGCAGTCCGCCGACCAGCAGACCTGCTCCAAGGCGTTCGGGTACTGAGGCGCGGCGCGGTCGGTCGGTTGCTTGCCGTCCCCGAGTCTCGGCTGAGCGGACTCTTTGCGGCCTGCAGCACCGGCGAACTGTCCACGGGGACGAGTCTCGGCTCGGTACGTGCCCGCCGCCGAACGCAGAAACGGGGGCGCGGTGGTGGGCCGCGCCCCCAGGGGAGTCGCTCCCCGCCGGGCGCCACGCGATCGGGCGCGCCGGGCCCGCACGGGGAACGACGTCGGGTGCTGTGTCGCGACGACGGGGACGAGCCCCGGAACGTGATTGCCGCGTCCCGATGATGCTATGCAGTGGGGTACGCCCCGACAACCCCCACGTGTCCCCACTTCGGGGGACCGAGTATGACGGGTCGTGCCACGCGCGGGCGTGCGTCGGGTCGAGAGTGGCGCGGTCCTCCTGTATGGTGGTCGCAGCGCTCGCGAGAGTGCTTGGAGACGTCGCATAGTCCGGCCGAGTGCACCACCCTGCTAAGGTGGAGTCCCCTTTGAGGGGACCGAGGGTTCAAATCCCTCCGTCTCCGCACCACACGAAAGCTCGGTCCGATCGGACCGGGCTTTCGTCGTTCCTGGCGCCCGAAGCGCTCGCGTCAGACCGTCGCGATGCTCCCCGTCGTCGTGGTTCGCACTCCCGCGCGCGCCCGACGCACCGCGCCCATCGCCACGAGCGTCAGCACCACGGCCGCCAGGGTGATCCCCGACCCCGCCCAGATCGGCGACGTGTACCCGAGCCCGGCGGCGATGGTCAGGCCGCCGATCCAGGCCCCGAGCGCGTTGCCGAGGTTGAACGCGGCGATGTTCGCCCCGCTCGCCAGGGTCGGCGCGTGGTCGGCGTACTGCATCACCCGGGTCTGCAGGGCCGGGACGGTCGCGAACCCGAACGCCCCCATCAACACGAGGGCGATCACGGTGAGCACCGGCGAGGTCGCGACGAGGGCGAACGCCGCGAGCACCACGGTCAGGACGACGAGCACCACGAGCAAGGTGCGGTCGATCGAGCGGGCCGCGAGCTTGCCGCCGGCGAAGTTGCCGACGAACAGCCCGATGCCGAACACGATGAGCAGCCACGGCACCGCCGACGACGGGAACCCGGACACCGAGGTCAGCGTGTACGCGATGTAGGTGAAGGCGCCGAACATCCCGCCGTAGCCGAGCACGGTCATGCCGAGCGACAGCCAGACCTGCCCGGACCGGAAGGCGCTGAGTTCGCGGGCGAGCGACGGGACTTCGGTGGAGCGGACCGCGGGGACGAGAACGAGGACGCCGATCAGGGCGACGACACCGATGGCCGCGATCGCCCAGAACGTCGCACGCCAGCCGGCGGCTTGGCCGAGGAAGGTGCCGAACGGCACGCCGAGCACGTTCGACGCGGTGAGCCCGGTGAACATCAGGGCGACGGCCGAGGCGCGCTTGGACCGCTCGACCATGTTCGCGGCGACGACCGAGCCGATGCCGAAGAACGCTCCGTGGCACAGGGCGGCGATGACACGGCCGGTCATCATCGCGCCGTAGGTCGGGGCGATCGCGGACAGGGTGTTGCCGACGATGAACAGCACGAGCAGCCCGAGCAGGACGGGCTTGCGGGGGAGCCGGGTGGTCGCGGCGGTGAGCCCGAGGGCCCCGACGATGACCGCCAGGGCGTACCCGGTGACGAGCCAGCCAGCGGTGGTCTCGGTGACGCCGTAGTCGGCCGCCACCTCGGGCAGCAGGCCGGTGATGACGAACTCGGTCAGGCCGATGCCGAATCCGCCGAGTGCGAGGGCGATGAGTCCCGCGGGCATGGATGTCCTTCCGTCGTGCAGCTGTGCCGCGTACGCTGGTTGTTGCAGACGCGGGACATCGATAGTTGCACACGCGGGGTATCCGCGCAAGCAACTGTTGCCGTCTGCACCGACCGAAGGAGCCCCGATGTCCGTCGACGACACCTCCACTGCTGTCCGCGCCCACGGCTGGCGCACCCTGGCGGCACTGCACGGCCTGATCGAGACGCGCCTGGAGCGGGACCTCCGGCAGGTCGACCTGTCCGTCGTGGAGTTCACAGTGCTCGATGCGCTGCGCCGGCAGGATGGCTTCCACATGCGCATGCAGCAGCTCGCCCGCGCGGCGGCCCTCAGTCCGAGTGCGACCACCCGGCTGGTGAACCGGCTCGAGGAGCGCGCCCTGCTGACCCGCGTCCTGTGCGCCGACGACCGTCGCGGGCTCTACACGGAGCTCACGCACGCCGGGCAGGTCCTGCTCGAGCGTGCGACGCCGATCCATGCCGCGGCGCTCGAGGGCGCTCTCGCCGAGGCGCACGAGGTCCCCGAACTCGCCGACCTGGCCGAGTCCGTCGAGCGGCTCGAAGGTGTTCCGGCCTGATCCACTCCTGGTGTTCATTTTTCCGACTCGTTCAATTAGATTGAACGTCAGTAAAAAATGAACGAGGAGCGGCATGGACGACCGGATCGTGTACGAGACCACCGCGCGGCTCCGCGAGTACGGCTTCGACGTAGCAGCCTCGATGGAGCCTGAGGGGTTCGATGGCTCTGCTCTCTGGGACGCCGTACTCACACGCGAGGGCGACCCGAGCTGGCGGTGGCCGGTGGACATCGCACTTCTCGAGCCGCTCACGATGGATTCCCTGCGACGGGCACCCTGGAACGTGAAGACGACACCGACGTTGCTGGTCGGTGCGAAGATCTCAGCCCGGACCGCAGAGCAGTTCCGATCGCTCGGGACTTGCTTCGTCGACGTTGCTGGCAACGCGTTCATCCGGCACGACGGTGTGCTCCTGGACGTGCGGGGTCGGACGGGACAGGGTGCGCTCGAGGAGCGCGCGGTGAGCAGTCGAAACGTGAACCTCTTCAGCAACCGACGAGCGCAGGTCCTGTTCGTCCTGCTGACCTGGCCGGGGATGATGTCGGCGCCGCGTCGGACCATCGCAAGGGTCGCAGGTGTGTCCGTCGGGCTCGCCAGCGAGGTCGTCGACTCGCTGAGGGCATCCGGGACGGACGAGGCAGACCTCCGACCCGGGAGTGCAGCCCGCGAGCAGCTCATCGACCAGTGGTCGGCCGCGTTCGCCTCGGGTCTCGGAGCTGAGAAGCGAGCGAGGGCCTTCGCCGGCCAGACCCTCGAGGTCCGGCCGGTGGACGGGGTGGAGGTGTTCCGGAGCGGTGAAGCGGCAACCGCGTGGTTGCGGCCCGAAACACTGTCACTGTGGGTTCGGCCATGGTCGTCGGCGCTCGCGCTCGAGAACCGTTGGCGTGCCGGGGCCGCGCCGAACATCTGGGTGCGGGAAGCCTTCTGGACCGACCCGCGGCCCTATCCGTCCGGAGTGAGGACGGCACCGCCACTGCTCGTGTACGCGGAGCTCATGGCTGCTGGTGATTCTCGCTCGCAGGAAGCAGCGGCCAGGGTCCGCGCGGAGACGGGACTCGTCGATGCACTCGGATGAACGTCTCGACATCGTCGATCACGTCGTCCGAGACCTCGCGGGTCGACAGGTCGACCCGGCGCGCCTCATGGTCGTCGGCGCGGAGGCCCGCGACCGACTCCATCACGTCGGGTTCGGTCGAACTGACGCCGTGCGTGCGACGTCCGACGTGGATATCGCAATCGCCACCGACGATTGGCAGACGTACGAGGACGTCGTGGCGACGTACCCGCGGACCGGTTCCAACGGCGTGCGGTTCATGGTCGCCGACACGGAAGTGGACTTCATGCCATTCGGCAGGATCGAGGATCCCGACGGTGTGGTGACGCCGGCCCTGCGCCGCGAGCAGATGAGCGTGTTCGGGATGGCCGATGTCTTCAGCGCGGGGATGTGGGTCGAGCTGCCGAGTGGGCACCGTGTCCGCTTCCCCACCGTCGCTGGGTACACGCTGCTCAAGCTGCGCGCCTGGGTGGACCGTGGACACGCCAACGACCGTGACGCACAGGACCTTGCGCTGGCGGTGGACTGGTACTGCGAAGACGAACGGGTCCGGGATGCATCCTGGAACGACGATCGGATCGAGCTCATGGAGGAGTACGGGTCCAACACGGACCACGTCGCCGCTCGTGTACTCGGGCGGGAAGCCGCCGCGATCGTGTCGCGACCCCGCGCACGCGAGCTCGACGCACTCCTGGAACTGCGCCCGATCGCAGCGAAGCAGTTCGTGTTCTCCTCGGTTCGGAACATGGCACTCGCCGAGCGCGAGGCTCGGATCGAGGCACTCGCCGCCGGGTTCGCTGAGGTCGCTCGGTCCTGACCCGACGGCAGCGAAGGCGCTCAACCGAGCGGCGAAGTTCAGAGGCGCGGCGGCCCCGTCGTCGACCGCACGACGAGCGTCGGTGGCACGAGTGTCCTGATCGGATCCGTCGGCGTCCCCGCTGCGGCGCCGATCCGCTCGACCAACCGCGCAGCCGCCAGGCGCCCCACCTCGTCGTTGTGCGGGTCGACCGTCGTCAGGCGCAGCAGGGGTGACGCGGCGAGCGGGGTCTCGTCGTTGCCGATCACCGAGACGTCCTGCGGCACGCGGAGTCCGGCTTCCTGCACGGCGGCGATCGCGCCCATCGCCATGACGTCGTTCGCGGCGAACACCGCGGTCAGGGCGGGGTGCTCCCGGAGTGCGAGCCGCATGCCCTCGTAGCCGGTCGTCTCCGAGGTCGGGCCGGAGCCATAGACCAGCGGCTCGATGCCGGACGCGGCCAGCTGCGCGACGGTGGCCTGACGGCGGACGGCAGCCGGGCCTCCCGAGCCGGTGACGTGGGCAATGCGGCGGTGACCCAGGCCGATCAGGTGATCCGCTGCCAACCGCCCGCCGGCGGCTTCGTCGGAGGCGACCACGTCGAGTCCGCCCGGTACGTCCTCGCGCGCGCCGGCGATCACGACCGGGGTGTCGGCGGGGACGACGACGTCGGGGAAGCCCTCGGCGGCGAGCACCACGCCGTCGACCCGCAGGGAGACCAGGTCGTCGAAGGGCGAGGAGTCGAGGTGGGCGTTGGCCCGGGTGTCTGCCAGGGTGAGGCGGAGTCCGTGCGGGGCGAGGGCCTCGCGGATGCCGTCGAGCATCGGGACGTACCAGGGGTTGCGGAAGTCGTCGACGATGACCCCGATGGTGCGGGTCCGGGTGCCGGCGAGGATGGCGGCGGCGCGGTTCGGGCGGTAGCCGAGCTCTGCGACGGCGGCGAGCACCGCGGAGCGGCGGGCCGGGGAGACCCCGGGATCGTCGCGCAGCACCATCGACACCAGGGACTTCGAGACGCCTGCGCGTGCGGCGACGTCGATGATCGTCGGCGGGCGAGGGGTCACGCTGGGCCTTTCCGGCACGGTGCTTGACAGGACATGGGCTGGTGCGGCTACAGTCTACCGACACGTTCTGGAACGTTCCAGAATCGGGATCCAGCGACCTTCTCGAAGGAGAGAACATGAGCGACAGCATCGGCGTCGCCGTCATCGGCGCGGGCATGGCGGGCAAGGCCCACATGGCTGCGTGGCGGAACGCACCCTCCCTGTTCACCTCGACGCTGCCGCCGGTCCGGCTCGTCTCGGTCGGCGACGTCTACGAGCCCCTCGCCGCCGAGGCCGCACGGCGCTTCGGCTACGAGCGGCACGACACCGACTGGCGGGCCATCGCGGCGGCGGACGACATCGACGTGGTGAGCGTCGTCGTCGCGAACACCCTGCACCGCGAGATCGTCGAGGGGCTGCTCGCCGCCGGCAAGCACGTGCTGTGCGACAAGCCGCTGTCCGACTCGCTCGACGACGCACGCGCGATGGCGTCCGCCGCTGCCGAGGCCGCGCAGCGCGGGGTGCTCGGCCGCATCGGGTTCACCTACCGCCGGGCTCCCGGCCTCGCGGCCATCAGGGAGCTCGTCGAGGACGGCACGCTCGGCCGGGTCCTGCACGTCTCCGGCCGGTACTGGACCGACTACGGCGCCTCGCCCGACGTCCCGTTCTCGTGGCGCTTCGCGGGGGAGCCGGGGTCCGGCGCGCTCGCCGACGTCGGCTCGCACCTGTCCTACGTCGCCGAGTTCCTGGCCGGCCCGGTCCGGAGCGTCAGCGGTGGGACGTTCACCACGTCGATCACCGAGCGCCCCGTGGCCGCCGGACACGCCCTGCGGGGGCAGGCCGTCCCGCTCACCGGTGAGACCGCGGCCGTCGGCAACGACGACTACGCCACGTTCAGCGCACGGTTCGGTGACGGCACGGTCGTCGGGTCGCTCGAGGCCTCCCGCGTCGCCGCCGGGCACCCGAACGGCCTCGTGATCGAGGTGTTCTGCGAGCGCGGCGCCGCCCGCTGGGACCAGGAGCGCGCCTCCGAGATCGGCCTCGCGCTGCAGTCCGACGGCTCGCGCACGGGTGGGTACCGCCAGGTCGTGCTCGGACCGGACCACCCCTACGTCGCGGGCGGCATGGCGATGGACGCCCCTGGCGTCGGCTGGGGGCAGAACCAGATGTTCGAGTACCAGGCGCGGGCGTTCCTCGACGAGATCGCCGGGCTGACCGGCGCCGTGCCCGACGCCCTGCCCGCGAACGCCACGTTCGACGACGGCGTGCACAACATGGAGGTCCTCGACGCCGTGGCACGGTCCGCAGCGGCCGGAGGTGCATCCGTCGACGTGGCGGAGGCCGACGCGGTGACCGCCACCGCGGTGACCGCCGAGGGGGTCCGCGCATGAAGCTCGGTCTCTACAACGCGATCCTGCACGACCGGCCCCTCGCCGACGCACTCCGGGTCATCGCGGCCAACGGCCTCACCGGCATCGAGCTGAACACCGGCGGGTTCCTGCCCCCGGTGCACGTGCCCGACATCGACGCGATCCTGCAGGACGACGGGGCGCGTGACGCGTTCCTCGCGCAGTTCGCGGGGACCGGCGTCGAGATCGCCGGGCTCAACTGCAACGGCAACCCGCTGCACCCCGATCCGGCGATCGGCCCCGCGCACGCCGAGGACGTCCGGCGCAGCATCCGCCTCGCGGCCCGCCTCGGGCAGGACCGCGTCGTGACGATGTCCGGGCTGCCGGCGGGGGAGCCGGGCGGGACGCGGCCGAACTGGATCGTGAACGCCTGGAACTCGGCTGCGCTCGACGTCCTCGAGCACCAGTGGAGCGTCGCCGTGCCGTTCTGGCAGGAGATCGACGCCCTGGCCCGGGAGCACGGCGTCAAGGTCGCGCTCGAGCTGCACCCGCAGAACCTCGTGTTCAACCCGGCGTCGATCCGGGAGCTCGTCGAGCGCGGCGGGCTGACCAACGTGGGGGTCGAGCTCGACGCCTCGCACCTGTTCTGGCAGCAGATGGACCCGGTGGCGGTCGCCCGCGACCTCGGGCCGCTCGTGTTCCACGCCGCCGCCAAGGACGTCCGGATCAACCCGCACGCCGCGATCAACGGGGTGCTCGACAACTCGTTCCGCCGGTCGTCGCCGGACGAGTCGCGCACGAACCTCGGCGGCGACGAGTGGGCGAACGAGTGGCCGAAGCCGTCGGCGTGGGACTTCGTCGCGCTCGGCAAGGGGCACGACGAGGCGTACTGGACGACGTTCCTCGAGGCCCTGCGTGCGATCGACCCGGACATGTGGGTGAACATCGAGCACGAGGACACCGAGCTCGGGCGCGAAGAAGGGGTCGCGGTCGCCGCGCGCGTGCTGCGCGCCGCGGACGCGGCGCTGGCGCCCCGGTCCTGACCGTCCGTCAGCTGACCCGGTCACTGCCTGGAGGCCCGTGGGTCGTTCCGCGCACGAGGTGACGGATCGGCGTGTGGTGGGGTCGTGCCTCCCGGCCCCACCACACGCGGATCGGCCGCCGGTGCGCGGAACGACCAGTCCGTGCACCCGTACCGGGTGCTGTCACCGGCCCGATGTAGCATGCACGACACCTGTCCCCGACGATGGAGCCCTGCGTGCCGGACCCGACCGACCCCGCCTTCCCGCTCGAACACGTGCGGGCGGTGGGCGACGACATCGTGGCCTCCGTCGCCACGGTGATCGACGGCAAGGCGGAAGCCATCCGCACGGCCCTGACGGTGATGCTCGCCGAGGGACACCTGCTCGTCGAGGACGTCCCCGGCGTCGGCAAGACCGTGCTCGCGAAGGCGCTCGGTGCCTCGGTCGGCGGGTCGGTGAACCGCATCCAGTTCACCTCGGACATGCTGCCGTCCGACGTCACGGGCGTGAACATCTTCGACCAGTCGTCCGGCACCTTCCGGTTCTCGCCCGGCCCGGTGTTCGCGAACGTGGTCATCGGCGACGAGATCAACCGCACCAGCCCGAAGACCCAGTCGGCCCTGCTCGAGGCGATGGCGGAGTCGCAGGTCACCGTCGACGGTGTCACGCGCCCGCTCGACCGGCCGTTCATGATCGTCGCGACGCAGAACCCGATCGACATGGAGGGCACGTACCCGCTGCCCGAGGCGCAGCGGGACCGCTTCATGGCGCGCATCGCGATGGGCTACCCGAGCGTCGACGCCGAACGGCAGATGCTCGCGAACCGTGGCGGCAGCGACCCGCTGTCGCGCCTGCGGCCGATCGTCGACGTCGGCACGCTGCGGGCGATCATCCAGACCGTCGCCGGGGTGCACATCGCCCCCGACGTCGAGGCGTACATCATCGCGATCGTCCGGTCGACGCGCACCCACCCCGACCTCGTGCTCGGTGCGAGTCCCCGCGCGACGCTGCACTTGGCGCAGGCGGCCCGTGCGCACGCCGCACTGCTCGGCCGCCCGTTCGTCACCCCCGACGACGTCGCGACGCTCGCCCCGATCGTGCTCGCGCACCGGCTCGTGCCGGTCGCCCGTGGGCTCGGCGGCACCGGCGAGGACACCGTGCGCGAGATCGTCGTCCGCATCGTCTCCGACACCGCCATCCCGTTCACGGCCACCCCCGTCCGCTCCTGATGGCCGGTCCATCGGCACCGCCGTCGCTGCTGCGACGCGTCGGTGCCGCGCGGTCCACGGCGGCACGGTTCGGCCGCCGCGGGCTGTCACTGGCACGCCGCACCCCGTTCCCGCGCCCGACGATCCGGGGCTGGACGGTCATCGCCGTCGGCATCGGCCTGGTCGGCGGCGGCCTGGTCGGCACCACGAGCGTCGCCGTCACGGCCGGCCTGCTGCTGCTCGTGCTGGTCGTGCTCGGCATCGCGATGGCGTTCGTCGTCGCCACCCCGCTCCGCGGCAGCCGCAGCACCGCTCGGGCGATCGTCCAGGTGGGCGAGGTCTACCGGGAACGCATCACCCTCGGCAGCACCAGTCTGCGGATCGGCCCGAGGGCGACGCTGCTCGTGCGCGAACAGCTCGAGGACGCCTTCGCCAGCCTGGCCGAGGCGGAGACCTACGCCGAGGTCGGGCCGAACCTGCCGCCGGCCGTGCTCGACGTCGAGGCGCTCGCGATGCACCGTGGCCGGACGCTGGTCGGGCCGGTGACGATCCGGGTGGAGGACCCGTTCGGCCTGCTCCGGATCGACCGTCCCGTCGTCCCTGCTGAAGAGGTCGTCGTCGTCCCGGCCTCGGCACCCCTCGGGGCGATCGACGCCGGCGCGCTCGCCGGTGCGGTCTCGGCCGACGAGGGCCGGGTCGGACAGGGCGGCTCCGCCGACGACAGCGAACTCCGCCCGTACCGACCGGGCGACCCGATCCGCCGGGTGCACTGGGCCCAGAGTGCACGGCGCGGTGAACTCCACGTCCGCCAGACCACCCAGGCCCAGCCGCCCGAGGCCGTGATCGCCCTCGACGTCCGGCGCGAGTCCTACCAGCGGCTCGGTCGCGAGGACCTCGCCGAGCTCTCCGACCTGGGCGGTGACCAGGCCTTCGAGCACGCCGTCGTGGTGGCGGCCAGTGTCGCCCGGGCGCTCGCCGCCCGGACCTCCCGCGTCGTGCTCGTGTTCGACGGTCCCGAAGGCGCGACCCGGCACGCGGGCGACGTCGGCGGGCTCACCGACGTGCTCGTCGGGCTCGCCGACGTCCGGCTCCGCTCCGACGCGCGACAGGTCACCGACGTCCTGCCCGAGGTCCGGGGCCGAGACGTGCATGGCATGACCGCCGTGGTGACCGGCACCTGCACCGCGGACGAAGCCGCCGAGCTCGTCAGCGCGACCAGCGGGTCGAGCCGCGGCATCCTGGCGACGATCGTGCCGCCGGACCCGGCCGTGCGGGGCATCCTCGACCGTGGCGGCTGGCGGACCCTCGTGGTGCCGGTCGTCGGCGCGACGCCGTCCGGAGCCGCACGGTGACCGGGGTGAGCGCACCCGCGCGTGGCCGTGCCGACGTGCGCGAGATCCTCGAGCGCGACGACGACCTGCGTGACGTCCCGAGCGCCTGGGTCGTGGCCCTCGCGCCGGTGCCCGTGCTCCTGGCCGCACTCGCCATCCGGCCGCTCGTGCAGGGCATCGCCTGGTGGGCATCGGGCGTCGTTGTCGTCGCCGTGCTCGTCGCCGTGATGCTCGCGGTGCGCCGCCAGACGCCCGGTATCCGCTTCGTCGTCCTGGTCGGTACGGTCATCGCCTGCTCGTGCGCCGCCGCCCTGGTCAACGACATCCAACCGCTCGGGTGGCTCGACGCAGACGGGGCCCTCGGGGAGACGCTCGCCGCGATCCGCCTGAACCCCGCACCGCTGCCGCAGACCGACGCGATCCGGCTCGTGGTCACCGCGTCGATCGGCTGGGTCGCGGCGGTCTCGCTGTTCCTCGCCGCCATCGCGCGGATCCCGTCGCTCGCCGCGGCACCGGCCCTCGTCATCCTGATCGTTCCGGGTGTCATCACCGGGCAGCCCGCCGGCACCCCGCTCGTCATCGCCACGGCGGTGGCGTTCCTCGCCCTGCTCTGGCTGTCCGTCCGCCCCGTGCAGCGCGCACTGCCGGCCGCCGTGGTCGGGGCGATCGGGCTCGTCGTGGCCATCGGGCTGCCGACGATCGTGCCGCTCAACGCCAGCTGGTTGTCCGGCGTGACCGGTGCGATCCAGTCGCCGATCCAGCCCGGACGGCCCGGCACCCTGCTCGAACTCGGCAACGACCTGCGCCGCCCGAGCGAGCTCGAGGTGTTCCGCTACCGCTCGTCGGACGGGCAGCCCGAGTACCTCAAGCTCGCCGACCTGGACGAGTTCGGCACGGGGGACTGGGTGCCGACCGTGACGAACGCGGCCGAGGCCGACACGGCCGACGAGCAGCAGTGGGCCGAGGGCGTCAACCCGCGCCTCGCGAGCCGCGGCGACGTGACCGTCCGGATCACCGGGCTGTCCAGCACCTACCTGCCGGTGCCGTCGGGTGCGGTGTCGATCGAGTCGCAGTCCACCAACCTCGACCTGTCGCAGTGGCGGTGGATGGGGAACTCGAGCACCGTCCGGTCGACCGGAGCCGCGACCGCCCGCGGTGCGATGTACGAGGTCTACGGGGCCTCGACCTTCGCCAACGACTACCTTGACGCGGTCGCCGCCTCGGGGGTGCTCGCCCGCTCCGACGGCCGTGGCTTCCGGGAGCCCAGCCGCCAGCAGCTGCGCACCGACCTCGCCCTGCCCGACGACCTGCCGGCGAACATCTCGACCACCGCGACCCGCGTCGCCGCCGCCGCGACCGACGACTACGGGCGGGCACGGGCACTCGAGCAGTGGTTCCGCAGCGACCTGTTCACGTACTCCGAGACCGCTCCCGTCGAGCAGGGGTACGACGGCGACAGCATGGACGTCGTCTCGACGTTCCTGAAGGTCCGCGACGGGTACTGCGTGCACTTCTCGTCCGCGATGGCCGTGATGGCCCGCACGCTCGGCATCCCCTCGCGCATCGCGGTCGGGTACCGGGCCGGGTCGCCGCAGCCCGACGGCGAGTACGCGGTGTCGAACCGGCAGCTGCACTCCTGGCCCGAGCTGTACATCCGGGGCGCGGGGTGGGTCGCCTTCGAGCCGACGCCCGACTCCGACGAGGCCGCGCCGTCCGAGGAGCCCTCGGCCTCGCCGACCGCGGCGGCACCGGAGTCCCCGCTGCCGGCTCCCGAGCAGACCACCCCGGCGCAGGATTCCGCGTCACCGACCCCGTCGGCCTCCCCGGCGCCGGGTGCCGCGGGTGCGTCCGGCTCCGGCGACGCAGGTGGCCCCGTCGGGCTGCTCGTGGGGCTGCTGCTCGTGCTCGCGGTCCTCGTCGCCCCGGGCCTCGTGCGCGCTGTCCGCCGCCGGTCGAGGCTGTCGGCGATCGCCGCCGGCCGGTCGCCCGCCGTGCAGGCCTGGCGGGAGTTGCTCGACGACGTCGCCGACCACGGGTACGCCCCGGGCATCGCGCCGCCGGGTGATGCCGCCGCCGTAGCCCGGACCGCCCGAGCCGTGCTCGGACGACTACGGCCCGGGTTGCCGGCGTCGGTCGTGCCCCACCTGGAGGCCACGGTCGACGCGGTCGATCGGGAGCGCTTCGCCGCCGACGGGGTCGCATCGGTGGACACTTCGGCGCTGGAGCGGCACGTCCGCGAAGCTCGTGGCGCACTCGACGCGTCGGTGCCCACCCTGCGTGTCGTGCGGTCGCGCCTGCTGCCGCCGAGCCTGCTGCCGTCGTCCGCCTGGTCCCACGACGGGCCGAAGCCCCGGCGTCGCGATCGTCGCACGGCCTGACGCGGGCGCTTGCGCGTGCGCGGGCGCACCGTGCGAGCCTCGCGCCGTGCGAGGGGTGCGCCGAGTGGTGCGAGGTTCCGTACTCCGTGCGACCGGCGCGGCCTCGCACGGACTACGGAACCTCGCACCGTTCGAGCGGGGCGCCGGCACCGCCGCGCCGCCGCGCCGCGCCACGCGTCAGCGTCGGCGGACGACCGCCTCGACCAGCGTCGCGACGAGCTCGCCGGGGTCGACCCCGGGCAGCGCCGGCGCGTCGAACACCAGGCCGACGTTCGCCCCGATGAGCACGGTCGCGAACTCCTCCGGGGTCATACCGACGTCGACCTCGGGGTGCGCACCGAGCCAGAGCCGCACCAGCTCGAGCACCCCGTCCTGCAGGACCCGGCGCTGCCGGATGAACTCGGGCAGGAACTCCGGGTGGCGCACGGCGTACCCGCGGAACGCCGAGAGCAGCGCGAACTGCTCGCTCTGGTCGTGCTGGCCGAACGCAGCGCGCAGGACGTCCCCGACGTCGACGGCGGCGATGTCGGCGTGCACGAGCTCCTGCAGTGAGCCGAGCACCAGGTTCGTGGACCGCTGCATGACCTGCGCGAGCAGGTCTTCCTTGGACGAGAAGTTCGAGTAGACCGCACCCTTGCTGAACCCCGCGCGCGCGGCGACGTCGTCGAGCCGGGCGCCGTACACACCCTGTTCGGCGAAGACCGCGGCTCCGGCGGCGAGCAGGCGTTCCCGGACCTCGGCACGCGGGATGCGCTGGGTGGGGGAAGCGTCGTCGCTCATCGGTTGCTGCTTTCGACCTGTGCTGGTGGTCGTCGGGGAGAGCATCGTGGTGGAGACCTGCCGCGCCGCGCGTCTGATCCCGCGCGGCATCAGCGAAGCCCCCATCCCCACGTCTGCTCGGAACCGGCGCGTTCGGGTCGCGTCGGTGCTGTGCGGACAGCGTTCACCGGGATCATCCCCGGTAGAACTGCCAGGACGATACCCGGCGGTACTGATCGTAGCGTCGCGGAGCCGCGGGGGACAGCCCCTCAGTCCTCGTGCTCTTCTCGGACACTGCCGGCGCCGGTCCGACGGCCCGGGCGCCGGAGCAACCGGAGCGCGTCAGGTCGCAGGCTCCGACCCCGCCGGAGCAGCGAACCCAGGGTCGACTTCGGCTGCCACTCACGGCCGTTCGGCAGCCCCCAGCCGCGGCGGACCGCTCCCCAGCGGAGCCCGAGCGACAGGGTGATCGCGAGCAGGATGCCGAGCGACGGCGACCCGAGCGCCGAGGCGATCACCATCACGGCCGACGCGGCGACGGCCACGGTGGCGTACAGCGCGTTCCCGCCGAACACCGCCGGCACCCGCCGCAGCAGCAGGTCGCGCATGGCCCCGCCGCCGACCGCGGTGATGGTCCCCATGATGATCGCGGCGGGCCAGTCGAGCCCGGCGTCGTAGGTCCGCTGCACGCCGACCACGGCCCAGAAGCCGATCACGGCGGCGTCGAGCACGGTGAACAGCCGGTCCCACGTCACCTCGGAGAACGACACGAGGAACGCGATGAGCGCCCCGGCGACGGCGACCGGCACGTACAGCGGGTCGACGAGCGCGACGGGGGGTCCGTTCTGCAGCAGGGTGTCGCGGAGCATCCCGCCGCCGAGTCCGGAGACGAACCCGACGACCAGGAACCCGAACAGGTCGAAGTCCATCGCGCGGGCGATGGAGCCGCCGAGCAGGGCGGACGCGAAGACCCCGGCGAGGTCGAGCACGTTCGTGACCGACGCCAGGCCGTCGACGGACAGCAGGTTCATGAGAACCATCAAACATCACGTCGCACGACTGGCGGGCCGTTCGGCGGTTAGGTTAGCCTCACCTTCGTCATGCTCGCCACTCTCGTCATCGGTCTCCGTGAAGGCCTCGAAGCCACGCTCATCGTCGGCATCATCGCCGCGTTCCTGCGTCGCAACCGCGTCCCGCTCACCCCGATGTGGTCGGGCGTCGGGCTCGCGGTGCTGCTCAGCATCGCCGTCGGCTTCGGGCTGCAGGCTGTCGAGCAGGCGCTGCCGCAGGCCCAGCAGGAGGCCATGGAGGCGGTCATCGGCATCGTCGCCGTCGTCTTCGTCACGGGCATGATCGTCTGGATGCGCACGCACGCGCGCACCCTGACGGCCGACCTCGAGGCCAGTGCCACCGCGGCGCTCGGCCGGGGCACCGCCTGGGCACTCGCCGGCATGGCGTTCCTCGCCGTCCTGAAGGAGGGCTTCGAGACCTCGGTGTTCCTCCTCGCCACGTTCCAGGCGTCGTCGGACACCGGCCTCGCCGCCCTCGGCGCCGTGATCGGCATCGCGGCCGCGGTCGTCGTCGGCTTCGGCATCTACACCGGTGGCGTCCGCCTCAACCTGTCGCGGTTCTTCACCGGCACCGGGGTCTTCCTGGTCTTCGTCGCCGGCGGCCTGGTGCTGACCGTCCTCCGCCGCGCGCACGAGGCCGGCTGGATCGTCATCGGCCAGCAGCGCACCGTCGACCTGTCATGGCTCGCCCCGAACGGTTCGGTGCAGGGCGCCCTGGTCACCGGCGTGCTCGGCATCCCGCCGGACCCGCGGGTCATCGAGGTGCTCGGCTGGTTCCTCTACGTCGTCCCGGTGCTGGCCCTGACCCTCTGGCCGCGCGCCTGGCGTCCGTCGCCGGACCGCGTGCCCGGGGTGCGCGTCGCCGTCGCCGGTGCACTCGCCGTCGCCGCAGCGGCGCTCGCGATCGCCGTGCCGACGGGCGGGGTCGACCTGCCCCGCACGACCGCGGTCAGTGGCGACGCCAGCTCCGTCTCCGCCAGCGTCGACGGTGCGTCCGGCGTCCTGCGGGTGGCAGGCACCGGAACCGCCCAGGAGGCCCGGATCGCCTTGCCGACGTCGGCCCACCGCCGCGTCACCCGCGCGGGCGTGACCGCCGACCGGTGGCGCGTCGTGCAGGCCGGCACCGGTGTGCAGGACGGGGCCGGCGATCAGGGGAGCGGTGCCGACCGTCCGTCGACGCTGACCCTGGACGACCTCGTCACCCTGTTCGGACGCCTGCCCGTCGGGGTCTCCCCGTCGACGAACCCCGGTCCGTTCGCGGCCCGCTGGGCCGTGCGCGACACGGTGACCCTGTGGACGGTCCGCGGTGGGGTCCTGGACGCGACCCGCGACGAACGCGAGGTGCTGACGCTGAGCGGTGGGGGCCTCCCATCCGCGCGCACCACGACCCTGGACCGCACCGTCTGGTCCGTCCCCGACGCCCGCGTCGAGCGGTCGGCCGCCTCGGTGGCCGCTGCGGACTCGCGATCAGCCGACCTGCTGCTCTGGAAGGCCTGGCTGCCGATCGCCCTCGGCGCCGCGGCCGCCGTGCAGGCGCTGCTGGCCCTCCGTGACCGCCGTCGCCGGCGACTCCCCACCGTCCCCACCCCCGAACCCGTCCCCGCTCGTGGCCCTCCGGCTGCGGACCCTGCAAGGAGCACCGACCATGTCCTTCGGTAAGCCCGTCCGACCCCTGATCACCCTGGGCGCCCTCGGCGCCGTCACCGCCCTCGCACTCACCGGTTGCGCCGGTGGGTCCGCCGAGGCCGGCGGCTCCGGCTCCGGCGACGCGAAGGTCTCCCGCGTCACCATCACGCTCACCAACGACGGGCAGGACGCCTGTGCGGTGTCCTCGACGAAGGTCCCCGCGGGCCCCGTCACCTTCACGGTGAAGAACGAGTCGTCGACCGCGATCACCGAGGTCGAGCTGCTGCAGGACCAGCGGATCCTCGGCGAGAAGGAGAACCTGGCGCCCGGCCTCGACGCCGTCCGCTTCACCGCCACGCTGACCGGCGGGAAGTACCAGGTGTACTGCCCCGGCGCCGAGACCGAGCTGACGGACTTCACCGTCACCGGCAAGGCCGCGTCGACCGCGAACAGCAGCGCCTCGACCCTGCTCCGCGACGGCACGAAGGGCTACGCGACCTACGTCGACGGCCAGGTCACCGACATGGTCGCCGCGGTCCAGCAGCTGCAGAAGGACATCGACGCCGGTGACCTCGACGCAGCGAAGACCGACTACGCGAACGCCCGTCCGTTCTACGAGCACGTGGAGAGCGACGTCGACGGCTTCGTCAAGAAGGGGTTCAAGGCCACCGACAACGCCGGCAACCTCGACTACCTGATCGACATGCGCGCCTCGAACCTCGACCCGGCCGTCGGCTGGAGCGGGTTCCACGCCGTCGAGAAGGACCTGTTCCAGGCCGGGAAGATCACCGCGTCGACCAAGCAGACCGCCGCGGACCTGACCGAGGACGTGCAGCTGCTCGCGAAGCTCGTGCCGACCCTGGACTACAAGCCGGAGGACCTGGCGAACGGTGCCGCCGGCCTGCTCGAAGAGGTGCAGTCGAACAAGATCACCGGCGAGGAAGAGGCGTACAGCCACATCGACCTCGTCGACCTCGCCGCCAACGTCGAGGGTGCCCGTCAGGCCTTCGCGTACCTCAAGCCGGGGCTGACCAAGCTCGACCCGACCCTGACGAAGCAGATCGCGAAGCAGTTCGACGCCACGAACACGCTGATGGACGGCTACCGCGACGCCGACGACCTGGGCGGCTTCGCCAGCTGGGACGCCGCCACCAAGAAGTCCGACGCGAACACGATCTCGCAGCAGATCCAGGCGCTGCAGGACCCGCTGTCCCGCCTGGCCGAGAAGGTCGCGACCGCGTGACCGAGCCGGACGAGGCACCCCGGGCGAACGTCTCCCGCCGCGGGCTGTTCGGCGCCGGCCTGGCCGTGGCCGGTGCCGGGGTCGGCGCGGCAGCGGGGATCGGCGGCGCCACCGCGGCGACCGGCGTGAACCCGTTCACGGCGGCGACGAACGGTGACGAGTCGATCGACCTGTCGCAGAGCCAGCCGTTCTACGCCACCGCGGCACGGCAGCCGCAGGGCGGGATCCGCACCACCCCGCAGCGGTACTGCGTCTACATGACGTTCGACCTGTCGACCACCGTCACGACCGACCTGCAGGTGCTCCTCGCCCGCTGGTCGGCCGCGATCGCCCAGCTGCAGGCCGGCAAGACCGTCGGCAGCGTCGAACCGGCGCACGGCAACGGGGTCGGCGCCGACACCGGGGAGGCGCTCGACCTCGGGCCCGCGTCCCTCACCGTCACGCTGGGGCTCGGCCCCGGCGTCTTCGACGAGCGCTTCGGGCTGGCCGACCGGCGCCCGGCGTCGCTCGCCGACATCCCGACGCTGCCGAGCGACAACCTGCAGCAGGGGCTGACCGGCGGCGACCTGTCCCTGCAGGCCTGCGCCGACGACCCCCAGGTGGCGTACCACGCGGTGCGCGACCTGGCACGGATGGCCCGCGGCACCGCGACCGTCCGCTGGACCGTGCTCGGCTTCGGCCGGGCATCGGCTGGGCCGCACCAGAGCACGCCCCGCAACCTGATGGGGTTCAAGGACGGCACGCGGAACATCACGACCGACGCCGACCACGACCGGTTCGTCTGGCTCGACCGCGACGCCGGGTGGATGGCCGGCGGCAGCTACCAGGTGGTGCGGAAGATCCGGATGAACATCGAGACCTGGGACGCCGACGTCGTCAGCGACCAGCAGCGGGTGTTCGGGCGGACGAAGATCCAGGGCGCGCCGCTCTCCGGCGGACAGGAGCACTCCACTCCGGACTTCCACGCGAAGGACGACGACGGTGCGACGAAGATCGACGCGACGTCGCACATCGCCCTCGCAGCGCACGAGGCGAACGGCGGCGTGAAGATCCTGCGGCGGCCGTACAACTACACCGACGGGCTCAACGAGTACGGCCAGCTCGATGCTGGGCTGCTGTTCATCGCCTACGTGAACGACCCGGACCACTTCACGCGGCTGCAGCGGAAGCTCGGCGCCTCGGACCGGCTGAACGAGTACGTCTCGCACATCGGGTCCGCGGTGTTCGCCGTCCCGCCGGCACCCCGCAAGGGGTCGTACATCGGCGAGCAGCTCTTCCGATGAGCTGAGTCGCTGAGACGCCAGGGTGGGCGCCCTCCGCCGTTTCCCTGGAGGCGGAGGACGCCCGCGTCGCGGAGTCTCGCCGAACGGAACCACCGTCGACTTGCTGAAAGCGACCCGGCGCGACGCGTCGCGGTGCGACAACCCCGAGAGTACCCCGCGGATCCGCGGATCCGCAGTGATCGACCGGGATGGGACAGCAACCGTGACCGCCGGGTCGCGCGACGCGTGCGCCGGAGCTGTGCCGGGCCTCCTGACCGACGCGAACGGGCCGCCTCACCAGGGTGAGACGGCCCGTTCGCGTGTGTGCCCGCAGGCTCGGGGTCAGTCCGTCAGGACCGTCGCGGCACGTCGTGCGCGGTTGCGGCGGAGGACCACGAGCGCCGTGATCCCGGCGAGCAGGAGCAGGCCCGCCGCGATCGCCGGAGCGGTCAGGTCCGCACCCGTGTAGGCGAGGTCGCCACCGGCGCGCGGGTCGTCGTCGGTCCCGCCGACGCCACCGATGCCGGCGTCGTCACCGCCACCCGCGCCGGGGCCGGGGGTGACCCCGCCGCCCGTGCCCGGGGTCGGGTCGACCGGGTCCGTCGGGTCCGTCGGGTCCGTGGGGTCGGTCGGGTCGGTCGGGTCGACCGCTGCGGCGACCGGGATCGTCACGGCGAGGGTGATGGTCTGGCCGGGCAGGGTGACCACGAGCGGTGCGTCCGTCGTGGCGACGGGCTCGGCCACCGCGGCGAGCGAGACGGAGCCGGCGGTGCGGGCGGCGGCGCGTGCTGCCGGGGCCTCGATCTCGGGGACCGTGACGGTCAGGGTCGCGCGACCCTGCTCGTCGTTCTTGTCGGTGATCGTCGGGTCGATCGCCGACGATGCCAGCTCCTTGCCGTCCGCGCTGACCGAGACGGTGCCGGCCTTCGCGGGGTCCTCGCTGCTGAACACGAGCGACGACAGGTCGAGTTCGATCTCGTCACCGGGCTGGAACCCACCGGCCGGGGTCGGCGTGACCGTGACGCCGACGGCGCGCTGGTCCTTCAGGGGATCGACCTTCGGGTGGTCGGTGAAGTAGTCCACCTGGGCCTGCAGGTCGACCTGGCCGGAGTCGGCGACGTTCGTGCCGGTCGCGAAGGCGGCGAAGTTGTCGCCACCGGTCGACAGGAACGAGTTGACGGTCACCTTGAGGGTGTCGGTCAGCGCGATCGGCTTGCCGTCGAGGGTCATGCCGGTGATGCGCTCGCCGCGGCCCTTCGACGGGTCGTAGGTGTACGCGAAGCCGTCCGAGACGCCGAGCTTCAGGAACGGACGCTCGAGGCCGTCCGGCTGCCACTGCTGCTCGAGGGCGTTCTTGATCTGCTGGCCGGTCATGTCCTTCGTCACCAGGGTGTTGGCGAACGGCTGGACGAGCGCGGCCTCCTTGTAGGTGACGGTGCCGTCCGGGTCGCCGGCGCCGCTGGACGCGTAGACCATGTCGGTGCGGAGGCCGCCCGGGTTCATGAAGGCGACCTGCGAGCCGTTCCGCTCGGTGGCGCTGCGCTGGACCTCGGCGATGTAGTTGCCCAGGACGGACTCGCCACCGCGGTTCTCGGCCTTGCGGTCGGACTGCACGGCGCGACGCAGGTCGCCCGTGATCTCGCCGAGCTTCTCGCCGCCCTTGACGTCGGCGACGGCCTTCGCGGCGGTCACGATGTCGCTCACCTCGGTGACCGAGGTGGTGTCGGCGGGGACACGCTTGTCGTCGTTGACGGAGGTGACCGAGGACGTGATCCCGGTGAGCTGCTTGTCCGCGTCCACGGTGAGGCGCAGGTGTCCGAGGTTCACCCCGTAGGACCCGGCCTGGATCACCGGACGCTTCGTGCCGTCGGGGCCGGCGATGGAGTGGTTGTACGTCGCGTGGGTGTGCGCCGAGACGATGGCCGAGACCTTCGACGAGACGCCGGAGGTGATCTTGCCGAAGGCACCGGTGCCGGTGGCGTCGGCGAGCGCGCTCGTGGTGGCGCCCTCGTGCACGAGCAGGACGAGCACGTCGGCCTCGCCGTTGTCGTCCCTGCCGTCGGTGAGCTGCACGGCGTACCGGTTGACCTGGCTGACGATCGGGGCCATCGCGAGGCCCTCGACCCCGCCGGGGCTGACGAGCCCGGGGATGAGGTCCTCGGTGGTCGTGCCGATGAAGCCCACCTTGACGCCGCCCTTCTCCACGATGGAGTACGGCGTGAACGCGGGGTCGGTGGTGCCGGCCTTGACGATGTTCGCCGAGACGTACGGCCATTCGGCGCGGTCGTCGATGCGGTTCTTCAGGTCGTCCTGGCCCTTGTCGAGCTCGTGGTTGCCGATCGCGCTGACGTCGAGGTCCATGGCGTTCAGGGCGTCGATCGTGGGGGAGTCCTGCTGGATGAGCGAGGTGAAGGTCGAGGCGCCCACGTTGTCGCCGACGCTGGCGAAGATCGTGTTCGGGTTGGCCTCTCGGTACGACTGCACGACGCCGGCGAGCTTCGCGGCGCCGGCGGCCTTGTCGGCGGCGGTGCCCTCGGACTCGATGCGACCGTGGAAGTCGTTGACGTCGATGATGTCGATCGTCGTGTCGCCCTCGGCGGCGACGGCTGCGGACGGGACGGAGAGTGCGACCAGGACCCCGGCGGTGGCGAGGGCCGCGCCGGCGCCGAGGCGTCGTCGGGTCGTCGCACCGGCGGTTCCGGTGGTGTGGGAAGTGTTCATCGCCGTCGAACCTACGAAGACGCACAGGCGACTCGCCAGACCCCGTCGCAAGTCGTCACACGACGTTCACACGGCCGTCCCCTGCGCTCGCCCGACCCGGTTCAGTCGCGGCCGAGGGCGCCCTTCACCCGCTCGGTGACCTCGGTCGCCATCGCCTTGGCGGAGTCCTTCACCACGTCGAACTCGACCGGGTCGCCCTTCAGCAGGCTCTTCGCCGTGTTGATCGCGTACTCCTTCGTGATGTGCGGGGGCAGCGGCGGGACACTCCGGCTGACGTACGCGTCGATGAGGGTCACCCCCCTGGTGGGCGAACGCCCGATCGACCGCCGCCTCGACCTCGGAGTCCTCGTGCACGGCGATGCCCTGGAACCCGAGCAGCGTCGCGTACCCGGCGTAGTCGATCGACTCGACGTCCTGCGAACCGCGCCACATCGGGTTGCCGTCCTCGGTGCGCATCTCCCACGACACCTGGCCGAGGTCGTCGTTGTGCATGACCACGATGACGAGCTGCTGGTTCGGCCACGCCGCCAGGTACTTCTTCACGGTGATCAGCTCGTTCATGCCGAGCATCTGGAAGGCACCGTCGCCGATCGTGCACACCGCCGGACGGTCCGGGAACGCGAACTTCGCCGTCACCGCGTACGGCATGGCCGCGAGCATCGTCGCGAGCCGGCCGGACATGTCGCCGCGCATGCCCTCGCGCAGCCGGATGTGGTGGCCGTACCAATCGGCGGTCGTGCCGGCGTCCGCGGTGACCGTGACGCCGTCGGGCAGCCGGTCGTTCACGGCCTGGATCACCCGGCGCGGGTTCACCCCGTCGTCGTAGGCGACCTCGGACTGCGCACGCATCTCCGACTCCCACTCGCGCATCTCGTGGGCGACGGTCTGCTGGAAGGACCTGTCGGTCTTCTGCTCGAGCAGCGGGAGCACGGCGTCGAGGGTCGAGCCGACGTCGCCCCACAGGTTCAGCTCGGTCGGGTACCGCAGGCCGAGCTGCTCCGGCTTGATGTCGACCTGGATGCCCCGGGCCTGCCCCGACTTCGGCATGTACTCGCCGTACGGGTAGTTCGTGCCGAGCAGCACGAGGGTGTCGCAGTCGCGGATCTGGTGCAGCGACGGCAGCGACCCGAGCAGCCCGAGCTGCTGCGAGTGGTACGGCACGTCGGACGGGATCACGTCCTTGCCGCGGAGCGCCGTGATGATCCCCACGCCCGCCTTCTCGGCGGCGGCGAGCACCTGGGCCGTCGCACCGCGCGCGCCCGCACCGACCAGGAACGTCACCTTCGACCCGGCGTTGATGATCTCCGCCATCTTCCGGACCTCGTCGGCGGGCGGCGTGATCCGGGTGGACGCGGGGACGTCGCTCGACCGCGAGGCCCAGTGCTCCAGCGGCGGTGCGTCGTACTGCATCGCCTGCACGTCGTGGGGCAGCACGACGACGGCCGGCTGCTTGCGGAGCGACGCCGTGCGGAACGCGGTGTCGAGCACCACGCCGACGGCCTCGGGAGTGGCCACCGTCTGCACGTAGCAGGCGACGTCGGCGAACACGCGCTCCAGGTTCGACTCCTGCTGCGTGAACGACCCCATCGCCGCGAGCCCCTGCTGGCCGACGATCGCCACCACCGGCTGGTTGTCCATCTGCGCGTCGTACAGCCCGTTCAGCAGGTGGAAGGCACCGGGACTCGACGTCGCGACGCAGACCCCGACCTCGCCGGTGAACTTCGCGTGCGCGGTCGCCATCAGCGCCGCGATCTCCTCGTGCGTGGGGCGGACGTACTCCAGGCCGTCGCCCGTCGACGCCGCCTTGCCGAGCGCGCCGTCGAAGGCGCCGATCCCGTCGCCGGGGTACCCGAACACGCGGGAGACCCCCCACGCCTTGATGCGGTCGATGACGAAGTCGCTCACGGTCGTGCTCATGGCACCAGCGTGCGCGGGCGCGCACGGGTCCGTTCACAGGCACCGGACTGGAGGCGCGGATCACGTGACCGACGTCGGTCACGTGATCCGCGCCTCCAGACCAGGGCGCCTGTGCTGGCTGGTGCTCGGTGTCGGCTCCTGCTCGGTACCGGCTACGGCTCCTGCGCGATCAGCGGACGCAGCGTGCGGTGCGCGATGCGCAGCCCCTCGAGCACCCTGTCGTCGGTGCCGCCCCAGAGCGGGTCCTCGTGCTCGACGCTCAGCGTGCCGTCGAAGCCGGCCTCGTAGAGGCGGTCGACGACGCGCGGCCAGTCCACGACACCGCGGCCCGGCACGCGGAACCGCCACCAGCCCATGTCCCACGGGTCGTCGCCCTTGTCGACCTTGCCGAAGAACCCGTACTCGTTGCGCCGCTCGGGGAAGAGCTCGAGGTCCTTCGCCTGGGCGTGCACGATGTGCTCGGCGAACGGCAGGATCGTCTCGACCGGGTCGATGCCGATCCACGTCAGGTGCGACGGGTCCCAGTTCAGCCCGAAGCCCAGACCGGTCACCCAGCCCCAGAGCTCGGGGGAGTACGCGAGGTTGCCGGGGTACCCGTCCGGGTGCCAGCCCTCCATCACGCAGTTCTCGATGACCAGCCGCACGCCGCGCTCGCCGGCGTAGTCGACGAGCTCGGGCAGGACCCGGTTCCCCTCGGCCATGTTCTCGCGGACGGACTTCGTGGTGTCGCGGCCGATGAAGGTGCCGACGTACGGGATGCCGAGCGTCTGCGCGGTGTCGATCGCGTGCTCGAGGTGGTTCCGCACCGCTGCACGGTGCTCCGGGTCCCGGTGCAGGTTGTTCTCGTAGTAGGCGAGCGCGGAGATCTCGAGCCCGGTGCGGTCGAGCAGGTCGCGGGTGGCCAGGGCGTCCTCGTCGGTGAACGTGGCGACCGGCAGGTGCGCCGCCTCGAAGTCACGGCCGCCGGTGCCCGGCCAGACGGCGACCTCGAGCCGCTCGTACCCCTGCTGCTGGGCGAACCCGGCGATCCGGTCGAGCGACCAGCCGGGCAGGCAGGCGGTCAGCATGCCGAGCTTCACCGGATCTCCCGCCAGGTCGTCTCGGCCGCGCTGCCGATCACGGCCTCGATGATGTCCGCGGAGCGGGCGCCGTCCGCGAACGTCGGCAACCCGTCGGGGGCCACCCCGGTGCGGACCGCGGTGTAGGTGTCGGCGACGAAGGCGGCGAAGGCGTCGAGGTACCCCTGCGGGTGCCCGGCCGGCACGATCGCCAGCCGGCGCTGGTCCGGGTACCCCTGCGACGGGTCGCGGACCACGATCTGCGCGCCGCGCTCGTTGCCGAACCAGGCCGACTCGGGCTGCTCCTGGTCGAAGGCCGCGCTGCCGCGGGTGCCGTCGACCTCGAACCACAGGCGGTTCTTGCGGCCGGAGGCGACCTGCGAGATCACGACGTTGCCGATGCGGCCCGTGGCCGTGCGGAAGGTGGCGACGGCGGTGTCCTCGGTGGTGACCTCGGCGCGTTCGGCCGCGTCGGCCACCGGGTCCGGGTCCGGGGAGCCGGAGAACGACGGACCGGACGCCGCCGGCCGGGTCGGGTAGACGATGTCGGTCGCCGCGGACACCGAGGCGAAGCGCTCACCCGTCACGAACTCGACCAGGTCGCACCAGTGCGAGCCGATGTCCGCGAACGCGCGGGACAGCCCGCTCGAGCTCGGGTCGACCCGCCAGCTCGAGGCGTCCTCGTCGAGCATCCAGTCCTGCAGGTAGTGGCCGTGCACCGCGAGCAGTCGGCCGAGCTCCCCGTCGGCGATGCGCGCCCGGATCTCGCGGACCATCGGGTGGTACCGGTACACGAACGGCACCGTGGCCACGACACCGGCCTCGGCAGCGGCGGCGACGAGTTCGGCGGCCTGCGCGGGGTCGATCGCCAGGGGCTTCTCGCACACCACGTTGATGCCGGCCGCGATCACCGCGAGCGCCTGCGGGTGGTGCTGGTCGTTCGGGGTGCAGATGTGCACGACGTCGGGGGCGTCGGCGATGACCTCGTCGAGGGAGGCGTAGCCACGGGGCAGGTCGAGCTGCGCCGCCACCTGCTCCGACCGGGCGGCGTTCCGGCCGAGCACACCGAGGACCTCGGCACCGGAGGCCCGGGCCGCCCGGGCGTGGACCCCGGCGATCATGCCCGTCCCGACCACGGCGACACGGAGGCGTCGCCCTTCGTACCCACTGCTCATGGTGCTCCCTCGCGCCGGACTGACACCACCGTAGCGGCCCGGCCGTCCCCGGGGGACGGTGAGTACGGTCTGGTGCATGTCGAGCCTCCAGACCAGCCTGCTCATCCTCGGAGCCAGCGGCGACCTGTCCAAGCGCCTGCTCCTGCCCGGCCTCGCCACCCTGCTCCAGGTGAAGGACGACTGGGACGTCCAGCTCGTCGGGGCCGGTGTCGAGGACCTGTCCGACGCCGACTGGAAGGCGCAGGTGCGCGAGTCCTTCGAGAACGCGCAGGCGTCCAAGAACGAGGAGGACGAGGGCGCCTCGGGGGAGACGTCACTGCAGGACCGATTGCAGGCCGTGGTCGACGCCTCGACCTACCGGAAGGCCGACGTCACGGACCCCAACGACCTGCGAGCGCTGCTCGCCGCGTGCGAGCACGACCCCGCGATCTACTTCGCACTGCCGCCGGCGGTCACCGAGAAGAGCTGCGAGCAGCTCGCCCACCTCGACCTCCCCGCCGGTACCCGCCTGGCGCTCGAGAAGCCGTTCGGCACCGACGCCGACAGCGCCTCGCACCTCAACGACCTCCTGCACTCGTTCATCCCCGAGGAGCGCATCCACCGCGTCGACCACTTCCTCGGCCGCTCCACCGTGCTCAACCTGCTCGGGCTGCGCTTCGCCAACCGCATCATCGAGCCGCTGCTGTCGTCGCAGCACGTCGAGCGCGTCGACATCGTCTACGACGAGACCCTCGGGCTCGAGGGTCGGGCGCGCTACTATGACAAGGCCGGGGCGCTCACCGACATGATCCAGAGCCACCTGCTGCAGGTGATGGCCGTCGTCGCGATGGAGGCCCCCGCCTCGATCAAGGCCGACGACCTGCGCACCCAGAAGGAGCTCGTGCTGCGGGCCGTCCGGCCGTGGGGCGGCGACGTCGTCACCGCGGGCAAGCGCGCCCGGTACACCGCCGGCACCGTCGGGGACCGCCAGCTGCCGTCGTACGTCGACGAGGACGGCGTGGACCCGTCGCTCGGCACCGAGACCCTCGCCCAGCTCACCCTGGAGATCGCGAACTGGCGCTGGGCCGGCGTCCCGTTCACCCTGCGGTCCGGCAAGGCGCTCGCCGCGCAGCGCCGCGAGATCGTCATCACGTTCAAGGACTCCCCGCACGTGCCCGAGGGGCTCACCGGCACCGAGCTGCCCGACCGGCTGCGCATCTGGATCGCCCCGGACGAGATGCAGCTCGAGCTCAACGTCAACGGCGCCGGTGACCCGTACACGATCGACCACACGAGCCTCGAGGTGACCTTCAACCCCGGGCGTCTGAGCGCCTACGGCGAGGTGCTGGCCGGCGTGCTCGAGGGTGACGCCACGCTGTCGGTCCGCGGTGACAGCGCCGTGCAGGGCTGGAAGGTCGTCGGCCCGTTCCTCGACGCGTGGAAGGCCGGCAAGGCGCCCCTCGACGAGTACGCCGCCGGGTCCGTCGGCCCCGACGGCTGGGACAACATCGAGGCCTGACCCCGGGCGGCGGCGTAGCGTCGGGCGACGTGAACACCACCGACGACGTCCTGCAGACCGTTCCCGAACCCGCCGGCGCCGACATCCGTGTCGACGACGTCTCCTACGACCACGAGGGCACCGAACTGCTCGGCGTGCTCGCGAAGGACGCCGCGATCGCGGGCCGTCGTCCGGCCGTCCTCGTCGTGCACGACTGGCACGGCGTGAACGAGCACGTCCAAGCACGGGTGACGATGCTCGCCCGACTGGGCTACGTCGCCTTCGGCGCGGACATCTACGGAGCGGGCGTCCGCCCCGGTGACGACACCGCGGCCCAGGTCGCCGGCGGTTTCTACCAGGACCTGCCGCTGCTGCGCGCCCGCGCCACCGCCGGACTCGAGCGACTGCTCGCCGACCCCGACGTCGACCCTGCCCGCGTCGTCGTCATGGGGTACTGCTTCGGCGGCTCGACCGCACTCGAACTCGCACGGACCGGGGCCGACCTGGTCGGTGCCGTGGCGTTCCACGGCGGCCTCATCGCGCACGACCCCTCGGACGCCGCCGACATCCGGGCGAAGCTGCTCGTCCTCACCGGGGGCGCCGACCCCGTCGTGCCGGACGAGGCCGTGCACGCGTGGCAGGACGAGATGCGGGCGGCGCCGGACGTCGACTGGCAGGTCGTGACGTACTCGGGCGCGATGCACGCGTTCGCGGTGCCCGGTACCGACGCCCCGGACCACGGCGCGCAGTACCAGGAGCGCGCCGATCGCCGATCGTGGCAGGCGCTCCGGGTGTTCCTGGCCGAGGTGTTCGACGAGGAGCCCGCGGCGCTGTGACGGTGCGGCCGTCGGAGACCGCTCGCGACACGCCGAGCACGGGGGCCGGAGCGCCTCGATTGGCGCCCGGGCCGCACCTGTTGTAGAGTCTTCCACGGCCGCAAGGCCACGCGCTCGTAGCTCAATGGATAGAGCATCTGACTACGGATCAGAAGGTTGGGGGTTCGAGTCCCTTCGAGCGCACAAGCAAGCAGGACGAAGAAGGGCCCCGGTGGATTCCACCGGGGCCCTTCTTCGTTCATCAGCAGCGTTCGCGCCCGGGTCCACCCGTCGCGCGTCACGTCCGTGCGACTCGGTGAGCAGGAACGGTCGAGTCCCGGAGCCGGACTCGACCGTTCCTGCTCACGATGTGGCGGGGGAGTACGGCTGGGCCGCCGCGATGACCTCCGACGCACCGGCGATGCCGAACGACGTGAAGAGCGGTGCCCACAGGGCCTTGAGCTGCGCCACGAGCTCGTCGTCGGTCAGCTGCGTCGAACCGTCCACCATGCCCAGCGTCGTGTTGAGGAGCAGCAGGACGGACGGCTGGACCGCTGCCGCGTCGACGTCCGCCGCCGCGACCCCGGCGCTGACGAGCTCGCCCCGCGTCATCTCGAACCAGTCGAAGCCGCGTGGCACCGGCACGCCGGCCTTGCCGAGTTCGTGCAGGAGCCGGACCGCGCCGCCCGCCACCGAGCCCCGGCGGACGTCCATCCCGGTGGTCAGGAGGAACACCGTCAGCCGCTCGATGCCGGGCTGCGCGGGGAGTGCGTCGAAGAGTTCACGCCAGCGCTGCTGCTGCAGTTCGATGACGGCCGTCGCCAGGTCCTTCTTCGACGGGAACAGGTGGTACCCGATCGCCGACTTCGGCTTGCCCATCGCCTCGGCGACGCGGGAGAACGTGGTCGCCTCGTAGCCGAAGGCCGCGAACTGCTGCCCCGCGGCGTCGATGATGGCTCGTCGAGACGCCTCCATGGCGAGCTGCCGCTGGTTCATCTGGCGCGGTGTCCTTCCTCGCCCGGAGTCGAGCGATCAGTGAACACCACATCCTAGGGCCGCTCATGATGACGGCCCGTCCCCTGCCCGCGTCAGGCGGCGCAGAACGTGTGCCAGGCCACGTCGATCCCCTTCCGGTGCAGCGAGTCGAGTCCGACGTCGAGGTGCTTCCGCTCGGCGTCCACCAGGTGTGCGCACCGGTGGTCCTGGGCGACGGTCTGGGCCTGGCCGAGCGCGGTGACCAGGTCGGTGTCGATGGCGTCGAGCTGGGGCCGGATGGTCGTCAGGTCCGGCGCCGTGGTGGGTGCGGTCCACGGGTTGTGCGTCCAGTGGTTGATGAGGCCACGCTGGACGACCTTGCTCGCGGCGATCTGCGCGCGGATCACCCGGGTGACCAGGACGGGGTCGACGCCCTGCTGCTCCGCCAGGGTCACCGCTTCGTCGACGACGGCCTGTTCGCGCACCGGGTCGGCGATCGGCTTGCCGCTGAGCCACTTCGACTCCGCCACCGGGTCGGCGAGCTCCAGCCGTCGGAGGATGAGCGCGCCGATGGTGTCGAGCTCTGCCGTCGTCGCCGCGGGACGGGAACCGTCGTGGGAGATGGTCATCGTGGAACCCGTCGGTTCGGCGGACGTGGGCAGGGGGTCGGCGTTCGCCGCCGTGGTCGGCAGGGCGATGCCCGCCGCGAGCAGTCCGAGGGCCAGGGTCGTCGCGGCGGTCCGGCGGGTGCGGTGCCGGGCGGTGGTCGGTGTGGTGGGGCGTGCGGTGTTCACGGGGTTTCCTTCCCGAACCGGCGTCGGACGCGTCGGCTCAGATCGTCGATGATCGGTTTGATGACCTCGTCGTAGAACGGGTAGACGCCGAAGTGGTCGGCGCCCTCGTCGCAGTAGCAGTCCATCGAGATCGCCTCCTCGAAGTTCGAGAAGACGTAGGTGGCACGGTGCGGGAAGGCGGCGTGCGGCTCGTCGTCACGCGGGGTCGTGGTGGTCACGGCGGTGCTCGATCCCGGTCGGCAGCCGGTCAGCCGACCAGCCGAGCCGCGGGGACGCCGGGGTCGCGCCCGGAGTCCACCACGGCGTCGATCTCGGTGGATCCGTTGCCCGACCCGACCGTGCGGTTCTGGATCTGGTTGAGCGACCAGTTGCCCGGCAGGGGCTCGAGCTGGTTGCCCGCCCAGGCCGGCGACATCCCGGCGACGAACGAGAAGTGCGCGAGTCCGGCGCTGCTCACGGCGGTGCACGTGGCGCGGGAGCCGTAGACGCCCGCCTTGTACAGGTTCCCGCGGTCCCGCAGGCCGGCGGCGACGCCACGGAAGTACGGCACCACGAGCGACTCGTCCTGCGCCGCCGAAGCGTCAAAGTCGGCGGCGAAGTAGACGGTGGTCTGCTTCGGGATCCCGAGCTGCCGGGCGGCGTCGTGGGCGCGGTGGGCGTCGCGGACACCCTGCTCCTCGGTGAACCACGAGGCAGTGAACCCGCCTTCCTCGAAGATCGGCCACAGCCCGAGCCCGGCGCTCGCCATCACACGGAGTTCGTCGGGGGTCAGGGCCTTGTCGAGCGCTCCGGACTGCTGGTGGTTGGTGAGGTAGCGGCCGACGCCGGTGGCACCGGACGCACGGACGGCGGCCGCGCGGGCGTCGTCGAGGCGCACCGCGGTGTCGGCACCGGTCGTCGCACGGTCCGGGTCGCCCGTGCTCGCGGCCAGGGCCGCCCACGTGCCGGCGTCGCACGTCCCGGTCTGCTCGGCCGGCGGGAACGCCTGGAACTGCTGGAACGCACGGACCACCGCGGCGTCCGCTGCCGAGTAGGCACTGCTGAACACGACGCGCTCGCCGTTCAGCACCAGGAGCGCCTTGACGAGCAGCACCCAGGCGCCGGTGGCCCCGACCCCGACGACGCTCGGTCCCGCGGCACGGAGCGCGGCAGCCGTCCCCGGTCCCCAGGCGCCGTCGACCGTGACGCCGACCGCGACCTGCACCGCGCGGATCGCCGCGGAGTACGTGCTCGTGTCCACGAGCCCGCTCGTGCTGCCGTACGCGCCGCCGGTCGCCTCGGCGTAGGTGCGGTTGAGGTACTGCTGCACCGCGCGCACCGCTCGGGATCCGCCGGAGGCGAGCCGGACCGGGTCGACGGTCAGGAGGGCACCGAACAGGTGGGCCGACAGCGGGAGTGCGCCGGGCTCGGCACCCAGGTCGGACCGGAGCGCCTGCACGGCCGCGACGGTGGCCGCGTCGTACTCGCCGGTGAGCGTCACGGTCGCAGCACCCTTGCAGACGAGTCCGGCCTGGACGAGCCGGCACCAGGTCGCGGCGTCGGAGCCCGTCTCGGCCCCGACGTCGCCGTGCTGCTCGAGCTTCCGACGGGTCGTCGGCCCGAGCGTCGCGACGACGGGGGAGATGCCGAGGAGCGACTGGGTGGCCTGCACGATCCCGAGCACGGTGCCGCTGCCGGTCAGTCCGTCCTCGTCGACGTGCACCCACCCGTGCAGGTGCCCGAAGGTCGTGTTGAGCCAGCGCTGCACGGCGAGCACGCCCGAGTCGGAGGTACCGGAGGAGCCGGTCGATCCGGTTGAGTCAGCCGCGCCGGACGGGGTGGCGGCGTCTGCCGGGGCCGCGAGCGCGGTCGTGACGAGCGGGACGGTGGCGGTGATGCCGATGAGCGCAGTTCGGCGCGAGATGTGCACGGGGGTGCCCCTTCAGTTGCCTCGAGCGTCCGCTGGCCGTTGATCGCACTGTGCGATGCTGATGGCCGCGGCATGGTCCGAGCAACTTCGTCCCTCAACTTGGGACGGCCCTGCAATTCGGCAGACGATCGTCTGATGAAGCGCTCAGTCCGACCTCCGCGCCCCGCCGACTACGATCCTGATCCGGAGGGGGACTCGATGGATCTGCGCTGGTTGACCGCGCCCGACGACGTTGTGGCAGCGAAGACGGCGCGCCGACCGCGGAGGCGACGCGCGCGTCGGTACGGACGATGGTGGAGCGTGCTGCTCCTGGCGATCGAGGTGCCGCTCGCCTGGCTCGCGTCCGCGCTCGTGGTCTGGGGGACCGGGCTCGTCCACAACGGTGCCGCGGCCGGCGACGTCGTCCGCTGGGCAGCCTGGTCCGTTGTGCTCGTCGCCGGCGTGATCGGCCTCGTCGTGTTCCTGGTCCGGGGCGAGCGACCTCGGCCCCTGCGTCCCGACGAAGCGCGGGCGGTGCTGACGGGGGCAGTCAGTGGGTACCCCGAGCTGCCCGTCCGACCGAAGCCGCTCGATTCGATGGTCACGCCGCGGTACTCGGGCATCCGCGCCCACCCGCGGTTCGGAAGCGCCCCCGTGCGCATCGACGGTGTCCCGGACGTCGAGTTCGGCTGTGTCCAGCGGCGCTGGATGGTCTCGCGGGACTGGACGTACCTGACCGTCCGGCTACCGGGCACGCTGCCGCACCTGCTCCTCGACGCGACGGCGAACGACGGTCGACGCAGCGACCTGCCCGTGGTGCTCCGTCACCGGCAACGGATGTCGCTGGAGGGCGACTTCGACCGGCACTTCCGCGTCTGGGCGCCGGAGGACTACGGCCAGGACGCGCTGTACGTCCTCACCCCTGACGTGATGGCAGCGCTCGTCGACCACGCGGCCGGCTGGAACGTCGAGATGGTCGATGACCGTCTGGTCTTCTCGGCGCCGGGGACCGCGGACTGGTCGCGTCCGGCCCCGTGGATGCAGGTCGAGGCAGCCCTGGACGAGGTCGTGCCGCGCATCGTGCGCGCCGCCTCCCGGTACCAGGACGACCGCTCGCTGCTCGAGGACGGGCACGCCGACGCGATCGCCGCCGCGGGGCGTCGCCTGGTGCTCCGCGACCGGCGGAAGAGCCGTCTGCGAGCGACGTGGGCGGGGGCCGCGTGGATGGGCGTCGTCTGCGCGTCCTACAGCGGGCCGTTGGCGGTCGCGGTGGTCGGGTCGATGTCGGTCCTCGACCACTGACCGTCGGCGCACGCGTGCGCGTGCCCCGGGGAAGGACGGGAGGCCCACGGCGGTGTCGCCGCGGGCCTCCCGTCCGTTCTGTCGGCGCGCCCCGCATGCCGCTGGCGCGTCATCGTGGAGCGGGGCGCGCCCGTCCGTCAGGTGGTGCGTCGACTACGCGACGGTCGCGCGCGCCTCGGCCAGCGACGGGTAGTCGGTGTAGCCCTCGGCGGTCGCGCCGTAGAAGAGCTCCGGACGGGGCTCGTTGAGCTCGGCGTCGTGCTCCCAGCGGTGCGCGAGGTCCGGGTTGGCGATCGCGGCGCGGCCCACGGCGACGGCGTCGGCGTGGTCGCCCTCGACGATCGCGATGGCCTCGTCGCGGGTGGTGAGCGACGAGAAGCCCGAGTTCACGATGAACGGCGCACCCGCGGTGCGGCGGACGTGCTGCACCAGGTCGCCGGTCGGCTCGGCGTGCAGGACGTCGACGAAGGCGAGCCCCAGCGGCGCGAGGCCCTCGGCGACGGCGGTGTAGGTGGCGCGGACGTCGGCGGCGTCGTCCTCGATGACGCCCTGGATCCCGTGCTCGGGCGACAGGCGGATGCCGGTGCGGTCGGCGCCGACGGCCTCGGCGATGGCGGTGGTGACCTCGATCGCGAAGCGTGCGCGGTTCTCGGGGGAGCCGCCGTACTGGTCGGTGCGGGTGTTCGACACCGGCGACATGAACTCGTGCACCAGGTAGCCGTTGGCGCCGTGGACCTCGACCCCGTCGAGTCCGGCGGCGATCGCGTTGCGGGCGGCCTGCACGAAGCCCTGCACGGCCTCCTGTACCTCGGCGGTGGTCAGCTCGTGCGGGACGGGCATGTCGGCCTTCGAGCCGTCGGCCAGGTGCGTCTGCCCGGGGGCGGCGATGGCGGACGGGGCGACGATGCGCGGGGTCTGCGAGATGTCGGTGTGCGAGACGCGGCCGCCGTGCATGAGCTGCATGACGATCGTGCCGCCGGCGGCGTGCACGGCGTCGGTCACGCGGCGCCAGCCGGCGATCTGGTCGTCGGTCTCGATGCCGGGCTGCCCGGGGTAGGAGCGGCCCTCCTGCACGGGCCAGGTGCCCTCGGTGATGATCATGCCGAGGCCGGCGCGCTGCCGGTAGTGCTCGACGAGCAGGTCGTTCGGGACGCCGTGCTCGCCGGCGCGGGTGCGCGTGAGCGGGGCCATGACGACGCGGTTCGACAGGGACAGGGCGCCGATGGAGGCGGGTTCGAAGAGCTTCACCTCAGGGCGAACGACGAGTTGTCCGATGCAATTCCGCCTCGGAGCACTTCTTCAGGCAGCGCGGTCAGTCGCGCGGGCACACCAGCGTCGACGAGCGGACCTGGCCCTCGGGCCGGATCACCTGGTGCTGCGAGAGGGGCTTGCCGCACAGGGGGCACCCCCGGTCGATCGTCCGGTCGTCGATGCCCTCGGGGCGACCGGCGCCGATCTGCGAGGGGCCCATCTTGTTGATGAGCGTCGTGTTCCACCGTTCGTACCACTGGCCGAAGCGTCCCACGGTGCATCCTTTCGTTCGTGCACGAACCATTATGGCACCGATGGCCGCGGATCACACCTGGTCGACGCGCTCCAGCAGCTCGGTCAGCTCGTCCTTCAGGGACTCGAGCCGGGCGAGTGGCCACCCGAGCCGGTCGGCGACGGCGAGCGGGACCGCCTGGGCCCGGTCGCGCAGGGCGTGCCCGGCGGTGGTCAGGGAGACCTCGAGCTGGCGTTCGTCGGCGGCGCTGCGGGTACGGCGGACGTAGCCGGAGGCCTCGAGCCGCTTGAGGAGCGGGCTGAGCGTCGCGGAGTCGAGCCGCAGTTCGCCGGCGATCTCGCGCACCGACCGCGGGTCCCGCTCCCACAGGGCGAGCATGACGAGGTACTGCGGGTGGGTCAGGCCCATCGGTTCGAGCAGGTCGCGGTACAGGCCGATCACGCTGCGGCTCGTCGCCGCGAGTGCGAAGCAGAGTTGCCGGTCGAGCGCGAGCGGGTCCGGGGCGGTCTGGGTCATGCGTTCAGGGTACTTCGTTCGTGCACGAAGCGGCGTGGTCGCGACCCGGGGCGGTGGGCGCGACGGCCTGGAGGCCCGGTGCCGGTCTCGTGGACCGGCACCGGGCCTCCAGGGTGGTGGCGCTGGTGCGTCGACTACGCGCGGTGCGCGGGCGGGTGGCCCGAGTCGTGCGCGTTCGCGTCGGGCTCCACGGGGAGCGCGTGGGTGCCGGTGTGCGTGTCCTCGTGGCCGGCGACCGGGTGGGTGCGCTCGAGCTTCGCGCCCTCGACGTCGACGTCCGGCACGATGCGGTCGAGCCACTTCGGGAACCACCAGGCGCTCTTGCCGAGCAGGTGCATCGCCGACGGGATGAGCAGCATGCGGACGACGAAGGCGTCGATCAGCACACCGAACGCCAGCCCGAAGCCGATCGGCTTGATGGTGGACGAGTCCGAGAAGATGAAGCCCGCGAACACGGAGATCATGATGATCGCCGCCGCCGTGACCACGGCGCGACCCGCGTGCAGACCGCGCTGGACGGCCACCTTCGCGCTCGCACCGTGGGCGTAGGCCTCACGCATGCCGGACACCAGGAACAGCTGGTAGTCCATCGCCAGACCGAACAGGATGCCGATCTCGATGATGGGCAGGAAGCTCAGGATCGGTGCCGGGTCGTGCACACCGAAGACCGAGCCGAGCCAGCCGAACTGGTAGATCGCGGTCAGCCCACCGAACGACGCCAGCACGGACAGGATGAACCCGGCGGTGGCGGTGATCGGCACGAGGAACGACCGGAACACGATGATCAGGATGATCAGCGACAGCCCGACGACCACCACGAGGTAGAGCGGCAGCACGTTCGAGAGCTTCTCGGACACGTCGATGTTCGCCGACGCGTTGCCGGCGACGCCGAGGGTGACCTTGCCGTCGTCGGTGGAGACGGTCTGCTCGCGCAGGTCCTTGACGACGTTCTCGGTGGAGACGCTGTCCGGGCCCCCGGCGGGCTTCACCTGGAACGCGATGATGTCGCGGTCCTTCGAGGCGCCGATGGGCAGCACGGCCTTCACGTCGTCGTTCTTCGCGATCGCCTGGCCGATGGTGACCTCGGTCGCGGTGACGTCGCTCTTGCTGATCGACTCCGGCAGGGTCGCCACGACGAGCAGCGGGCCGTTCTGACCGGCGCCGAACTCCTTCTCGAGCGTCTTGTAGGCCTTGTACTGGCTCGACTCGACGGCCTCGGACGAACCGCTCGGCAGGCCGAGGCGCATCTGGGTCGCGGGCAGGGCGATGGTGCCGAGCACCGCGACGCCGAGGACGAGCGTGATGACCGCGCGCCAGCTCGACATCGGCTTGTTCGGGATCCGCGTGGAGTCGGTGTTGCCGATCTTCGCGCGCTCCTTCTTCCGCAGGATCCGCATGCCGATGAGCGACAGCAGGGCCGGGGTGAACGAGGTCGCGATGAGGATCGCGAAGAGCACCGCGACCGCACCGACCGTGCCCATCAGGCCGAGGAACGGGATGCCGGTGATGTTCAGAGCGAGCAGCGCGACGATGACCGTCGCACCGGCGAACACCACGGCGTTGCCCGAGGTGCCGTTCGCGAGCCCGATCGACTCGTGCACCTGCATGCCCTGCTTCAGCTGGGTCCGGTGCCGGTTCAGGATGAACAGCGAGTAGTCGATGCCGACCGCCAGGCCCAGCATCACCCCCAGCACCGGCGTGACCGAGATGAACTCGACGACGCTCGAGAACGACAGGGCGGTGAGCGAAGCGACTCCGACGCCGAGGACAGCGCTGACGAGCGGGACCGCGGCGCCGATGACCGTGCGGAGCATCAGGAGCAGCACGATCGCGGCGATGATGACACCGCCGATCTCACCCGGGCCGAGGATCGACGGCACGCCCTGTGCGATGTCGTTCGAGACATAGACGTTGACGCCCTGGATGTCGGCCGACTCGGCGTCGTCCGCGATGGCGGTCTTCGTGTCCGCGGGGACCTCGTAGGTCGACTTCGTGAACTGCACGGTGCCGATCGCTGCGCTGCCGTTGTCCGACACGAAGCGGATGTCCTTCGACAGGTCGAGCAGGTCGGCGTTCTGGTCGAGTTCCGTCTTGCCGTCTGCCAGTTTCTTGGCCGCCGCATTGAGCTGCTGCTGGCCAGACTCCAACGTCGTCTGCTGTGCGTCGAGCTTCGCCTGGCCCGCCGCGATCTGCTGCTGCGCTGCTGCCGCTGCGGCACCGGTCAGCGCCTGAGCCTGTGCCTTCTGTGCATTGATCTGCTGCTGGGCCTGTTCGATCTGCTGCTTGCCCGCATCGATCGTCTTCTGCTGGTCGCTGAGCTTCTTCTCGTTGGCTGCGAGAGTGGCCCTGCCGTCGGTGATCTTCTTCTGGCCCTCGTCGAGCTGCTTCTGGGTGGCGAAGCCGCTCGTCGTGCCCTTGACGCCGTCGAGCTTCTCGAGGCTGGTCAGGAAGTCGTCGATCTCGGACTGCTGCGACGACGAGATCGCCTTGCCGTCCTTCGTCTCGAAGACGATCGTGCCGTTGCCGCCGTTCGCCGACGGGAACTTGTCGGCGAGCTGGTCCTGCACCTGACTGGTCTTGGTGTTCGGGATCGTGATCGACGACGAGATGGTGCCGGCGAAGAGCGTGTACGTGACGCCCGCGACGGCCATGATCGCGACCCAGGTGATGATCACGAGCCAATGGCGTCGTGCGGAGAACCGTCCGAGACGGTAGAGGAGACCGGCCATGCGGTTGCCTGCGGTCCTTTCGTTGTCAGGTGCTGGTGGTGCGGGGTGCGCCGGTGGACCCCTGGGGGATGAGGAGGTAGGGCGGTGTCAGTCGTCGGCCATGTAGCCGCTGCGGACGCTGTGCACGAGTCGGGCGAGCAGGTCGTCCCACGCGTCGAGCGCCGGCTGGTCGAGCTCGGGGCCGGACGTCGCCAGCCAGTGCTCCGCGATGACGACGATGCCGCTCATGAGCGACTCGACGAGCAGCGCGGCGTCGAGGGGGTCTGCGGCCGGGTAGCGCCGGGCGACCTCGTGCCGGAGCCGTTCGGTCACACGCGAGAACGCCGTCTGGGTCAGGACCGCGGCCTTCGGGTCGTCCTTGCCGGGGTCGCCGAGGATCCGGTACATGCTGGCGATCGCCGGAGCCAGGTCGGCGCCGCGGGCCGCGGACTCGAGCTCGTCGAACATCGACGCCCGGCTGCCGTCGCCGACCGGGGTCCGGGCCATGTCGGCGAGGAACCGGTCGATGATGACGGACAGCTCCTGTTCGCACACGGCGAGCAGGACCTCGTCGAGCGAGGCGAAGTGGTTGAACACGGTGCGGCGGGCGATGTCCGCCCGGGCGGCGAGGTCGTCCACGCTGAAGTCGCGGCCGCCGCGCTCGTCGATCAGGTCGCGAGCGGCCTGCAGGATCGCCGCACGGTGCTTCGCCTTGAGGGCAGCACGGCGGTCGGTCGCGATGGTCACGAGATGGAACACTAGGTGCATCGATGCACTCGGTGCAACGAGGTTGAGTGCATCCCCAGGTTCGTCCCCCGGAGCAGAACGCCTGTGCTGCACCACTGTTCTGCCGGAGGTGGCGGGTGCCAGACTGGACGGACGAACCGCCGCGTCACCGCTCGCGGATCCGCCGCCGTACGAAGGAGTACCCGATGCCCGTCCGCCTGTCCCCGGAGACCCTCGACGAGATCGCCGCGAGCGGTGTCGCCGTGCCCACCTACGACCGCGACGGCATCACCGCCGGCATCGTCCACTTCGGCGTCGGCGGGTTCCACCGCGCGCACCAGGCGATGGTGATCGACCGGCTCCTGCAGCAGGGCGACGCCCGCGAGTACGGCATCTGCGGCGTCGGCGTGCTCGAGCAGGACCGTCGGATGGCGACCGCGATGGCCGAACAGGGCGGGCTGTACACGCTCGTCCTCAAGCACCCGGACGGTACCCGCGAGTCCCGTGTCGTCGGCAGCATCGTCGAGTACCTGCTCGCCGTCGACGACCCCGACGCCGTCGTCGAGAAGATGGCGCATCCGGACACCAGGATCGTCAGCCTGACCATCACCGAGGGCGGCTACAACTTCGACCACGTCACCGGCGAGTTCGTCGCCGACGAGCCCGGCGTCGCGGCCGACCTGCGCGGCGACGGCCCACCCCGCACGGTGTTCGGCCTGGTGGTCGAGGCACTGCGCCGCCGACGGGACCGCGGCCTCGCCCCGTTCACCGTGATGTCCTGCGACAACATCCAGGGCAACGGGAACGTCGCCCGGTCGATGTTCACCGCCTACGCCCGGCTGCAGGACCCGGCCTTCGCGGACTGGATGGACGAGCACGTGGCGTTCCCGAACTCGATGGTCGACCGCATCACCCCGGTCACCGCCGACGAGGACCGCGCCTGGGTCCGCGACGAGCTCGGCATCGACGACGCCTGGCCCGTCGTCGCCGAACCGTTCTTCCAGTGGGTGCTCGAGGACGACCACCCCGCTGGCCGCCCGCCATACGAGGACGCCGACGTCCAGCTCGTCGACGACGTCGAGCCGTACGAACTCATGAAGCTCCGGCTCCTCAACGCCAGCCACCAGGGGCTCTGCTACTTCGGGTACCTGTCCGGGTACCGCTACGCGCACGAGGCCACGCAGGACCCGGCGATCGCGACCTTCCTGCGCCGCTACATGGACGACGAGGGCACGCCGACGCTGCACCCGGTGCCCGGCATCGACCTGGAGGACTACAAGTCGACCCTCATCGAGCGCTTCCGGAACCCCGAGGTGCGCGACACCCTCGCCCGGCTCTGCGCCGAGTCGAGCGACCGGATCCCGAAGTGGCTGCTCCCCGTCGTACGCGAGAACCTGGCGGCCGGTCGCCCGGTCACGCTGTCCGCCGGCATCGTCGCGTCGTGGGCCCGCTACGACGAGGGCACCGACGAGTCCGGTGAACCCATCGAGATCGTCGACCGGCTCGCCGAACCCCTGCGCCGCATCGCCCTGACCCAGCGCGAGGACCGCCTCGCCTTCATCACGAACCGCCAGGTCTTCGGCGACCTGGTCGACGACGAGCGGTTCGTCGCGGCGTACCGCGACGCCCTGGACGGGCTCATCGCGGACGGCGCGCACGCCACCGTGGCGCGCCTGTCGCGGTCCTGAGACGCGACCGACCGACGGACGGGAGGCCCGTGGCGGCGCCGCCACGGGCCTCCCGTCCGCCTTCTGGCGGCTGCCGTCAGCCGCTCACCGCGCGACGTCGTCCCACGGCACCGGGGTGGTCTCGCCCGTCTCCCAGTCGCGGCGCAGCACGCCGTAGCCGACCGACCCGACGGCCGAGCCGCCGTCGACGGGCCACGCCTCGCGGTAGTGGGCCTCCTGCACCCAACCGGCACGGACGAAGACCCGGCGCATGGCGGTGTTGTCCTCGCGGGTCTGCCCCTCGAAGCGCGTGATCGCCGGCATCGTCCGGAACACGTGGTCGGTCACCGCACGCAGGGCGGGGACCCCGAGGCCCCGACCCCGGAACCGACCGGCCAGGCGCAGGTCGAACAGGGGGACGGGGTCGGCCAGGTCCTCGAGGCGGACCAGACCGATCCGCCCGTGGTCGTCGTGGTCGAGCCAGGAGGTGTCGTGCTCGTCGTCGCGGTAGGCACCGGAGTCGACGGCGCTCGCCGCGTCGGCCGCGCTGATGCGGCGTCGGACGTGGAACGGGAACTCCTCCGACGTCAGGAACGCGAGCAACTCCTGGCGGTCGGCGCCGGTGGGGTCCAGGCGGGTGAGGTGGACGGCGGGAGCTGGCATGCCGCTCAGGGTAGTTGCACGGTGATCGGGCAGGCTCGGGGTGTGCGAGGTGGGACGAGGACGACGACCGCGGCCCTGACGGCCCTGGTGCTGGTCGGGTTGGTGGGGTGCTCCGGCGACCCGGGTGGGGCGTCGACCGGGCCGACGTCGTCGGCGACGGCTTCTGCAACGGCTTCTTGTTCTGGGTCGGCTTCCGAGTCCGTGGCGCCGTCGACCGACCCGACCACTGCCCGGGCCTTCGCGGCGCTGGAGCGGCGGTACGACGCACGGCTCGGGGTCGTCGCCGTCGACACCGGGGACGATCGGACGATCGCGCACCGTGCGGGGGAGCGGTTCGCGTTCGCGTCGACGAACAAGGTGTTCATCGCGGCTGCGGTCCTCGACGCCTCGTCCGACACCGACCTGGCGACCGTCGTGCACTACGACCGCGGCGATCTGCTCGAGTACGCGCCCGTGACGAGCGAGCACGTCGACACCGGGATGACGGTGCGCGAGCTCATCGACGCCGCGCTCCGCTCCAGCGACAACACCGCGGCGAACCTGCTGGTGGAGCGGCTCGGCGGGCCGGACGCCGTCGAGCGGTGGCTGCGCGGCATCGGGGACCGGACGACGCGTGTCGACCGGGTCGAACCCGACCTGAACGAGGCGACCCCGGGCGACCGACGGGACACGACGACACCGGAGCGGTTCGCGGCGGACCTCCGGACCGTGCTGCTCGGGGACGCCCTCGACGCCGCCGACCGGCGGGTGCTCCGCGAGGCGATGCTCGGCAACACGACCGGCGACGCGACGATCCGTGCGGGTGTGGACCCATCGTGGCAGGTCGCCGACAAGACCGGCACGGCGTCCTACGGGGTGCGGAACGACATCGCGGTCGTGACGCCGCCCGGGCGGGCGCCCATCGTGCTCGTCGTGATGACGAGCCGGGCCGATCCCGGTGCGGAGTCGTCGGACGCGCTCGTCGCCGCGGCGACCCGTGCCGCGGTCGCCGGGCTGGCCGACTGAGTCGCACGCGTCGCGGGATCATCGTCGCGGGACTGTCGTCGCGGGACTAGCGGAGGGTGGTCGCCCAGCGCCCGATGGCGTCGTACGCCCGTTCCCGCACCTCCGGCGCGGACAGCACCACGTCGTGCAGGGCACCTTCGAGTCGGCGGACCGTGACCTCCTCGCCCAGGGAGAGCGAGCGGTGCGCCACCGTGTCGACGTTCAGGGCGACGTCGGCGCGCGCCATCCCGGGGTCCCACCGCGGCTGGAGCATGCTCTTGTCGCTCAGCATCACCAGGGTCGGGACCCCGATGCCCAGGCCCTTCTCGACCTGTGCCTGGCCGTCGAAGACCGCGGCGAGCCACCCGGGGTGCAGGGGGAAGCCGCGCTCCGGCCGCCACTTCTGCTCGTAGGTCCACGACCCCTCGCCCTCGGCCGAGACGGTGCGGGTGTAGAAGCCGGGGTCGACGGCGGGCATCGGAGCGAGGGGGTTCCGCCGGGCACCGAGCTTGATGACCGGTGCGACGATGGCCCGGCCGACCGCGGTGGCCTGGAACTCGAGCCACGGGCTGTTCAGCACGAGGCCGTGCACGAGCTCCGGGTGCCGGGCGGCCCAGAGCGACAGGGTCAGGCCACCCGTGGAGTGGCCCATCGGGACGAGCCGGCGGCGGTCCGAGCCGGGGTGCTCGGCCGAGATCGCGTCGAGCGCGGCCGCGATGTCCTCGTCGTACACCGCCAGGTCGTCGACCATGCCCGGGGTCTGGTACGGGCGCAGGCTCCGACCGTACTTCCGCAGGTCCAGCGCGTGGAACCGGGCACCGAGCCGCTCGAGGCGTTCGGCGAGCTCGACCTGGAAGAAGTAGTCCGACCAGCCGTGCACGTAGAGCACGTCGACCCCGTGCAGGGGCCCGCGACCGTGCAGCAGCAGGTCCGTCGGGGTGTGCCGGCGGCGGACCAGGGTGGCGACGACGGGTCCCTCGGAGTCGGTGCCGAGCGGCAGTTCGAGCCGTTCGTACGGTGCTCCGAGCACGTCCTCGTGCCACCCCTGGTCCGTCATGCGCCGAGCGTATCCGGCGCTGCTGCGGGTGGTGCGGGTGCGGCGGGGTCGCGCCGCCGTCACCCGGCCAGGACCACGACCTTGCCGCTGATCCGTCCCGCGGCCGCCTCGGCGTGCAGCGACGGCAGTTCCGCCAGTGGGATGCGCCGGGTGACCTCGACCGTGAGCGCCCCGGCGTCGACCAGGGACACCAGCTCCGCCAGGCGTTCGCGGTTGCGCAGGACGAACACCGTCGCCGCCCGGACCCCGCGGGACTCGTCGCCCGGCGTGGCCATGAACGCCGTGGTGCTCACGACCGCGCCGCCGTCGCGCACGACGTCGACGAGTGCCGCGAAGTCCTGCGGGTCGATCGGGGCGAGGTTGAGCAGCACGTCGACCGGCTCCGTCACGGCGGCGCGGACGTCGGTCGTGCTGTGGTCGATCACCTCGTGGGCGCCGGCTGCCCGGACGGCCTCGATGCTGCGCGGACTCGCCGTCGCGATGACGTGGACCCCGGCGCGCACGGCGAGCTGGATCGCGTACTTCCCGACGACACCGCCGGCGCCCGTGATCAGGACCCGCTGACCCGCCTCGAGCCGCCCGTCGTCGAACAGTGCCTGCCAGGCGGTGAGTGCCACCGACGGCAGGGACGCCGCGTCGGGCAGCGGGATGCTCGTCGGTGCGGCGACCACCGCATCGGCCGGTGCGACGACGTACTCGGCCGCCCCGCCGTCGAGTTCCATCGGCAGGAACGCGATGACGGCGTCCCCGACCGCGATCCCCTCGACGCCGTCGCCGAGCGCGTCGACGGTGCCGGACACGTCGTAGCCGGGGACGTGCGGCAGCTGGACCGGGATCGGCAGGAACCCGCCCCGCATCCCGTTGTCCGCCGCGTTGAACGCCGAGGCGGCGACGCGGAGTCGCACCTGCCCGGCGCCCGGGGTGGGCTGCTCGACGTCCTCGGTGCGGAGCACCTCGGGACCGCCGACCTCGTGGAACCGTACTGCCTGCATGATCGTGCCCTTCGTCGGTGTTGCTCGTTGTGCTTCGAGTTCGAAGCAACTGACGGAGACGCTAGCACTGCTTCGAACTCGAAGCAATGGGTAGGATGGGTTCCGTGACCGATGCGCCGAACTCCCTGACCCCGACGCAGCTCGGGGCGTACTTCGCCTTCACCGAGGTGAGCAGCCTGCTGCGCCACGCGGTCGAGCGGCAGCTGCGCGACGTGGGCGGCCTGAGCTACGTGCAGTTCCAGCTGCTCGCCCGGCTCGGTGACGCACCGGGCGGGCAGCAGCGCATGACCGACCTCGCCGACGGGGTCGTCTACAGCCGCAGCGGGTTGACGTACCAGGCGCAACTGCTCGAGCAGCGTGGGCTGGTCACCCGCGGGCCCTCGCCCGACGACGAACGCAGCACGGTCGTGACGATCACCCGGGGCGGTCGTGACGTCCTCGCCGCCGTCTTCCCCGGGCACATCGAGGCGCTGCACACCCTGCTGTTCGCGTCCATGTCGGACGCGGACGTCAACGACCTCGCGCGGATCCTCGGGGGAGCGGCCGAGCACCTGCGCGCGAACCCGCCTCGATCGGCGGGCGCGCGACGGCGCAGCTGACGGGACGGCCGGGGCAGGCGGTCGTCCCCGCGCGGGTTGCGCCAGCCCGTCGCGCCGGCGGGGTCCCGGTCTAGCTGCGGGGAGCCCGCACCAGGAACAGCGTCACGGCGCCGAGGACGACAGCGGCGACGATGAGCGCCCAGGCGAGCACGATGACCGGCCCGTCCCAGGGGGTGAAGAGCAGTCCGACCCCGATCACCAGGGCCACGGCGGCGCCGATGAGGGCGAGGCGGTGCGGTCGTACCGGAGCGGTGCGTGTCACGGTGCCCACGGTACGCGCGCCGAGCTGGCAGTGCGGCGTCGAGCGGGTACGGCGGTCAGACCGTCGTGCGCATCACCCACCGCCACTTGGCGATGCGGCGGTCGCGTACGAACCCGAACTGCGTGAAGAGTTCTTCCGGTCCGGTGTGCAGGTAGGCCCCGCGCTGCGGCTTCCGCTCGACCGTCTGCTCCGGGTAGGCCTCGACGGTCCCGCCACCCGCCCGCCGGATCTCCTCGAGCGCGGTCGTGACCGCGGCGCGTGCGACCCCCTGGCCGCGGTGTCGGGACTCGACGAACACGCAGCCGATCCGCCAGTCCGGCGGCGTCGAGGCTTCCCGGGCGTAGGCGCCGGGGTTCAGGATCGTCGGCAGCTCGACCGGCCGCCCGAACTGGCACCTGCCGACCGCCGTGCCGTCGGCGTAGACGAGCACCTGGTGGTTCGTGCCGTTCCGCACGTGCCGGTGCTTCGCCTCCTGGTGGGACACCGTCGGGTCGGGCGTCCCGCGTGGACCGTCGGGGTGGAAACCGATGCACCAGCACCCGCCCCACACGCCGTTGCTGCGGGTCACGAGCGCGGCGAAGTCGGGCCATGTCTCCTCGGTGAGCATCGCCGTCGAGTACTCCATGGGCCGATGATCCTCCGGTCGAGGTGATCCCGCCACCACCGCGACCGTGGTGTCCGGAACGGCGCGCGACCGGTGGTCAGGCTGCGCCGCGCCGGGCGGCGACGAGGCCGGAGGCGAGCGCCGTGACGCCGAGCCCGATGCCGACCGCGCCAGCGAGTGCACCGAAGAACATCAGGGCACCGGCACCGATGTTCGCGCCGCCCTCGCCGGAGTCGTTCGCGTTCGCGTACCCACCGATGAACGAGGCCAGGAACGCCACGACGAGGAACGCCGTGCAGAGGATGTGCAGCACACGTGGCGCGAGCGGGGTCATGCCCGGATCGTAGCGCGGCGGTCCGGACGCGGTCGGCTGACGGCCCGGAACGGGACCACGAACGGCCTGGAGGCGCGGTGCCAGCTGGCACCGCGCCTCCAGGCCGCCGTGGGCGTGGGTCCTAGGACAGCTTCTTGCTGTCCTCCAGCCAACCCGCGAGCTTGGTCATGTAGTCGGCCTGCGACGCGTAGTCGAGGGCCGGGAACGTCCAGCTGTGGACCTGCCCCGCCTCGAGCGCGGCGTTGTCGGCGAAGGTCGGCTGCTTCTCCAGATCGGCGACCTGGTAGCCCTGCTGCGACAGCAGCAGCACGTCACCGGTGATCTGGCCGGCGTTCTCCCACGAGTAGATGCCCCAGTAGAAGCCCTCGGGCTTCGGGTTGACGAAGTCGACCCCGTACGACGCGTACATCTGCAGCGACGGCTCGTCGGTCGGGCGGGTGACGTAGGCGCCGTCACCGTCGGCGTACATCGAGACGACCGACAGGTCCTTCTCCTTGGAGACCTTCTCGAGCTCGTCGGCCGCGGTGTCGAAGCGCTTCTCGGCGGCGTCGACCGTCGACTCCTTCGCGCCGAGGGACTCGGACAGTTCCGCGATCTTCTCGATGACGTCCTCGCCCTTGCCGCCCCACTTCACCTGGACGACCGGCGCGATGGCCTCGATCTGCTTCTCCTGCGCCGTGTCCTTGAAGCCGTAGCCGGGCTGCTTCGTGTCGAGCGTGCCCTTGGCGTCGGTCGGGTAGACCGACGTGACGACGAGGTCGGGCTTGAGCGCGGCGAGCTTCTCGAGGTCGATGTCGCCGTAGGCGGTGCCGAGCTGCGTGATGCCGTCGGTGTCCAGGCCCTCGAAGCGGGCGTCCTTCGCCATCGTCAGCTGCCCGAAGGTGCCGACGGGCTTCAGGCCGTACTCGATGAACGACAGGGCGATGTCGTTCAGCACGACGACGCGCTTCGGCGTGTGGTCGACCTTCACGGTGGCGCCCGTGGCGTCCTCGTACGACCACGCCTTCGACGCGGCGGTGCCGCCGTCGGAGTCGGAGTCGTTCGAGTTGCCGGTGCTCGAGCAGCCGGTCAGGAGGAGTGCCGAGACGGTCACGGAGGTCAGGAGGGCGGCGCGCAGGTGGCCACGTCGGGAGGTCTTCACGTTAGGAGAGGCTAACCTAAGTTCGCAGCACTCGCCAGCACGTCTTGGGTTTTCGTCGGCACCGTGTGCTCGGTCGGGGCGCTCGGGGCCGTGTGCTCCGTCGGGGCACTCGGCACGGGGTCGTGCTCGTCCGCCTCGGGCACGATCATCGGCGCACCGGTCACCGGGTCGGCGAACACCCGGGCGTGCAGACCGAAAGCCTGCTCGAGCAGTGCCGGGGTGAGGACGTCGTGGGGTGTGCCGTCGGCCACGACCCCGCCGTCGTGCAGCACCACGAGCCGGTCGGAGTACCGCGCCGCGAGCGACAGGTCGTGCAGCACCATCACGATCGTCGACCCCTGCTCGCGGTTCAGCCGCCGGACGAGCCGTAGGACCTCGAGCTGGTGCGCGAGGTCCAGGTAGGTCGTCGGTTCGTCGAGCAGGAGCGTCTGGGCCTGCTGTGCGACGACCATGGCGATCCAGGCGCGCTGGCGCTGCCCGCCGGACAGGCTCGTGACGTCGCGGTGTGCGACCTCGGTCAGACCGGTGGCGGCGATGGCCTCTTCGGCGACGGCCGCGTCCTCGGCGGTCCACGGCTTCGCCCACGACTGGTGCGGGTTCCGGCCGCGCATCACCAGGTCGAGGACGCTGGTTCCCGCGGGGGCGACGGGGGACTGCGGCAGGATCGCGAGCTTGCGGGCGACCTGGCGGTTCGGTTCCCGGCGGATCGGGGTGCCGTCGAGCAGGACCTCGCCGGCCTGCGGCTTGAGCACGCGGCCGAACGCCTTGAGCAGCGTCGACTTGCCGCAGCCGTTCGCGCCGAGGAACGTCGTGACGGTGCCGCGTTCGATGCGCAGGTCCAGGTCGCGCAGCACGGGCTGGCGGTCGTAGCCGACGGACAGGGCCGTGGCTTCGAGGACGGGGGTGTGGTGCTCGTGCTGGTGCGGTGTTGTCATCGGGACATCTCCTTGCGGTGACGGACGAGGAGCCAGATCAGGTACGGCGCCCCGATCACGGTGGTGATGATGCCGACCGGCACCTGCCACGGGAACGCGGAACGGGACAGCAGGTCGGCGGCGAGCACGAGCACGGCGCCGAGGGCACCGGCGAGCAGCAGCGGCGGCCGGTTCGTGCCGGCGAGCCGGAGCCCGACCTGCGGCACGACGAACGCGACGAAGCCGACCGGCCCCGCGGCGGCCACGGCGGCGGCGGTCAGCACGACCGCGAGCGCGATGACGAGCAGCCGGTGCCGCTGGACGCCGAGACCGACGCCCGTCGCGACCTCGTCGCCGAGCTGCCCGATGCCGAGCGCCGCACTCGTCGCCAGTGCGATCGGCATCGCGACGACGGCCACCACGAGCAGCGGCCAGACGCTCTCCCACGAGGTGCTCGACAGGCTGCCGACGAGCCACTGCGACGCCGCGGTGGCGACGGTGATCTTCGCGCGGACGAGCAGGTAGCTCGTCACGGCGTCGAGCGTCGCGCTCACGCCGATGCCGACCAGCACGAGCCGGTAGCTCTGCACACCGCCGCGCCAGCCCAGGCCGTACACCAGGACCGCAGCGACCAGGGCGCCGATCGTGGCAGCCACCGGGATCCCGCCACCGAGCAGCAGGGACGAGACCGAGTACGTCCCGCCGCCGAGCACGATGGCCGCGACCGCACCGACGCTCGCGCCCGCGGTGACACCGATGATGTCCGGGGTCCCGAGGGGGTTTCGCGTGAAGGTCTGGGTGAGCGCCCCGGCGACCCCGAACGTCAGGCCGACGAGTGCGCCGGTGAGCACACGGGGCAGGCGCAGGGTGGTGATGATGAAGGCGTCCGGACCGGACTCCAGGCCGAGCAGGGATCTGATGACGACCCCGGGAGCGATCCACGTCGAGCCGACCGCCGTCCCGATCACGATGAGCACCAGGACGGTGGCGAGCGATCCGACGGTGTACCAGAACACCCGGGGGCGCCAGGCGAGGCCGACGGGGCCGATGCGGATGCCGGCGCGGCCGGGGGTGTGGGCAGCGGGGGTGGGCGTGCCCGGCGTGGTGGTCTCGGGCGTGCTGCCGGTGCTGCCGGGCGTGCTGCCGGTGCTGCGCACCGCTGCCCCGCTCACAGTGACACCAGCGACCGGCGACGGGCCACGGCGACGAACACGGGGCCGCCGATGACGGCGAGCACGATGCCGACCTCGACCTCGGAGAACCCGCCGATCAGGCGACCGATGACGTCGGCGAGCAGCACGAGGGCGGCGCCGACGAGACCGGAGACCGGCAGGGTCCAGCGGTGTCCGGTGCCGACGAGCGCGCGGGCGACGTGCGGCACGGTCAGGCCGACGAAGCCGATCGGGCCGGCAGCAGCGGTGGCGCCGGCGGCGAGCAGCGTGATCCCGCCCAGGCCGACGAGCCGGGCGACGAGCACGTTCTCGCCGAGCCCCTTCGCCAGCTCGGACCCGAGCCCGAGGGCGTCGAGGGCGCGGACGTTCAGCACCGCGAGCACGAGCCCGGCGGCCAGGAACGGCCACACCGCCCCGAGGATGTCGAGCTGGCGTGCGGCAAGCGACCCGACGACCCAGAGCCGGTACGCGTCGAGCGAGGCCTGGTCGGTCAGCACGACGAAGGAGGTCAGGGCGGCGAGCAGTGCCGACACCGCGGCCCCGGCGAGGGCGAGCGGAACCGGACTGGCCGTGCCGCTGCCGGCGATGGTCACCGAGAAGACGACGACGCTGGCGACCAGGGCCCCGACCAGGGCGAACCAGACGGTCGCGCTCGTGCTCGTCACCCCGAACACGTAGACGCCGAGCACCACCGCGAGCCCCGCTCCCGACGAGACGCCGAACAGGCCGGGGTCGGCGAGCGGGTTGCGGGTGTGTCCCTGCATGAGGAGTCCGGCGATGCCGAGAGCCGCACCGACCGCAGCACCGATCAGCGTGCGCGGGATGCGGGAGCCCCACACGATCGCCTCGTCGGTGCTCGACCCGGAGCGTGTGAGCCCTGCCCACACCTCGGCGACACCGATGCGGTTGCTGCCGAGCAGCATGCTCGCCACGGCGACGAGCACCAGGGCGACGACGAGTCCGATGATCACCGCGGTCCGCCGCCGCATCGCGGTCCGGTGGACGCCGAGGGCGCGGGACGCATCGCCGGCTCGGGCTCGGGACGCGTCGGGTTCGGGGGCCTCCGGACCGGAAGCCAGAACGGGATTGGGGGCTGGCACGGAAGTCATCTTAGGTTAGCCTTGCCTCATGGCGAAGACCCCGCGGCTCCTGCCGACGAACCCCCGGCTCTTCCGCGCCCGTGTCCTCCGGACCCAGCGGGTGACCCCCTCGATGCACCGCGTCACCGTCACCGGGGACGACCTGCACGAGTTCGGCTACCTCGGCTTCGACCACTGGTTCCGCCTGTTCGTCCGACGCCCCGACCAGGACGCCTTCCGGATGCCCGACCTTGACGGCAAGAAGTGGTGGCCGACGTTCCTCGGCATCCCCGAGGACATCCGCCCCCACTGCGCGAACTACACCGTCGCCGCGTACCGCCTCCTCGCCGACGGCACCGCCGAGCTCGACATCGACTTCGTCGTACACCTGGACCACCGCGGCGAGCTCGAGGGCCGCGCCGCGATCTGGGCCTGCGCCGCACGTCCGGGCGAGGAGCTCGCGATGCTCGACCAGGGCTGCATCTTCGATGTCCCCGCCGGTACCAGCGAGGTCGTCGTCGCCGCCGAGGAGACCGGCCTGCCCGGCGTCGTCGGCATCGCTGCCTCGTTGCCGCGCGACACCGTCGGCCGCATCATCCAAGAGGTCCCGACCGCCGCCGACATCCGCGACCTCGACGCCCCCATGGGCGTGCAGGTGACGTGGATCGTCCGGCAGCCGGGCACCATCCCCGGCAGTGGCGCCCTCGCCGAACTGCAGCGGCACGTGCCGTCCGACGACCAGGGCTACGCGTTCGTCGTGGGGGAGTCGCGGCTCGCAACGGAGGGCCGCCGCCACCTGCACCGTGCGGGTCTGCCGAAGTCGCGCATCACGTTCTCCGGGTTCTGGAAGCACGAGACGAAGGTCTCCGTCCCCGCCTGACCCGCGCGGCACCTGGTGCTTCCGGGCGGACTGCCACAGAACTTCTGCCCAGGTACGCCCGTTCTGCCCAGGTATGCCCGGTTCCGCCAGTCATGCCCGGTCCCGCCGGGTACGCCCGGTCCCGCCAGGTATGCCCGGTTCCGCCAGGTACGCCCGGTCCTTCCCCTGGCGCGCGCGGCACCTGGTGCTTTCGGGCGTACTGCTACAAAACTTCCGCCCGAGTATGCCCGTTCTGCCCACGTATGCCCGGTCACGCCAGGTACGCCCGTTCTGATCAGGTACGCCCGGTCCTTCCCCTTGCGCGCGCCTTGCCTGGTGCTTTCGGGCATACCGCCACAGAACTTCTGCCCGGGTACGCCCGTTCTGACCAGGTACGCCCGGTCGCGCTAGGTACACCCGGTTCGGCCCGGTACGCCCCGTTCTGACCAGGCACGCCCGGTTCCGCCCGCTACGCCCGGTCCTTCCCCTGGCGGGCGCGTTGCCCGGTGCTTTCGGGCGTACTGCCACAGAACTTCTGCCCAGGTACGCCCGATTCCGCAAGGTACGCCCGCTCTCGCCAGCCGCGCCGCGCTCGCGACGCGACCAACGGACGGACGGGAGGCCCGGTGCCAGCGGGCACCGGGCCTCCCGTCCGTGGTGGGGTGGCGTCAGCCCTTGAGGCCCGAGCCCGTCACGCCCTCCACGATCTGCCGCTGGAAGATCAGGTAGAGGATGATGAGCGGCAGCGCCGCCAGGATCGCACCGGCCTGGATGTCGGCGTAGCGCTGCCCGAAGCTGCCCTGGACCGTGGCGAGCCCGACCGGGATCGTCATGAGGTCCGGGTTGGACAGCACGAACAGCGGCAGCAGCAGGTTGTTCCACACACCGACGAAGGTCAGGATCGTCACGGCCGCGATCACCGGACGCGACAGCGGCAGGATGACCGACCAGTAGACCTTCCAGATGCCGGCGCCGTCGATGCGCGCCGCCTCTTCCAGCTCCTTCGGGATGCCGTCGAAGAACTGCTTGAAGATGAACACCGCGATCACGGCGGGCACCTGCGGGAAGATCACCGACCAGTAGGTGTTGAGCAGGCCGACCGCGTTGAGCTCCTGGAAGATCGGGATGATCAGCACCTGCGTCGGGATCATGATCCCGAGGATGATGAGCAGGAACGCGATGTTGCGGCCGCGGAACACCAGTCGCGACAGGGCGAACGCCGCCATCGACGCGAACAGCACGGTGAGTGCCGCCGTGACGACGCTCGTGATGGCGCTGGCGAGGTACCAGTTCCAGATGTCGCCGGCCTGGAACAGCGACGAGTACGAGTGCAGCGTCGGGTTCCAGTTCGACAGGATCGCGTTCGCGCCGAGGGCGGCGACGCCGTTGTCGGACAGCGACGTCTTCAGGGCGAAGACGCTCGGGATGAGCCAGATGATCGCGAAGATCGTCAGGACGATCCCCGACGCGATCGTGAAGCCACGACCGCTGACGCCGATCTTCGCGGCGCTCGTGGGAGCGGCGGACGAGACGCCGGTGCGGAGCTTGCGGCCGGTGGTGATGCTCTCGGTGGCGGTCATGTCAGGCCCCGATCTCTCGCTTGGCGGCAGCGCGCTCGACGAGCTGCCGGATGACCGCGATCGCCACGATCACGATGAACAGGAGGACCGACGCGGCCGATGCGGCACCGAGCCGGTTGTCGGTGAAGCCGACGCCGGTGATGAGCTGCAGCGAGACCTGGGTCGAGATGCCCGGCCCGCCGTTCGTCATCAGGTAGACCTGGTCGAAGATCTTCAGGCTCGCGATGATCTGCAGCAGGACGACCAGCGTCGTCGTGCGGCCGAGCAGGGGGAGCGTGATCGACTTGATCTGCTGCCAGTTCGACGCGCCGTCGACGGCGGCTGCTTCGTACAGTTCGCGCGGGATCTCCTGCAGACCGGCCAGGTAGAGCACGAAGTTGAAGCCGAGGGTCCACCACACGGTGGCGATCGCGACACCGATCATGGCCGTGTTCGGGCTCGACAACATGCCGGAGCCGGGCGTCATGCCGATCGCCGACTGCAGGCTCGCCCACAGACCGGTGCTCGGCGTGAAGATGAACACCCAGATCAGCGAGATCGTCGCCGACGGCAGGATGAACGGCAGGAAGAACGCCAGACGGAAGAACCACTGCCCCCGGTTCATCCGGTTCGTCAGCACGGCGAACACGAACGCCAGGATGACGAGCGGCGGGGTCGTGTACAGCGTGAACTGCAGCGTGTGCCAGAGCGACGACCAGAAGTCGCTGCGCCCGAGCATCTCGGCGTAGTTCGCGAACCCGGCGAAGCTGCCGAGCCCGGTGCGGACGGTCGAGGTGTTGAAGAAGCTCGTGACGATCATCCAGACCGTCGGGCCGAGCAGGAAGGCCACGTAGAACAGGCCGAACGGGGCGAGGAACAGCCAGCCGCTGCGGCCCTGGCCGCGGTTCACGCTGGAGCCGTAGGAGCGGTTCCGGCGGAGACGCGGCGCGGTGGCCGCGTCGGTCGGCCGGTCGAGGACAGGTGCTGTGGTCACGTCATCGTGCCTTTCGCGCGGTGTTCACGGCGATCGCGGGGGTCGTCTGCCCGGGGTGGTCCCGCCGGGTGGTTGCGTGCCGGGTCACAGGGGGCTCGGGGTGTTGAGGTACGTCGCGAGCTGCGACTTGATGGCGCTGAGGGCCTGCGCGGGGGACGAGCTGCCCTGCTGCACGAGGGCGAGCTGGGCGCCCACCGTGCCCTCGAACGTCGAACCCGAACCGCCGTACCAGGCGGCGTCGTCGAACACGGCGGTCTCGGCTGCGGCCGCGTAGTTCGACTGCGGAGTGAGCTTCTTGTACGCGGCGCTGTCGAACGTCGGGATGTAGGCCGGCACGTGCCCGCCCTCGGCCCACGTCAGGCTCTGCTCGAGCATCTGCTTGATGAAGAGCATGTGCTGCTTGCGCTGCTCCGGCGTGCGGGCCTTCTTCGGCAGGACGAACGTGTGCGAGTCCGCCTGGGTCGCCGGCTTGTCGTAGAGCTGGGGGATCGGCGCCATGCCGAAGTTCAGGCCCTTGATCGACTGCGCGGTGCTGATCTCCCACTCGCCCTGCATGAAGAAGCCGGCCTTGCCGTCGAACATGAGCGACTGCGCGGTGGCGTAGTCGAGGGCCTTGTTCAGCCAGCCCTCCTTCACCCACTTCTGGGTCCGGCTCGTGACCTCGTTGTAGGCGTCCTCGTTGACGGTGAGCTTCGATCCGCCGTCGCTGATGAACGGGGTGGCGTCCTTCAGCTGGTTGTACATCGTCCAGAAGAAGCGCCACGGGGTGGCCGTCTCCGGCACCACGTTCGCGACGTTGAGCGCCGTGCCGCCGGTGACCTTGGCGACCGCGGCGAGGGCCTTCTCGAAGTTGTCCATGCCGTTGAGGTCGACGAGGTTGCCGTCGCCGTCGATCAGGCCGGCCTTCTTGCAGACGTCGACGTTGTAGAAGAGGACGAAGGGGTGGGTGTCGAGCGGGACCGCGATGTTGTTGCCGTCGGTCTTCTGCGCCGCCCAGGCCTTCTGGTTGAAGTCGGCGGCGCTCAGGCCGACGCTCGCCAGGTCGTCGGACGTGATCGGGTCGAGCAGGTCACCGTCCCAGAGCGGCTTCGCGCGGGTGAGGTGCGCGACCGCGACGTCCGGCGGCTTGTTCCCGACGGTCGCCAGTGTCAGCTTCGAGTAGTACGGGTTGCCCCACGCGAACGTGGTGCCCTGCAGCGCGCTCGAGCCGCCGTGCTGCTTCGCGTAGCCGTCCTCCATGGCCTGCATGCGGACGCCGTCGCCGCCGCCGAACAGGTTCCAGAAGACGAGGGTCTCGGGGTTGAGTGCGCTGCCGGCGAGGCCAGCGGCGAGGGGGCTCGAGCAGGCGGCGAGCGGCAGGACCGTCGCGGCCGCTGCACCGGCGGCGAGGAAGCCCCGGCGCGAGAGGCGCGACGCGGGTGTTGCGGGTGGGATCGGCATGGCATCACTCCATCGGGATGGGCCGGGCTCGGGAACAGGGTCGGTGCTCCCGCCGGAGCATCGCTGCTCCGGACCCGGAGCACTGCTGCTCCGGACACGGAACGACCTTCCGGTGCTCCGTGAGCGCTCACATTAGCGCTCGCTCCCGGCATCCGCCACCCCTTTCGCGACGGCGCGGAACCCGGTAGCGTTTCTGTCAGGTGAGCGCTCACTTTCGTGACGGCCCGCTTCGGTTCCCGTCCGTGGCCCCACCCGCTCCCCGCACGAACCGCACTGCCACGATCGAAGGAGATCCATGCCCCGCACACACCTCGTCCTCGACGCCGCGTTCACCGTGGGGCCGGTGCGACGTCGCCTGTTCGGCGGGTTCGTCGAGCACCTCGGCCGCCACGTCTACGACGGCATCCACGAGCCCACCCACGAGACTGCCGACGAGCACGGCTTCCGCAAGGACGTCGTCGATCTCGTCAAGGAACTCGGCGTCTCCGCCATCCGCTACCCCGGTGGCAACTTCGTCTCCGGTTACAAGTGGGAGGACGGCGTCGGCCCCGTCGAGCAGCGCCCCCGCCGCCTCGACCTGGCCTGGCACTCGACGGAGACGAACGAGGTCGGCCTGCACGAGTTCCAGCACTGGCTCGACCAGGTCGGCTCGGAGCTCATGCTCGCCGTGAACCTCGGCACCCGCGGCACGCAGGAGGCGATCGAGCTCCTCGAGTACGCGAACATCGACGCCGGCACCGCACTGTCCGAATACCGTCGTTCGAACGGTCGCCAGGAACCCTTCGCCATCAAGATGTGGTGCCTCGGCAACGAGATGGACGGCCCGTGGCAGCTCGGCCACAAGAACGCCGACGACTACGGCAAGCTCGCAGCCATGACCGCCAAGGCCATGCGGCAGATCCAGCCCGACCTCGAACTCGTCGCCTGCGGTTCCTCGGGAGCGTCGATGCCGACGTTCGGCGAGTGGGAGCGCACCGTCCTCGAGCACACCTACGACGACGTCGACTACATCTCCGCGCACGCCTACTACGAGGAGGACGACGACCTGCCGTCGTTCCTCGCCTCGGGCGCCAACATGGACCACTTCATCAAGACGGTCACCACGGCCGCCGACCACGTCCAGGCGCAGAAGAAGTCCGACAAGCGCATCGACATCTCGTTCGACGAGTGGAACGTCTGGTCGATCAAGAAGTGGGAGGCGAAGGCCAAGACCTTCACGCTCGACGAGTGGCCCGTCGCCCCGCGTCTGCTCGAGGACGTCTACACCGTCGCCGACGCCGTCGTCGTGGGTGGCCTGCTCATCTCGCTGCTCCGCCACGCCGACCGCGTCGCCTCGGCCTCACTCGCCCAGCTCGTCAACGTGATCGGCCCGATCATGACCGAGCCCGGTGGCCCGGCCTGGCGCCAGACGACGTTCTTCCCGTTCTCGGTCACCTCGCGCCTGGCGCAGGGCACCTCGCTGCAGGTCAAGGCGTCGGGCGACACGGTCGACGGCGGCAAGCACGGTGAGGTCCCGGTCGTGGACTCCGCCGCCACCGTGTCCGAGGACGGCAAGGCCGCGGTCTTCCTGATCAACCGCCACCCCTCTGAGCCGACGACGGTGACGATCGACCTGGCCGGCATCGGTGCGACGGGCGACGTCCACGCCGAGGGTGTCTGGGACGACGACCTGCACGCCGTGAACGACCTGGAGAACACCTCGCGCGTGGGGCTCCGCACGAACGAGTCGGTCCGCCGCGAGGGCGACACCGTCACGATCGAGCTCCCGCCGGTCTCCTGGACCGCCGTCTCGATCGGCTGACAAGACGCCTCGGCGCACGCCACGGCGGGCGTCGAGTGAGCACAGAGGACGTCGGGCGCTCGCGCCCGACGTCCTCTGCGCGTTGCGCGTGCGCGGCGGGCGCGCCGGGGGCGAGTTCACGGGGTGGGCGACACCTCACGGGGTGACGGCCGCGTGGACTGTCGCTGGGCCCGTGACGTGGCCCGCGCGGCGGCCGGGAGGCCCGTGGCGGCCTGGCACCGGGCCTCCCGACCGGCGCGTGGTGACTCCACGGCCTGGGCGACACCTCACGGGAACGGGCCCGCGTGGAGTGTCGCGGAGCGCGAAACGCGCGCCCCGTCAGCGCGCCGGCGGCGCGGCCGTGCTCGCCCGCTCGACGAGCCGCACCGGCACCAGGTCGGCCGCGACGCTGACCCGCTCGCCGTCGATCTGGGCGAGCAGGTTCGCGACCGCTCGGCGGCCGACCTCGTCGAAGGACTGGTGCACGGTGGTCAGCGGCGGCCAGAACGAGTCGGACTCGGGGGAGTCGTCGAACCCCACCACGCTCAGCGACGACGGCACCGGGCGACCGGACTCGTGTGCTGCGCGCAGGACCCCGAGGGCGGTCTGGTCGTTCGCGGCGAACACCGCGGTGATCTCCGGGCGTGCAGCGATCTCGAGCCCGGCCTCGTAGCCGTGCTCGGTCGTCCAGCCGCCGCGGAACACCGGGGGGACCGGGCGACCGGCGCGCGTCAGGGTGTCCTGCCACGCGGCGAGGCGACGGGCGGCCGAGTACGACGACTCCGGCCCGGCGACGTGCCAGACGGTCTCGTGCCCCAGGTCGAGCAGGTGCTGCGTGGCCTGCCGGGCGCCGTCGGCCTGGTCGGTGTCGATCGCGGGGTGGTCGGTGCTGCCCGTGGAGTCGATGATGACCATGGGCACGCCGTCGGGCAGCACGACCTCGGCGGTGTCGATGATGTGCGACTCGATGATGATCACGACGCCGTCGACGGCCTGTTCGTGCAGGCGCGAGAACGCGGAGCGGACGCCGGCCTCGGTGCGCGAGGCCATGGGCAGCAGGGTGATCGTGAAGTCGGCGACCCCGGCGGCGTCGGCGATCGCCTCGAGCGTGCGCATGTTGCCGAAGGAAGCGAGCGTGAACATGATCACGCCGATGGTGCGGAAGCGGCCGGAGCGCAGGGCGCGGGCGGCACGGTTGGGCCGGTATCCGAGGGACTCCATCGCGCGCTGGACGCGGTCGCGGGTCTCCGGGCTGACGTTGTCGAAGCCACGGGCGACGCGTGAGACCGTCTGCATCGACACCCCGGCGGCGTCGGCCACGGCGGCCATCGAGGGGGCGCGGCGGGTGCCGGCGGGGGACTCCATCGTCACGCTGGCGCTCCTTCCGGATCGAGGGGCCGAACGGTCGGCCTCCCCGGACGCTAGCGCATGTTGACGTTGCCATGCTATCGTCGCGTCGTTCGATGTTGACGTCAACATCGGTGACCGCCCGGACACCCTGATCCGGCCCGGGCCGAGCCGCCGACATCGACCACCCGAACGCAGCAGACGAAGGAGTCACATGAGCACGCTCGCAGCGCGCCCCGGTGAGGCAGCACCGCGCCCCACCGCCGAGCGCCCCGCCGGCCGCCGCCCCAAGCAGCGGGGACGGTTCACCGGATGGCTGTTCGTCGGCCCGTTCGTCGTCGTCCTGGTCCTGATGCTCATCGTGCCGATCGGCTACGCGCTCTGGCTCAGCCTGTTCCGCGACCAGCTCATCGGCGGCAACCAGTTCGTCTGGTTCGCCAACTACGTGCAGCTCTTCCAGGACGCCAAGTTCTGGTCCGGGTTCGGTCGGGTCGCGATCTTCCTGGTCGTCCAGGTGCCGATCATGCTCGGCCTCGCGCTCGTCGCTGCCCTGGCACTGGACAGCGCCCGACTGTGGGGGACGAGCTTCTTCCGCATCGCGGTGTTCCTGCCCTACGCCGTCCCCGGGGTCGTCGCGGCCCTGATCTGGGGCTTCATCTACGGCAACCAGTTCGGTCTGACGGGCGCCGCGAACGACGCGCTCGGCATCGACCTGCTGCAGCCGTTCAGCCCGAGCTGGGTCCTGACGTCGATCGGCAACGTGGTCACGTGGGAGTTCCTCGGCTACAACATGCTGATCTTCTACGCGGCACTCCGCACCGTCCCCGGTGAGCTGTACGAGGCGGCCGAGCTCGACGGTGCCGGCCCGATGCGCACGGTCTTCTCGATCAAGCTCCCGGCGCTCCGCGGCCCGATGGTCATCGCCACGATCTTCTCGATCATCGGCAGCTTCCAGCTCTTCAACGAGCCGAACCTGCTCAAGACACTCGCGCCGAACGTCATCGGCAGCGCCTTCACCCCGAACATGTACGCCTACTCGCTGTCCTTCAGCGGTCAGCAGTTCAACTACTCCGCCACGGTCGCGATCGTGATGGGCGTGATCACCGCGGTGATCGCCTACGTCGTCCAGGTCCGCGGCACCCGCGAGGAGAACCGATGAGCACCATCCAGCACCCCGCCGGGCCCGCAGCGGCCACGGTGACCGAGGCGACCACGACGCAACGTGCGCCGCGCACCCGCTCGATCCGCGCCTCCAGGCAGCTCCGCACCGCGGAAGGCGGACGCAAGCCGAAGCGTTCCGGCCTGCTCACCGCGGTCATGGTCGTCTTCGTCGTGTACTCGTTCGCGCCGCTGTTCTACCTGCTCGTGAACAGCACGAAGACGCAGGCGTCGCTGCTCTCCACGTTCGGTCTGTGGTTCGGCGGGGACTTCAACCTCTGGCAGAACATCGTCGACACGCTGACGTACAACGACGGCATCTTCCTGCAGTGGTTCGGCAACACGCTGCTCTACGTCGTCGTCGGTGCCGGCGGGGCCACCCTGCTCGCCACCGTCGCGGGCTACGGCATGGCGAAGTTCCAGTTCCCCGGTCGCCGCGCGGTCTTCGCCGTCGTCCTCGGTGCCATCGCGGTCCCCGGCACGGCCCTGGCGGTCCCGACCTTCCTGCTGTTCTCGCAGGTCGGCCTGACCAACACCCCGTGGGCGATCATCCTGCCCTCGCTGATCAGCCCGTTCGGCATGTACCTGATCTGGACCTACGCGGTCGACGCGATCCCGGCCGAACTGCTCGAGGCCGCCCGCATGGACGGTGCCGGTGAGTTCCGGATCTTCTTCACGATCGCGCTCCGCCTGCTCGCGCCCGGTGTCGTCACCGTCCTGCTGTTCGCGGTCGTCGCCACCTGGAACAACTACTTCCTGCCGCTCATCATGCTGAGCGACCCGAAGTGGTACCCGCTGACGGTCGGCCTCAACCAGTGGAACGCGCAGGCCACCGGGTCCGGCGCGCAGCCGATCTACAACCTCGTCGTCACGGGATCGCTCCTCACGATCATCCCGATCGTGGTCGCGTTCCTCTTCCTCCAGCGCTTCTGGCAGTCCGGCCTCGCGGCCGGGTCGGTCAAGGCCTGACCCCTCGGACACCAGGCGCACGGCGACCCCGCCATGCGCCGCCCGGTCCGGCACACAGCAGCACCACCCCCTCCACGAAGAAGTGAAAGGCACTCCCATGAACAAGCGTCTCCGGCGCGGGCTCAGCGCCCTCGCCATCGGCGTCACCGCCGCGATCGCCCTCGCCGCGTGCGCCTCCGGCGGCTCCGGCTCCGGCGGATCGGCCGACGACATCGACAAGGCCCTGCAGGACGGTGGCACCCTGACCTACTGGTCGTGGACCCCGTCGGCGAAGGCCCAGGTCGCCGCGTTCGAGAAGCAGTACCCCAAGGTGAAGGTCAAGCTCGTCAACGCCGGCACCGGTGCCGACCAGTACACGAAGCTGCAGAACACGATCAAGGCCGGCTCAGGCGCCCCCGACGTCGCCCAGGTCGAGTACTACGCCCTGCCGCAGTTCGCGCTGTCCGAGTCGCTGCTCGACCTGTCGAGCTACGGCTTCGACTCGCTCGAGAAGGACTTCGCGAAGAGCACCTGGAGCTCGGTGTCGATCGACGGCAAGGTCTACGGCCTGCCGCAGGACTCCGGCCCCATGGCGCTGTTCTACAACAAGAAGGTCTTCGACAAGCACGGCATCGCCGTGCCGAAGACGTGGGACGAGTACGTCACCGCGGCCAAGAAGCTGCACGAGGCAGACCCGAAGGCCTACATCGCGGCGGACTCCGGCGACGCCGGCTTCACCACGAGCATGATCGCCCAGGCCGGTGGCACCCCCTTCACCACCGACGGTGACAAGGTGACCATCAACCTGCAGGACGAGGGCACCAAGAAGTGGACGAGCACCTGGAACGAGCTCGTCGAGCAGGGCCTGCTGTCGAAGACGGTCGGCTGGACCGACGACTGGTACAAGCAGCTCGGCAACGGTGAGATCGCCACGATGATCACCGGCGCCTGGATGCCCGGCAACCTGGAGTCCGGCGTCGCCCAGGCCTCGGGTGACTGGCGCGTCGCCCCGATGCCGACCTACGACGGTGGCACCGCCCAGACCGCGAACAACGGCGGCAGCGCCCAGGTCGTCATGAAGCAGTCGAAGAACCCGGCCCTCGCCGCGGGCTTCCTCAAGTGGCTGAACTCCTCGAAGGAGTCCACGAAGGTCTTCATGGAGTCCGGCGGCTTCCCGTCGACCACCGCTGACCTCGACTCGTCGGCGTTCCTCGACGAGAAGCCGGAGTACTTCGGCGGCCAGCAGATCAACAAGGTGCTCGTCGACGCGTCGAAGTCCTCGGACAACGACTTCACCTACCTGCCCTACCAGGTGTACGCGAACAGCGTCTACGCCGACACCGTCGGTCAGGCGTACGAGAACGGCACCTCGCTCGACGCCGGCCTCGAGGCCTGGCAGAAGGCCCTCGCCAAGTACGGCAAGGACCAGGGCTTCACGGTCTCGTCGAAGTAGTTCGACAGCATCCCCGCGGGGCCGTGCGGACACGTCCGCACGGCCCCGCTCCACGCCCGGCTCGGCTCCACGGCCGGCCCGGCTCGACGCCCGGCCCGGCCGGCAACGAAAGAACCACACCATGCGCTTCGCCATCGGCGACACCGACTTCCTGCTCGACGGCGAGCCGCACCGGGTCCTCTCCGGCGCGATCCACTACTTCCGTGTGCACCCCGACCTGTGGGCCGACCGGATCCGCAAGGCGAAGCTGATGGGCCTCAACACCATCGAGACCTACGTCGCCTGGAACGCGCACGCGCCGTCGCCCGGGGTGTTCGACCTGTCGGGTGGCCTGGACCTCGGCCGCTTCCTCGACCTCGTCGCCGCCGAGGGCATGCACGCCATCGTCCGCCCCGGCCCCTACATCTGCGCCGAGTGGACGAACGGCGGGCTGCCGTACTGGTTGTTCGCGGACGGTTCCGTGGGCGTGCGGCGCAACGAGCCCGGGTTCCTCGCGGCGGTCCGGACGTACCTGCAGCACCTGGCCCCGGTGCTGGTCCCGCGGCAGATCGACCAGGGCGGGCCCATCGTCCTGGTGCAGGTCGAGAACGAGTACGGCGCCTACGGCTCCGACCCCGAGTACCTGCGCGCACTCGAGCAGATGCACCGCGACATCGGGTTGACCGTCCCCTTCACGAGCGTCGACCAGCCGATGGGCACGATGCTCGAGGACGGTTCCCTGCCTTCACTGCACAAGACCGGTTCGTTCGGCTCACGCTCCGCCGCCCGGCTCGAGCGCCTGCGGCAGGCGCAGCCCACCGGACCCCTGATGTGCTCGGAGTTCTGGGACGGCTGGTTCGACAGCTGGGGCGAGCACCACCACACCACGCCGGCGTCCGCCAGTGCCGAGGACCTGGACGTCCTGCTCGCAGCCGGCGGCTCGGTGAACATCTACATGTTCCACGGCGGCACGAACTTCGGCTTCACGAACGGCGCGAACGACAAGGGCGTCTACCGCCCGATCGCGACGTCCTACGACTACGACGCGCCGCTCGACGAGGCCGGGCGGCCGACGTCGAAGTTCCACGCGTTCCGCTCGGTGATCGCGCGCTACGCGCCCGTCCCGCCGCTGCCCGCGACGATGGAGCCGGGTGGATCGGGTCGCCTCGTTCCCGTGGCCGCGTCCGGCGACGGCCTGGAGGCCCGGATCACCCCCGCCACGGACCTCGCCGTCCGTCTGGACCGCGTCGCGTCGCTCCGTTCCCTGCTGCCCACGCTCACGACGTGGTCCGCGCACGACGAGCCGCCGACCTTCGACGCCCTCGGGGCCGCGAGCGGCTTCGTCGCCTACCGCGCCGAGGTCGACCTGCCCACCGGAGGGGTGCTGACCGTCGGCACCGAGGTGCGCGACCGAGCGATCGTGTCGGCCGACGGTGTCGTCGTCGGGGTCCTGGAGCGTGAGCACCACGACCGCGCCATCGCCCTGCCGTCGGTGACCGGCACGCTCGAGCTCCTCGTCGAGGACCAGGGCCGCGTCGACTACGGCATCCGCATCGGTGAGCCGAAGGGCCTGATCGGCGGCGTCTCGATCGACGGCGTCCCGGTCGCCCGGTGGACGGCATCGCCGCTCGCCCTCGACCCCATCGCGCCGGCCGCCGTGACCGCGCTGTCCGAGGTCGCTCCGACCGGTGGCGAGGTGCTCGCCGGACCGACGTTCGCAGCTGGCTCGTTCGACCTCGACACCGTGGACGACCGGTACCTGTCGCTCGACGGGTTCCGGAAGGGTGTCGCCTGGGTCAACGGTTTCTGCCTCGGTCGGTACTGGTCGCGGGGCCCGCAGCAGACCCTGGCGATCCCGGGGCCGGTGCTCCGCCACGGTCGCAACGAGCTCGTCGTGCTCGAACTGCACGCCGCCGCTTCCCGTACCGCGTGCCTGCTCGTCGAGCCCGACCTGGGGCACACCGAGGCCTAGCCGCGCCGCCTGGTCGAATCGGGCGTACCTGGTCGAATCGGGCGTACCTGGTCGGAAGTTTCGACCAGGTACGCCCGATTCTGCTCCCCATCGCGGGCGTTATGGGACGTTTCGGACCTCGCGAGCCGCCGCCCACGCTCGAACTTCGAGGAGTGCCTCGCGTCGCCACCGCCAGAGCGGAGCGAACTTCGTGCCGTCGTCCTCCCATGCTCGGGTCAGCATCCAGATCTGCCGTCGGTGTTCGGCCCCGTGATCGTCGCGCCACTCGACGAACGCGTCGTCGAGCACCGCGGTGATCCCCGCACGCGGTGCGGTCCACGACGAGAGGAAGCCGGAGTACCGGAGGGTGTCGTCGCACAGGTGCACGGCGACGCGTCGGAGCCTGGCCGTGGCCCAGGTCCCGCCGGCGATGAAGGCGGCACCGAGGATGAAGACGAACACCCTTACCGATGCTCCGGGCAGGAAGGCCACGCTCGCGAGTGTGACTCCGGTCCCGATGATCACCGGGCCGAAGACGACGGCGGTCAGGGTGCGGTCCAGTCGAGGTGGACGGATCGTGGTCACGGCAGGGCGTCCAGGTCGGCGAGGGCGCGCTCGGCGTCGGCGATCCGGTCGGCCTCTGGGCGGCTCCACCACTCGGGGCCGCGTTCGCCCAGGCCGTGCTTGGCCACGCCGTTCCGGTGCCGCGCCGCCGCCAGGGCCTCGTCGTCGCCCGCGCGCTTCGCGGTCTTCACGGCGTTGCGCCCGCGCCCCAGGTGGGAGCGGAGTGCGGCGGCGAGCTCCTCGGGCAGGGCGGGGTCGGTGCGGCGCCAGCGTCGGCCGTCCACGACGAAGAAGTGGTCGTCGGGTTCGGCGGTCATGGTCCGAGTCTGCACCGTCGGTGGTGCCGGGTAGACAGGAGCCGATGAGCCACGAACGCGTCCGCCCGATGCTCGACGTCCGACGCATCTACGCCGAGCCGGCCGCGCTCGAACTGCAGCGTGGGCAGGAGATCGTCGGGCGCTGGCCGGACGCCGAGATCGTCCCGGTCGAGTCGCACTGGAACATCCCCGAGGTGCACGGCGACGAACGGAACGTCCAGCGCTGGGTGCGGATCAAGACCGAGGCGCTCCTGCTCGGCGTGAAGAAGTCGCTGGTGACCCGGCCGAACGGTCGCTCCGCCGACTTCATCGCACCGTCCACCGCGAACGGCTGCGCGATGGCGTGCGCCTACTGCTACGTGCCGCGTCGTAAGGGCTACAGCAACCCCGTGACGGTGTTCGCGAACATCGACCAGATCACCAAGCACGTGGCTCGGAACATCGCCAAGCAGGGGCCGAAGACCGAACCGAACCAGTGCGACCCGGAAGCCTGGGTCTACGACATCGGCGAGAACAGCGACTGCTCGGTCGACGCGATGATCAGCGACAACGTCCGCGACCTCTGCGACCTGTTCCGGATGACCCCGACGGCCAAGGCCTCGTTCGCCACGAAGTACGTCAACCGCGACCTGCTCGACTGGGACCCGATGGGCCGGACCCGGATCCGCTTCTCACTGATGCCGCACGAGACCGCGAAGGTCACCGACATCCGCACGAGCCCGATCGCCGAGCGCATCGCCGCGGTGAACGACTTCGTCGACGCCGGGTACGAGGTCCACCTGAACTTCTCGCCGGTCATCCTCACGCCGACGTGGGAGTCGGACTGGGCCGAGCTGCTCCGGCAGGTCGACGACGTGCTGTCCCCGGCCGCCAAGGCGCAGCTCGCTGCCGAGGTGATCTTCCTGACCCACAACCAGCCCCTGCACGAGGTCAACCTCGGGTGGCATCCCAAGGCCGAAGACCTGCTGTGGCGTCCGGACCTGCAGGAGCAGAAGGTGTCCCAGAACGGTGCCGTGAACGTGCGCTACCGGTCCGGCATGAAGGGGCAGCTCGTCGAGCGCTTCCGCGAGCTCGTGGCCGAGCACCTGCCGTCGTGCCGGATCCGGTACGCCTTCTGATCGGCGCCCTCCCCGATCAGGGGATGAGCCGGTCCGCCCGGTACCGGGCGAACAGGTCCGCGAAGGCCTGCTCGGTCCGGCGGAACGCCGTGAACCCGGCGTCGCGGCTCTTCCCCATGTCGGTGACGACCTCCATCGCTCGACCGAGGTCGGCGTCGGTGTGCCACCACGAGGCGAGCCGGGTGATGTCCGCCTCGGCGAGACCGTGGCGCTCGGCGATGCCGGCCCACTCGGACTCGTACGGCGCCATCTGCTCCTCGAGCGGTCGCGGAGCGTCCTCGTAGCCCACCACGCGCGCGGGGTCGACACCGAGGTGCGCGGCCAGGCGCGGCCACATCCAGCGCCACCGGAAGACGTCACCGTTCACGATGTTGAACGGCTCGTCCGCACCCTCGGGTGACGTCGAGGCCCACACCATGTGCTCGGCGAGGATGCCGGCGTCGGTCATGTCGGTGAGGCCGTTCCACTGCGCCTCACTGCCGGGGAACACGAAGTCCAGGTCGAGTTCCTTCGCCAGCGTGGCCTGCACGGCGAGTGTGAGGCCCATGTTCATGGCGTTGCCCACGGCGTGCCCGATCACCGTGTGGGAGCGGTGCACCGACCAGGTGAACCCCTGGCGCTCGGCGGCCGCGAAGAGTTCGTCCTCTTGCGCGTAGTAGAAGTTCGGGGTGTCGAGGCGCGGCTCCTCCTCGTGGAAGGGGGTGTCGGGCATCTCGCCGGCGGCGTACGCCTCGAACGGGCCGAGGTAGTGCTTCAGGCCGGTGACGAGGGCGACGTGCTCGAGCGGAGCGTGCGACAGTGCCGCGAGCAGGTCGCGGACCATGCCGCCGTTCACGCGGATGTTCTCCGCCTCGGTGTCCTGCCGCTGCCAGGCGGTGAAGAAGACGTGGGTCGGGTGCTCGTCGGCGAGTGCGGCCGTCAGGCTCTCCGGGTCGCGCAGGTCGGCCGCGACGGTCCGGACGCCCTGTTCGGCGAGCGGTCGGCGGGAGAGTGCCGTCACGTCCCAGCCGAGGTCGAGCAGGTGGCGCACCAGGGCGGAACCGGTGATGCCACTGGCTCCGACGACCAGGGCTTCGCGGCGGGCAGGGGTCGGTTCGGTCGATCCGGTTGCAGTCATCCCTCGATGCAACCCACGTTGGGCGACACGTGTTCCCTCACCGCGTCCCGGCGCCTGTCCTGTGTACACAGGAACGCACCACTTGTACCGTTGAGCGGTACACTCCCCGCGGAGGAATCGACATGCAACTCGCACAACCACTCGCCACGCTGCTGGGAGCCACACAGGCCGACGCGCTCCGCGTCCTCGCCCGGACCGATTCGGGCATGACCGGACGACAGGTTGCGCGGGTCGCGGGCGCTCCGCAGCACACCGGCATCAAACGAGCGCTCGACAAGCTCGAGGCGGCAGGGCTCGTGCAGGTCGAGCGCGGTCTGCAGCACTCTGCTTACCGGGTCAACCGGGAACACCTGCTCTGGCCGGCGGTGGAACTCGGACTCGAAGCCGGCGACGAACTCGAACGTCGGATCGGCGCGTACGTCGCGTCGGCGCAGGCCGGGGTCCTCTCGGTCTCGATCTTCGGTTCAGTTGCCCGAGGCACCGCGACGCCGACGTCCGACCTGGACCTCCTCGTCGTCTTCGAGGAGGCCGTCGACACGGACGTCGTCGTCCGCCTCGGTGACCTCGTCCGGCGGTGGACCGGCAACGAGTGCCAGGTCTTCGACGTGACCCGCGTTGATCTCCGTCGGTTCGTGGCCGAGGGAGACCCGCTCGTCGGATCGTGGCGAGAAGAAGCCCGAACAGTCTTCGGCGAGGAGATCAGGACGTACATCTGATGGGTTCCCGCGTGCGCGCCGTCGACAGGGCCGCAGTCGCGATGCGCCGAGACGAAGCGGAGTCCTACCTCGAGGTCGCGCTCCTCTACGTCGAGTCGACGAGCCACGCGGACTGGAAGGCCGCCGGTGCGAACGCTGTGCTCGGCGGGATCGCGGCGTCGGACGCGATCTGCGGTGCGATCCTCGGCCACCACCATCTCGGCGACGACCACGCCGCCGCTCGACGGCTGCTCGACACGGCCTGCGCACCGGACACCCGACCCGGCCTGCACTTCAAGCGCCTGACCGATGAGAAGACGAACTTCCAGTACTCGACGTCGCGTGTGACCCAGGAGAAGACACGGGCGCTGGTGACCGCGCTCGAACGGCTCATCCGTACGGTCCACGAGCGCACCTGAGGTGGGCGCACGGCGCCCGGGATCACCGCGGACGGCGGATGCGGATCGGACCCTTGGCGGTCGACGGGTCGACGACGGACCCGCCCTGGGTGATCTCGACCTCGCCGCGCGCGACCATGCGGCGGGCGGCTCGACGCGCGGGCTCCATCAGCGGTCGCCAGTCATCCGGGTCCAGCGAACGTGCCACCTCGGACGGGCAGATGCTCGAGGTCCGCGCCCGTGCCGCGAGCAGTTCGTCGATGCGCTGCTCCAGAGCCCGGTCGGTGTCGTCGAGACCGTGTCGACGGCAGGCTCCGGAACACCACTTCGCCTCCGGCGCCGCCGACGACGGCATCCGTCGTCCGCACGAGGCGCAGGTGCGCTCGACGTGTGCCGACTCCGACGCCGACGCATCGGCTTCCGTCCTGATCGCCCGTCCCATGGCCCCATCCTCGTCCTGCCCGGCAGGGCGGTGCACAGCGACCACGCACACGGTCCAGGTGCGCCTGGCAGCATCGGAGCGGTGAACCCCGACACCGTCCCCGCCCGTCCGTCCGAGCCGGCCTGGGTCCAGCACGTGATGTGGTGGCACGTCTACCCGCTCGGCTTCGTCGGCGCCGAGGTCCGTCCGACGGCACCGGTGGGGGAGCGTCCGCTCGAACACCGCCTCGACCGCCTGACCGCGTGGCTCGACCACGTCGTCGACCTCGGCCTGAACGGGCTGTTGCTCGGCCCGGTGTTCGCGAGCTCGACCCACGGGTACGACACGGTCGACCACTTCCGCATCGACCCGCGCCTGGGCGACGACGCCGACTTCGACGCCCTGGTCGCCGCGGCGCACGAGCGGGGCGTGCGGGTGCTGCTGGACGGGGTGTTCAACCACGTCGGCCGTGAGCACCCGGCCTTCCGCGCGTTGTCCGACCACGGCCCGGAGGCGCCGACCGCCGACCTGTTCGCCATCGACTGGTCCGGGTGGCAGCCGGGGGAGTCCGTGCCCGTCGGGCTGTTCGAGGGCCACGACATCCTCGTCGCGCTCGACCACGACAGCCGCGCCACCGAGGACCTCGTGGTGCAGGTCATGACGCATTGGCTGGACCGCGGGGTGGACGGCTGGCGGCTCGACGCGGCGTACGCGGTGCCACCGGCGTTCTGGGCACGGGTGCTGCCACGGGTGCGGGAGCGGTTCCCGGACGCCTGGTTCAGCGGCGAGGTGATCCACGGCGACGCGGCGGCGATCGCGCGCGACTCGACGATGGACTCGCTGACCCAGTACGAGCTGTGGCAGGGGATCTGGCACGGCATCGCGGACCGCAACGGCCACGAGCTCGCGCACGCGATCGAGCGGCACGACGCGCTGCTGGCCACATTCGCCCCGACGACGTTCGTCGGCAACCACGACGTCACCCGGATCGTGAGCGCGGTGGGGGAGCGGTTCGCCGGGCACGCCGCCGCGGTGCTGTTCACGGTGGCGGGGACCCCGGTGGTCTACGCGGGCGACGAGTACGGCTGGACCGGGGTGAAGGAGGAACGCGAGGGCGGTGACGACGCGGTCCGCCCGGAGTTCCCGGCCGAGGTGCCGGAGCCGACGGACCTGACCCACGCGTACGAGGCGCTCATCGCCCTGCGTCGCCGGAACCCGTGGCTGCACCGCGCGCACACCGACGTCGTGCACCTGACCAACACCGCCGTGGTGCTGCGGACCGCGACGGCGGACGCCGCCGTGGTGACCGCCCTGAACCTGTCGGACGATCCCGTCGAGGTGCCCGTGGCCGACGCGACGCAGGTCGAGGCGGGCGGGGCCGATCTCGGGGACGGGACCCTGCGCCTCCCGGCCGGGGGTTGGGCCGTCCTGTTGCGATCGTGAGCAGAAACGGTCGGGTCCCCATCGAGGACCCGACCGTTTCTGCTCACCAAGCGAACGCGCGAACGTGCACGCGCGCACGCGCGAAACCGCTACTTGCGCGCGGACGCCGCCCGGCGCTTGTTGAACACGTCGAACGCGACGGCGGCGAGCAGCACCAGACCCTTGATCAGGGACTGGAACTCGGTGCCGACACCGAGGATCGACATGCCGTTGTTCAGCAGGCCGATGATCAGACCACCGACGATGGCACCCGGCACGGTGCCGATGCCGCCGGTGACGGCCGCGCCACCGATGAAGACGGCGGCGATGGCGTCGAGCTCGAAGCCGTTGCCGGCGCCCGGTGCCGCCAGGTTGAGCTGGCCGGTGAAGACCACGCCCGCCAGGGCCGAGATGACACCCATGTTGACGAAGAGCAGGAACGTGACGCGCTTCGTCTTCACACCCGAAAGCTGCGCGGCCAGGGCGTTGCCACCGATCGCGTAGATGTGGCGGCCGAACACCGCGCTCCGCATGACGACCGAGTAGATCACCACGAGGGCACCGAGCACGACGAGGACGATCGGGGTGCCGTTGTAGCTGGCGAGCAGGAGCGCCACGTAGATCACGAGCACGGCGCCGAACGCCGTCTTCACGATGAACCAGGCGAACGGCTCGCTCTCGAGCTGGTACTTGCGACGCGTGATGCGACCGCGGAACGCGGCGATCACCATGACGGCCGCGGCGGCGAAGCCGAGGATCATCGTGAGCGGCTCGTACCCGGTGGTGCCGAAGGACGGCAGGAAGCCGGAGCCGAGCGAGCGGAAGCCGGCGGGGAACGGCGAGATCTGCTGGTTCTGCAGGACGATCTGCGCCGCGCCGCGGAACGCGAGCATGCCCGCCAGCGTCACGATGAACGCCGGGATCCCGAAGTACGCGATCCAGAAGCCCTGCCAGGCGCCGACGAGTGCACCGACCACCAGGCAGAGCACGACCGCGATCGGCCACGGGATGTTCCACTGCGTGATCATCACGCCGGCCATGGCACCGGTGAAGGCGACCACCGACCCGACCGACAGGTCGATGTGTCCGGCGATGATGACCATGACCATGCCGATGGCCAGGATGAGGATGTAGCTGTTCTGGACGATCAGGTTCGAGACGTTGATCGGGGCCAGCGTGATGCCGTTCGTGGTCACCTGGAAGAAGATGACGATGACGATCAGCGCGATGAACAGGCCGATCTGTCGGAGCTGCCCGGTGAGGTAGCCGACGGCGGACTTAAGCGCGTTCATTGACAGGGGTCTCCCGTTCCTGGGTCATGTACTGCATGAGGACCTCGGGCGTCGCCTCGGCGCGCGGGACGTCGGCCGTGATGGTGCCCTCGGAGAGGGTGTAGATGCGGTCGCAGATGCCGAGCAGTTCGGGGAGCTCGGAGGAGATCACGATGACCGCCTTCCCCTGGTCGGCGAGCTGGTTGATGATCGTGTAGATCTCGTACTTCGCGCCGACGTCGATGCCGCGGGTGGGCTCGTCGAGGATGAGCACGTCGGGGTCGGCGTACATCCACTTCGACAGGACGACCTTCTGCTGGTTCCCGCCGGAGAGCTTCCCCGTCACGACGTCGACGTTCGGCGCCTTGATGTTGAGGCTCTTGAGGAACTGGGTCGCGACCGTGGTCTCCTCCGACGAGTTGACGAAGCCCCAGTTGGCGAGCTTGCCGAGTGCCGACCCGGAGATGTTCCGCTTGATGTCGTCGATCAGGTTCAGGCCGTACCGCTTGCGGTCCTCGGTGACGTAGGCGATGCCGTTGTCGATGGCCTGCGAGACGGTGTGCGTCTTGATCGGGGTGCCGCGCTTGTAGACGGTGCCACTGATGCCGGTGCCGTAGGACTGGCCGAAGACGCTCATCGCGAGTTCCGTGCGGCCGGCGCCCATGAGCCCGGCGATGCCGACGACCTCGCCGGCGCGGACGTTGAGGTTGGCCTGGTGGATGATCTCGCGCGACGAGTCGAGCTGGTGGTGGACGGTCCAGTCCTCGATCCGCAGCAGTTCCTCGCCGATGACGGGGTTCTCGCGCTCGGGGTACCGGTTCGACAGGTCGCGGCCGACCATCCCGCGGATGATCCGGTCCTCGGACACGTCGTCGGCCCGCATGTCGAGCGTCTCGATGGTCTTGCCGTCGCGGATGATCGTGACCTTGTCCGCGATCGCCTTGATCTCGTTGAGCTTGTGGCTGATGATGATCGCCGTCATGCCCTCGGCCTGCAGCGAGCGGATGAGCTCGAGCAGGTGCGCGGAGTCGTCGTCGTTCAGAGCGGCGGTGGGCTCGTCGAGGATGAGGAGCTTCACCTCCTTCGAGAGCGCCTTCGCGATCTCGACGAGCTGCTGCTTGCCGACACCGAGGTCGACGACCTTGGTGACGGGGTTGTCCTTCAGCCCGACGCGCTTGAGCAGCTCGGCGGCCGTCAGGTTCGTCTTGTTCCAGTCGATGAAGCCGCCCTTGGACTGCTCGTTGCCGAGGAAGATGTTCTCGGCGATCGACAGGAAGGGGCTGAGCGCCAGCTCCTGGTGGATGATTACGACGCCCGCAGCCTCGGAGTCGTTGATGTTCGCGAACCGCACGGGTTCGCCGTCGAGCAGGATCTCGCCGTCGAAGGAGCCGGCCGGGTAGACACCCGACAGCACCTTCATGAGCGTGGACTTGCCCGCGCCGTTCTCGCCGCAGATCGCGTGGACCTGGCCGCGCTCGACCTCGATCGAGACGCCCTGCAGGGCCTTGACGCCGGGGAACGTCTTGGTGATGTCCCGCATCTCGAGGATGGTGTCCGCCATGTGGACGCCTTTCCGTCGTGCGCGCGTGGGCGCGCTGGTGGAGACGGACTGGAGGCGCGGTGCGGTCTGGCACCGCGCCTCCGGTCCGTGAGATGGGCCTGACTACTTCAGGTCGGCTTCGGTGTAGTACCCCGAGTCCACGAGGACTTCCTTGTAGTTGTCCTTCGTGACGACCGTCGGCTGGAACAGGAAGGTCGGGACGACCTTGACCTTGTTGTCGTAGCTCTTCGTGTCGTTGACCTCGGGCTTCTTGCCGGTGAGCAGGTCCTCGGCCATGGTGACCGACTGCTTGGCGAGCTTGCGCGTGTCCTTGTAGATCGTCGAGTACTGCTGGCCGGCGATGATCGACTTGACCGAGGCGGCCTCGGCGTCCTGGCCCGTGACGGTCGGGAGCGGACGGTCGCTCGTGCCGTACCCGGCGCCCTGGAGCGCCGAGATGATGCCGATCGAGATGCCGTCGTACGGCGAGAGCACGCCGTCGAGCGTGGTGCCGCCCGAGTAGGACTTGGCGATCAGGTTCTGCATGCGGGCCTTGGCCGTGGCCGGGTCCCACTGCTGCGTCGCGGCCTGGGACAGCTGGTCCTGGCCGGACTGGATCTTCAGCGTGCCGTCCTCGAGGTACGGCTTGAGCGTCTTCATGGCGCCGTTGAAGAAGAACCCGGCGTTGTTGTCGTCGAGCGAACCGGCGAAGACCTCGATGTTGAAGGGGCCCTTCTCGCCGGTCTTCTTGCCGTCAGCGTCGAGCACACCCAGGCCGGTGAGCAGGCTGTTCGCCTGGTCGACGCCGACCTTCTCGTTGTCGAAGGACACGTAGTAGTCGACGTTCTTGTTGCCCGTCAGCAGGCGGTCGTACGAGATCACCTTGATGCCGGCCTTGGCGGCGGCGTCGAGCTGGTCGGAGAGCGCGCCACCGTCGATCGACGCGATGATCAGGACCTTCGCGCCCTTGGTGATCATGTTGCTGACCTGCTGGGCCTGCTGCTGGACCTTGTTGTCGCCGTACTCGAGGTCGACCTTGTAGCCGGCCTTCTCGAGGTCGCTCTTGACGGCGTTGCCGTCCTTGATCCACCGCTCGGAGACCTTGGTGGGCATGGCGACGCCGACGAGGGCGCCCTTGTTGTCGCCGCTGCCGCCACCATCGGTGGACGCACGGCCGCCGGCCGAGCAAGCGGCCAGCGAGATCGCGATGCCGACGGCTGCGACGCCCGCGATGATCCTGCGCTTCATCATCGAAGTACCTCTGTTCCTTCGCGTCGTCCTCGACGCGGTCGGGTGCCGGGGCTGCTGTGCCCCGTGGGATGCGCTCGTGTGAGCGCTCACATCATGTGGGTTCCGTGACGGGGTGTCAACTCAACTCCGCCGTTTCGTGATCTTGCCGCGGCGGCCGGACCGAGCGGTACGGTTGGCCACGTGAGCACCACGACCGCCCCCGAGGGCAGGGGCGGCAAGCGCCGGAAGGCCCCGACGATCTTCGACGTCGCCGAACGCGCCGGCGTGTCCCACCAGACCGTCTCCCGCGTGATCAACGGCGACCCGACCGTCCGAGAGCAGTACCGGACGCAGGTCACCGACGCCGTCACCGAGCTCGGGTACCGGCCCCGCGCCGCCGCCCGGGCGCTCGCCGGTGGGCGGAGCAAGGCGCTCGGCATCATCACCGCCGGCGACGCGCTGTACGGTCCGTCGAGCACCTCGATCGGCTTCGAACGGGCCGCGCGGTCCGCGGGGTACCACGTGCTGCTGTCGACCCTGCCCGAGGAGCCGCGGCCGTCCGACCTGTCCGGGGCGCTCACCACGCTGCTCGCGCAGGACGTCGCCGCGATCGTGCTGGTCGCCGCCGACAACCGGGTGCTCGACGCCCTCGCGTCGCTCACCGTGCCGGTCACCGTGCCCGTCGTGGTGTCGAACGCCGTGCAGCGCGACGCCGTCCGGACCCCGGTCGCACCGAGCGTCGCCGCCGTCGCCATCGACCAGGCGGCCGGCACCTCGCTCGTCATGCAGCACCTGTTCGACCGCGGACACCGGCGGATCGTGCACATCGCCGGACCGCACGTGTCGCAGGAGTCCGAGGTGCGCCGTGCCACCTACGTGCGGATCATGCAGGACGCCGGGCTCGAACCGGTCGTGCTCGAGGGCGACTGGACCCCGGCGAGCGGCTTCGCGGCCGCCCGGCACATCGACGTGGGGACCGTCGACGCCGTCTTCGCGGGCAACGACCAGATGGCCCTCGGGGTGCTGCACGCCTTCGCCGACGAGGGGCTGCGGGTGCCGGACGACATCGCGGTGGTGGGGTTCGACGACGTCCCCGAGGCCGCGCACTTCACGCCGCCGCTGACCACCGTGCGGCAGGACTTCCGGGCGATGGGGGAGCGGGTGCTCGACACCGTGCGGGCCCTGGTCGAGGGGGAGCCCCGCGACGAGACACTGCTCGCGCCCGAGCTGGTGGTGCGGCGCAGCACGTAGCGCCCCCTCGCACCGTGCGAGGTCCGGTGCCGCGCGGTCGGCGTGGTGCGAGGTTCCGTACTCGGTGCGAGCCCCTGCGCCCCGCACGGAGTACGCAACCTCGCACCACACCGGCGGCGCCCCTCGCACGGTGCGAGGGGCGCCGCCGGCGAGCTGACCCGACCGTCAGCCCTTCAACGCCCCGGACGACAGCCCGGCGACGTAGAACCGTTGCAACCCGACGTACAGCGCGATGCACGGGATCATCGCCACCACCGACCCGGCGACGAGGTTGCCGTACGACACCTGCCCGTACGCACCGGTCTGCAGGTTGAGCAGCGCGACCGGCAGCGTGTACAGCGAGTCCTTCGTCAGGAACGTCAGGGCTCCGAGGAACTCCGTCCACGACGCCAGGAACGCGTAGAGCGCCGCGGTCGCCGCCCCCGGCAGGAGCAGCGGGCGGAGCACCGACACGACGACCCGGAAGCGCGAGGCTCCGTCGACGAAGGCCGAGTCCTCGAGCTCGGTGGGAATCGACTCGAACGCGTTCCGCATCACGAACACCCCGAACGGCAGGTTCACCGTCGTGTAGAACAGCACGAGCCCGAGCAGCGAGTTCGTCAGCCCCATGGCGTTCATCTCGAGGTACAGCGGCGTGAGGATGGCCTGGAACGGCACCATCATCGTCAGCAGCACCAGGCCGAACACGAGCCCGGCGCCCCGGAACCGGAAGCGGGCGAACCCGTAGCCGGCCATCGTCGCGATCACCGCGGTCAGCACCGCCGTGGCGATCGACACGATGAGCGAGTTCACGACGCCGGTGAGCAGGTGCGAGGACGAGGCGAAGACGGCGGCGAAGTTCTGCCACCCGAGTTGGAAGAACGTCGCCGGGTCCGGGGCCTGCGTGATGACGGCCTCGGACTGGAACGCCCGCAGGATCGACCAGATGAGCGGGACGCCGAACACGAGGGCGGAACCGATGCCGGCGATCGCGTACAGGGTGCGCTTCACGGTGGTGTCGCGGGGGTGCTGGACGCTGCCCTGCTGGTGGCGCCGACGTGGGCCGTCACCCGTGGTGGTCAGGGCCCTGGTGGACAGGTCCGGTGCCGCGAGGGCCGCACGGGAGGTCGTGGTGCTCATGGCGTCAGTCCTTCTCTCGCAGTGCCCAGAACTGGAACACCGTCACGGCGGCGATCACCACGACGAGGGCGATCGACTGGGCGGTCGCGGCCCCGAGCTGCAGGTTCACGAACCCGCGGTTGTAGATCGCGTTCACGATCGTGGTGGTCTCGGTGCCCGGCCCGCCCTGGGTCAGGATGTAGAACTGGTTGAAGGCGAGCAGCGAGCCGATCACCGAGATGATGACGCTCAGCGCGACGGTCGAGCGGATCATCGGGAACGTGATGAGGCGTTCGGTCTGCCACCAGGAGGCCCCCTCGAGCTGCGCCGACTCGTAGACCTCGTCGGGGACGCCCTGCATCGCCGACATGAGCAGCACCATGGTCAGCCCGGACACCGCCCAGACCACGAGCACGCAGATGAGCAGTGTCGCCAGCGGACCGTTCACGAGCCACGCGGTGCTGCCGTCGGTGATCCCGAGCCAGCGGAGCACCATGTTGACGGCCCCGGAGTTCGGCTGCGCCTCGAGCACGAGCATGAACGAGAGCGTCGTCAGCCCGACCACGTACGGCAGGAAGAACACCGTCCGCAGGATCGTGCTGCCACGGCGGCGTGCGCGGACGAGCACGGCGAGGAAGTACCCGAGCGCCAGGATCGGCAGGGTCACGATCGCCGTGTACAGCAGCGTGTAGCCGATGGCGTGCACGAACGTCGGGTCCTGGAACAGTGTCAGGTAGTTCTGCAGCCCGATGAACCGGTACGGGCCGATCAGGGGCCAGTTCGTGAACGAGATGTAGAGCGCGAACACGAGCGGGACGAGCACGAAGACGGCGACGAACAGGATCGCCGGGGCGACGAGGACGGCGCCGGTGCGCGGCGGGTGGGTGAGCGAGTTGCGGGTCCGGACGGAGCCGCCGCGCCCCGGGCCGCGGCCCACGGTGGGACGGCCCGGGCCGGTCCGGCCGGCGGGGCGCCGGGTGGAGATGGTCGACATGCGTGCACCTCTCTGTGCATCAACAAGAGCGAGACGAGCGGAGAAGACAGGCAGGCTCAGGCCTGCACCTGGTCGAGGATCCGCTGGTAGTCGGACTGCGCCGTCCGCATGGCGGCAGCGCTCCCCGACCCGAACACGGCCTCGCGGAACATCGCGAAGTACGGCGACGACGGCTGGTTGTTGAGCAGGTTGTACGCCAGCGTCTGCGGTGCGTAGCCCTTGTCGATGGCGTCGAGTGGCCCGTACGCCAGCGAGAACCGCTTGCGGTACTCCGGGGTGGCGGCGTCCGACCGCGTCGGGAAGTACCCGCCGTCCGGCAGTGCCTGCTGCTGCTGGAGGCCGTTCGCGTACTGCATGAACGCCCACCCGCCGGACGGGTTCGCCGCCCCGTTCGGGATGCACATGTTGTCGCCGCCGTCGAAGAACGACCGCTGGCCGTCCCACGACGGGATGAGCACCGTCTGCATCTTCGCCCGCATCGCCTTGGTGGCCGCGGGCACGGTCGCCCCGTACGAGGTCGGGAAGATCCCCACCTTGCCGGCCCGGAAGTCGGCACCCCACGTGGTGCCGGCGTCGGAGTACGTCGCCTTCGACAGCACGCCGTCCTTCCACAGCTGCCGGTAGAACTCGAGCATGCGTTCGAGGGCCTCGTTGCCGGTGATGTTCGCCCGCTGGGATCCCACCTCGCCGGTCATCATGTCGACCCCGGTCGCCCAGACGTGCGGCTGCGTGACGAAGCCGATGATGCCGGCGGCGTTGCCGGAGATCGACCAGCCGTACACGTCGTCGTCGAGTTTCCGGATGGCCTTCGCCGCGTCGAGCAGCGTGGACAGGTCCTTCGTCGACTCCTCGACGTCGAGGCCCGCACGCTCGAACAGCTCGGTGTTCACGAACAGCTGCGAGTTGTCGGCCAGGTAGGGCAGGCCGTAGTACCGGTCGCGGTACTCGAGCAGGCGCAGGTGCCCCGGGGAGATCGCGTCGAAGTAGTCCAGGCTCTTGACCACGTCGGTCAGGTCGGCGAACGCCTCGCGGAAGATGAACAGCTGCGAGTTGATGTCGTCGATGTCCACGACGTCCGGCGGCTCACCCCCGCGGATCGCGGTCGCGAGCTTGGTCACGTACTGCGCGTCCGGCACGGGCGTCAGCTGGACCTGCAGCGCCGGGTTCGCCTTGTTGAACCCGGCGACGGCCGACGTCAGGCCGGCCTGGGTCGCCGACCGGCACCACACCTGCACGGTGCCGGTCGCGTTCTTCCCGAAGCTCGCGGGCTTCGCGACGACCTTCGGCAGGGTGCCGGAGCACCCGGCCAGGGCGAGGGCGGCCCCGCCGGCGACGCCGCCGACGAGGAACGCTCGGCGGTCCACGCCGGTCACCGCGCCAGCGGGAGCCAGACGCGCATCGGCGCGGCTCCCCGGTTGGCCCACGCGTAGTACGGGACGGCGGTCGCGGTGACGTCGCGGCCGTTGTGACCAGCCTGGAGGCCCGTGGTGGCGCCCTGCGGACCGGCCACGTCGTCGACGTCGGTCACGTCTCCGGCGTGATCCGATCCTCCAGACCGGGTCGCGTCCAGACGCTGGTACGGCCAGGCCGGCTGCACGTGCTCGGCCGGGGCGTGCCCCGGGATCCGCAGCGTGACGACGCCGTCGAGCAGGTCGTCGCGGCGCTCCTCGGTGATCGGCGCGTCCGCGTCGACCGTCAGGTCGTCGACCGTGAAGCCCTGCTGGTCCGCCTGCTCGACCGCGTACACGAGCGGGCCGCGCTCGATCGCGACCTGCCCGCGGGCGGCGTCGATGCGGGTGTCGGCGACGTAGCGGTGCGGCGTCGTGTCGAAGACGAGCTCGACCGTGTCGCCCGCCGACCACTCGCGGTCGACGACGTGCAGCGTGCCCGCTGTCGGACTCGCGGACCCGCCCGGACCCGTGACGGTCGTGGTGTCCGACCATGCCGGGATCCGCAGGCCCAGGGCGAGCGGGCCGTCCTCGGTGACCGTGACACGGACGCGGCCGTCGTGCGGGTAGTCGGTCTCGACCCGCACCGGACCGACGTCGGCGGTGGCGTACTGGTGGACCTGCAGCCCGCCGTCGGTCGCCGTGGCCAGGTAGCCGTCGAGGCTCGCGAAGGTGCGCATGATGTTCGGCGGGCAGCAGGCGCAGTCGAACCATCCGCGTCGCCCGTGGGCGGGGGAGCGGTTCTCGTCCTGGTGGGCGTGGTCGCGCTGCTGCAGCGGGTTCACGTAGAAGTACTCCGTGCCGGCCAGGCTCACCCCGGCGAGGAACGCGTTGTAGAGCAGACGCTCGATCGCGTCGGCGTAGACCGGCTTGCCGGTCGCGAGCAGCAGCCGCCAGGCCCACTGCACGCCGCCGATGGCCGCGCACGTCTCGGCGTAGCCGCGGTCGGTCGGCAGCTCGTACGGGTCACCGAACGCCTCCCAGTCCCAGCGTGCCCCGAGGCCGCCGGTGATGAAGGCCTTCGTCGCCATCATGTCGGCGAACTGGGTCTCGCTCGCGGCGAGGAGCTCGGTGTCCCCGGTCTCGATCGCGACGTCCACGGCACCCGCCGCCAGGTACACGGCGCGGACGGCGTGCCCCTCGACGGTCGTGGCCCGCCGGCTCGGCACCCGGTCGGAGAAGTACGTCGGCTCGCCGCCGGCGCGCTCGATGATGCCGTGCCCGCGGGCGTCGACGAACCAGTGCGCCAGGTCGAGGTAGTCACGGTTGCCGGTCTCGCGGTACAGCTCGACCAGGCCCATCTCGACGACGGGGTGGCCGTCGACGTCGCGGGTCTTCGGTGTGCCGTCGGGTGCGGTGCCGTCGCCGAACGTGCGGACCAGGTGGTCGGCGTTCTTGATCGCGACGTCGAGCAGACCGGTGTCGCCCGTCGCACGGTGCTGCGCCACGGCCGCCTGGTACAGGTGCCCGGCGCAGTACATCTCGTGGCTCCACTTGAGGTCCGTGTACCGCTCACCCTTCCCGCGCACCTGCTGCACGGAGTCCAGGTACCCGTCGTCGGCCTGTGCCCGGGCGTACAGGGCGGTGACCTCGCGCTGCAGGTCGAGCAGGTCCTCGGCGGGGGCGCGGCCGTACTCCCAGGCCACGGCCTCGAGCCACTTCGTCACGTCGGAGTCCATGAAGATCGGGCCGACGGCCTCGCCCTCCTCGAGCCCGGCGGCGATGCGGAGGTTGCGGAAGTTGCCGGCCGTCTCCAGCTGCTGGTATCCGCTGCGGACGGCGTCGCGGCCGTTGCGCTCCTGGCGGAGCGCCCAGAAGCCGCCGGTGATCCGGGCGTCGCCGGTCGGCAGCGGCCGGAGCGTGAGGTGCGCGTCGGCGGTCGGGAGGACCGGGGTCGCGGTGTGCGCGCCGCGATCGGTCGCGAGCGTGGTGGTCATGTCGCCTCCTTGCGATGTGACTCGGTGCCGTTCGGATGGGGCTGGCCATCCGGAAAACGGTTTCTGCGGTGGACGTTACGACACGGGGTGCACGCCGCGCAAGGGCATCCCGACGGTTTTGTGTAAGGTCATCGGCACGTCCTGAACGTCGGAAAGGTGGTTGCCGTGGCGCTCGAACGCACCGGTCAGCCGATCCGGATCACCGACGTGGCGGCGCTCGCCGGGGTGTCGATCGGCACCGCGTCGAAGGCGCTGAACGGCACCGGGCAGCTGCGGGACGCCACCCGGTTGCGGGTGAAGGAAGCCGCCGAGAAGCTCGGGTTCGTCGGCGATGCCCGGGCCCGTGCGCTGTCGTCGGGACGGACCTACACCGTCGGCATGATCACCACCGACTCGTTCGGCCGGTTCTCGATCCCGGTGCTGCTCGGCGCCGAGGACGCCCTGTCCGCCGGGCGGATGGCCGTCCTGCTGTGCGACACCCGCGACGACCACGTGCGCGAGGCCCACTACCTGCGCTCCCTGGCGGCTCGCGGCGTCGACGGCATCATCGTGACCGGCCGTTCCGCCGACGCCCGTCCCCCGATCGACGTGTCCATCCCCGTCGTCTACGCCTTCACGCCCTCGACCGATGACTCCGACGTGTCGATCACCCTCGACGACGCCGCCGGGTCGGCGCTCGTCGCCTCGCACGTGCGCTCGCTCGGGCGGCAGCGGGTCGCGATCGTGACAGGGCCGGCACGACACCGGTCCGCGGCACGACGGGTTGCCGGTGCCTCGTCGGTCCTCGGGTCGCACCTGGTCACCGACCCGCTGTACGGCGAGTGGTCGGAGCGCTGGGGGCGGCAGGCGGTGGACGTGCTCGCGCGGGAGTCGCCCGACGTCGACGCGATCGTCTGCGGCAGCGACCAGATCGCCCGGGGCGTGTGCGACCGGCTGCGGGAGCTCGGGCGCTCGGTGCCCGGAGACGTCGCGGTCACCGGGTTCGACGACTGGGACGTGATGGCGCTCGCCTCGAGGCCGCCGCTGACCACCGTGGACCTGCGGCTCGAGGAGCTCGGACGCGTCGCGGGGCAGGCGCTCCTCGCCCTGATCGACGGCGGGACGGCGTCGTCCGCGGCCGTGACCCCGTCGCTCGTCATCCGCGAGAGCACCGTCGGCGCCTAGGGCGGTCGCGACACCCCGGCGGCCGTGGTCGAGCGGTCACGACTCGTCGCTCGGCGCACCTCCAACCGACAATTCGTGACCGCGCGGTGGGGAAACCTCGTCCGCCGTGGTCGGGCGGTCACGACACCCCGTCCGCCGTGGCCGAACGGTCACGACTCGTCGCTCGGTGCACCTCCAGCCGACAGTTCGTGACCGCGCGGTGGGGAGGCGGCGGGGTGTCGTGACCGTCCCGGGCGCCGCGGTTCGGGGTGTCGTGGGGTCGGCGGGCCGGTGGTCGGGGACTCGCGCGGGTGGAGGGTGGCCGGTGGTCGACGACTTGCGCGGGTGCGGGGTGGCCGGTGGTCGGGACTTGCGCGGGTGTGGGGCTGCCGTGGTCGCACGTCGTCGGCGCCCCTCGTTCGTCGCGCGGTCACGACCCGTCGTGCGTGGGACGTCGAGTGGTCAGGAACGGTCGTCTGCCGATGCGCTGGACGACGGTTCGTGACCGGTGGGGGGAACTGAGCGGGGTGTTGCGACCGGTGGGGCAGGCGGGCGGGCGGGAGGGCGGGCGAGCGGGACGAGCGGGACGAGCGGGACGGGACGAGCGGGACGGGACGAGCGGGACGGGACGAGCGGGACGACCCGATGAGCGGGACGAGCAGTGCGGGCGGCGCGCCGCGGCGTTGCATGAGTGAGCGCTCACGTGCCAGGATGTGAGCGCTCACTGGGGACGACGAGGTTCTGGAGGAACGCATGGGTGACGACCGCCGACAGCGGATCGTGGACGGCCGCACCACACTGGGGATCGAGCTCGGCTCCACCCGCATCAAGGCCTGCCTGGTGGACGAGGACCTCGTGCCCATCGCCGCCGGTTCCCACGAGTGGGAGAACGAGTACGTCGACGGCCGCTGGACCTACTCGCTGGAGGCCGTCGAGACCGGACTCCGGGCCGCGTACGCCGCCCTGGTGGCCGACGTCGAGACGCAGTACGACGTCACCCCCGCCACGTACCGCGCCGTGGGCGTGAGCGCGATGATGCACGGCTACCTGGCGTTCGACGCCGCGGGCGAGCTGCTCGTGCCGTTCCGCACCTGGCGCAACACCTCGACCGGCCCCGCGGCCGAACGGCTCAGCGAGGCCCTCGGGTTCAACATCCCGCTGCGGTGGTCGATCGCCCACCTGTACCAGGCGGTCCTCGACGACGAGCCGCACGTGGCCGAGATCGCCGGTGTCACGACCCTGGCGGGCTACGTGCACCGACGCCTGACCGGGCGGAACGTCCTGGGCGTCGGCGACGCGAGCGGCATGTTCCCGATCGAGGGCGGCCCTGTCGACAGCGGCCCCGGCGACCCGGGCGCGAAGGACTTCGACCACGCCATGCTCGCCACCGCGCAGGACCTGATCGGCGTGCCGGACCTGCGGTCCCTGCTGCCCGAGGTCCTCGTCGCCGGCGCGGAAGCCGGTGAGCTGACCCCCGAGGGCGCGACCTGGCTCGACCCGAGCGGCACGCTCGAACCCGGCGCACCGCTCTGCCCGCCCGAGGGCGACGCCGGAACCGGCATGGTCGCGACGAACGCCGTCGCCCCGCGCACCGGCAACGTCAGCGTCGGCACGAGCATCTTCGCGATGGTCGTGCTCGAGCAGCCGCTGACCACCGCGCACGAGGAACTCGACGTCGTCACCACCCCGGCCGGCGATGCCGTGGCGATGGTGCACTGCAACAACGGCGCGAGCGAGATCGCGAGCTGGGCCCGGGTGTTCGGACGCTTCGCCGAGGCCTCGAGCGAGCGTACCGGCGCGACGCCGATCGGCATCGACGACGTCTACGCCACGCTGCTCGCCGAGGCCGTCGCGGACGCCACCGATCCCGACGCCGGCGGCCTGCTCTCCTTCAACTACCTGGCCGGCGAACCCGTCACCCGCGTCGAGGACGGCCGGCCCCTGCTGCTCCGCACCCCCGGCGCACGCTTCACGCTCGGCAACCTGGTGCGCTCCGAGGTGCACGGCGCGTTCGCGACCCTGGCCATCGGCATGGACGTCCTGCACGGCGAACAGGTGCAGGTCGACCGGATGACCGCGCACGGCGGGCTCTTCCGCACGCCCGGCAGCCCGCAGCGGCTCCTCGCGGCGGCGTTGCGCGTGCCGATCGCGCTCGAGGAGACCGCGGGCGAAGGCGGTGCGTGGGGGATCGCCGTCCTGGCCGCCTACCTCGAGCACACCGACCAGCAGCTCGCCGACTACCTGTCCGACACCGTGTTCGGCGGGGACGCCGTGCACGTGGCCGAACCCGAGCCGGCGGACGTCGCCGGGTTCCAGACGTACCTGGAGCGCTACCGGGCCGCACTGCCCGTGCAGGACGTCGCCGCGGCGGCGACCCGCCCCAGCGCGACCACAGGACCGACCGAGCAGACCGACGGCGCCGACCCGCGCCTCCAGACAGAGGAAGTGACCCGATGACGGACGCGATCGACGAGACCACACGCCAGGCGGTGGCGACGACGCGGGAGCGCGTCGCGCGCCTGCACGGCGAACTCGTCCGCTACGGCCTCGTGATCTGGACCGGCGGCAACGTCTCCGAGCGCGTGCCCGGCACGGACCTGTTCGTCATCAAGCCGAGCGGGGTGTCGAGCGACGACCTGACGCCCGGGAACCAGGTCGTCTGCACCCTCGACGGCGTGCCGGCCGAGGGCTGGGGCAACGAGCACGGCCCGTCCAGCGACACCGCCGCGCACGCCTACGTGTACCGGAACATGCCCGAGGTCGGCGGTGTCGTGCACACCCACTCGACGTACGCGACCGCCTGGGCCGCCCGCGCCGAGGCGATCCCGTGCGTGATCACGGCGATGGCGGACGAGTTCGGCGGACCCATCCCGGTCGGCCCGTTCGCGATCATCGGCGACGACTCGATCGGTCACGGGATCGTCGACACCCTGAGCGGCCACCGCAGCCGCGCGGTCCTGATGCAGAACCACGGCGTCTTCACGATCGGCAAGGACGCGAAGGACGCCGTCAAGGCGGCCGTGATGTGCGAGGACGTGGCACGGACCGTCCACATCTCGCGGCAGCTCGGCGACGCCGTGCCGATCCCCGATGCCGACATCGATCGACTCTTCGATCGCTACCAGAACGTCTACGGACAGAACCCCGAAGGAGCCATGCGATGACGCAGGACACCACCGTCGACCCCCAGGCCACGCTGGACAGCTACGAGGTCTGGTTCCTGACCGGCTCCCAGGGGCTCTACGGCGAGGAGACCCTGCGCCAGGTCGAGGAGCAGAGCAGGGCCGTCCACGCGGAACTCGCCGGGCACCTGCCGGTGAAGCTGGTCTGGAAGCCCGTGCTCAAGGACGCCGACGGCATCCGCCGGGCGCTCATCGAGGCGAGCGCCGACGACAAGGTCATCGGGGTCACCACGTGGATGCACACGTTCAGCCCGGCCAAGATGTGGATCGGCGGCCTGCAGGCGCTGACCAAGCCGCTGCTGCACCTGCACACGCAGGCGAACGTCACGCTGCCCTGGGCGGACATCGACTTCGACTTCATGAACCTCAACCAGGCTGCGCACGGCGACCGTGAGTTCGGCTACGCACTGGCCCGCCTCGGCGTCCGGCACGCCACGGCCGTCGGCCACGTCTCGGACCCCCGCGTCCAGCAGCGCGTCGCGAACTGGACCCGTGCCGCCGCCGGCGCCGCGGCCGTCCGTGAGCTGAAGCTGACCCGCTTCGGCGACAACATGCGCTACGTCGCCGTGACCGAGGGCGACAAGACCGAGGCCGAGATCGAGCTCGGCGTGCAGGTCAACGCGTGGGCCGTCAACGAGCTCGCGGCAGCGGTGGAGGCCGCAGCAGCGGACACGGCAGCGGTCGACGCACTCGTGGCGACGTACGAGCGCGACTACGACGTGGACCCGTCACTCCGCAGCGCCGGCGGTGAACGGCACGCCGCGCTCCGCGACGGCGCCGCCATCGAGATCGGCCTCCGCACCCTGCTCGCGCAGAACGGCAGCGCCGCGTTCACCACGAACTTCGAGGACCTCGGCTCGCTCAAGCAGCTGCCGGGCCTGGCCGTGCAGCGCCTGATGGCCGACGGCTACGGCTTCGGTGCCGAGGGCGACTGGAAGACGGCGGTCCTGGTCCGCGCGATGAACGTCGCCGGTGCCGGCCTGCCCGGTGGTGCCTCCCTGATGGAGGACTACACCTACGACCTCACCCCGGGCGCCGAGAAGATCCTCGGGGCGCACATGCTCGAGGTCTCGCCGACGCTCACCACCACGAAGCCGACGCTCGAGATCCACCCCCTCGGCATCGGCGGCAAGGACGACCCGGTCCGCCTGGTCTTCACCGCCGACTCCGGCGAGGCCGTCGTCGTCGCGCTGTCCGACACCCGCGACGGCTTCCGCCTCACCGCCAACGTCGTCGACGTCGTGCCCCCGACCGAGGCCCTGCCGAAGCTGCCCGTGGGCCGCGCGGTCTGGGAGCCCCGGCCGTCGTTCCCCGTCGCCGCCGAGGCCTGGCTCACCGCCGGCGCCGCCCACCACACCGTGATGACGACGGCCGTCGGCCTGCAGGTCGTCGAGGACTTCGCGACCATGGTCGGCACCGAGTTCCTGGTCATCGACGAGCACACCACCGCACGCGGGTTCCGCGACGAGCTGCGTCTCCAGCAGACGTGGCACCGTCTCGACCGCGGCTTCTAGAGGAGTCAGGACCCACGATGGACGACGTGATCGCGGCCGAGCGCACCCGCACCAACTGGGCGGGCAACGTCACCTACCGCGCCTCGGCGCTGGCCCGGCCGACGTCGGTGGCCGAGCTCCAGCAGCTCGTCGCCTCGACGCCGCGCCTGACGGCGCTCGGCTCGCGACACTCGTTCAACACCATCGCCGACACCGATGCCGTCCAGGTCGCGTTGTCGGACCTGCCGCCCGTGCTCGACATCGACACGTCGCGTCGCGTCGTGCGGGTCGCCGCCGGCATGACGCACAGCCAGGTCGCGGCCGGTCTGGAGGCCTGTGGCTGGGCACTCGGGAACCTCGCGTCCCTGCCGCACATCTCCACGGCCGGGGCCGTCGCCACGGGCACGCACGGCTCCGGTGTGCGGAACCCGTCGCTCGCGCAGGCGGTGGTCGGCCTCGACGTCGTCCGCGCCTCCGGTGCTCTCGCGCACGTCGACGCCTCGTCGCCCGACGGGCTGCTCGACGCCCACCGGGTGGGGATCGGCGCGCTCGGCGTCGTCACCGCGGTGGAGCTCGCGATCGAGCCGACGTTCCAGGTCGCCACGACGGTGCACCTCGACCTGCCGTGGGACGCCGTCGCCGCGCAGTTCGACCAGGTGATGTCCGACGCGTACTCGGTGTCGATGTTCACGTCGTTCGACGACCGCGGTGCCCGGCAGGTCTGGGTCAAGCACCGCGTCGACGAGGTCGCACCGACCGTTGACCTCGTCGCCCTGGGAGCCCGAGCGGCTTCGGGTCCGGTGCACCCGGGCGAGAACGACCCCGCCGGGGTCACCGAGCAGGGCGGCGTGCCGGGGCCCTGGTCCGAGCGGCTGCCGCACTTCCGGTCCTCGTTCACCCCGTCGACCGGGGCCGAGATCCAGGCGGAGTACCTGATCCCCGCAGCCTCGGCGGTGTCGGCGCTCGAGGCGCTCCGACCGCTGGCGTCGCTGTTCGCCCCGATCCTCATCGCCGCCGAGGTCCGCACCATCGCGGCCGACACCGCCTGGCTCGCGCCGTCGTCCGGTCGGCAGTCGGTGGGCCTGCACTTCACGTTCCGTCGTGACGCCGCCGCCGTGGCCGCGACGGTTGCCCGGATCGAGGACGTGCTCGAGCCCTTCGACCCGCGGCCGCACTGGGGCAAGGTCTCCGCCGCGAGTGCCGAGCGGCTGCACGAGGCGTACCCGCGGCTGTCCGACTTCGCCGCACTCGCCCGGGACCTCGACCCCACGGGGCGGTTCCGGAACGCGTTCCTCGCGCGCATCCTGTCCTGAGCCGCGCCGGTTCCCAGGGGATCGGGATGCGTTGCGCGGGTGTCGCACCGGAGCAGCGCCGGGCCTTCACATGTGAGGACGCAAAGGTCGGGGCATGGCGAACCTCAACCGCATCCTCGGCATGGCCTCCAAGGCCATCGACAAGCAGCTCCAGAAGCGTGGGCAGGGGGGAACCGCGCCCGGCGCCGGATCGCAGCAGGGCGGGACCGACTGGCGCGGCATCGTGCGCAGCGCTGCGGACAAGCTGACCGGCGACGACCGGAACCAGCAGCAGCCGCCGCAGCAGTACGGCCAGCAGCCGCAGCAGTACGGCCAGCCGCAGCCGGCGCAGTACGGCCAGCCGCAGCAGCACGCCGGCACGCCGCAGCACGGGGCCGACGCCGACAAGGTCGCCCTGGCGAAGTACGACTACCTGCTCCGCACCTCGTCGCCGGAGCAGCTCGAACAGGTCCACCACGACGCCTTCGCGCGGCTCACCCCCGCGCAGCGCCAGCAGGTCCGCGACCGCCTGAACTCCGAGCTCCCGCCCCACGAGCACCTGCGCGACGACTCGGCGGGCGGCATGGCCCGTGCGATGACCCGCGGCGAGATGTCCCGTCCGGGTCTGGTCCGACGGGTCCTCGGTGGTTCCGGCCGTAACGGCAACGGCAACGGCAACGGCAACGGCAACGGCAACGGCCGTGGCCGCGCCGGGGCCTTCGCCGGCGGTGCAGCGGTCGGCGCCGGCGCGATGGCGTTCGGTGGCCTCGCCGCGGCGGTGGCCGGGGGAGCCGTGCTGAGTGCCGCCGCAGGGCCGGTCCTGGCAGGGGCCGCCGACCTCGGCGTGGACTTCGAGGGCATCGCCTCGGGCATGGGCGACCTCGGGCTCGGTGACCTCGGCGGTGGCGTCGAGGGGCTCTTCGGTCAGGGCGAGCAGCTCCTCGGCGGGTTCGGCGAGCAGGCATCGGGCCTCGGCGAGCAGGCGTCGAACCTCGGCAACGACTTCCTCGGTGGGCTCTTCGACCGCTGACGCACCGCTGTGCGAACGCATCGGGAATAGCGGGACGGCGTCCGGCGCTTGCAATGTTTCGTCGTGCGTCGTCCGACGCACGCGAGATTCGGACGGGCCACCGTCGCGGTGTCAGGATGGACGCCGCCCGGCGGGTGAACCGTTCCGCCGTCGCAGCGACCGCCACCGCGATCGCGACCCCCTTCCCCGAGGAGCAGCACCGTCATGAGACGCCCCAACCGCCTGACGATCACCGCGGCCGTCGCCGCAGCAGCAGCCCTGGTCCTGACCGGCTGCTCGGGTGGGGGTTCGTCCGACGACGGCGCCGAGGGCACGGCGAAGGGCGGCACGCTCAACATCCTGACGCCGCAGACCTCGTTCCACCTCGACCCCGCGACAAGCCAGAGCCTCGGCATCACGTCGATGGGCCTCGTCGCCCGACGGCTCACCACGTGGGACGTCGAGCCGGGCAAGACGGCGAAGGTCGTCCCCGACCTGGCGACCAACACCGGGGTCTCGAGCGACGACGGCAAGACCTGGACCTACACGCTGAAGGACGGCGTCGAGTTCCAGGACGGCACGCCGATCACCACGAAGGACATCAAGTGGGGCATCGAGCGCTCGTTCGCGCCGACGCTGAGCGGTGGCCTGAGCTACCACAAGTCGCTCCTGGTGGGCGGTGCCGACTACAAGGGCCCCTTCGACGGCAAGTCGCTCGACAGCATCGAGACCCCGAACGACAAGACCATCGTCTTCAAGCTGAACGACGCGTACGGCGACTGGCCGTGGCTCGCGTCGATGCCGGCCTTCACGCCGGTGCCCGAGGGTGACGGCAAGGACACCGGCGCCTACGACCTGAAGCCGGTCGCGTCCGGCCCGTACCAGGTGCAGTCGAACACGCAGGGCTCGCAGGTCACGCTCGTCCGCAACAAGAACTGGAGCGCGAAGACCGACGAGGTCCGCACCGCCGGCCCGTCGAAGATCGTCTTCAAGGAGAGCCAGGACCAGTCCACGGCGACGCAGACGCTGATCGCGGACAACGGCGACGCCAAGAACTCGTTCGGCGCCATCTACCTGGGTGCCGCCGAGCTCAACCAGGTGCGCAGCAACCCGGCCGCCCAGGACCGCCTGGCCACGTCGAAGGCCGGCCCGATCAGCTACATGGCGATCAACACCCAGCGCGGCGAGCTCAAGGACCTCAAGGTCCGCCAGGCGCTGCAGTACGCGGTCGACCGCAAGTCCTTCCGGATCGCCGCCGGCGGCGCGATCGCCGGTTCGTACGCCTCGACGCTCATCACCCCGGGCATCGCCGGGCGCCAGGACTACGACCTGTACGAGACGAAGGCCACCGGCGACGTCGACAAGGCGAAGCAGCTGCTCAAGGAGGCCGGCGTCAGCAACCTGAAGCTGACCCTCGTGACGCAGAACGACCCGACCTACCTCGCCCAGGCCCAGGCGCTGCAGTCCGGCCTGAAGCGTGCCGGCATCGCCGTGACGCTCAAGCCGCTCGACTACGACTCCTTCACGCAGGCGACCACCAACGGCACCGACTTCGACCTGTCGCTGTCGAGCTGGCAGCCGGACTTCCCGAGCGCGAACGCCAACCTGCAGCCCCTCTACGACTCGTCGCAGATCGGTGGCGGTGGCTACAACGTCTCGAAGTACAGCAACCCCGAGGCGGACGCCCTCATCGCGAAGGCGAGCTCCACGGTCGACCAGGACGACGCGCAGAAGCTCTGGGCCCAGGCGGACAAGAAGATCATGGCCGACGCTCCGGTCGTGCCGCTGATCTACGCGAAGCAGTCCTTCCTCGCCGGTTCGAACGTGCAGAACTTCCAGATCGCGGACTTCCCGGCGTACCCGAACTACCTCAAGGTCTCGCTCAAGCAGTGACCGAACCGATCCTGCAGGTCGAGGGGCTCCGCGTCGCGTTCGGCGACGCGGAGCCCGTCGTCCGTGACGTCTCCTTCGACCTGACGCCCGGCCGGGTCCTCGCCCTGGTGGGGGAGTCCGGCTCGGGCAAGTCCGTCAGCGCCATGAGCGTGCTCGGGCTCCTGCCGCCGCAGGTCTCGGTGTCGGGCAGCGCCCGGTTCCGTGGCGAGGAACTCATCGGTGCCCCCGTCGAGACGGTCCGCGCCGTCCGGGGTGCGGGCATCGGCGTGGTGTTCCAGGAGCCGATGAACTCGTTCACGCCGGTCCTCTCGATCGGCACGCAGATCGCCGAGGCCGTCCGGGCCCACCCGACCGGGCTCGACCGCGCCGGGGTCCGGGCACGTGTCGACGAACTGCTCCGGGACGCCGGGCTCACCGACCCGGAGCGCATCCGGAAGGCCTACCCGCACGAACTGTCCGGCGGCCAGCTCCAGCGCGCGATGATCGCGATGGCCCTGGCCGGCGACCCGGTCGCACTCTTCGCCGACGAGCCCACGACCGCGCTCGACGTCACCGTGCAGGCCGGCATCCTCGACCTGCTGCGGCGGCTCGGCCGCGAGCGTTCCCTCGCCGTGCTGCTCATCACCCACGACATGGGCGTGGTCGCGGACGTCGCGGACGACCTGCTGGTGCTGCGCCGCGGCGACCCGGTCGAGCACGGCACCGTCGCCGAGGTCTTCGCCCACCCGACCGCCGACTACACGCGCGAGCTCCTCGCGGCCGTCCCCAGCCTGGAGGCCGCGTCCGCAACGCCGGCTGCGGACCCGGACGCCCGGGTCGGCGAGCCCGGCTCACGCGCCCACCGACAGCTCACGGCTCCGGGCGCGCGTGAGGTGTCGCCCAGCGCGAAGACCGCTGCGGTGCGCGACGAGGCGGACGCGAGTCGCGCCTCCCGGCCGCCCGTGGCGCGCCTGCGCGACGTCGCCGTGCGGTACTCGCGCCGAGGCGGACCGACCGTGTCCGGCATCGACCTCGACCTGCACGCCGGCGAGACCGTCGGCCTGGTGGGCGAATCCGGTTCCGGCAAGTCCACGATCGGGCGCGCGCTCGCGGGCCTGGTGCCCGTCGTCGCCGGCTCGGTCGAGGTGGACGGCAGCGACCTGCGCACCGCTCGCGGACGACGACTGCGCGAGCTGCGCAGCCGGGTCGGCATCGTGTTCCAGGACCCGGCGTCGTCGCTCAACCCGCGACAGACCATCGGCTGGAGCATCGCGGAACCGCTGCTCGTGCACGGCACCGACTCCGCCGCCGAGCGAGCCGAACGGGTCCGTGAACTCCTGACCGCCGTGCAGCTCGACCCGACGTGGGCCGAGCGGTTCCCGCACCAGCTGTCCGGCGGCCAGCGGCAGCGCGTCGCCGTCGCGCGTGCGCTCGCACTGCGCCCGGCACTCGTCATCGCCGACGAACCGACCTCGGCACTCGACGTGACGGTGCAGGCCGCCGTGCTCGACCTGCTCGCCGGGCTGCAGCGGGAGTTCGGCTTCGGCATGTTGCTCATCAGCCACGACCTCGCCGTCGTCCGCCAGCTCGCCGACCAGGTGATCGTGCTGCGTGACGGCCGGGTCGTCGAGCGGGGGAGCACCGACGCCGTGCTCGACGACCCGCACCAGGACTACACGCGCATGCTCCTCGCCGCAGCGCCCGTCGCCGATCCCGTGCGACAGGCCGCTCGCCGCGAGGCGTGGCGCGCGTGGGAAGGAGTGGCCTCGTGACGGCCAACGTCGTCGACCGACCGGTCGCACCGTCCAGCCGCACGACCGGCTTCCGGGCCGTGGTGCGACGTGTCCGGCAGGACCGCTGGGCGGTGGCCTCTGCCGTCGTCATCGCGGTGTTCCTGGTGGTCGCGGTGGCGGCCCCGCTCATCGCGAAGCTGTCCGGGCAGGACCCGTACTCGTACGACATCGATGCCCTCAACTCGTTCGGTGCGCCCCGGGGTGCCGGCGGCGGCATCAGCGGCGACCACTGGTTCGGTGTCGAGCCCCTGACCGGGCGTGACCTGTTCTCGATCGTCACGTACGGTGCGCGGACCTCGCTCGGCATCGGACTCGCCGCGACCCTGGTGTCGATCGTCATCGGCGTCCTCGTCGGCGTCACGACCGGGTTCTTCGGTGGCTGGTACGACCGGGTGCTCTCGCGGGTCGTCGACGTGATATTCGGGTTCCCGTCGCTCGTGTTCATGATCGCCCTGACCGCGATCGTGCCGTCGACGTTCCCGAAGCCCGTGCTCGTCGTGCTCGTCATCGGGTTCTTCGGCTGGCCGGCCGTGGCCCGTGTCGTGCGGGGGCAGACGCTGTCGCTCGTCAGCCGCAACTACGTCGTCGCCTCCACGGCGATGGGCGCCGGGCGCTGGCACGTCATCCGCACGCAGCTGCTGCCGAACCTCGCCGCGACGATCACCGTCTACGCCACCATCTCGATCCCGTCGATGATCGGTGCCGAGGCCGCGCTCTCGTTCCTGGCCGTCGGCGTCAACCCACCGACGCCGTCGTGGGGTCGCAGCATCGGCGACGCCATCGGCTGGGTGCAGACCGATCCCATGTACCTCGTGTTCCCCGGAGCCGCACTGTTCCTCATCACCCTCGCCTTCAACGTGCTCGGTGACGCCCTGCGCGACGCCCTCGACCCACGAGGGGGCACCGCGTGAACGCCGCCACCCTGCGGTTCCTCGCGATCCGCGTGCTCGGGGCCGCCGTCGTGCTGCTCGTCGTCGCGGCCATCACGTACGCGCTCTTCATGCTCCTGCCGACCAATCCGGCCCGGGCGATCTGCGACAAGCCCTGCACGCCCGACCGGCTGCGAGAGGTCCAGGCGTTCCTCGGTACCGACAAGCCCTGGCTCGCACAGTTCGGCGCCTACCTGGCCGGCATCTTCACCGGCCGGACCTTCGGCAGCGGCAACAGCGTCATCGAGTGCGCGGCGCCGTGCTTCGGGTACTCGTTCCAGCTGCACGAGAGCGTCACCGAGCTGATCCTGGCGCGCCTGCCCGTCACGGCCTCGATCGCCGTGGGCGCCGCCGTGCTGTGGCTCGTCGCCGGGGTGTTCGGCGGCACCGTCTCGGCACTGCGCCGCGGCACCTTCGTCGACCGGGCCGTGATGACGGTCGCGGTCGCCGGTGTCTCGTCCCCGGCGTACCTGGTCGGGCTGCTCGGCATCCTGCTGTTCGGGTTCGTGCTCGGGATCCTGCCGACGAGCGGGTACGTGGCCTTCGGCGACGACCCGGTCGGCTGGTTCACCCACCTGATCCTGCCGTGGTGCGTGCTGGCCTTCATCAGCGCTGCGATCTACGCCCGGTTGACCCGTGGTGAGATGCTCGAGTCGATGTCGCAGGACTTCGTCCGGACCGCCCGTGCCAAGGGGCTGCGGGAGCGCCAGGTCGTCGTGCGGCACGGGCTCCGGACGGCGATCCTGCCCGTGGTGACGCTGTTCGGGCTCGACCTCGGGTCGCTGCTCGGTGGCGCGGTCATCACCGAGAAGGTGTTCTCGATGCAGGGCCTCGGCGCGCTGCTCATCGACGCGGTGCACACGCTCGACCTGCAGGTGGTCGTCGGCTTCACGCTGTTCTCGGCGCTGCTGATCGTCACGGCGAACGTGATCGTCGACGTGGTATACGCGTTCGTCGACCCGCGGGTGCGGCGCCGGGCGTAGGGCGCGGCCACTCGTGCGAGGTGCCGAGCCTCGCACCGTGCGAGGTCCGGTGCCCCGCCGCTGTTGTGGTGCGAGGTTCCGTACTCCGTGCGAGCGCGTCCGCCTGCCACGGAATCGGGAACCTCGCACCAGAGCGCTCGCCCCTTGCACCGTGCGAGGTTGTTCACCTCGCGGGTGCGGCGCCGGGCGTAGGGGCGCTGCACGGTGCGAGGTGCCGAGCCTCGCACCGTGCGAGGTCCGGCGCCCCCGCCGCTGTTGTGGTGCGAGGTTCCGTACTCCGTGCGAGCGCGTCCGCCTGCCACGGAATCGGGAACCTCGCACCAGAGCGCTCGCACCTCGCACGAGGCGGAACGGGCCAGCAGCTTCAGGCCGGGCGGTCGACCCTCAACCGGTAGACCGAACCGTCGTCGGTGCGCGTCAGGACGCCGAGGTCCACGGCATCCCGGCGCACGAGAGAGACATCGGTCGCGAACATGCCGACGGCCGCGTTCAGGACGGCCTCCGGCACGGCTCGGTCCGGTCCGAGTCGCTCGAACACGAGCTCGACGATCCGGACGGACAGCGCATGCCGTTCGACGTCCTTCACCGGCATCCGCTCGATCCGGTCGAACTCGAGCACCGCGGCCGGCGACTGCAGTCGCTGGAGTTCGCGTGACGTCCGGCCGAGCACCGACGCGTCGGGACCCTCGTCGGTGAGCCAGTCGAACGAGTCGATCGCAGCCCGGGTGCGGTCATCGACGGGACTCCCACCGAGCGCGGCCGCACGCAGGGCAGGTGACGCCAGGACGGAGACGACCTGACGCGCGCGCCCCACCACGCGGCCGACGTCCATCAGAAGTACGTGATGCCGTGCGGCGTCCGCGGCGGCAGCAGCATCGCGCGGAGCAGCTCCACCGACGCCGGGTCCGCAGCGCGGACGAGCCCCGCGGCGGCCAACGTGACGGGGGAGACCGAGCCGATCAGCAGCGCACCGAGCTCCGCGACGTCGAGCTGGACGTCAGACCCGGCCACGTCGACGTCGTCGGCGATGCGCGTGACGGTGCCACGGGCCTCCTGGACGTCGAGGCGGTACGTGCCGGTGGTGAAGCCGAGCGCGTCGGTGACCCCGAGTGTCAGCGACCCGTCGACGGCGAACGGCCGCGAGGCCAGCACCGCGGGCACGTCGAGCACGCGCAGCCAGACGTGGTCCTCTTCGTGGTCGACGTCGTACGCACGGTTGTCGCCGAGCGCCGCGACGATGGGGTCGTCGAGGCGGGAGCGGGTGTACTTCACGACGTCGTTGAGGTCGACCGAGAGCAGGAACTCCCACAGGGCGGTGTAGGCCTGGTCGTCCGCGTACACCAGGTCGACGATCTCGAGTGCGGTGTCGGAACCGCGGTCCTCCTTGACGCGCCAGGTGACGTACCCGTCGATCTCGTCGGAGCCGTCGAGACGGTGCACCGCCGCACGGACGTCCTTCGCCTTCTGCCCGTCGTGGCCGAGCAGGCCGAACACGATCGGCCAGGTGCCGGTGTTGCGGACCATCGAGCCGGGGGTGCGGACGTGGAACCGGTCGAAGACCGCCTTGCCCGGGCCGTCGGCGAGCCACTGCGGCGTCACGACCGACACCGTGCCGGAGGTCGGGGCGAGCAGGGGGAGCGCCCGCTCGCGGCGGACGTGCACGGCACGCTCGCGGATGGCGCAGCCGAAGCCGAAGCGGCGGTAGATGGTGCCCTCGGACGCGGTCAGCGACGCGACGGCGTAGCCCTCGGCGACCCCGCGCTCGAGCGCGTGCGTCATCATCCGGCGCAGGATGCCGCGGCGACGCTCGGTCGGGCGGACGGTGACCGCGGAGATCGCCTGGGTGTCGACGGAGGACCCGTCGCCCCAGCTCAGCGCCTTGCGGAACCACGTGAAGGTGCCGGCCGGCCACGTCTCGTCGACGGACCCCGGGAACGGCTCGCGCACGTAGACCCCGAGGAACGTCTCTTCGTCGGCGATGAAGTGCGACGCCATGCGGGCCGCGCCCTCGGCGTCGGGGTCGGCTTCGTGGAAGCCCATCCCGACGGCCTGCATCCACGCTGCCGTCTCGGCGTTCGGTGCCCCCTTGTCGTCCGTCCCGGGCGCGAACTCGCGCAGCTCGTAGCGGTCGTCGAATGCCTCGTTGCTCACGTTCCGACACTATCGGGACCGGGTGACGTCGCGACAGGCGCGTGGTCGGTCCGGTCAGCCTGGAGGCCCGGATCGCGTCCGGCGGACGGGCTGCGGTGTGGGGTCGGCCGGTTCAGGGCCCGTGCCCGGTGCCGCGTCAGTCGGTCGCGCCCCGCGGGGGATCGACGAGCAGCCCGACGCGGTCGTCCAGGTAGTCGGCGAGGGGGACTGCGGCGCCGGCGGTCGGAGACCACCGGACCGACGGCACGTCGTCGATGACGACGAGCACGCCCTCGGCGCCGACCAGGGAGTCGTCGACGGGGATCGGGACGGCGCCGTGGTTCACCGTGTCACCGGCGCCGAAGTGCCCCTTCGCGGCGGCGGCTCGGTAGGCGCGACGGACCTCGGCGGAGACCGACTGGTACTGCGACCGACCGGGTTCGGTGACGCGGGTGATCGACCCGGTGGCCCAGACACGGCCTGCGGTCTCGGGGGACGACCCGATCAGGAGTGCTCCGACCCGCCACACCCGGCCGAGGGGCCGCATCGTCGGGTCACGACGGATCCCGAGGACGGCCTTCGGCTGCACGTACTCGCCGAGTGCTTCGTCCGGGACGCCCGCGGCGCGGAGCCGTCGGGCCGCCGCGTCGAGGAGCTCCCGCGCCCGCTGCACTCCGTCCGTCACGTCCACCGAGCCTAGACCGGGTGGTGGTCGTCGTCTCGGTCCTGTTCTCGCTGGTGGTCCGCTCGACGTGGTGCGCTGCGCTGCGTCGTCCGCGGCTGGTGCCGACGCGGCTCGTGCGGGCGCGGCTGGTGCGGGCGCGGCGACGACGTGCGGCGCTCACGAAGCCCGCGCTCATCATGACCGCTCCGTACGTCAGGAGCACGCCGGCGACCGTGGGGATGAGCCAGCTCCGCGACCCGTTGACGACCTGGTTGACGATGCCGATCTCCGGCACGGAGTACCAGACCACGCCACGGATCTGCACGGCGGTGACCGGTGCCGGGTCGGCCTCGGCGTTGTTGTCGCCCTTGAGCACGAAGGTCCGCTCGCCGTCCGACGACGACGACACCGAGACCACGCGGTGGCTGACGACCGCGGGCTGGCCGGACACGATCTGGTAGGTGACGACGTCGCCGACCCGGATGTCGTCGATCGGGGTCGGACGGACCACGAGCAGCGTCCCCGGCGGCAGGGTCGGCTCCATCGACTGCGTCAGGACGGTGAGCGGCATCGAGCCAGTGGCCTTCGGCACGACGATCAGCACGACCGCCAGGGCGGCGACGAGCAGCAGGAGCCCGGTGCTGAGACCGAGCACGACGGCGTGGACGACGGCGCGCCAGCCGGTACGCGGGGTGGGGGTGCTCATGCGCCGCATCGGATCGCCGCCCCGTTGTCCTGCGTGAAGAGCGTGACCTTGCCGGTACCCGCGACGGTCGACGTGGGGTTGCCGGCGCTGTCGAGCACCTTGACGGTGACGGTCAGCGTGCCCGCGGTGCCGGCGCTCGCGGGGACGTCCGGCGGCGCGATCGTGATGAACGCGGAGTAGTCCTGCGCCTTCTGCCCGACCGGCGTCGAGCCGACGAAGGCCCCGTACCAGGTGTCCACCGGGCGGTTCGCGGCGTCCCACCGGATCTCGACGTACCAACCGCCGTGGTCGGTGCAGACCAGCGAGGGGGTGGTGTCGACGACCGCTGCCGGGGTGGTCAGGGTGAAGCCGCCCGCCACGACGCCCGAGGTCCAGGTGCCGCTCGTGACGGTGAGGTTGACGTTCACCTTGGCGGTCGAGCCGGCCGGGGCCGACGACTGCAGGGTGCTGCGGGTGCACCAGACGGCGGAGGTGCCGGCGGCGAGCTTCGCGCTCATGCTCGGCAGCGAGGCCCAGGTGCCGGTGACGGACCCGGTGCCCACGGCCGTGCTCGTGGTGCAGCCTGCGGTCGAGGCGACCGGCCAGGCGATGACGGTGACGGCCTTGGCGAGCGCGGTCGAGCTGCCGGACACGACGGAGACCGTGGTGGTGGCGGTGCCGGCGAGGGTGCCCGAGTCGGTCAGGGTGATCGGCTTCGTCGTCGAGGTGACGCTCGACGAGAACGCCGTGGTGAGGGCGCTCGTGCCGCTGATCGACGCCGCGACCGTGCCGACCGTGGTGCTCGCCGCGGTGGTGCCCGCCGCGCTCCACAGTGCCCACGCGGCGCTCGAGGTACCGCCGACGAACAGGACGGTGAGGAGCACGGCGACGAGGAGCCGGAGGCGGCGGTTCATGCGGAGACCTGCGTTCCGGTGACGGTGAGGGTGAAGTCGGTGGTGGCGCCGGCGACGGTCTGCGGGGCGTCGGCGTCGAGGGCCATCTCGAGGCACGCGGTGCCGCTGACCCCGGCCGGCAGGGTGAACGACCCGGTACCGGTGTCGAAGGTGGCGAGCCGCCCGCTCGTGCCGGTGAGCCCGGGCACGCACTTCGCGGTCGAGGACACCATCACGAGGTGGAGCGTCAGCTCACCGGTCGCCGCCGCGACGGACGACTTCGAGGCCGTCGTCGTGACGCGCATCGACAGCGGGACCGACCCGGTGTTCCGCACCGTGAAGGTGCCGGTGGCGCTCGTGCCCGGCCCGAGGACCGCGGTGTTCATCGCCGTGGTGCTGCTGACGCTGACGGTCGCCGTGGCGGAGCGCACCGTGGTGGCCGCCGTGCTGGCGGTCCCGTTCCAGAGCGCGTACGTGCCGCCGGTGCCGAGGAGTGCTGTTCCGACCGCGACGACCAGGGCGAGCGCGACCGGCCACACCCAGCGGTGCCGTCGGGCCGCGCGGTGGCGTCCCGTCGTCCGCGGTGTGGCGGTCATGTGCCTGCTCCTGGTCGTCGTGGTCGGTGGGGTGCGATCGGTGGATCAGGAACCGATCGCGGTCTGGGTGAGCGTGAAGGCCAGCGCGCTGAGGTTGATCGAGCCGCCCTGACCGGTGGTCGCCGACGAGGGGAGCGTCACCGTGAAGACGACCTTGACGGTCGACGTGGACGAGGACGGCGAGACGACGAAGGTGTTCGTGTTCGACGAGGACTGCACCACCGAGGCGCTCGTCGAGGTGACGGCCAGCGTCTTCGTCGTGGCGGCGAGCAGCGCGGCGTCACCGGTGATGCTCTGGTTGGCGTAGGTCAGGTTCGCCTTGAGGTCCTGGCCGGTCGCGCCGATGTTCAGCGTCTGGGTGAACTGGAACGTGTTGCCCGGGACCATCAGGGCCTTCGTCGGGTCGATCGCGGTGGAACGACCGTTCGTGATGTCGCTCCAGGCACCGTCGTTGTTGGCGCTCAGCGTCAGGGTGCCGGCGCTCACGGCGGACGCGGCGCTCGAGGCGCTGGCGTTCCAGAGCGCGAACGTGCCCGCGCCGCCGAGGAGGAGTGCGACGCCTGCTGCGCCGGCGATGGCACCGGTGACGATCTTGTGCATGGGGTGGATCCGTTCCTGCGTGCTCGGGGCACGCTGAAGCCCACCGGGGACATTCGGGCGTCGTGTCCGGTGGGGAGGTTGTCATCGACCCAGTGGTTGGAGGGGGTCGCGGCTGACCGGTGCCGAGAGCGGTCGCCGGGCCTCGGAGCGCATGTGCTGCTGCTCGGGCGGGCTGGACTCGCTCTGGTGTCGACGTTACCTGTCCCCCAAAGTGCCGATAAGCGAGAACGAGCGTTCACCCGGACCCCAGAACGGGGGTCATTTTTGTCCCCGCTAGGGAGGACATGATTTGTACCCCGATTTCTGGGTGTGCGCTTCGCGTGGGCGGAGCGATCACAGAAGGAATGCCGGTACGCACGGCGTCGTTGCACCGTCCGGAAACGAGGAGGGCCCATGGACATCGTGCGCTGGTTGTTCGACGCGCAGATCGTCATCGGCGACCAGACGGTGCTCTGGCGCGAGGTGATCGGCAACGTCTTCGGGCTGCTCAGCGCCCTCGGGGGCATGCGCCGGAAGGTCTGGGCCTGGCCGGTCGGACTGGTCGGCAACGCCCTGCTCTTCACCGTCTTCATGGGCGCGCTCTTCGACACCCCGAACCCCGTCAACCTGCTCGGGCAGGCCGGCCGTCAGGTCATGTTCATCATCGTGAGCATCTACGGCTGGTACCGGTGGACGCACCGCCCCGAGGACGCGACGACCGTGATCGACCCGCGCTGGGCCTCCTGGCGGACCCGTCTGCTGCTCGTCGTCGGCCTGGTCGGCGGCACCGCCCTGCTGACCCCCGTCTTCCGCGCGCTCGGGTCCTACGAGCCGGTGTGGAGCGACGCGTGGATCTTCGTCGGATCGCTGCTGGCCACCTACGGCATGGCGAAGGGGTGGGTCGAGTTCTGGCTCATCTGGGTGGCGGTCGACCTGGTCGGCGTTCCGCTGCTGTTCTCCGCCAGGTACTACGCCTCCGGGTTGATGTACGTCTTCTACGGCGTCTTCACCCTGACCGGGTTCTTCGTGTGGATGCGCCAGCGGGTGCGGCCTCCGGCGGCGCCCGTCACCGTCGGCTGACCGCCGTGGTCCCGGCGCGCTGACGCGGCCGGGAGCACGGCCCCCGCTCTGGGACGAGACAAACGGCCCGGAATGCGCTGCAATGGTCGGATGGAACCCCTGCACGGCGAACGCGTCGAGGACGACGAGTCCCTCGCAGAGCGCACGGTGCGCGCGGCCATCCGCGCCTACCGGCTGCACCCGTTCGACACCGTGGACGCGGCGGTCGTCGCCGAGGTGGCCGGCATCCCGCTCGAGACCGTCGAGCGGCTGTTCCCGACCTGGCACGCCCTGCTCCTGGTCACCTACGACCGGTGGGCGCAGCTGCGGGGGACCCGGCGGAAGAACCCGCCCACGTGCACGATCGAGCACGTCCGTCTGACCCTGGCCGAGGACGTCGCTGACCCCGGGCTCGTCCGGGTGCTCGCGGGGCTGATCACCGTGGCCAGCTCGGAGTCCGGGTTCGCCGAACTGTTCCGCAAGCGGTTCGAAGAGTACGCCGAGCAGCTGACCGTCGGGCTGCAGCGCGACTTCGACAAGGGCTCGGAAGAGGCCGGCATCCCCGCGTACCAGGCTGCGACACAGCTGCTCTCGGTCTACGAGGGGCTGCAGATCCAGATGCTGGTCCGCCCGCACATCGACGTCCTGGTCGAGTTCGACCGCGCGGCGAACACCCTGCGCCAGGGATGGAAGCGGCATGCCGTCCCCTCGTGGGACCTCGACGAGGCGCCCGTCCGCGTCTGAGTGCAGTGGCGATTCATCCGGTTTGGAAAGTACTTGCCAAACCGGAAAGTCCTTGCAACACTGGTGTCAACGAGAGGGGACACCATGGACAACACCACCGCACGACCCGGACCCGCGGAGGCGGCCCGACTGCTCGACCAGGCGGACCGGATCGGCCGACGAGCGCACGACGCCGTCCGCTGGCCGTACGTCACGTTCATCACCGCGCTCGGCGTCGCGACGTCGCTCGGCACGCTCGGCATGGGGCTCACGACCGGGGACGCGTTCGCCGCCGTCTACGTCGGTACCCTCGTCGCCCTGTTCGCCCTGGTGGTGTTCTTCATGGTGAGCATCCGCGGCCGCTCGGCCTTCGCCCGGAGCCGCCGCTGGACCGTCTACATCGTCAGCTGGGCGGTCACCTACCTGGCGGCGATCGCCGTGGTCGGGTGGGTGCACGGCTCGGTGCTCTGGTCGGGCATCACCTCGGGGCTCGTGCTGCTGGTCGCCCTGGTGTGCGCGGCACGCGAGGCCCGCTCGTGAGCACCACCGACCGGGTGCATCCCCGGCACGAGCTCGACGACCTGCTGCAGCACCCGGTGCGCTTCTCGGTGATCGCTGCCCTGACCCGCGCCGGCACCCTGGGGTTCCGCGAGGTGCGCGACGCGGTCGAGGTCAGCGACTCGGTGCTGAGCAAACAGGTCTCCGCGCTCGAGGCGGCCGGCTACGTGTCGGTGGGGAAGGGCTTCGTGGGCAAGACGCCCCGGACGTCGATCACCCTGACCGCGACGGGTCGGGCCGTCTGGGCCGCCCACCTGGACGCGCTCCGCCGCATCGCCGCCGGCTGATCAGCGGGATCAGCCCCGCCGGCTGATCAGCGGGATCAGCCCCGACGCCCCCGCCGCCACGACAGCATCTGCCGCACCGTCACCTTCGACCCGTACTGCGCGACCGAGTGCCGGAACAGGTACTCCGCGAACCACAGCAGCAGCCCGGCGACGACGAACACCTCGACGATGCAGACCACCGACTCCGTCACGGTCAGGGCCCCGACGGCGTTCCGCACCATCGCGGTGATCGGCGTGAAGGTCGGGAAGTACGTGAAGAACTGCGCGACTGGCGACGTCGGCGTCGTCATCACGAAGAACGCCGCGTACAGGGGGATGATCAGCGCGAAGATCGCCGCCGACTGCAGGGCCGAGGCGTCCTTGATCGACGGCACGGCGGCCCCGACGGCGACGAACAGCCCGGACGCCAGCAGCACCCCGCCGACGAGCAGCAGCGCCCCGGTCACCATCCGCCACGGGTCGACCGTCAGCCCGCCGAGCTGCGACGACACCAACGGCAGGGCGACGAGCAGCCCGACCAGGCCGGGCACGACGAACACGCTGACCTGCACGAAGCCGACGAGCAGCATCGCGATGACCTTGCCGCGGATCAGGTCGCCCGCGGTCACCGTGGTCAGGATCATCTCGGAGATCCGGTTCTCCTTCTCCTCGACCACGACGGTGACCATCCGGGCGGCGAGCAGGATGACGAGCCCGAAGAACGCGGCGACGAACAGGAACGGCGGCACGACGGACAACCAGCCCGGCGCGACCCGGCCGTCGGCGTAGGTGGTGACGTCGGTGGCGGGTGGACTGCGGAGCAGCTCCACGGTCTCGGGGTCGTCGACCGAGGCGGCGACGCTCTGCTCGAGCACCCGCTCGGCCAGCGACGAGTACACGCCGTTGGCGAAGAGCCCCCGGTCGGCGGCGTCGACCCGGATGGCCGTCGTGGACGGCGACGACGGGAACGCGATGAAGGCGTCGAGGTCACCGGAGCGGACGGCGGCGCGGTCGGCTGTGGCATCGGTGGACGGCGTCCCACCCCACTTCGCCGCCACGGACTCCGACACCAGGCCGGACTCGTCGACGTAGTGGAACGGGGTCTTCGTGGCGGACGACCCGGACACCACGGAGTTCGTGCCGGCGGCCTGCCCGATGCCGACGAGCAGCGACACGACCACGATGACGACCGGCAGCGCGAGCGTGCCGATCCAGAACGCGGGCTTCTTCACCGCGCGGACGAACTCGAACCGGACGACCGTGCCGAGGTTGCTCATGCCGCTGCCCCGTCCGACGACGCAGCGGCGAGGGCGTCGTGCCCGTAGACCTGCACGAAGATCTCGTCGAGCGGGATCCGGCGCATCTCGAACGCGGTGACGTGCACCCCGGCCGCGACCAGTTCTGCCAGGACGTCCGCACCGTCCGGAGCGGCGGCCTGGGTCGGGACCAGGTAGGCGACGTGCCCCTCGTGGCGGGCGAGCCGGTACAGCGACGACTTCGGTACGGGGCCGTCGAGCCCCACGCGGGCGACGGCGCCACCGAAGGCGTCCTGCACGTCGGGCACGGACCCGTACGCGGCGGCCCGCCCGTCCTTGAGGAGCAGGATGCGGTCGCAGAGCCGCTCGACCTCGTCCATGTGGTGCGTCACGAGGACCACGGTCGCGCCGTCGGCCTTCCGTTCGTCGACCAGGTCGAGCAGGAGCCGCCGGTTCACCGGGTCGAGTCCCTTGGTCGGCTCGTCGAGGATGAGCAGCCGCGGCCGGTCCATGATCGTGATGCCGAGCTGCACCTTCTGCTGCTGCCCGCCGGACAGCTTGTCGACGCGCAGCTTCGCGCGGTCGGCGAGCCCCACCCGGGCCAGGTAGTCCATGCTCCACGCGGTCGCCTCGGCTCCGCGGAGCCCGCGCAGGCGCCCGAAGTAGGTCATCACGTCGATGACGGACTCCTTGCGGTACAGCCCGCGCTCCTCGGGCAGGTAGCCGATGCCGCCGGTGGCCGGTCGGTAGGGGCGGCCGTCGATCGTCAGCGTGCCCGCCGTCGGGGTGGTGATGCCGAGCAGGGCCCGGATCGTCGTGGTCTTGCCGGAGCCGTTGCTGCCGAGCAGCCCGAACGTCTCACCGGGGGCGACGTCGAACGACAGCCCGTCGACCACGTTGCGGTCGCCGAACCGCATCACGAAGTCCTGCACGCTGATGCTCGCCCCGCTCATGCGGTGACCTTACCGGGACTTCCTTCCCAGAACGGCCGCGATGGGATGCGGGAACGGGCGTACCTGGTCAGAACTTCCGACCCGGTACGCCCGGTTCCGGCAGGTACGCCGGTTTCCGCCGGGTAGGCCGGGCAGACGCGGGCAGACGCGGGCAGACGCGGGGGGCGACGGACTGGAGGCGCGGTGCCAGCTGGCACCGCGCCTCCAGTCCGTCATCCGGTCGCGCCCAGGGCGCGAGCGTCGCGTCAGGAACGCAACCAGGCCGTCCCCACGCCCGACAGGGCGCCGTCGACCACGGGGGCCGAGGCGAGCAGCAGCTCGCCGGCCGGCAGCGCGAAGGGCTCGTCGCCGAAGACCGTTACGCTGGTCCACCCGTTCGGCCGACGGAACGCGAGCACGTCGTCGCGGCCGGTCTCGATCCACTCGAGCTGTTCCTCGGACTGCAGCTGGCCTCGCAGGCCGAGCGCCTTCCGGTACAGGTTCAGGGTGGAGTCGGGGTCGGCGTCCTCGGCCTCGACGCTGGAGTCCGCGAACCACGCCGGCTGCGGCAGGTGCGAACCGTCCGGACCGAAGCCGAACGACGAGCCGGTGCGCGTCCACGGGATCGGCACGCGGCAGCCGTCACGACCGACGTCGACGCCCGGGTTGCGGAAGAACGCCGGGTCCTGGCGGTCGGCGTCCGGGATGTCACCGACCTCGTGCAGGCCGAGCTCCTCGCCCTGGTACAGGTAGGCCGAGCCGGGCAGGGCGAGCTCGAGCAGCGTGGCGGCCTGTGCGCGGCGCAGGCCGAGCGACCGGTCGAGCGCGTCCTGCGAGCCGCCGGCGAGCAGCCACGCGCTGCCCTGCTTGTCGGTGCCACCGGCGCGGGGCGGCAGGGCGTAGCGGGTGGCGTGCCGGACGACGTCGTGGTTCGAGAACACCCACGTGGTCGACGAGCCGGACTGCTCGGCGAGCCCGAGGTTGAACTCGATGATCGTGCGGAACTGTCCGGCGTCGAAGTCGGCCTCGAGCAGGTCGAAGTTGAACGCCTGACCGAGTCCCTCGGCGCTGGCGTAGCGGGCACGGCGGTGGGCGGGGACCCAGGCCTCGGCGACCGCGGTGCGCGCCGGCGTGTACTCGTTGAAGACCGTCCGCCACTCGGCGTAGATCTCGTGCACGTCGTCGCGGTCCCAGAGCGGGTGCGTGCCGTCCTTCGGCATCTCGGCGAGCTCGGCCCAGGTGGGCAGGGTCTCGCCCAGGTCCTTCGCCAGGCCGTGGGCCACGTCGATGCGGAACCCGTCGACGCCGCGGTCGGACCAGAAGCGCAGGGTGTGCAGGAAGTCGTCGCGGACCTCGCGGTTCGCCCAGTTCAGGTCGGGCTGCTCCTTCGCGAAGCTGTGCAGGTACCACTGGCCGTCGCCGACGGCGGTCCAGGCCGGCCCGCCGAAGATCGAGATCCAGTCGGCGGGGGCGTCCTCGCCGGACGGTCCGCTGCCGTCGCGGAACACGTAGCGGTCGCGGGCGGGGGAGCCCTTGGGTGCTGCGAGGGCCTCGCGGAACCAGTCGTGTCGGTCGCTCGTGTGGTTCGGGACGACGTCGACGATCACCCGGATGCCGGCGGCGTGCAGTGCCTCGACCATCCGGTCGAAGTCGTCGAGGGTGCCGAGGCGCGGGTCGACGTCGCGGTAGTCGTCGACGTCGTAGCCGCCGTCGGCCAGGGCGGACGGGTAGAAGGGGCTGAGCCAGACGGCCTCGATGCCGAGCGAGGCCAGGTACGGCACCCGCTCGGTGATGCCGGGCAGGTCGCCGATGCCGTCGCCGTTCGCGTCGGCGAACGAGCGGGGGTAGATCTGGTAGACGCTGGCCTGGCGCCACCAGGTCTCGTCGTGCGAGGTCGTGGCGGGCTGGGCGAGGGTGTCGGTCACGTCGGGCCTTTCGTGGGTCGAGGGGTTCGAGGGGTGTGTGTCGGTCGGGTCCGCACCGGCGATCGCGGTCGGCCCCGCACCGGCGGTGTCGGTCACTTGATGGCGCCCTGGGTCACGCCGGCCATCACCCACCGCTGGGTGACGAGGTAGACGATGATCGCGGGGGCCATCGCCATCAGGTACGAGGCGAACGACACGTTGTAGTTGTTGCTGAACTGGGTCTGGAACATCTGCTGCAGCACCGGCAGGGTCTGCAGCGCCGGGTCGGAGGTGATCAGCGACGGCATCACGAAGTCGTTCCAGGACGCGAGGAACGCGAAGATGCCGACGGTGGCGCTCATCGGTGCCAGCAGCGGGAACACGAGTCGCCAGAACACCTGCCCCGTGCTCGCACCGTCGATGCGTGCACTCTCCTCCAGCTCCGCCGGGATCGACCGCAGGAAGGCCGTGAAGAGCAGCACGCTGAAGGAGAGCTGGAACATGACGTGCAGGATCGCGACGCCGAGCGGGTTGTCCAGGTGCGCGAGCCCGGTGAGCTTCACCTGCGACAGTGCGAGCACCGGGAACGGCAGGAACATCGCCGCGAGCAGGTAGAAGAACGACCAGCGGAACAGTCGCCGGTCCCAGTTCCGGGCGATCGCGTAGGCCGTGAACGAGGCGAGCAGGATCGTGCCGACGACGGTGATCGCGGCGACGAACACCGAGACCGCGAAGGCCCGCGGGAAGTCGGTCAGCTGCCACGCCTGCACGAAGCCGTCGACGCTGAACGGTGCCGGCAGCGAGAACGCGTTGCCGTCGACGGCCTGCCCGGTGGTCTTGAACGCCATCGTCAGGGTGACGTACAGCGGCACGAGCACCGACAGCGCGCAGAGCACGAGGACGACGGTGACGGGCCAGTTCGAACGACCGCGGCCGGCCTTGCCCGAGCCGGAGGAGCGATCGGCGTCGACGGAACGGATGCTGCCGGTCGCGGTGGTCCCCGGTCGCAGGGGTGCTTGCAGGGACATCAGAGCGCTGCCTTCCCGCGGGTCGCCCGCAGCTGGATCACGGCGATGACGACCGCGATGACGAAGAATATCGTGGCGTTCGCCATCTGGTAGGCGTAGTCGCCGCCGTTGAAGCCCTTGAAGATCGACATCGCGACACTGGTGGTCGAGGTGCCGGGGCCGCCGTCGGTCAGGCCGACGATGATGTCGTACGAGTTCAGGAAGTTCTTGAACCCGATGACCAGGTTGATCAGGATGTAGCCCGCGGTCAGCGGTGCGGTGATCGAGACGAGCTGCCGCCAGGCGCTGGCACCGTCGAGGGCGGCTGCCTCGTACACCTCGCCGGGGATCGAGAGGACGCCGGCGATGTAGATGAGGAGCGTCGACGGGATCGCCTGCCAGGCGGTGACGACCACGATCGCCAGCCAGGCCAGGTCGGGGTTCGCCAGGATGCTCTGCTCGAGCGGCCCGAACCCGATCGCGGTGGCGAAGGCCGGCAGGCTGTTCGCGAACAGGAACGAGAACACGTAGGCGATGACGATCCCCGAGATCACCATCGGCAGCACGAACACCGCACGCAGCGCGATCTTGCCGCGGATCTTCGACGTCAGCGCGATGGCGAGCAGGAACGCGATCGCGTTCACGACGATCACGGTGACGAGCGAGAACCCGAGCGTGAACAGGTACGCCTGCAGGATCGCGGGGTCGGAGAACACCGCGATGTAGTTGGTGAGCCCGGTGAAGCGGAACTCGCCGAAGCCGACGGAGTTCGTGAAGCTCAGCACGATGCCCATCACGGCCGGCAGCGTGATGGCGAGCGTGAAGAGCACCAGGGTGGGCAGCAGGAACGCCAGGAAGAGCGGGTCGACGCGGGGCTTGCGTCGTCCGTCCCGTCGTCCGGCCTGGAGGCCCGTGGCGGCTCCGCCACGGCGGCGGCGGTCCGCCGTCGTGATGGATTCGGTGGTCGTGGTTGCCATTCGGACGTCTCCTTACGCGGCCGTGCGGAGCGCGAGACGCGCCCAGTCGGCGTCGAGGGTGCGGAGCTGGCGCTGCGGGTCGCCGCCGAAGGCGATCGACTGCGCGTAGTTCGCGACCGGGATCTCGGCGGGGATGAGCTGCGAGGCGCCGAGGTAGAAGGCTGCGTCGTCGTAGTACGACTGCATGCCGCGGAGGGCGGGGTTCGACGCCGGTGGAGCGTCCTTGCGGACCCCGAAGCCGTTGTTGTCCGCGTTGTACTCGTCGTTGACCCGCTTGGACATCAGGAACGACAGGAACTCGCGGGCGGCCTCCTGCTTGCGGGACGCCTCCGGGATCCAGAGCGCCAGGTCGACGTTCACGCGGACCTTGCGGTCGGCCGGGTCGTCGGTGACGGGCAGCGGGAACGTGCCGAGGTCCATGTCCTTCGTGGTCTTGGCGATCTCGCCGAGGGCCCACGGTCCCTGCAGGTACATGCCCGCCTTGCCCTGGGCGAAGGCGAGGTTGCCGTCGCCGTACCCGCGGCTCGCAGCGCCGTCCTGGTGCCAGGCGCGGAGCTGCACCATGCGCTCCATCGGCTTCCGCAGGTCGCGCTCGAACGAGACGGCGGATCCCTTGCCGACGTTCGTGCCCTCGCGGCGGAGTGCCTCGAAGGTCGCCGGGGTGTCGATCATGCCGCCGATCGAGTAGTCGAACATGCCCTGGGCGATCGTCCAGTTGTCCTTGAACGTGCCGTAGATCGGCGCGATGCCGGCCTTGGTCAGGCGTTCGCACACGTCGGCGAACTCGCTCCACGTCGTCGGGACCTCGAGCCCCTGCTGCGCGAAGAGGGCCTTGTTGTAGATCACCGACGCCGCCGTCACCGAGTACGGCAGAGCGCTCTTCCGGCCGGGGTAGTCGGCGGTCTGCTCCATGAGCGGCCACAGGTCGGGGTTGATGGTGTCGGCCTGCGGCAGGTCGGACAGGTCGGTCAGCGCGCCGTGCTCGACGAACGGCACGACCGAGAAGTTGTAGTTCCAGCAGCCGAGGTCCGGCGGCCGGTTCCGCACGAAGTTCGCGGACATGCTCGAGGTCGAGTCGCGCACGACCCGGACCTTCGACTGGCTCTGGTGGAACTGCGCGATGACGGCGTCGAAGTAGCCGATGACCTCGGGCTTCGACACGTAGAACGTGATGGTCTCCGGCTTGGCGCTCGAGGACCCGATCGGGGCGCATCCGGCGAGCGCGAGGCCCGCTCCGATGCCGCCCGCTCCCAGCAGGAACCCGCGTCGGCTGACCGATGCTGCGCTCCTGGCGGTGGCGTGTGCTTGCACGTCGTCTCCGTCCGTCCGGACCCGGCGTCCCTGCCGTTCCGTCCCGCGAGCGGCTCCGATGCTGCCCGCGGAACTAAATGTAGCGAGAAAATCTAATTCCGCAAGGAACTCGTCGCGCGATAGGGTCACGACATGCCGCCACCCCGTGGAACGAGCGCAGAGACGCTGCTCGCGTACGCCTTCGACTCGTCGGCGTTCACCGCGACCGAGGCGATCGACGCCACCGGCCTGACCCGGTCGACCGTGCTCGGGGCGGCCGAGGAACTCGTGCGGCTCGGCTGGCTCCGCGAGCTCGACGACGCCCGCGCCGCGGGGGAGTACCGGATGGGGCGCCCCGCCCGCCGCTACGAGCTCGACACGGTCGCCGGGGTCGTCGTCGGTGTCGACGCCGGCCAGCACCGGGTCACGGCCTTCGTCGCCGACCTGCGCGGCACGGTGCTCGGTCGTGCCGAGGGGTCGCTGGGTGCATCGGGCCTCGACGTGCCCGTGCGACTCGGGGTCCTCGCCGACACCGTGGCCGCCGCCCTCGCCTCGGCCGACGTCGACCGCACCCGGGTCCTGGTCACCGTCGTGGGCATCCCGGCGCCGGTCGACGCCGCCGGGGCCTCGCCCGACGACGGCGGCTTCTGGGTCCGGATGAACCCGGGGTTCGCCGACGCCGTGCCGGGCGGGCGGGTGCTCGTCGAGAACGACGCGAACCTCGCCGCGCTCGCCGAGCGGCCGTCCTCGGGTGACGCCTCGTTCGCGGCGCTGCTGTCCGGCGAACGCTTCGGCGCAGGCCTCGTCGTCGACGGGGTCCTGCTGCGCGGTGCCCACGGCGGAGCCGGGGAGATGCGGGTGCTCGAACTCGTCGAGGGTGTCGGCTCGTCCGACGGCATCGGCGCCGTCGCCCGCACCTTCGTGGCGGACGCCGTCGCCGACGGGCAGATCCCCGCGGACGCCGCGCTCGCCGCCGACGCCGCCCTGGTGTTCGCGGCCGCGCGGAGCGGTGATCCGGTCGCGCGCACCATCGTCGACCGCCTGGGTGACCGCTTGGCCCGGGTCTGCATCCTGCTCGCGAGTCTGCTCGACATCGACCGCGTCGTGGTCGCCGGCGCGATTGCCCAGCCGGCGGTCGCGGTCATCGACCGTGCGCGCGACCTGCTCGCGAAGGGGCACTTCGACCCGGTGCCGGAACTCGTCGCGTCGTCGCTCGGGGCCGACGTCGTCGTCATCGGGGCCGTGGCCCACGCGGTCGACGCGGTGCGGGCCGACCCGCTGTCGTTCCCGGTGCTCAGTCGGGCAGCGGCACCTCGAGGCTCCGGTCCCACGGTTCCGTCCAGCCGAGTCGGTCGAACAGCGCATCCAGCAGCATCGCGGTGAAGCCCCACACCAGGTGCTCGTCCCCGTCGGCCTCGATCGTGAACGCCGGTCCGCGCCACTCCTGACCACTGCGGCGGATCACGGTCACGCCGCGGTTCGCCGGGTCGAGCAGGTCGGCCACGGGGACCCGGAACACCGCCGCCGACTCGTGCTCGTCGACGACGCGGATCGGTGAGGGGTCGCGCCACCAGCCGATGACGGGCCGGACCAGGTGGTTCGAGAACGCCAGGGGCACGGCCGGCAGTGTGCCGAGCACCTCGACGCCGGCGGGGTCGAGCCCCGTTTCCTCCTGTGCCTCGCGGAGTGCGGCGGCGACGGCGTCCGCGTCACCGGGGTCGATGCGTCCGCCGGGGAACGCGACCTCACCCGCGTGCGCGCGCAGGGTCGTGGCCCGGGCGAGGAGCAGGACGTCGAGGTCGCGCGGGACCCCGGGTGCTGCTGCCGGTCGGTCGCTCGGCGTGTGGTCGAGCGCGCCGAAGAGCATCAGGACCGCGGCCCGACGTGGCGAGGCCGTGCTGCCGGGTTCGACGAGCGGCCCGCCGTCCCCCCAGCCGTCCGCTCCGACCGCCGCGAGTGCAGCCCGTACCGATCCGTCGTGCGTCACCCGTTCACCCTAGGTGTGCGCCACCGAGAGGTCCGGCGTGCCCGTCGCTCCGGACGGTTCGCTGGGGGTTGTTCGAGCGCTGCCTGGGAGCCGCACAGGTGGGAACTGTGCGAACCGGAAGCGCGTCGGTGCCCCGTTCGCAGCGGGCCGACGCCACGATTGCACCGTCCGCCGGGAGGCCCCATGTTCCACGATCTGCTCCGACCCCTGTTCCACGTCGCCGTCGTCGCACCGTCCGTGCTCGTCCCGGTGGACGTCGCCGCGGGGCTCCTCGCCGTCGCCGCGCTGCTGCCGGCGTTCGGTCGTCGCTCCCGGCATCCGGTCCGCGGGCTGGTCTGGCGGCTCGGCGGCGTGGCCGTCGGTGCCGTGATCGGCCTGGTCGCGGTGTGGTGGTTCGGGGACGTCCAGGACCTGTACGGGGTGTCGTTCACCCCGATCACCCGGATGTGGGTGGCCCTGGCCTTCGGCGCCGTCGGCCTGCTCGTCGTGACGGTCGTGCAGGGCGGCTGGCTCCGCCGCGTGTTCGGTGTGCTCGCGGCGGTGGCGGTGGCCCTGGCCGCCGTCCTCGGCGTCAACGTCGACTTCGGGGCCTACCGCACGATCGAGCAGGCCGTCGCGACGGATCCGTACCCGTCCGGGCCGCTGGGACACGAGACGGGGGTGGGGCGCGCCTCCAGTCCGGTGGTCGACCCGGCCACCTGGCGGGCTCCCGCCCGGATGCCGCGACGCGGGAAGGTGCTCTCCGTCACCATCCCGTCGACCGTCTCCCACTTCCACGCGCGGCCTGCGGACGTGTACCTGCCGCCCGCTGCCCTGACCGAGCGACCGCCGACCCTGCCGGTCCTGATCAGCCTGGCCGGACAACCCGGCCAGCCGAGCGACATGTTCCAGGCCGGTCGGCTCGACGCGGTGATGGACGCGTTCGCCGAGGCCCACCACGGGCTGGCCCCGATCGTCGTGGCACCCGATCAGCTCGGGGCACCGGACCGGAACCCGATGTGCGTCGACTCGCCCCTCGGGCGCTCCGCGACGTACGTCATGACCGACACCACGAACTGGATCCGGCAGCACTTGCGCGTCGGGGCAGCGCCCTCGGCCTGGGGCATCGTCGGGTTCTCGCAGGGCGCGACGTGCGCCATGCAGTTCTCCACCGCGCACCCCGATGTGTTCGGTACGACCTTCGCGATCGCAAGCGAGCTCGCGCCCCTGAGCGGTTCGGTCGAGCACAGCATCGAGGTCGGGTTCGGCGGCTCCGCCAGCCGGTACGCCGCAGCGGCACCACGGGCGATCATGCGGACACACGGGCCGTACCCGGGGCAGCTGACCGTCTTCGCCTACGGCAGCGAGGACGACCCCTACGTCGCGTCGACCACGGCGCTCCGCGCAGCTGCGGACGCCGCGGGGATGCAGACCCGACTGTTGGTGTCCGAGGGTTCCGCGCACGACTGGAACACCGTCCGCGACGCCCTGCGCGTCGGGATGCCCGGCGTGATCGCGCACATGGGCCTCCGGTGAGCGCGGTGACGGCGGCCCTCGCGTGGGCGAACCCGAAGCATCTCGTGCCGGTGGCCCGTCGGTACCCGCTGACGAGTGTCGTCTCGGGCCTGACGATCGTCGTCGGCATCGCCGCCGTGGTGCTCCGCTGCGTCGGCGCACTCCACGGTCGGACGCTCGACACCCTGGGCGGGGCGATGGGCCCGCTCGGCGTGGTCGCGGTGACGTCCAGCGTCGTCGGGTTCCTCGTCACCTTCGTCGCCGTCGTGGTGTGCACCGGCGCGTCCGAACGGCTGCTCGGCTGGCGGCGCACCCTGCTCGCGATGGTCGTCACGACCGTCGTGGGGACCGGCCTCGGTGCCCTGCTCCAGCTGTTCGACGGAGCCCCGGCCAACCCCGGCTTCCTCGTGCACCTGGGACACGTCGGCCCCTGGACCTGGATCGTCGGGACCATCGTGACCGCGAGCGCGTTCGCCGGCGCCCTGTGGCGACGCCGGATCCGGGTCGTGTCGATCGCCGTCGTCGCGGCACTGCTGCTCTACGCCGGAAACGCGTCCGACCTGCACGCGGCGCTCGCCCTGGTCGTCGGCCTGGTGCTCGGCCGCCTGCTGCGACGGTCACCGGTACGGAGCGGCTGGACCCGGAGCTCCTCACGCGAGACCCGCGTGCTGCTGGTGGCCGCGGTCACCGTGTCGGCGGTCGGCCCCGTCCTCGCGCTCGTCACCGGTGCCCAACTCGGGCTGCTCGCCCCGCTCGCCGTGGTGCTCGACACCGGGCCGACCGGACGGATGCCGCACTGCTCGGTGACCGGGGTGACCGCCAGCTGCGTCCGGGCGCTCGCCGCGGTGCACCCGCACGGCCTGTTCCAGTCGCTGCTGGCCGTGATGCCGCTCGTGGTCCTGGCGGTCGGTGCGGTGGGCCTCCGGCGTGGCAGTCGGTTCGCGCTGTGGCTCGTCGTGACCGTCGACCTGGTCACCGGCCTCGCGACCGCCGTCTCGTACGGGGTGCTGCCCGAGCGGCACCACGCCGTCGTGCAGCGTCTGGCGTCTGACCACCTCGAGGTCTCGCTCTCGCTCGTCGCGTCGGTGCTGGTGCCGATCGCCACCGCCGTGGTGCTCGTCCTGCGCCGCGCGGACTTCCCGGTCCGGACCGACCGGCGACGACTGCTGACCTTCGCCGTCACGGTCGCGGGCGCGGCCCTGGTGCTCGCGGTCGTCGTCGTCGGCGTCGCCGTGGCTTCGGGCGACAGCGTGCGGGAGCCCCTCCACCTGGCGCTCGCCGTGCTCGGGCCGATCGCCCCCGTGACCCTGCCCACGCACCTCGGACAAGCCGAGCCGGCGCTGCGGTTCGTCGTCGGCATCTCGGGCCCGCTCCTGTGGCTCGCGGTGGCGATCGCCGCGGTCCGGCCGACCGGTGCCGGACGCTCGGACAGTGACCTCGACGGGCAGGACGCCGCGCGGGCGGCTGCTCGGGCGCTCCTGGTCGCTGGCGGCGGCGACACCTTCGGGTGGATGACGACCTGGCCCGGCAACGAGTACTGGTTCACCGAGGACGGCCGAGCCGGGGTCGCCTACCACCGCACCGGGAGCGTCGCCGTGACGACCGGCGGCCCCTTCGGACACGAGGACGCACGGCTGGCGGCGCTCGAGGGCTTCGCACGGGCCGCGGACGACCACGGCTGGACGCCCGTCTTCTACGGCATCGACGCCACCCTCGGCGCTGCGCTCGCCCGACTCGGTTGGACGACGCTCCCCGTGGCCGAGGACGCCGACCTCGACCCGCGCACCTGGACCACGACGGGCAAGCGCAAGCAGGACGTCCGCACGGCCGTGAACAAGGCCGCACGGTCCGGCACCACCGCGCTCTGGTCGGACTGGGCCTCGCTGCCCGGATCGGTCACCCGCCAGATCGAGGTGATCTCGGAAGAGTGGGTCGCCGAGCGCGAACTGCCGGAGATGGGGTTCACCCTCGGCGGCATCGACGAGATGCGCGACCCCGCCGTCCGGACGCTCGTCGCCCTGAGCGAGGACGGCACCGTCCTCGCCGTCACCAGCTGGCTCCCCGCGTACCGTGCCGGGCAGGTGGTCGGGTGGACGCTCGACGTGATGCGCCGTGCGCCGGACGCCCCGAACGGTGTGATGGAGTTCTTGGTCGCGAGTGCGGTCGACCGGATGCGCGCCGACGGTGCCGAACGGCTCAGCCTGTCCGCCGCACCGCTCGCGTCCTCGGCGGAACCGCAGGGCTCCGGCCGGAGCGGCGTCGAATCGGTCCTCGACGTCGTCGGCGGTGCGCTCGAGCCCGTCTACGGGTTCCGTTCCCTGCTGCGCTTCAAGGCGAAGTTCGGGCCCGACCTGCACCCCCTGGTGATGGCGTACCCGGACCCGGTGGCGCTGCCCACCATCGGCGTCGCGATCGTCCGTACCTACCTGCCGGGGTTGTCGCTGCGCCAGGCGGTGGCGATCGTGCGGGAGCGGCGTCCGGCACGCGGAGTCCGGGCCGAGCCGCCGGCGGAACGAGTGGGCTGACCCGGACGGGTTCCGACCGCCGTCGGTACGTTCGGAGCATGGGAACCGAACGGGCCGACGGACCGGCCGTGGACGAGCACGATCCGTACGAACGCCGACCCGGGTACGTCACGAGTGGCGACGGCCGGACCGACCGAATGACCACGGACATGTTCGTGGGCATCGCGGTCGGGTTCGTCCTGGTGATCGTCTTCGGGTCCTTCCACATCGTCGAATGGCTCGCGATCGGAGCGGCCGTCGTCATCGGCGCTGCGGTGTGGTTGGTCCTGCGCAGCCGGCGACGGCGTGCAGATCGCCGCGCGGGTCGGTCGCCCGACGCCGTCCCTCGTGCTCGGGACCGCGCGATCGCCGAAGCGAACGGTGGGCGCCGGTTCTTCGTCGCCCAGAACCCGGTCGTCGTCATCGTGATGGGCGCCGTCTTCATCGCTGTCGCGGTCGCCCCGCTGCTGTTCGGTGGGGTCTCCATCGGTCGGATCGTGACCGGGGTCATCGTCGTCGCGAGCGGTGTCGTCTGCATCGTGCAGGGGATCGGCACGCTGCGGGTGCATCGTCGGGAGCGCAGCGGCGGCTGATCCCCGGTCGTCAGGCATCCGGGGGCCGGTGGAGGTCAGCGTGTTGACGAACAGGGGCCGCGAGACCTGGCGGCCGTACTGGCCCTGGGAAGGCTGATACGTCGTCGACGCGATCACAGGGCGGACGGGAGGCCCGGTGCCAGCTGGCACCGTCCCTCCAGGCTCGGCCGTCACCCCGCTGGCGCGGTGCGCCGGTATCGGCTGGAGGGGCCGGGCGGAGGTGCGTGACTCAGTGACCGGCGCCGAGGTTTCCGGCGAGGCGCGCGTGGAATTCCCGGCTGGCGTCGTTCATCCCGGGGATGTCGACCCGCTTGCCGTGCGCGTGGTACTTCGTCTCGATCGAGTCGAGGGCGGCGACGGTGGAGGCGTCCCACACGTGCGACCGGTTCATGTCGATGACGACGAGTTCGGGGTCGCCGACGTAGTCGAACTGTGTGGTGAGTTCGTTGCTCGATGCGAAGAAGAGTTCACCCTCGACCAAGTAGATCGCGTGCTGCTCACCACTGTCGGTGGTCTCGATGCTGCGGGTCACGGAGGTGAAGTGCGAGACCCGGCGGGCGAAGACGACCATCGCCGCGATGACACCGATGATCACGCCGATGGCGAGGTTGTCGGTCGCGACGACGATCACGACGGTGAGGACCATGACGATGGTCTCCCCGACGGGCATGCGCTTGAGGGTGGAGGGCTTGATGCTGTGCCAGTCGAAGGTGCCGACGGAGACCATGACCATCACGGCGACGAGCGCGGCCATCGGGATGACCGCGACGACGTCGCCGAGCCCGACGACGAGCACGAGCAGGAACACCCCGGACAGGAACGTCGAGATGCGGGTGCGGGCGCCGGATGCTTTGACGTTGATCATCGTCTGGCCGATCATCGCGCAACCACCCATGCCGCCCATGAATCCTGAGCAGATGTTGGCGATGCCCTGCCCGAGGGCTTCGCGGGTCTTGCGTGAGCCGGTATCGGTGACCTCGTCGACGAGCTTTGCCGTCATCAGGGACTCGAGGAGCCCGACGAGGGCCATGGCGAGGGCGTAGGGGGCGATGATCGTGAGCGTCTCGAGGTTCAGCGGGACGTTCGGGATGAACAGCGTCGGCAGGCTGTCGGGGAGCTTGCCCTCGTCGCCGACGGTCGGGATCGCGATGGACGCGAGCACGGTGACGAGGGTCAGGACGACGATCGCGACCAGCGGCGCGGGGATCGCCTTGGTGAGCCGGGGCAGGAGCACGATGATCGCGATGCCGACGATGGTGATCGGCCAGACGAGCCAGTCGACGCCGATGATGTTGGGCAACTGAGCGGTGAAGATCAGGATCGCGAGCGCGTTGACGAACCCGACCATCACCGACCGGGGCACGAACCGCATCAGCTTCGCAGCTCCCAGCCCGCCGAGGATGAGCTGGAACACGCCGCCGAGCAGGACGGTGGCGATCAGGTAGTCGATGCCGTGCTCCCTCATCACCGGGGCGACGACGAGGGCGATGGCGCCGGTCGCACCGGAGATCATCGCGGCACGGCCTCCGACGATCGAGATGACGACGGCCATCACGAACGCCGAGAACAGCCCGACGCGGGGATCGACGCCGGCGATGATCGAGAACGAGATCGCTTCCGGGATCAGCGCGAGGGCGACCACCAGGCCGGCAAGGGCCTCACGGGTCAGCAGGCGCGGGCTCTTCAGTGCGGACAGGACGGTGGGGCTGGTGTGCACCTGAGCTGGTGCGGGCGTGACCGTTGTCACGGTTCTCCTTCGATGAGGGGGCGGACGCTCCGCGCCCGCAGGGGAATGTCGTGGGGCGCTGCGTCGCGCACGCCGGCCGCGGGGGAACGAACCGGGAACCCGAATCTTCCGTTGCGGAAGAGTTGGTCCTGTCCGACTCTAACGCAACGGAAGGGTTGCTGCGCAAGGGTCGGTACGATCGGTCAGGACCGGGCAACCGGGCGGAAGGTGGCAGCAGTGACGGACGCGGCAGGTGCATCGACGATGCGCATCGGTGAACTCGCCGAGCGGTCCGGTCTGTCGATCCGGACCGTGCGCCACTACGACGACGTCGGCCTCCTCCATCCCACCGGCCGGACCGAGGGCGGCTTCCGGCTCTACTCCGACGACGACCTGCAGCGTCTCCTCGTGATCCGCCGGATGAAGCCCCTCGGCTACTCCCTCGAGCAGATGGCCGAACTCCTCAGCATCGTCGACGGACTCCAGGCGGCGGACGGCACCGCGCGCGACCGGCTTCAGGCGCAGCTCGACGCGTACATCGTGGACACCGAGGATCGCCGAGCCAAGCTCGCCCGCAACCTCGACTGGGCGGACGAGTTCCTCGGCATCCTTCGACGACACTGATCGATCAGCAGCAGACACCAAGCGCGGAGCGGAATCTGCGAGCAGAGCCGCGGAGATGCGCAGCAGGCTGTTCCGACCGTGGTTATTCGTTGCACGACCGGCTGGTGAGACCCGGGCGGTCAGACGGCGTGAGTCCGTGGCGTCGGTACTGTCCCCGTGTGAGCCCTAGGCGACTGGCCCGATTCCACCCTCAGCGGTCATGGTGCGCTCGAGCAACGTTCGACGCAGGGTCGCCACCCTGGACCTGGCCCGATCTGGAGCGACCACGGCCATGACGTTGATCCCGTCCGCTGCCATCTGCACGGCCGTGATCGTTGCAGTGTCCAGGCCATCGAGCGCCAGCTCCCGATCCCAGTAGTCGATGTCATCGGTGAGCAGTGCGGCAATGCTCGGCTCGGTCGACAGCGCAAGCCACAGCGACAGCGAGGTCCCCGGATCCCGGTCATCGGCGACGAGGTCGCAGACAGCGCGGACGTAGGCGCGGAGGAGCTTTCCCGGAGCGTTCTCGGAGAGGTCCACCCGCTCAGCGACCGCCTCGCGGAACCAGGCGAACGAAGCGATCCCGAGCTCACGGATGAGGGCCTCTCTGGACGGAAAGTGGTGCAACCATGTACAACTGCACGCTCACCGACGACACGGTGGGCTCCTCCTACGTCAGCAGCGGGATGACCGACAGTCACTGAGCACGGTCGGTGCCGGTTCCGAACGGCGTTCCATGAGCCGCCACGATCCGCCGAGCAGCGGCGTGAGCGTCACGACCGTGTACACGACCGCGACGACGGCGAAGGTGGCCTCGACCCCCACGCCGTCGGCAGCGAGCCCGGCGACCAGGCCGCCGACGGGGATGCCCGCCCACGCGCCGGCACCGAGCAGGCCGAACACCCGCGCGCGCATGTGCTCCGGGATCCGCTCGAGCTCGACGGCTCCGAGGATCGGGTTGATCGAACCGGCCGCGAGCCCGGAGAGCGCGGCGGACGCGAGCATCCACGGCAGGCCGAGCCCGAGCGCCGGGACGATCAGTGACGGCCCACCGGCGAGGACGAAGCACAGGGTGAAGACCAACCGTCGCGGCACGCGGTGCGCCACGTACCCGAAGGCGACGGAGCCGAGGAACGCCGCACCCCCGAAGACGCCGGTGACGAGCCCGAGCGCCTGCGCGCCGCCGAGCTGCTGGTCGGCGTAGAGCGGGAGGAGCGTGGTCGAGCGTGCGGCGTCGAGCAGGTTCGTCACGAGCACCAGCGCGACGACGAGCCGGAACAGGGGATCGCGGACGCAGAACCGGAACCCGTCGGCGATGTCGCGCCAGTACCCCTGCGACTCCACGGGCTCGCCTGGCTCGACCGGCGCCACCGCGCCGCGGACCGTGAGCGCCGTGAGCAGCGCGGCTGCCCCGAAGGTGATCGCCACGCAGGCCAGGCCCGGCATCGGACCGAGGACGGCGACCAGGGTCCCACCGAGGGGCGCACCGATCAGCACCGACAGCCGTGACGACGCCTCGAAGTGGCCGACGGCGCGTTCGAGCGGCACGCCTGCCGCGGTCGCGAGCCCCGGCAGGAGCACCCGTCGGGCGGACTCACCCGGGGTGTCGAACAGCCCGCTGACGAACACGAGCGCGAGGAGCGCCCAGAACGGCAGACCGACGGTCCAGGCGAGCACCGGCATCGCGAGCAGGGTGAGCCCGCTGACGACGTCGGACGCGACACTCGAGCGGACGAACCCGACCCGCTCCACGAGGGCGCCGCCGAACGGACCGCCGAGCACGATCGGCACCGTCGCCATGAACGCGGCGATGCCCACGTCGGTGGCGGAGCCGCCACGCGCGAGGACGGCGAACGGCACGGTGATGGTGGTGACGACGTTCCCGATGCGCGACACCACCTGCACCGCGAGCAGTGCGCGCAGTTGCGCGCGGGGGCTCAGGCGCGCGGCCATCGGTACGCCTGGTTCAGCACGAAGACCTGCTCAGAGCCGTCCCCGGCGTGGTGCTCGGCAGCGACACCGGCCCAGCGGTCCACGACGCCGCGGAGTTCCTCGCCCATGTCCTGGAGCTCGGCTGCCGTCAGGCGGAGCACGCGGTCCGAGCTCGAGGACGCCGACACCCACTCGCGTCCGAGCGTCGGCGCGAGGTCGACGAACGCCTCGTAGTTCGCGGCGTACACGCGGGCGACCGCGTGGTCGAGGGCGTTCGTGGCGAGCAACCGCTCCGGGTCGTCGAGCGCGTCGGCGAGCTCCCACACGGAGGCGTCGTGTGCGGCTCGCCACCAGCGCTCACGGCGGTCCGTGCCCGCGTCGGGAGCGGGTTCGATGAAGCCCGCGGCGGCGAGTCGGGTGCAGTGGTAGCTGATCGTCCCCGGCGCCTCGTCGATCACCTCGCCGATCGTCGCGGCGGTCTGCGGGCCGTTCGCCCGCAACAGGCCGAGGATGCGCAGGCGCGTCGGGTGAGCGAGGGCGCGCATCTGGGCGGGGTCGTCGATCCGTCCTTGGGTCATGGTGCGACCCTACATGCACAAGAAGTATTGTGGAGTTCGCCCAATGTTCGGCGTCGTCGTGCGACCTCCGCACCTTGTGGCCCTCTCATGGCGCGGGGCGTCCCGCCGACCTGCCGTCTACTTGTCAGACGATCGTCTGTCGAATGGACCTCTGGAAGGAACCTGCTCCATGCGTCACGCTCCTCGCCTCCGCCGGACCAACGCGCTGCTGATCACCAGTGGCGTCCTGACGGCGGCAGCGCTCGCTGTCGGGGCAGCCGGGCCCGTCTCCGCGGCCAACGCCGACGGCGCGGCGCCCGCCCAGTCCGTGGCCGCCGTGTCCTCGCCGTCCCGCGGTGACAGCTACGTGGCCCTCGGCGACTCGTACGCGGGCGGCTTCGGCGTCGCCCCCTACGGCTCGGGTCCGGCGGCTGGCTGCTTCCAGTCCACCACCGACTACCCGCACCAGGTCGCGGCATCCCTGGGTCTCCTGCTCGATGACCGCGCCTGCTCCGGTGCCACCACCGGCAACATCACCCGGGTCCCGCAGGCGACCGGTGTCGGCAGTGCCACCGCGCCCGTCCAGGCCGACGCGCTGTCCAAGGACACGGACGTCGTCACGGTGTCGATCGGCGGGAACGACCTGGGGTTCACCGACGTCATCTCGAACTGCGTCGCGCTGGACAAGGACGGTCCGGTGTTCTCGGAGATCCACGGCAAGACCTACGACCACTGCAAGGACTACTACGCACCGGTCGTGCACGGCGTCGAGCGGGACCGTCTCGCAGCGCGCATCCACAACACGGTCGCGCCACGGCTCGCGCAGACGTTCCGTGTGATCGCGCAGCGTGCGCCGCGGGCGAAGGTGTTCGTCGTCGGCTACCCGATGATCGCGCCGGGCTCGGCGCAGTCCCCGAAGGGGTGCTTCTCGAGCCTCCTCGGTGACTCCGGACTCGAGCCGCCGTTCCCGCAGAACGCGTTCCCCTTCACCGCGACCGACACCGCCTACTTCCACCGCACCCAGAACGCGCTCGACGCAGCGGTGAAGGCTGCGGCGCAGGCTCGTGGCTTCACCTACGTCTCGACGCTCCAGGGCTCTGCCGCGCACACGCCCTGTGCTGCGTCGGGTTCCGCCTGGATGGCAGGACTCACCCTGACCGATCGCGGCACCGCCGCGAACAGCACGCCGCTGGCCGGGACGAAGTACAGCATCCTCTTCGGCGCACTCCACCCGAACGCCGCCGGCATCGCGTACCTGCGTGACCAGACCAAGGCCGCGATCGTCCGATCGCGCTGACGCACCAGCGCCTGCTGGTCGCGTCGTCGACGCGACCAGCAGGCGGACGGGAGGCCCGTTGCCAGCTGGCAACGGGCCTCCTGTCCGTCTCGGGTGGACCACCGGGCGTCAGGTCGCCAGCGCTCGACATGTTGTCGGACCGTGACCCGGCAGGGCGTCTCGTTCAGCCATGCTCGTCCTGTGCAGAAGCCACTCGTCCTCGCCGCCGCCGGACTCGCGCTGGTCGCGCTGCCCCTCCTGTCGGCGTGCAGCGAACAGCCAGCTGACCCCATCGCATCCGCCCGCACACTCGCCGATGCGCCCGAGTGGGTCAGCAACCCGAGCGGTACCGACTGCGGGGACGTGGAGCTCGAGGCCGACGGTGCGCTCCCCGCCGAGAGCCTGCGGTGCCTGCGGGACGCGAGCGAAGCGGGCGAAGCGGCCTCGCTCCAGTGGGGCCGGTGGACGACCGAGGGTGATCCGACCCCGTCCTTCGTCCGGACGGATGGTGCAGGGGCCACGGTGGCGTCGACTGCGGCGTACGACACCTACGGCCAGGGTGGGTGGAGCGAGTACGGGTGCACGGACATCGCGGCGTTGCCGAGATGCTCGGACGTGGGGGAGTAGGGGCGGTTCCGGTTGCGGATCGGCTACCGCACATGTGCGGGCGTTTCTGGAGCCCGCCAGGATCCGGGGATCTCGGTGTCTCAGTAGACCCGCCCGGCGAGGTGCCCGGTGACGGATCGGCTATCGAGACGCCGCCGGCGGCGACGTGGTGAGCCGGGAGGGCTGCAGTTGGCGGCCCTCCCGGCTCGGATCAGAGTGTCCGGGCGTAGTCGACGGTCGGGTACGGGATGAAGCCGAGGGATTCGTAGAGGGCTCGTGCTGGCGCGTGGAAGTCGTCGCCGCCGGTTCCGATGTGCACGACGGCGACGCCAAGCTCTTCGAGTCTGGTCAGTGCCGCTGAGCAGAGCGCTCGCGCGACTCCGCGTCGTCGAGCGTCAGGGTGGACGGCAACCATCTCCAGCCGTCCGGATGACGTGCCCGTGATGTTCCAGCCGACGTAGCCGAGCGGTTTGCCGTGTTCCTCCGCCAGTGTGATGAAGCGGCCCTCATCGGGAGCGAGCAGGGAGGGGACCTCGCGGTGGTAGTCGTCTTCCCAGTGTCCGTGGTCGTGCGCGGTGACCTCGGCTCTTAACTGCACGAGTGAGCCGGCGAGGAGGGGGCGGAAGGTATCGATCGTGAGCTCGGTGAGCGCGGGCAAGTCGAGCGGGGTGCAGTCGCGGATGTGCATGGTTGCGCTTCTCTCGTGAGCAGTCTGAAGGCTCCACGCCCGGGGTTGGGGTGGAGGAGAGCGACGGCTAGGGCCGTCCCTTCAGTCGCGCGTGCGCCAGCTCGCGAAGCAGTCCATGTCACCACGGTACCGAGGGAGACTCAGCCGAGGAAGAGGTGCGCCCTCGTGCGCCTTGGCCACCCATCGGCTATCGAGACGCCGTCGGTCCGCAGGTGCGGGTCGAGCCGGGAGGTGTTCTCCCTAGTCCCGGCTCGATTCGCCGGGGCCAGAAGAGTGCGCTGTCCCCATCCAGGGACCGTTCCGACCCGATCGGTCCGGCACCTGCAGTCAAGGTCCTCGCTCCACATGTGTGCCGGCTGGCACCGTGTGGCCGGGTAGCGCGATGCCTGGTTGTCCTCAGAAACGAGGACGCGTAGGTTCCTTCTGCGAGCCACACCCGATTGGTCTTTCGACCAAGGCTCGTTGGTGAGCATCGACGCTCCGGTCCTGGAGCGTTGCCCTAGCGCTCGGACCGGGGCGCGATTGCCCATGGCGCTTGCGTTCCTAAGCCGATATCGGCTACGAGGGCTACGGTCGGGTGAGGGGTCTCACCAGCCTCCTGCGCGGGCCGGAGTTGAGCTGACGATCCCCCGGTCCGTCCCCATGCCGGTGGACCCATGCAAGCCGTGCGGCGAGCGGTCGGCTTTCCGACTGGTTCGGGGAGCGGGTTCGTTTCGCTTGCTTAGTGGTCGGGCGCGGCATGGTTCGACCCCCACATGTGCGGGTGCGGTACTGAGCGTTCCTCCGTAGTTTCGTGTGGAGTTGCACAGTGCAGCCATGGGGGCTGTGCGTTGGTGTGACGCGTTGAGGGGTTCTCCGCGTGTTCGTTGCGTCGTTGTCTGGTCGTGTTCGTGGAGCGGTCCTGGCGGTGGTGACATTGGTTGCCCTGTTGGGGTCGCTGTTGGTGGTGGTGTCGCAGCCGGCACCGGCGCAGAGAGCGACGACTCGCCAGCCCAGATCTAGCAGTATCCCCGGTTCCCGATCCTGCCCGTGTTCGACACCACGCGGACGGACCCGGCGGCGACTTGATCGAGCATCCAACCGGGAAGAACTAAAGGGAAGGTATTGCATATACCGACGGGTTGAATCCTTAGCGACGCCCTCCTAGTTCTGGGTATCAACCTTCCTAATGCTGTTGATGCAGTTCAACAGGCAGCGTTCAGTTCGTTTGGCATTGATGCGGGCCCCACTTGATTAATGCGTTCTCCCGCATCTCGAAAGCCAAATGACTCGAATAGTGGGATCCAAAGAGCCTTAAGGTGATCGATGAATTCTTCGAACCCGAACTTTTGGGACGATGTCAAGAGACCGTAACTAGCATTCAGAAGTAGTGACGCGGCATGCGTGGGTAGTAACCGTGGGTTAATATTTGCATCAACGAAGCAAGCATGAAGTTCGCGGTTTATCAGCTCGGGCCAATTGAAGCCGGGAGGAACGGGAAAATTTGTCGAAGCCGCCTCGTGCAAAAGCCGGATTGCGCCCGCAGCGATTGGGGACTGTCGTGCTTCGACGGACGTCGTTAGGAGCAACGTTGCTAGATATTCGAGATGTGCCCTCTTGGGTATGACCTCCGCGATTGTCCTCCACCGTTGCTGTTGCTGCTCGATCACCGCTAAGGCAAGCGAGGCTTTCGACGGGAATTGGTGGTACCCGATCGCTGATTTTGGTTTCCCCATTGCCTTCGTGATTCGGGATAGGGATGTTGCTTCGTAGCCAAACAAGGCAAATTGGGCACCGGCCGCTACAATTATCGCTTGCCGTGCTCGCTCTGGTGCGGTCATCTCATCCACTCAGCCTGCTCCTCGTCGCAGTTCCCTCTCCTCCATCGTAGCAAGCCCCCTACGGTCGGCCTAATGGGCGTCGACAGTTGCCCAGTCGTCGCGGACTTCGGTGACCCATGCGGAGCGTATCCAGAAGGAAGCCCGGACGCACTCATGACTGCCGTTTTGAACTACGGCGAGACGATTCGAAGTCCCGGGCCGATGACGCTCGCAATACTGCACACGATCGGCTGGTAAACCCGCGTTTCGCCCTAATCAAGCCGGGGGAGCGCTGCATGAATAAATAACATTTTTGGTAGGTCGGAATCGAACAGGCGGATTTTGGTCGATTCGTGCGTCTCGCAGCGCTAACTCGCTGCGACGTAGCGAGGGTTCATAGGAACGCCTGCACGGCCTCGATATCATTTATTCTTGATGATGCATCAGGAATGGGCACTCACAGGGCCTCCTCCCTAGAGGTTCAGCAGACGAGCCTCTAACGGTCGGGTATCCGAAGCAGTCAGCACAGCGAGAGGCCCCAGAGCCTCTCTCGCTGCTGCCTCAGCCCCAACCAGGTGGAGCTCTGATTAGACGGCAGAGGGCGCGTCTTACTCACCGGCGCCCAGTTCATGCTGGCCGCTATGCAGTGAGCTTCAGGCCGGCACCCCTGTGGACTCTCAGGCTTTCTCCCTCGCGCGAACCAGCACCCGGCTATACGATCGTCTAGAGAACATTGCGGTGCGCCTTCTCTTGTCGACGACCAGCTAGGACCTCCACGTCGAGGGGTTCGAGATCGACGACTGGATCGGGGTGTCCCACAAACAGCGAGACCTTGAGTGCTCGAACACTTATCAGCATGATGAAAAGGATGAGGAATATGATTTTCAGTAGCCGAAAGGCCGCCATCCCCGAGGGGCAATTTCGATCCTCGCGAGGTGTGATGATTTCGGCCGCCTTGCTGTGCGCAGTGAGTGCGCTTGTCATTACCGGCCCGGCGCCGGCGCAGGCGCAGGCCGGCTACCGCGTGTGTGGGGCATACAATTCTTCGAATCAAAGCGGAGGGTATGGCACAGGACTCATCGTGAAAGTGGCAAACGGAGGTGACTCGACGTGTCAGAGCAAGCTGCAGTTCATGAAGAAATACTACGGCAATGCTTGGCAAGGATCAACTGCGGTGAAGTTCTTTTCGATGGACACATGTGAGCATTTCGCTGTAGCCACCGGCATGCCCCAAATTACTTCACAGCTGGATCCATGTCCCGGGATGGCGGTCAATAAAATCTATCGATACTATTCTACCCTCGATTTGAAGCATCCCTCACGTAAGCCACACGTGGATGCGCAACCTTGGCACAATTGATCATCTCGGTATCCGACAGAGTGACGACGCTCGATAGCACGATTCGATCCCGAACAAGACATTATTAGGAGATCTCATGCGCTCTCTCAACCACACGCGAATTGGTAGACGATACACCTACGCGGCAACCACGGTCCTGCTTGGTGCGGCAACAATCGTGGCTGGTGCCGGGATTGCTCAGTCTGCACAGGCCGAGACGCTCGACAACTCCAGTGGTAGCAACGTGGCAGTTACCTTCCACACAGCATGGCGGGGCACCTCGTCGGATGTGCGGTCGATCCTGGTGTCAGGGCCGAAAGGCTTGCGGACTTGCATTACTATCACAAACTATCGACCGAAGCAGATTCCCTGGGCTAACTGGAGCTACTCGCTACCCGACGCCCGGCTCAACGTTCAGTCGTTTGGGGCTCCAGGATGCAACCCTGATTATGCTTTCGCCGGCGGTCGTGGGACGCTCTTCCCAGGCATGGCGAAGAATTGGATCATTTTCAACGACCGCCCGCCCGGTTTGCAGTCGAAAGGCGTGTGAATCGCATCGGCTTCGAAGGCTGAAGGGACTAGGACTCGCCAAGGGTGACAGCCTTAACTTGCTCTTAGCATCCAACAGAGCGCCCCGGTTCAGATCGGGGCGCTCCCTCTCGTTGTGGCGTGAGTTCCACCGGAAGGAGGCGGAGCGCGGAGGGCAACTCGTAGCCGTCCGGGGTCCTACCGATGAGGAGGAGTGCGTACATCAACTCCGAAGCCATCCAGAATAGGTTTCTGCGCCGCGCAGAGCGATGATGAGTGCGTCGGAACAACTTGCTCAATTCGGTGGCCTGGTAAGAACTCTCGTGGTTGAAAGCGAGGGGGCCTAGGCGATGTCGTAAGCCCGGATCCGTAGCTACCTGCCCCCGAGCGCGGCGAGTACTAAACTGATGAAGAAGTTTGCTCCTGCCTCCTGGGCGGGCCGACAGGGCGCGAGTGACGGGATGAGGGCGCGCCTTATGAGCGCCTTTTGCGGAAGGGTTGACGCTCTCTTCCCCCTTCTGGTGCAGGGGCCCGAGCGGTCGGTAGGCGCAGAGTTCAATGAACGTGACGATCCCCGCGATGGTTTCGGGAGCGTTCGGAAAGCCTGCGGCTTATATCGCGGCTGGGACATCGGTGCCCTCAGCTTGCAGGTGCTGCCAGGCGTAGACCAGTGTCCGTAGCCCCGCCGGATCGGCGGATTGGGTCTCGTCGATGAGGATGACCAGGGGAGTACATTCTCGATGCCGGGTCCACTTTCGGAGGACGCTCAATACCCTCAGGAGGGCCATCCGTGCTCATAACGGAACGGCCGAGTCGCGGAGACGCACCCGCATGCGTCTCTCCAAGCTCCTCGTAGAGCTTCGGATGGCCACCGTGGTGCTGGCGCTCATCTCGAGTGGCGATCGAGTTGAGGGAACCGAGCAGCTGTCTCGGCGAAGCATCCCGATGAGGCACAGGCACCCGTTTGCAGTACCGGTGGGTGACGTCGTGCCGGCGGCGCCCGTGCACGCGTGGATCCGCAACTACCGCGGTGTCGATCGCCGCGTGGAAGCGAAGGTGATCGCCGCGACCAGTGACGCCGTCCTGATCGAGTGAGGGAGCGGTCAGACCGCGACCGCGGCATGGGTGAGGCGGGCTGCTGTGAAGCACCGCGTGGAGCTCTCAGCGACGTCATAGCCAAACCGGTTGCTGGGCGTCGAAGGCCCCGCATAGCGTCATTGCTGCACTCGGAATATTTTCACGGGTTACCGGGTGCACCTGGTTGAGCCGCCTCGATCGGTTCGATCTAGTGCGGCCCCGTTCTGTTCCCCTCAACAGGCCGGGGCCGCTTCACATCGCCGGCCTCTGCGCGCCGGCGAGCTCCTCGTGTGCGCGGAATCCTCAGCGGGTCGCCGGCGGTGGCCTGTTCTGGTCTGAGCGGGCCACCTTTGGCGGGCTGATCTTGTCTGAGGGGAGCCGGCAAGCCGGCCAGTGCTTGTCGAACCCTGACGGGTTCGTTGTTTGCCCGGGAAGCCTTCGGCGATTGTACGGACGAGGTTCCGGGCCGCAAGCCGTCGCCACCACCGCACGCGAGAACTTTCGACCGGCACCCTCGTGCTCATCTCCTCCGTCAATGGATGGCGCCGGTCGAAACTTCTCGGACTCATCGAGAACATCGCCGTCACCCACATGACGGACTAGCCCCAACCCGCGGTCGCCGTCGACGCGACTCCCGCTGCGGCGGGCGTCGACCTGGTGCGCGTCCCCGCGGCGGACGTGGTGATCGAGAACAACGTCCGCACCGCGGCCGATCTCGACCCGGCGTTCCTGGCCTCCGTGAAGCAGCACGGGGTGCTCCTGCCGACTATCGGCTACCGGAACGCCGACGGGGCCGTGGTGGTCCGCGACGGGCAGATGCGCGTCCTCGCCGCCTGCGAGGCTGCCGTGGCTGTCCCGGTGTTCGTCACGGCCCGTGACGACAGCACCGCCAAGCGGATTGCGGAGCAGTTGGTAGCGAACGAGCGCCGCACTGCCTTGACGGACGGTGACCGGCTCGCGGCGTACCGCCAGTTGGAAATTGAGGGCCTGTCGGTCACCGCGATCGCCCGCGAGACAGGCACGAAGCGTGACGCCGTGAAGCAGACCCTCACTGTCGCGAAGTCGGACGCGGCGGCCACGGCCGTGGCGTCCGGGCAGGCGACGTTCACCCAGGCGTTGATCCTGTCCGAGTTCGACGGCGACGCCGACGCAGTCACCGAACTGACGGAGTGGATTGCGGAGGGCTACGACGACGAACTGACCCACGTCGCTGCGGCGAGGTCGGTTGGGCACCAGGGAGGCCCCGAGAACGATCATCACGGCGAGTGTGACGCCGTCTGCGTACCCGGGTCGTACGAGACGTATCCATACCAAGAGCATGTGCGACACAAACGGCACAGCGCGCCGGTCGTGTCTCTCCCTCGGAGCGTCACCCACGCCCAGAGTCGAAGCGGATACCGTTCAAGGAGTCAGCCACCGACGTCCGATAGCCGATCCTTGGGTTCAGCTGGTCGTTGCAACACCACCGTGAATCGGAGCGTTGCAGATGGGAGCGAGGCTTGGACACCGTGCGCGGGAAGCGCGGTTCTGGGAGCTATTGAGACAAGGTCTCGGGCGGACGGCGGCCTGTGATGCTGTCGGCGTGGATCGACGTCAGGGATACCGATGGGTCAAAGCCGCCGGCGGGCGGAACCCGTTCGCGCACAAGCCGCGCTCGGACAGGTACCTGAGTCTGGAAGAGCGGCTGCAGATCGCGGACCTGCGCCTCAACGGTGCCGGCGTGCACGCGATCGCGAAAGCCCTCGGCCGGGCTCCATCGACGATCAGTCGCGAGCTCAGCAGGAACGTTGCAGCTAGCGGGAACTACCGGCCGTACTCGGCGGAGAAGCAGTGCCGAGTCCGAGCGCGGCACCCGAAGTCCCGGAAGCTTGACCGGGTCGAGCTTGCCCTGCAGGTCGAGTTGCGGTTGGTGAGGAACTGGTCCCCGGAGCAGGTCCGTGATGACCTGGCCAGGACGTTCCCTGACCGGCCGGAGATGCACGTATCGCACGAGACGATCTACCAGTCCCTGTTCGTGCAGGGCCGCGGGCACCTGCGCGCTGACCTGCACAAACACCTCCGCACCGGCCGCGCCCTCCGCCGGCACCGGGGCGAGCCCCGGAGGGCGTCGTGGTCGAAGATCTGCGACATGATCCTGATCAGTGAGCGCCCTGCCGAGGCCGACGACCGTGCCGTTCCCGGCCACTGGGAAGGTGACTTGATCGTCGGGATCAACGCCAGGAGCGTGATCGGCGCCCTGGTCGAACGCACGACCCGATACGTGATGCTGCTCCACCTACCTGATGGGCACAGTGCCGACGCGGTCCGCGACGCGATGATCCCCACGATTCAAACCCTGCCCGAGCATCTGCGTCGGTCGTTGACGTGGAATCAGGGCACCGAGCTTGCCCGGCACAAAGACATCACTCTCGCCACGGACTTGGCGATCTACTTCTGCGACCCGCACAAGTCCTGGCAGCGGGGCTCGAACGAGAACACCAACGGTCTGCACCGGCAGTACTTCCCCAAGTCCACCGACCTCAGCGTCCACACCCTGGAACGGCTCCGCGAAGTCGCCGCGGAACTCAACGGACGACCCCGTAAAACGCTGGACTATCGCACCCCGGCAGAAGCGTTCGAGCAGCTACTCTCGGACCCGAAACAAACACCCGTTGCAACGACCCCTTGAACCGCCATCGGCTATCGAGACGCCGTCGGCACGCAGGTGCGGGTCGAGCCGGGAGGTGTTCTCCCTAGTCCCGGCTCGATCCGCCAGAGGCCAGAAAAGTGCGCTGTCCCCATCCAGGGACCGTTCCGACCCGATCGGTCCGGCACCTGCAGCCAAGATCCTCGCCCAACATGTGTGCCCGCCTGGCACCGAGCCGTCGGCTGTCCAAGTGCCGCATCGCTGACCCTCGGGAGAGCGAACTCTCACTACCGTCCAAAGAGGTGTGCGATGGGAACGGGTCCATCGGCACCTGCTTGGAATATGATGAAGAACCTCGGCTACGGCTCGGCAACGATCCTGGTCAGCGACGCTGCCGTATCGGTGGTCCTGCACTACGCGGCGATCCTCGCGCAAACCGGGGAAGGAGACGTCGTCGACGTCCCCAACACGGACGACGACGGCCTCGGCGTGACCGCCAGCATTGTCCTCGGCCCAGGGATCCCGGTGATGGCAACGAATGCCCCTGACGACATGCTCGAGCACGACGACCAGGACTTCGTCGACGAGATCACCGGACGCGTCGCGGTGGCGATGCGTGGTGCGCTGAGCTGCGGGTGTACTGGTTGAGGTGCTGAACCTGGTTCTCCTCAGAAACGAGGACGCGTAGGTTCCTTCTGCGAGCCACACCCGATTGGTCTTTCGACCAAGGCTCGTTGGTGAGCATCGACGCTCCGGTCCTGGAGCGTTGCCCTAGCGCTCGGACCGGGGCGCGATTGCCCATGGCGCTTGCGTTCCTAAGCCGATATCGGCTACGAGGGCTACGGTCGGGTGAGGGGTCTCACCAGCCTCCTGCGCGGGCCGGAGTTGAGCTGACGATCCCCCGGTCCGTCCCCATGCCGGTGGACCCATGCAAGCCGTGCGGTGAGCGATCGGCTATCAGGCACCCTGCCCCTCGTGTTTGAGGCATCCGACGCAGGGCGATCGCCGTCCAGCATCTCGCCGCGGGGGAGCCGTCCCCGATCATGGTGCCGCCGGTAGATCGTGTCTGGAAGGGGGAGGCGTCGGTCGCGGACGTCGAATGGGCGCTGGCAGAGATCCCGAAGTACCGCCACCCAGCCGGCCTCCGGGGCCGGCGTGACGCCTTCCTCGTGGTCCTGGTCGGCTTCCTGCAGTTGAGTCGTCAGGAGGCCCGGAGCATCACGCCCGGGCTGATCGAGCTCGGCAACATCGTGAAGATCCACGGCCGCGTCATCCCCAGCAACGACGACCCGGTCACGTGCCTGGCATGCGCCGTCACACGATGGCTCCGTGTGGTCGGGAACGCCTACCTCGGCCATCAGCACGAGACCCGGGCGCTCCTGGACTCGACGAAGGCTGATTTCTCCGAGCATGACTGTGGCTTCCCCGTCACCGAACCGTGGCGTCGCGCAGCCAAGATGCTGCTGTCGCTCGACATCTACGGCTGGACCAGGACGGATGTGCCGCTATCGAAGCGGTCGATCACCTCCATCGTCCCGGCCAGGCGCAGCTCGTCCGGGTTCGTCGAGAACGTCGGAGCGCACACTCGGAAGTCGAGCCGCTTCGACGCTCTGAGTGCTGCCGAGACCTACAAGGAGGCCGGTGAGCTCGAGGTGCGGGCGGCCGCAGCGTTCGCACGATCCGCCGAGGTACTCGCGGAAGCGCATCGCCTCGGCCTCGCGATCGATGACCTCCTGGTGCCGATGCCCAACGACGACGAGGGTGACGACCTACAATTCAGCTGAGCCTCGAGTGGGCAGAAGCAATACGTGTTTGAGCTCTCGCGAGATGCATACCGATCCTCGCGGGCCACGAACATCGGCAGCCAAGGCAACCGGTCCGCAATTTCCCTGCAGCATTGCGCCGTTTCTGCATGCGGCGTGTGGCGTTGTGGCTGCCGCTCGAAATCCCTCCGGTTCTGGCGAAGAAGATGGTGATGCTCACCGAGGAAGCGCTGCCGGCCGCTGTCTTCTACCTGATCCAGACGTTGCACACGCTCGAGAGTCGAGACGATCGTCGACGCCATGCTGCATACCATTTCGGAGCGACCAGCACGGCCGCGACGGTGTGACCTGCGCGGCTTGCATGGGGCTCATGAACGACGCCGGGGATGGTTTGCCCGCCTACCTTGAGCCGTTGGTCGCCAGCCTTTCGCCGCACGCGCAGGCCACGGCGATGTTGCAGGTCGGCGGCCTACTGATCCTGACCTTCGGTGCGGCCCTCGACGCGCCGCCCGGGAAGGCACCGGTTTGCTGGCGCTTCCCGAGCGACGCAGCGCAATCGGCGAGCTCGACAGCAACGACGACGTCCGACAGGGTAAGGCTCAGGCGCCCCGGGTCGCGCTTCCCGGCCGCCGCCGCGGGGCTCATCCAGGTTTGTCGGATTACAGCTAACAACTGGGAAGCCGGTGGCGGCGTTACGGCGATCGGCGACGCCATGGGCCGAGGAACGTACTCGGCAACCACACGGGAGGCGCGGTGCCAGCTGGCACCGCGCCTCCCGTCCTTGCCTAACCAGTCGTGAAGGCCTGCTGGCGGATAGGTTCTTGGATCGCCCGGCTGGAGTGCGCTCCATTAACTATCTTCGACGAATCACCCCTGGAAGACAATTTTTGACGGGTCGAAACGGCAATAGGTCCCGTCGGATATGTCGCCCGGAAGATATTCCGCTGGGCGGTCGGTGTGTCCGATGGTACGCTGACACACCTGCATCCTCGAGCCGCGTACTACCACGTCGGAGATGTCAGCCGTATCGCCATAGTTCACGTTAACACCGGCAATCTTGTACTTGCCGTTCTGAATGAAGTCGTTCTGAATGTAGAGATGTCTCGTGTGTTGATGCACGCACTGACCGCAACTGCGCATCAAAGTGCCGATATTCTCGGCAGTAAATCCCGTCACCGACGCTGTACCGGCACCGTCGATCTGGAACACTTTATCGTAGGCGTTCTTTGCCCCGCCCCCGATGACTTTCATGACAGAAGAGCTTGGCGAGCCCTCTTGAAGGGTCGCTGCGTCTTCTCCAACGCTCAGCCACCAAACGTGGTCGAGCGTGCACGTTCCAAGGCAGTGCACTCCATCTGCCGCTGGCGGCTCGATGATAAGATTCTTCACGGTCGCACCCGGCTCGACCACCACCACGGGGTTCTGAAGCTCACTGGTTCCAGACGTCGTTCCGCTGATTCCTGCGTTGTGGAAGTCCCGCGTGGTGCCTGCTGGAATCACCAGTGGGGTACGCGCAACTGGCAGCTGCGCGGTCGGTGTAGGGAACACCGAAGCAACTGGGAGTGGTTCTCCCTTGCGAGCTGGCGTCCAATGCCCCGGCGTTGCGGTCTGCTCAGCAGGCTGGACTGAGTGCTGCAGCACATCGCCTCCTACAGGGGAATCGGCGAATGCAGGGCTTGCCAAAGCCCCTACTGCAGCGAGCACGCCGCAGGTCGTGACAATCATCAATCGAGATCGTGACCGAATACTCATATGACCTTCCCTTTCCATTGCGTCGGGAGGTGCACACGGTTGAAGTCGTGCCGTGCTGTCCCGCAGGTTGGCAACGAAGTCCGGCGCCAATCAGGATGACCGAAGCTGTTTGCTATATGATCGTCTGACCAGTACCTTAGACCGCAATGGTGCCCATTTATGTGAGACTGCACTCAGGTGAAGTACGAACGTGGGACGCAGACCGAAGACTCATCACTAAAAAGCGTCCCGAACCCGGAGTCGCCGGAACGCTGGCAGCGGCAATGCGGCCGGTGTCTTCACCGAGTATCGGAGTGGGACCCGGCGTAACAGGAGGTGGAGGGCGCCCCTGCAGGATTGGTAGACCGCGGTGCGGTGATTGGCGGGCGGTCCCTTGACGGACCGTTCTTGATCAATCCGAGATCGTCGCCCGGAACCCGACCGATTTTCCTGAGGCTGAGTTGGTCGCGCTGAACCTTCCCAGGACCAACACGGCAGTCAGCGTGCCGGCCGCGACCAGGGGTAGCACGGTGAACCATGATCATCCCTGCTTCGGCTGCGGCCGTTGCTTAGCCCCGTATTGAGACCGCGCTGAACAGCGTCGCGATGTACAAGTGTTCTACGGTTGAGCGGCTGTGGCACGTCAGCCAGTCCGACCCATCCGTGGATGCTGGCCTCGTCGGGTACGCCTACCTCCTGATGGCTACGACGACAAGCGCGACGACGACGGGTTTGAAAACGCTTGCCGGGAGCGCGGCTGCAAAGTTCGCCCCGCCGAAGCTGCCCACGAGGGCAATAGCTGCCATCGGCAGGGCTGTCCGCAGATCGGGGTGGGCACGCCGGTACCAGGTGACCGCACTGGTGGTGGTACCGGACAGCGAGGCGAGTTTGTTGGTCGCGAGGGCCTGGACGGTCGTGATGCCCGGGACGAGGAGAAGCGCTGGTAATTGCAACAGTCCACCTCCCCCGACGACTGCGTCGATCCATCCGGCCGCGAGAGCAGCCGTGAGCATGAGGACGGCGACAGTGATGGTGATGTCCCCGAAAAGGTCAGGAGTCACGGCTGCCTCGGGAGATGGGGTACAGGCGAGGGCAGACAGCCGGCGCTCCTAGGGGGCGCGCGGGCTGCCTGAGGATCAGTCTTGTTACACGGCGTAGTCGTACGGCAGATTTGCTCGATGCTGTTCAATTCCCCGAAGATGAAGCTCTTCCGACCTTGGCTCCGAACGATTTATCTGAGGACGATCTGACATAAGAGCGCCCTATCGGCGTGAACGAGAAGAGCCGGCCGCCCTCGAGGGCGGCCGGCTCTTTTCGTGGGGGAGTGGCGTCAGTGTGCAGCGTCGTATGCGTCGCGGACGGCCTGGCTGATGCGGCCGCGGGAGGAGACTTCGTGGCCGTTCGCGTTGGCCCACTCGCGGATCTTCGCGAGCTCTTCCGAGTTCCCACGTTTCGGCGCGCTGCCGCCACTGGTGCGCCCGGCGCGGCCCGTGACCTTACGTGCGGCGGCCATGTAGTCGGAGAACGCTTCGCGGAGCGCCTCGGCGTTGTCGTCGGTGAGGTCGATTTCGTAGTAGGCGCGGTCGAAGCCGAACGTGATGGTGCGGCCCTTGCCGTCTTCGATGGTGTCGCCGGTGAGGTCGTCGACGAGGTGCGTGGTGACTTTTTGCGCCATGGGAGGTCGCCTTTCGCTCGGGGGCATCTCCACCCTGGCATAGCTTGCCTTCAAGATCGTCGTTGAAGTCGAAGCCCCGGTATTGCAGTCTCGAGGTCACTTCTGGCGACACATCGATGCTCTGCTTCTGCAGCTCCGTGACGCTGTGGCCGGCGATGCGGATGCCCAACAAGATGGAGCGCCTGCTCGAATGACTCCGCGACCACATCCCTGCCCACGTCCAGCAAGTCACTCGACGCGCTCGACGCGCTCGCGCAGGCGCCGCGGCTCAGAATGGAGCTCGAAGGCATCCTCGTGTTGATGCCGATGCCGATGCCGAACGACGACGGTGAAGCCGACGACGCCTGGCCCCGCGGCGCCGGCTCGAACACTTGCCGCGACGCCTGACCTGCCGCCCGTCTAGGTCATCGTCGACTTCATCCAGACCCGTCCGCGGCGGCTTATCGGATTCGCCGAGTGAGCCTCTCGCGATCTCGTGTGCCTGCAGCTCGTCCACATGGGTCGACCGCACAGACGCCGATTCCCCAGAGAACGCCTCACTCATTGCATGCTCCGCTCTCGAGGCCGAGCCTGAATCCGGACCCGAGCCTGCCCTCCGCGCGACCGTGGCTGGTTCATGTTCCGCGACCTCTGCGCACCGACGAGCTCGCAACCCGACTCCGCGTTCCTGGCCGAAGTGCCGCCTGGCACAACCGACGAGTTCCACGTCGACTCGAGCAAGCGAGCGTCATCCCTTGACGGCCGAACCGGCGACACTCTGGATGAAGAACCGCTGGAACGCGAGGAAGACGATCAGGACCGGCAGCACCAGCAGGGTCCCGAAAGCGAACGTCTGTCCCCAGTCGACCGGCGTCTGGCCGGAGAACACGCTCATCTCGAGCGGGAGCGGGCGGGCGTTCGGATCGGACGTCACGATCGACGGCCAGAGGTACGACCCCCACGAGCTGAGGAACGTGAGGATGGCCACGGTCGCGACGACCGGTCTGGCGTTCGGGACGACGACCCGGGCGAACGTGCCGAAGGCCCCGAGACCGTCCAGGCGCGCGGCCTCCTCGATACTCTTCGGCAGGTTGAGGAAGAACGTGTAGAACAAGAAGATCGAGAACGCGTTCGCCACGAACGGGATCATCTGCACGAACAGGGTGTCGCGATGGCCGTTCAGCAAGAACAGCAGCGGGACCGCGACGGACTCGAACGGCACGATGATCAGCAGGACGACGATGACGAACACCGCGTTCTTGCCGCGCCACTGCAGGCGCGCGAAGGAGTAGCCCGCCATCGAGTTCACGACGAGCCCGCCGAGCACGATGACCAGCGAGATGGCGACGGAGTTGCCCATGAACCGCCAGAAGTACCCCGTCGCGTCCGAGTCGAGGGCCTTGAAGACCCCGAGGTAGTTCTGGAGCGACAGGTGGATGGGGAGGAAACCGGTGAAGCCATCGAGGACCTCGGAGCTCGGCTTGAAGCTGCCGATCAGCAGGTAGTAGATCGGCGAGAACATGACCGCCGACATCACGATGAGGATGGCGTAGGAGCCGGCCTTCGAGAGTCGCTTGCGGGTGGGTCGGATGGTGCTCAACTTTCGCTCCTCTGGCGCAGGGCGGCTCGCTGGACGAGGGTGATGACGACGATGATCAGGAAGAGGACCACCGAGATGGCGGCTGCCTGACCGACGCTGTTCTCGGCGAGGATCGCGTTCGTCGCCTGGTACAGGACAGTGCGGAGGGCGTTCTCGTTCCCCCCGGCGGTGGTGATCAGGATGTACACCTGGTCGTAGACCCGGAAGGCGAAGATCGTCGTGAGCAGCACGACGAAGATCAGGGTGTTCCGGACGCCGGGCACGGTGATGTAGCGGAACTGCTGGAAGACGTTCGCTCGGTCGAGTCGTGCGGCCTCGTAGCGCTCCTCGGGGATCTCCTGCAAGGCCGCGAGGATGATCACCATCTGGAAGCCGACGCCCTGCCAGACCGACAGGACGATGACGGAGAACATCGCCGTGTTGCCGGAGCCGAGCCAGTTGTGCGCGCCGACGGTCCCGCCGGTCACGGTCTCGACCGCGCTGTTCAGCAGACCGTCCCCGCTGCGGTCGAGGATGACGCGCCAGATGACAGCGACGAGCGCCATGGGGAAGACGACGGGCATGAAGAAGAAAGTGCGGAAGAACTTGATGCCCTTGAGCTGCTGGTTGAGCAGGACGGCGAACACGAGCGCCAGCCCGGTCTGCACCGGGATGACGACCGCGGCGAAGAAGAGGTTGTTGCCGAGAGCGCGGAAGAACTGCGGCGCCTCGACGGGGTCGGCGAAGAGGCGCACGTACTGCGTGAATCCGAGGAACGTCGGCGGACGCGGCGACCCGATCTGGACGTTGAAGAACGACAGCCCTATCGCGGCGACGAAGGGTACTGCGATGAACAGGACGATGCCGCTCATCGCGGGGAGGGCCATTAGCGGACCGGCAAAGGCGCCGCTCCGCTGTTTGCGCAGTTGTCGGGGAGCGCGGCGCTCCCGCGCCCTGGATGGCGTCGGCGGGGCATCCGACTGGGGACTGGGCGTGCTGGTCACTGGTGCTCCTGGTCGTCCTGTTCGGGGGCGGTACCGGTGGAGACGTCGGGCAGGCCGACGTCTCCACCGCCGATCACTTGTAGTCGTTGCTGTCGGAGAAGGCTTGGTCGATGGACTGGGCTGCGGTGGTCAGCTGCTCCTTCGCGTCGGCGCCGCCCCAGGCCGCGGAGAGCGCACTGGCGAACTTCGAGGTGATGACCGGGTAGCCCGGGGTCACCGGTCGGTAGACCGCGATACAGGAGTCCGTGATCGCCGTGGCGGGGCAGGACTGCTCGAGCTGTTGCCCCCAGAGGGCGAGGGCACCACCGGGCTGGTAGTCGGCCTGCTTGTCGAACACGGACTTCGTCGCTGCCGGAGCACCGTTCGCGTCCGTGATCGCCTTGACGCTGGTGTCGTTGAGCAGGTAGTCCATGAAGGCACCTGCGGCCTTGCCGTTCTTGGTGGCCGAGCTCATGCCCCAGGTCCAGGACCCGGCGCCGACCTTCTCACCCTTGCCGAAGTTCGGCAGCGGCAGGGCCACGAGGTTGCTGCCGGCCGCCTTCGAGTAGGCCGGGTAGTTCCAGTGTCCGCTGAGGCTCAGCGCGACGCGGCCGTTCTGGAAGGCGTTGCCGTCCGTGTTCGCGTCGACGTAGGGCTTCCAGGACGCGATGTCCTCGAGGGCCTTGACCGAGGCAGCGGAGTTCAGCACACCAGTGGCCTTGTCGCCCTGGACGAGGTTGCCCCCGGCAGACTGGACCATCGGCGAGAAGCCGTACGTGCCCCACTCGGCGTTCATCGACGCTTCGGTGAGGTCGAGCGCTTTCCCTGAGGAGTTCGCCGCGGCGAGCTTCTTCAGCGCCGCCGAGAACTGTTCCGGCGTCCACGCAGTGGACGGCGAAGTCGGGAGCTGAACACCGGCGGCCTTGAGGAGCTTCTTGTTGCCGTAGAGGCCCATCGCCGAGCTGTACTGCGCGAGGCCGTAGAGCTTGCCGTTGTCGGTACCCTCGGCGATCGAGCCGCTCGTGGCGTTGCTGACGGTGGACTTCGACACGTAGTCGCTGAGCGGAGTGAGCTTGCCGTTGTAGACGTAGCTCGCGAGCGTCGGGCCGTCGATCTCGAGCACATCCGGCAACTTGTTCGTCGGGGTGCTCGTCACGGTGCTGGTGTAGGTGTCGCCGGAGATGAGCTTCAGGGTCGCCTTCACCTTCTTCTGTGACGCGTTGAAGCCCTTGACGGCGTTCTGGATGGCCGCGACCTCGGAGTCCTGGCCCTGGTGGCCCCAGACGACGATGCTGCCGGTCCCGCTGCCAGCAGCACTGCTGGAAGCGGAGCCGGAGGAGCAGCCGGTGAGGGCGGCAGCGGCGACCGCGGCGAGGGCGATGACCGTTCCTGTCCGGCGGACGAGGGACGTGGTGTGCATGGTTCTCCTTGAGTGGGATCGGGTGTCGGGCGACGGGACGGGCGTTCACGGAGCGGCCCTACCGCTGCCGGCGGGGCAGGGCTGGGGCTGGGGCCGGGGCTGGGCCGTGGGCGTCGCTGGACGGAGGGCCAGCCGACCGTCGACGACGTGCACGTCGACCGGGTCGCGCAGGAAGCCGGGGAGGGGTTCTCCGGCGCGGCCGTTCGCGAAAGTCATCAGGACGGGTGAGCCGTCCCGACGACGGACGACCCGGCCCGAGTAGCACGTCACGTCGGTCAGCGGCTCGGCGTCCGTCACGTCGAACGGGCCGAAGGGCCCGTCGATCGGGACCGACCAGGTGCCCGGTGTCTCGTCGGCGCGTGGATTGGCCGTGCTGAGGGCGTCAGCGGGGCAGGAGAACACCAGGAACCAGGCGCCGTCGACCTGCACGACCTGCGGTACCTCGAGGTGGACGAAGCCTGATCCGGGTGAGGTCAGCGGTGGCTGTACCTCCCAGCGCTCGAGGTCGGTGGACGTCGCGTGTCCGATGACTCCGCGGTCGTCGAGCGGTCCCTCGGTGGAGCGGGCGGTGACGAGCATGTGCCAGAGCCCGCCAGAAGGGTCCTCGTGGACCCATGGGTCGCGCCAGGCCTCTTCCGGGAAGAGTGCGCCGTCGACGTCGGGGTCGTTGCCGAGGGTCTCGTACCAGCGGGGGTCGGCGCGCGTCACAGGGCCGGGCAGCTTCTGCCAGGTGACGAGGTCGTCGGACACGGCGACCCCGACCGTCTCGATGTTGGTGTGGACGGGCTCGTCCTCGAGGAACCATGTGCCGGTGTAGAACATCCACCAGCGGTCGTCCTGGCCGCGCACGACGCTCCCGGTCCAGGTCGCCGTTCCGTCGAACGCGTTGTCGGGACCGGGCCCGAACGGTCCGTCCAGGATCTCCCAGTCGACGAGGTCGTCGGAGACGGCATGACCGATGCGGGCTGCACGGTGTCGACGGTGCTCGTCGCCGAGCGACCGCGGTGCGTGGAGGAAGAACACGTGGTGGCGGTCGCCGTCATCGGCGAACCAGAAGTCCCACACCCAGTGGTCGGGGAGCCTCAGCACGGGAGCACCGTTGCCCGGAAGCGGCGTTGGCCGTCGGTCGAGGGAAGGTAGTGCACGGGGTTCCACCACTCATCATCGAGGGGTTCACCGCCTTGGTGAACCGGTTAATCACAAATGGTGTACCGGTTCACCATAGTCTGTCAAGCCCGTATGCTGGAGAGGTGCGAACAATGACGACGAGGTCGAGATGAGCGCTCGTCGAGTGACGCTCTCCGACGTCGCCGCTCGCGTCGGGCTGTCCAAGGCAGCCGTCTCGCAGGTGCTCAATTCCCACCCGGCATCGCGCGTCTCCGTCGACGCAGCAGCCCGCATCCGTGCCGCAGCGGGCGAACTCGGTTACCGGCCGAACCTCACCGCACGGTCACTCACCACCCGCCGGTCCGGTGTCATCGGACTCGTCTCCGAGGCCATCACGACCGATCGGTTCGGGTCGGGCATGATCCGCGGCGCCCTCGCCGAGGCGAAGCGCCAGGGATACGTCCTCTTCATCACCGAGACCGAGGACCAGCAGGACGGGATCGTCTCGTCGTTCGGCGTGCTCGTCGACCACCAGGTGGACGGGCTTATCTACGCTTCGATCCGACCGCACGCCGTCGAGCTCCCTGAGATCAACGCGGACATCCCCGTCGTCATGCTCAACGCAGTCGCATCCCGTCCGACCGCCACCGTCCTCGCTGATGAGCACGCCGGCGGCGAGTCGATCGTGCGGCTCCTGCTCGACGCCGGCCACACCGAGGACGTCGTCATCATCGGCCGCGATCGGTCCGTACGTCCGGATTGGACCACCCGCGCGATCGAACGGCGCCTCGCCGGGATATCGGCGGCCCTCGCGGCCCATGACGTTGTGCCGATAAATGAAATCGACATGCCCGAGTGGGATCCCGACCACGGTTACGAAGCCATGCGGGGGCTGCTTGCCAGCGGCCGTCGCCCTGGAGCGGTGATCGCCCTGAACGACCGGCTCGCCTTCGGTGTCTACCGTGCGCTGACCGAAGCAGGACTCCGGGTCTCCGAAGACGTCTCAGTCGTTTCCTTCGACGACGACGACATCGCACTGTACCTCGAACCGACCCTCACCACCGCGGCACTGCCGTACGAGGAGATGGGGGCCCTGGCGGTCCGCATCCTCCTTGACCCGGACTTGACCGTCGGAGAACAGCTCGTCCAAATGCCGATCCGGGTGCGCGGTTCGGTATCCGCAGTCCCGCCGGAGCTGAAATCGTTCGACAGGCCCCACTGAGTCTCTCGAGTGCCAGCACACCAGGCCAAATCGCGCCCCTTGAAGCGCTGAAGCCGGACTTTCGCATGAATGAAACTGCGCGTCGCCAATCTCGTCCGATCGTGCATTCGCTCGCAGTACTCCTGAGCCTCACCTTGTTGGCATACGCGGCTACGGCGGTGCTCCACGGCAGTGAAAGAACGGCGTCAGGGCTAGCGAGGCGATAGCGACAGAACCGAACAAGAGAGCGCATCTCCCTAGCTGCTCCTTCCTTGCTTTCGCCGACAGTCGCTCGACAGTTGAGTTGCAGCACCTCCACGCACCCTTCAGCTGCTGTGTACTCGCTCGGTCACAAGCGAGCCCTTGTTGTTCCATTATGGCTAGACGATCGAACGAAATATTACGACGGGCAGGTCCTGCAGAAACGGGCCAGGACCCGTTGCCTGTAACCCGAGCGCGATGGGTACCCCAAAACTTCGAGATATATTGATATGGCATCACGTATGCGATTCGTGGTGTTTGAACCACCCTGCACGCCCTCCTGGCACTCGTTGCAATCGTCGTCGCGGCGCTGCTGCTCAGCGTCCTCGGACCCCCTGGCGCGGCTAGTGCTGCAATTCCAGGCCGGGTAGGGCTGCGCCCTTGGCGCGGGGAAGGCGGTCCGAATGCAGCATTGCGGCGACTGCACTGCAGGCGTCGTACTGAAAAAGAACGGCATCTTTGCATTTCTTTCGGCAAAGGAGCGCGCTACACGGTACGTAGTGATTGTAAAGCAGTGTGTGAGTACACTGAACGAGGGCATTCTTGCGGGTACCGACCCTGTTAGTCAGGTTATCCGAACGGATCCCGACCATGATATTGCGCTCGCACGAGTAGACCCGCTTGCGCACCAGTAAACCCTTCTGCCACCACACTACCTTTGGTGTCACCTGTAACCGTTCCTACACCTACACTCCACGCGCAGCGGGGCGCGTCATCCTCTCTGACCCACGGACACGTGGCGACGGAGCAATCACGTTCAATGGTTCGGGAGATCCGCGTGCAGACGAACACTTCTTCACCAGCGGGGCAATGCCTGGGGTTAATTGCGACGTCGTGGCAACCAGAATTCCGAGCTTGTCAACGTGAGCGCGGCTTGGTCTCCCTCGGGCGGCTCGCAATAATTCTTTCTCGCCCATCCCTGGCGATTCTTGTGGGCCCGTTGTGTCGACGACCGGGAAATTCTACGCCATCCTCACCGATGCTGGAAATCAAACGACTGACCCGGCGATTCAGAACCTGATCGCTTAAGGGGATTCCTCGAAGGTCTTTGCATTTGCGCGGCGATACTTCATTGCTCCACCAAGCTGAGACGCGGCTTACTTAGCTCTCGCCGCCAGCATGCCTCCCGACGCTGTACGCGTCCGTCTCTCGTTGACGCTACCGACACCTATATTGACGAAGCGCGCTGAACGCCCCGCGATCTGACCCACTCAAGGCACACTTCCGCCCGTCGTGGTGCGGGTGGCGTTTAGCGGTTGGTAAAAGAGGCTAAGTCCACGGTTGTCCAGCCCTCAGGAGGCCCGCCGAGCAGGAGCAACTTGGTTACGAGCTCGTCGACGTGCGTTGCGTCCAGAATGCCGCCGGGATGCAGCGTGATCCAATGCCGCTTGTTCATGTGGTCTGCGGGGCTGGTGTCGTCGTGTTGCTCGCGGAGGGACTCGAGTCCGTCGGACCTGCCTTGATGACGACGAAGGGTTCCCCCGCTGACCGCCGTCAACCGTATAGCCGGGACTTTGTCGGCTGGACTTTCCCGGGTTTCAAGGGAACGTTGTGGAGCGCCACGCGATGTCCGAGCACGTCGCGAACCTGAACCAAGTACGGCCCGTTGCCAGCTCCACGCGGTGCGAGCCAGTACCCGTATTCCGTCCGGGTCATCGACAGACTCCGACCGTGGCCGCTGATCGTAACCGAACGGATCGCATTCCCGTTGTTGATGACCTGCAATGCCGCCCAATATGCGGAAGACCCCTCCTTGAACCGCAGAGCGAGGGGAGGCACAGTCGGGTTCTTGACCAACTTAAACCGCACCGGGATCTTGCCAGAATTGTAGTTTCCTATCCTCCGGAATGCGGCGTCGCTGAGGTCGAGGTGGCCGGGTCCGCACTCGTGGCACTGGTCCATCACGGCCACGCGGACCTTGGCCTTTGGCCCGGTGACGTCGAGGAACGTCCCGCATCCGGCGCCGTGCCGGTACTTGTCGGGCCCGACGGCGACGTAGAGATCGTCCTTCGGGAGCGCTGGGAATGAGCAGTTGCCGTTGGTCCCGCCGCCACCCGGTCCGAAGTCGTAGTGTGTTGCGAACCCGGACGACGCAGTGGCGTCCGCGATATTTGCCGACTCCACTCTTGGGGTATGCGCCGGAACTTCGGCTCGAGCAGTAGCAAACCCGAGCGCGACAGTCGCGACGAGCACGCCGCCGAGGGCCGTCGTAATAACTCGGATAGCGCGGATCATTTGCAGCTCCTTGACCGCTGCTGGGCGTTCTGGGCGCCGCCAGTCAAATACGTCTGGAACTGTACATCTATCGGACCGATTGCGCTTGTTTCAGCGATAGTCGACAGGGTTTTGGTTGTCGCGGCGAGTGAGAGTGTTGAATTTGCGATCAACAGCTTTGGCAGCACCGAAGTATTGCGCCTTACATGATTCACCATTGTTTTCAACTTTCGTCTCTCCTTCGTGAAAAAGTGTCGACGGTGGGATTATTCCGCCGCACTGCTGAATCCCTCCTCATACACACTTGAGGGCGAGAGTTACTGCCTCGGTAAGTGCGTGTCGTGGGTCTTCATCGGTGTGGGAAGCCCACCAAGCGAGGGCGGCTGTCGCGGCAGAGGCGAGTAGATGCGCAATCACGAAGGTTCGGAAATTATCCGGAGAGCCACCGTCGCGAGTGCTCAAGAACCATACGGTCGGCGGGATCAGTGACTGCAGGTAGAAACCACTCTCCCCGGCCACTGCGGGCTGCGTCGCGAGGATTTGGACTCGTAAACGCATCCTTGCGAGGGCCTCGTCCGAGAGGTCGCCTATAGCGCGGTAGGCGGTTTCGAGTGCGGCTTTGAGCGGCGTGTCTCGGTGTGCATCTGTAAAGGAGAAGAGTAGGCGTTCCGCGCAAGCGTCTAAATCGCCGTAAATGATCGAGGCCTTGGTTGGAAACATTCGCTCCAAGTTGTGTTTGCTGATGTCAGCAACGTCCGCAATATCCTCGATAGTGACGTGTTCGTAGCCGTACTCGCGGAACAGATCTAACGCGACAACTGCCACATTCTCCTTGTTAATATGAGCTCTATCACCTGGATGATTTCGCATATACACCTTTCTCGGCACGCTTTGGTGCCTGTTGGCGGGCGTTTTTCCCAAATCTGTTGACTGCGTGGCGGGTGCGTCGCATGGCCAAATGTGCAGCCTCCGGGCCGCTCTTGCGCCGCTCCGAGGTGGTGGCGGTGCTAATGTCTTCAGCGTTCGCCGAGCCACCGCACGCAAGACCATTGAAATTCATCCCGAATCTTTGCTGTGCTGATGAGATACTGGAGTTCATCTGCAACTCGCTGTGCGTCGCTCGGACCAATCCCTGATGGTTGCCGATCCGACTCCGTGTTCCACCTCGACCCCGAATTCGGTGCTGATGAGACGAAGGCGCGAGTCTACGTGCGCCCCTGCAGCCTCATGAACAAACTGCATCAGATCCAGAGGGTGACGAAGGGCATCACGATCGGAGACGAAAGACACGACTGGTCCACCAAAGGCTCCGCTACCCTTCCACACGGTCCAATTGTGGCCAGCGATGCTCACAGTGGACACGGGGGTCCCAGCTGGGTTCGCGTCTTGATGTTCTCCCCAAATCATCACTTCGAGAGATGGATGGGTCCGCCAGGACAAGTTGCGGTCGGTGGCGGCCCAAAGATCATACGCGACGTCGTAGCTGCCGGTAGCGTTGAACGCATATTTGAGTTTGCTTTGCATTTTGCAGGAAGGTGGTCCGGCGACTGAGATTGGGAGTTTGTGAGTGCTGAATCGGGGGCTGTCCCAGTGCCACCCGCGGACAACGGATGGGTAAGCTTGCACGCTGTTCCCTGATCCCTTCCAGTTCCATTGGAAGTCGGCGTGACCGTCTCTTCGTCGGATCCCCTGTTCGCCGTTGGTCCCGCCACCCCAGGAATTGTTGTAAATGTAGCTATCCTGATCAAAGATGTGCAGCTTGGCGTTGGAGGCAGTGCTCCAGGTGGATGTTCCGGAAAGCATGCTGATAGCAGACGTGGCAACCAGTAGTGTGGTTGCCAGTTTCTTGATCCGCATAGGCAACTCCTCGCGTTAGGGGGCTGCGCGGTCTTCGCTGCTGCCCGTCGTGGGTTCGACAGACGATCGTCTGGTGAACGAAACGCTAGAGGTAGTGGAACGACTTGTCCACCTCCAGGATCGCTCCAATGCGGCGGCTGTACGAAGAGGCAGGAATGGGCCGTCTGATATTGGAATGCTGGGTCGTCCCAGGGCTTGCCAGCTGTCTTTCTGGGGGAGCGGCGTCAGTGGGAAGCGTGGTAGGCGTCGCGGACGGCCTCGACTGACGCGGATGCGGGAGGAGGCTTCGTGGCCGTTGGCGATGGCCCATTCGCGGATTTTCGCGAGCTCTTCCGAGTTCCCACGCTTCGGATTGCTGCTGCTGCCTGCACGGCCGGAGCCCCCGCCCACCTTGCGGGCGGTGGAGATACAGTCGGAGAACGCTCCGCGGAGCGCGTCGGCGTTGTCATCGGTGAGGTCGATTTCGTAGTGCGCACCGTCGAAGCCGAACGTGATGGTGCGGCCCTTACTGTTGTAGATGGTGTCGTCGGTGGTCGTCGACGAGGTGCGTGGTGACTTTCTGTGCCTTGGGAGGTCGCCTTCCGCTCGGGGATCCTCCCCGCCCTGGCATAGTTGATCCCGTAGAACACTTCGTTCGTGCTTCTGGAGGTCCGTTGGTCGGGCAGACTGAGCGTGATGTCTGATTCGTCGCCAGCCGTATCCGGGTATGCCGCTGCACTTGCCGAGCTGAAGCGGCAAGTGCGTGCTGCCCGATTTGCGGCGCAGCGCCGCGTGAATACCGAACTCATTCGTCTGTAGTGAATACCGAACTCATTCGTCTGTACTGGGGGATCGGTGCGACGATCCTGCAGCGGCAGGGCGATGAAGGATGGGGGCAGCAACGTCATCGGCCGGCTCGCGACGGATCTGCGTGCTGAGTTCCCGGAGATGAAGGGCTTCTCCCCGCGGAACCTCGCGTACATGCGCGCGTTCGCTGCCGCGTGGCCGGATGAGCAGATTCTGCAACAGGCTGTTGCACAACTGCCCTGGGGGCACATGACAGTCCTCCTCGATCGGCTCGATGACCACGAGCTCCGGGACTGGTACGCCGGCCAGGCGGCCGACCACGGGTGATCCCGGAACGTCCTCGAGCACCAGATCCGTTCCGAAGCGCACACCCGGCTCCAGGCGGCGCCGACGAACTTCGCCGACGTGCTCCCGCCGGGCGACTCGGATCTGGCGCAGCAGATCACGAAGGACCCGTACGTGCTGGACTTCCTCGCCCTCGACGGTGACGCAAAGGAACGCCACCTCGAGCAGGCACTCGTCGACCGGATCATCGACACCCTCCGCGAGCTCGGCGAGGGGTTCGCGTTCGTCGGCAGGCAGGTGCACTTCGACGTCGACGGGGACGACTTCTACGTCGACCTGCTGTTCTTCCACGTCGAGCAGCTCCGGTACGTCGTGATCGAGCTCAAGACCGGGAAGTTCAAGCCCGAGTACCTCGGCCAGCTCGGCTTCTACGTCGCACTCGTCGACGACAAACTCCGCCGACCCCAGCACGCCGACACCGTGGGCCTGTTGCTGGTCGCGGACAAGAACGACGCCGTCGTCCGGTACTCCCTCGCGGGACAGCCGGCCCCGATCGGTGTCGCCAACTACGATCTGCTGCCACCCGGCGTGCGAGCAGCGTTGCCGTCGGAGAAGGACCTCGCTGCCGCCCTCGCGGCGGAAGCCGACCTCGAGGGCCTATAGCAGGAGGGCCGACCGGCGGTGAGCGAGCTCCCACGTGGCAGGGGGTATCCCGGGTGGTGCAGCGCGGAAAGTAGGCATGGTCCCCTCATATGCCGACTGGTGACTCGTCGGTCCTCGCGTCAAGATTGAGCGAATGCGCAGCAATGCGCAACGGCGGTCCACGATCCATGCTCGCTTGAGAACGATCGCTGGGGTCACCCTCGGTGCCGTAATGGCGATAGGGCCGGCAGCTACTTTCACTGCCACCGCTGATGCCGCAGAAGCGTGTCCGGCCGTTTCTTTCATCGGTGTGCGCGGGAGCTGGGAAGACGCAGGTACCGAGACAAGTGCAAGCGGCAGCTTCTATCAGAGCGGCGGGTTCGGCCACCAGGAGGGTTTCAATCAGTTCTGAGCCTGGCGTGTCGAACTCTCCGGCGCACCTGGTCAGAAATGATCGTTTCTGGCGGACGGACCAATGTGCGCCAGGTGCCGCCGTGGTTTTGGCCCAGTCATGACACGTGCCGAAGTGCAGCGCGGATTGCAGCTGCGTAGCGTTCGCCGCCAGCCGGCCCAGGGTGAATTCCGTCCGGTGCAATGAGATTTGGATGCTTCTGGGCGACGGAGTGCCAGTCGGCAACGCGGACGTTCGAGTGATGCGCCGCGGCGCGGCGAATTTCGGTGTTCACGGTGTCCTGCCATGCGACGGGTGCGGAGACGGTGACGAGGACCACCTCACGGTGACCGGCTGCACGGATCGCGGCCTCGAGGTCCGGTGTGCCGCCGACACCGTTGACGCCAAGGCCGAGGATGACGGTCCTCGTCGATGGCTCTGACCGGATGCGACGGCGAACGAGGTTGGGTGCCGCGATGAGTTGCCGGCTCTCCACGGCATCGATCGTGATGCCAGGGAAACTCTGGCGGAGTCCGCAGGCCGAAGCGAGCATGACCGAGTCGCCGATGGCAACCATGCCTGCTCCCGCCTTCGAGGCGTGCAATGCAGACGGGCTGCAAGATGTGCGCGGAGGCCCGGGGGAGGGCGAGGGTGCACCCCCCGGAAGCACGCTCATCACGCCGAGGGTGACGGCTGCGCAGATGCAGATGCAGATAGCGAGAGTAGCGGTAGCGACCGCAGGTCGGCGAAGGCTCGCGCGGAAACCTTTAGCTCGGATGGGAGCTTCGACCCACCTGAGGCTTGCAGCTCCCGCCAGCACTGCGACGACGACAGCAGCGAGGCGGGCGAACACGTGGGGGAGGTTCGGGGCTGCTCCGGAGACGCTCCAGGAACGGCTGGCAGCGTCTGCGATGACGATCAGCGGGAAGTGCCACAGGTACACGCCGTACGAGCGCCTGCCCAGCCACCCCCAGGGGCCGCGCTCCAACCAATTGCCGACTTGGCGCGGGCTGTGGACCACGCCGATGACCAGAGCTGCCCCCGCCAGAGCGCCGGCGAGCGTGACTGCGGATTGATTCTGCGGCACAGCGGCGGTCGGCAGGAGCGTCAATCCGACCAGGGCGAGGGCCCCAAGGGCCAGGAGAGCACGCGCGCTGGTCGTCGTGACCGTGCGCTGTAGTCGGGGAGTCGAGTGCTTGTGCAGCACGGCGATGGTGGCTCCTACTGCGAGACCGAAGGCGTGCGCTGGAGTGGCCAGGTACGCGGCGTCGAAGTGTTCTCCTGCCGTCAGGATCAGTGGGACAGCCGCGGTGCTGGCAAGCAGTGCGACGAGCGCCCAACGCCCGCGCCCGGGTCGGAGCCAACGCAGTGCGGCGAGGAGCACGAGTGGCCAGAACAGGTAGAACTGTTCTTCGACGGCGAGGGACCAGCAGTTGTCGAAGAGTCGAGAACCTGCGCCGGCGAAGTAGTCGTGCGAGGCGAGCAGCTGTTCCCAGTTGCTGGTGAGCGTGACGACGCCGAGGACTTGCCGCGCAAGGCTGCGGGTGAGGTCGCCGCCGAGCACGGTCGCGATCAGGGTCATCACCGTCACCATCACCAGCGCCGCGGGCAGCAGCCGGCGAGCTCGACGCACAGCAAACGCTCGCAGGGCGAAGGTTCCTGTCGTCTGATGTTCTCGCAGCAGCAAGGTCGTGATCAGGAACCCGCTGAGGACGAAGAACACGTCCACGCCGATGAATCCGCCCGGGGCCATCGTCGGCGCGACGTGGAACGCCATGACGGCGATCAAGCTCGCGGCGCGGAGGCTGTCGAGCCCGTTGAAGTGTCGGCTGGTCGGCGTTGGCGGGGCCGTGGTCGCGTTGCTCAGGGGTGCGGTGGTGCTCACTGGTCCTCGCTCCTGGGTACTTATCTAGACGCTCGTCTAGGTCGGAGGGATCGTAAGCGAGCGGCTCCTAGATCGCCTGCATAGTCCAACCTTCGGCGCCCGCTGCGTACTGCGGGCAGGGTGTGAAATCGGGAACTGTATGGCACCGCTGCCGGCTTTCTGGGCAACGCGTCGTCTCAGAGAGCCGTGAGGCGTTAACCGAGCGGACTCTCAGAACGCAGTTAGCTCCCCCGCTCGAACGAGAGCCGCTGTGGTTGGCCGTGACACAGACATGTCGGGGCAGCTGGCTCGGGCAACGACTGCTGGCATGGGTAGAGCAAAGAGCTGCCGATCGTGGGGCGGTACTCGTGCGGATTGACTGTGCGACGGACAACCTGGGCTTGCGGCGCTCCTACGAACAGCAAGGGTTCGGTATGTCAGCGACGTGTCGGTGACGGCCCTCGAGGGCGGGCGACACTTCGCCTCCAACCTCTACGAACGCGAGCTGGTCCGGTAGTCGATCGGCATTCGGACACGTCGTCAGAAGCCGACGGAGGTATCCACTTCGCTGGTGCTGCGCGTCCATGACCGATAGACAGTGAGCCACGTCCAACGAAGGAGTTGCCGATGCTGGTTCAGGTTTGTGGTCTTCCCGGTGCAGGGAAGTCGACGCTGTCTGCGGCGATCGCGGAGTTGACGCCTTCGCTGACGCTTCGCGTTGATGCGATCGAGGGCGCGATGTGGAAGTACCAGATTCCGCGCGAGCAGTCCGGGATCGCCGCCTACTCGATCATGCATGCCATCGCGGTACCGAATCTGCGGCGAGGACAGATGGTCATTGCGGACGCGGTGAGTGGCGTTGAACCCGCTCGGGCCGGATGGGCGTCGACAGCGGAAGCCGCTGGGGTACCGCTGCGCGTGATCGAGGTCGTGTGTGCAGACGTCGACGAGCACCGTCGCCGGGTGCAGCAGCGTGCGAACGACCTGCCCGGGTTCACCTTGCCGACGTGGGACGAGGTACAGCGCACCGTCGACGAGTACGAGCCTCGCACGGACGATCGACTCGTCATCGACAGCACCCGCCCGCCTTGAAGAGACGGTGCGCCAGGCCCTCGACTACCTCGAGCTCCACGCCCGGTAACGGATCGGCTATTGAGACGCCGGCGGAGCGCGGGTGCGGGTCGAGCCGGGAGGTGTTCTCCCTAGTCCCGGCTCGACCCGCCGGGGCCAGAAGAGTGCGCTGTCCCCATCCAGGGACCGTTCCGGCCCGATCGGTCCGGCACCTGCAGTCAAGGTCCTCGCTCACCATGTGTGCTCGCCTGGCACCGTGTGGCCGGCAGGCGCGATGCCTGGTTGTCCTCCAAAACGGGGACGGATAGGTTCTGTGTGCGAGCCACACCCGATTGGTCTTTCGACCAAGGCTCGTTGGTGAGCATCGACGCTCCGGTCCTGGAGCGTTGCCCTAGCGCTCGGACCGGGGCGCGATTGCTCGCGCCGCTAGCGTTCCTCAGCGAGCGTTGCCTGCCTTGCGCGACAGGTGGGGCACCAGTCGACGTCGTCTGTGGAGCAGCCCCACCCGTACGACTCGGCATGCCCTCGAGCACCGGCATAGCTGACGGCGTTGGGGCCGATCAGTGCCAGCTTTTCCCTGCACTGGTAGCCATCGCAGGTGAGCACGATCGCTGGGTGGATTGCCATGCCGTCTCGTCTCTCCCCGGCGTCAAGCGTCGACGGCGCGGTCTCGGGTGGTGCTCTGGTTGTCTGCGTGGCCGTCAGCGGTGATGGTGTTGGTGTTGGTGGAGCGGATCGTGCCGCGGACGGTGGTCATGGATCCATCTTCACCGATCGCGCCGACACGACCGGTCCGAGTGAGCGTGGGGGCCGGGAGAGGGATGCGCCCTGTCTTCGCTTTGCTGCGCAGGCCATCCAAGGGGCCGTGGTTGGTTCGTTGGCGTCGGTTGCAGCTGCGCGAGATGGCGGGGTCATGGTGGATTGATGATCGGTCTGAGTGTTTACCCTGCTGGTCGTGGATGATGAACTCGGGCGGTTGCGGTGGATGACCGTTGACGAGCTCGCGGCTGCGCGGCGGAGCGTCATCCGCCGGTTGAACCGGCTCGACCGGTCACAGCCGGACGTGGACATGCGGGAAGCGGTCCTACAGCGTGTGATGCAGCAGATTGGCGAAGTGCAGGACGGCCGCCGCCGCGACCGCTGAGGCTGCGGTGTCGGCGGCCGTGGTCATCATCGGTGGCATGCCCGAACACCGGTGGGCGCCGCCCATCCACCCCGATCCACCCGAGGACCAGCCGCTCGGCATAGACGCCCCGCCGGCACCGGAGAAGGGTGTCCGGCTACCCGGCGGTGTGGGTGCGAGTCGAGTTCACCCGGTCCGGCCTACAGACCTGCCTCGGGTTCGTTGAGCAGGCCGACGGCGACGTCGTCTCCGTGCAGCTCGTGCATATGGGCTTCGTGCACCACGTGTGGTTACTCATCGAGCGATCAAGAAGCGGGCTCTGAAGCCGCAAGGGCCCCGCTGATAGGCGGGCGCCGGCGTGGCCGCTGGGTGCCCGAGGAAGCCGTGTCGCTGCCCGCAGACGCCCGCGGTGGGCCGATGGGTGACGTCGTGCCACCGGTGCCCGTGCACGCGTGGATCCGTACCTACCGTGGTGTCGATCGCCGCATGGAAGCGAAGGCAATCGCCGCGACCGCGGCGTGGGTGTGGCGGGCTGCTGTGAAGCACCGCGTGGAGCTCTCAGCAATGTCATAGCCGGATCGCTTGCCGGGCGTCGAGCGGCCCGCATAGCGTGAGTGCTGCACTCCGGTCGGTTCGCATGGGGTATCGGGTGCACCGGGTTGAGCCGCCTCGATCGGCTTGATCTAGAGCGGCCCCGGCCCAGCCCTCTGCAGGGCCGGGGCCGTTTCACGTTCGCTGGCCTCTGCGCGCCGGCGAGCTCCTCGAGCACGAGGGATCCAAGGGGCCCGTCGGCGGCCTGTTCTGGTCTGAGCGGGCCGCCTTCGGCGGGCTGGTCTTGTCTGGGGGGAGCCGGCAAGCCGGCCAGTGCTGTGGGCCTACGGCCCGTTTTTTACCGAGAAGCCTTCGGCGGCTCGGTCGCTGCGCTCCCTCGTAGCAGCCTCCCGGGCTGTGTCTAGCCGCTGGCGCGGCCGGATCCTCCGAGATTTTCGGCACGCGGTCGCTTCGCTCCCTTATTTCGCGCCGAAATTCTCTCCACCTCCGCCCTTCGGGTAGACACACCCCTCCCGGCTGCTAGGCGGTAAACCGCCTTCTCGGCAAAAAACGAGGAGAGGACAAGGAGAGATGGAAATGAAGTTGATGGGTATTCGAGCGACCGCAGATGGTGCGGTTGAAGGCGTCGTCGTGAACGCACGTGAGTCGACCCTGCAGGGCACGCGGGAGCAGATCGGGTGCCGCCTGGTGGACGTGGTTCGCCTCGACGGCCGGATCGACGCGTGGATCGATGACGAAGGCATGTATGCGGGGGAGCGCAACGACCTCGCCACCGTCGCGGCGGTTGCTCTCGGGCGTTCCCGGGCGGCGTCGCCGCTGTACGGGACGGTCCTATTCCCGACCTACGACGAAGCCGGGGACACCCGGTCGCTGTCGCCGGATCAGTACACGGCCGTCATGCGGGCCTTCCAGCACGCACGGACGGCGCTCACCCGGGCGGAAGCACTGACCGCCGTGTTCCGCCAGCAGTAACACCCAGCAGTCCCACCCATAAAAAGACCGGGTGCGGAGCTCCCGACAACTGCAATTTGCCAGGACCCGCACCCGGCCACTACCGGAAAGCGTAGCAAACGACATGACCATGACCGAGAACATCACCGTCACCCACCTGACCGACCAGCCCCAGCCCGACGCGAGTGGCGTCGACCTGGTGCGCGTCCCCGCGGCGGACGTGGTGATCGAGAACAACGTCCGCACCGCGGCCGATCTCGACCCGGCGTTCCTGGCCTCCGTGAAGCAGCACGGGGTGCTCCTGCCGACTATCGGCTACCGGAACGCCGACGGGGCCGTGGTGGTCCGCGACGGGCAGATGCGCGTCCTCGCCGCCTGCGAGGCTGCCGTGGCTGTCCCGGTGTTCGTCACGGCCCGTGACGACAGCACCGCCAAGCGGATTGCGGAGCAGTTGGTAGCGAACGAGCGCCGCACTGCCTTGACGGACGGTGACCGGCTCGCGGCGTACCGCCAGTTGGAAATTGAGGGCCTGTCGGTCACCGCGATCGCCCGCGAGACAGGCACGAAGCGTGACGCCGTGAAGCAGACCCTCACTGTCGCGAAGTCGGACGCGGCGGCCACGGCCGTGGCGTCCGGGCAGGCGACGTTCACCCAGGCGTTGATCCTGTCCGAGTTCGACGGCGACGCCGACGCATTGGCCGCGTTGAACGAAGCCATCAGTGAGGGGTACGACGAGGACGAACTGACCCACTACGCCGCCGAGTTGCGGCAGGACCGCGAGCGTCGCGACGCCCGCGCGAAGGTGCTCGCAGAACTGGTCGCTGAGGGGAAGCGGGTCGTGGAGGACGACGACTACGACTCGTTGGACCGCCTCACCGACGCGGCCGATGACGTGACCGACTACACCGAGCGCCACCCCCTGGACCCCGAGGCCCACGCCGAGTGCGCGGGGGTCGCGTGGACGGTGAGCGAGTGGGGGGACCCCGGAGCCGGTGCAGGTGTGCACCACTCCCGACGCCCACCACCCCCGCTACCTCGGCTACCGCGCGACCGGTCAGGTCGGTGGCGGAGCGTCCGCGCAGGAGAAGTCCGACGAGGACCGCGCGGCCGAGGCGGAGGAACGGAAGGCGGCTCGTCGGGTTCTGGTCGCCAATAACAAGGCGTGGGACGCCGCTGATGACGTGCGCCGCGAGTGGATCGCGTGCCTGTTGCAGCGGAGGAACGCTCCGAAGGACGCGGCCCGGTTCCTGGCTGTCGCGCTGACCGGCCACGCATACACCCGGCACGCGTCCGGGATTGTCAGCGCCAGCGGTCTGCTCGGCATCAAGTCGAGTGGGTGGGAGCGCGACACGCTCTTCCAGTGGATTGCTCAGCACCCCGCGAAGGGGCTGCACATGTCCCTCGCGGTGGTGCTCGCCGGTTTCGAGAATACGGCGAACCGTGAGTGGTGGCGCACCCCGGACGCCGACTCCCGCGGCTACCTCAACCAGTTGGCCGCGTGGGGCTACCCGCTCAGCCAGGTCGAGAAGATCGCCGCAGGTATCCAGCCCGAGCAGACCGACCAGGACGAGGACGCCGCTGCCGAGTAGGTGAACCGGTGTGGGGGTCGCAGCCAGCGGCTCCCACGTCCACCCGGTACCGGTTCGTATCCCATCCCGGCCCGAACATATCCCAGCGGCCCGTCCTGGCGCCCGTGGGCCGCGCCGCACCCTCCGGGCACGGCGGCAAGAGGCTCCGCCTCCTCCTCACCTCGGCGCTGCTCGACGGAGCTCGCAGCGCGACGACACCGCAGAGCGGCGCCGCGACCAAGAACCCTCAGGGGGAGACAAGATTCCCAGCGGTCGGCGTTGACCCACGCGGGCGGGTGATCCAGGCGAGCTGATGCTCGTCGCAGAACCGGCCCGGCAGCTCATCGCCCGTGTCGAGGTCGACCGGTTCCCATGCCTCCGGTTCCGACGGATCGGTGCAGCCGTCCACATCGCAGGGCACCAGGTCCGCGGGCTGCACCCAGAACGAGTGCAGCACTTCGACCGTCCGAGCAACGCCGACGTCGGCGGGTGCGGAGGTCGGGGGAGTGGTGTCGTCCTGCTCGAGCAGGACGTCGATCGGGTTGCCCTGGTTCCTGGGCCGGCTTTTCCGGCCGTCGCGGCGAGATCTCATGCCCAGGATGCTGCCAGCAGCACCAGCCCACGTCCTGCCGGACCCGCCGGGACAAGGTGCGTCCAGGGCTTCCGGCCGGAGGCCGGGAGTCGCTTCGCTCCGTGTGGAACTGGCTCCGCCGGCGCTTTGGGGCCTTCGGCCCGGTTCTTGCCGTGAAGCCTTCGGCGGCTCGGTCGCTTCGCTCCCTCATGGCCACCTCCGGGTCTCCGTTCAAGTGGCTTCGCCACCGGCTCCTCCGAGATTTTCGGCGCGCGGTCGCTTCGCTCCCTTATCTCGCGCCGAAAGTCTCTCCCCCATCGCCCTTCGGGTTGCACTGCGCCCTCCGGTCGCTAAGGCGGAATACCGCCTTCACGGCAAAAAACGAGATGGAGAGGAAGAACAAATGCAACGCATCGAAAGCCTGGCAACGCTCTTCCCGGTAGTGAAGGAGGACGAGATCCCGCGGCAGTTGGCGAAGATCACCGAACGTGACGAGGACCTGCAAATCCTGTTGAAGCAGGGCTACGTCCTGACGCACACCGCGGCGATAGCAGGACCGGAGTTCACGACCTTCGTGGACACCCTGATCCACACCGGCCCCGACGAGTGACCAAACGCGGGAGGGGACAAGTCGTAATTGCCTCCTCCCGCTCCACCGATCGCACCCAGCGAAGGGCACCCCATGACCAGCACCATCATCCCGACCAAGGACCTCGCTGCACTCGGCCACGGCACAGCGTCGGCGTGGATCAACGTCCACCACGAGGACGGCCCTACCAGTGCCCAGGTGGACGAGATCTGCGGCAAGTATGAGGGTCGCTCGTTCGACGGGATGACCGACACCTACACCGACCACGGCACCATCCTGGTTGCTGGGGAGCCGGGGGAGATGCCGACCGAAGTCCTGTACGGCTGCGACGGCATCAACACCTCACGCGACTTCACCGCCGCCGGGCATCTTGTCGCGCAACGCATCATCCGCGAGTTCAGCAACATGCCACACCCGATCCTCTGCGACGAGAACGGCGAGCTCGCCGAGGGCCGCGACATCACCGGTGGGCAGGGCTGCGAGTTCAACGACGGACACCACGCCTGGGACCGGGCGCAGCTCTCGGCCTGGTCCGCGGTCCGGTTCCTGCTCCAGCACACCGACCTCATCCCGAAACCAGCGCGCCAGTAGCGGGCAGGCTGCGCCGCCGATAGCGACGGCGGCGCGGCCCCTCACTCACGACCCCAGACCAGAAGCCGCCCCCGAACTCTAGAGAGCCGCACCCCTCATGCACATCACCTACGAACGCCCCCGCCACCATCGGCGAGCAGATCGACCCGGAAGCACACGCCGCGGACCTCGACCCGACCGGCGTCGAGTGCGCAGCGACGACGTACGACGTCGCCGGCCTCGAATGGCACTGCACCCGCCGCCCGAACCACACCGACGACGAACACCGCGCCGCACTCGACGTCCACGGCGGCGGACCCACCGGCGAAGTCGGCTTCGCCTGGCAGTACGAGTGGGGCAGGGCCGGACACGGCCCGTCCTCCACCCACCCCATGACCACGGTCACCGTCACCGTCTCGTTCCCGTCGACGGCATGGACGAACGAGCGGCTGCCCGACGCGATCGCGGACGAGATCCGATCCGTGTTCTGGGAGTGCGACCAGGACGACGTCACCATGACCACCACCGCGACCAGCACCCCGCACCCCGTCAAAGGCTGAGCCGCGGACGGCGGCGGCTGTCTCCAACATGGTGAAAGCGCCGGGATGACACAGTTTAGGAATGCGCGGCCCTGCTATTGCTATCGGGTGACGGTAATAGCAGCACGGCGTTCATGCTCCTGGGGATTCCCAACCCTCCCGCCGTTATCGATGCCCCAGCCGTACGTTCTCAAACGTCATGCCCTGGTGCCAAACAATGCGCATGCATAGGCTGCCGAAAGGTGTGCCGCCCGGCAGAAAAAGGTGCAAAGAATGTGCCAAAAAGGGTACACATATAGGCCCGCGCGTTATAGAATAGAAGCATGCAACGAGGGAGGGGCCTCCTGCATCACAAACTTTACGAAAAGGTGATTTCGATGAGCATCACGGTTTACACCAAGTCCGGGTTCTGCGGCATGTGCAAGGCCACCGAGCGCGCTCTCGACTCCGCCGGCATCGAGTACACCGAGGTGATCCTCGACGACGTCGACCAGGCGCAGATCGAAGAGTGGAAGACCACCCTCGGCACCAACGCCACCAACGCCCCCAACGCCCCCAACGCCCCCAACGCCCCCAACGCCCCCAACGCCCCCAACGCCCCCAACGCCCCCAACGCCCCCAACGCCCCCAACGCCCCCAACGCCCCAACGCCCCCAACGCCCCCAACGCCCCCAACGCCCCCAACGCCCCCAACGCCCCCAACGCCCCCAACGCCCCCAACGCCCCCAACGCCCCCAACGCCCCCAACGCCCCCAACGCCCCCAACGCCCCCAACGCCCCCAACGCCCCCAACGCCCCCAACGCCCCCAACGCCCCCAACGCCCCCAACGCCCCCAACGCCCCCAACGCCCCCAACGCCCCCAACGCCCCCAACGCCCCCAACGCCCCCAACGCCCCCAACGCCCCCAACGCCCCCAACGCCGTCACCGACACGGAGACCGGCTCCTGGAGCGGGTTCCGCCCCGACAAGATCGGCGAACTCGCCTCGAGCACGGCCGCGTGATGACGATGACCCTCGAGCGTCCGACCACCGTCCGCCCCGACACCGTGCAGCAGTCCACCCGCGACGCCGTCGACGAGCTCTACGCCGGCGACACCGTGGCCGCGTTCCGCGCCATCGACGCCGCCACCGCCGACCCGACCGAGCACGTCCACGAGTGGGAACTCACCGACGAGCAGCGGCAGGTGTGGGAGGCCGGCTACATGATCGGGTTCCAGATGGCCGCCCCGGCGCTCATCGCCGAGGTCCTCGAGCTGCGGGCCCGCCTCGAGCAGGCCGAGCACGACGCAGACCGGTACTACGCCGAGATGTGCCGCCGACCCGCCCCCGCCGAGCCGGACCGCCCCGCGTTCGCGGAGATCTCCCGCGCCCGCGGCGAGGACGACCGCGCCGCCCGCCACGAAGCAACGATGGACCGCATGTTCACCCAGTACGCCGGCGCCCGCGCATGATCGAGGACACTGGACCCATGGCCACAGCAGCGAGCTTCACCTCGACAGTGGGAATAGCTGGGTTCGAGGTGCCCGTCTGGGTTTTCCTCGTCGTAACGGTGCTGCTGGTGCTCGGTGGGGTCGCCGCCCTCCTCGTCCGTCCAGTAGACGAGGGAGCGCGTGCAGCACACGTCCCGTTCCCCGCCACGGCAACAGTCTTGTTCTTCGCAGCAGTGATCGTGTTCTTCCCCATGCTCGTTGTACTGGTGGAGGACTTCTGGTGAGGGTCGGTCGACCCACAAAGGGGAACGGTACGTTCCCGCTGAGGCAGGCTGAGGCGGCCCTCAGACGCCACACACTCCGGGGCATCGGGCTCCTCGTCCTGGCGGGCGCGATGACGGCGGTGACTATCAATACGATCGTGCAGGGCCCGTTCGGAGGCCCTCCGCATGGGTGGTGACGGTGGTCGTCGTGCAAGTGCTGACCGTCCTGTTCCTCGCAGCGCTCGGATGGTCCGAGCTTCGCGGACCACGTGACCGAGGTGGGAAGCAGTGAGCACCGGTGCTCATCCTTCGCACGCGGCGCCCCTGCACCGACCCGTTCAAACGCATCTGCGGTTGCTCGAATCGAGTACGAGCAGGGGAGTCCCCATGAGCATCAGCACCACGCACCGCACTGCGGGTCAGGCTGGCGTCGACGAGCGTCGTCGGGTCGAGGTCGCTGCGCCCAGTGGCGAGATGGAGGGCCTGCACGTCACGCCGGCGTCTCGTACGGACGCTGAGGACTACGTCGCGGGCCGGATCAGTGTCCGTGAGCTTCGCGCCCGTGTTCGCGCTCGCCACGGCGGCGTCCGGTGACGGTTCGCCGTATCGTGCTGCAGCGTGACTGACCCCTACCTCGACCCTGACACCGGGATCCTCCGAAACCGACTCGGTCTTCGCACCCAGCACGAGCTCGACGTCGCAGAGGGCGACCTGGCATGGGCGGGGATGCTGGAACTGCTCGAGTACCCGCCGCCGGCGACCGGTGACCTGGACGAGCTGCGCGCAATCCATAGCAAACTGTTCAGCGACGTCTACGACTGGGCAGGCGAGGTTCGCACGGTCGACATGCGGATGAACGTTGCGGGGGCTGAGTTCTTCTTGCCCGCGTCGATGATCGGCCGCTCCGCCGGCTACGCCGCCGACGAGCTCCGCGCCGACAACACGCTCCGCGGCATGGACCGGGACCGGTTCGTGATGCGCCTGGCGCATCACTACGACCAGTTCAACTACATCCACCCGTTCCGGGAGGGCAACGGCCGAACCCAGCGGGTGTTCTGGGACCGCGTCAGTCACGACGCCGGCTACGCGCTGGACTGGCGAGAGGTAGGGGCTCCGTCTGTGCCGCGGCATCAGTTTGGATCTCCTCGGTCGCTGCGTGGGCATTGTCTCGACCGTCGGCGGTGATCACCGCGGCGTCGCGGTCGGTGGCGTTGTCGATCGCGTCGGCGGCCGCGGCACCGAGGACGGCGCCGGTCGCGGCCGCGGGGTCCTGCTGCCGGTCCGCGTCCGTGGTCGGGTATCGGCGCTCCAGGCGCTCGGTGTGTCCCTGCTCACGGGCAGCCGCGCGGTCGGCCTGCTCCTTCTCACGCTCGGCCTTCCGCTGTGCCCGGTTGAAAGTTCCCGTTACAACCGCCTCCGATGCAATCGAGGCTTCCACAACCGGCGCGGTCCTCCTGCTTCTCTCGTATCCCGAAAACGAGCACGATCTGGCATCCCTTGTACGGCTCCGGGATACCGTCCTAACCTCCGTTATCACTGACGTGTCCACCTCCCCCAAGGAGGGAACGCACATCAAGGGATGCTACAGAACGCTGCACGATCCAGGCCATTTAGCGAGGCGCGCCTCACATCTCCTCGCAGCACGCCCGCGGCTCCGTGTGCACAAACAGAGGTGTGGTGAAAGCTCTTGGGCAGAGTCATCCTCAATGAGGAAGAGTGCTATGACGACGAATGAAGTCTCCGCGACGCAGCACGCGCTTCCACAGTGGTCATTTCGTCGCGAAGCCGTTGAAGGACCGGTAGTTCGGCGTCGAGTTGGGCCGCTTCTGGTCTCGTGCGTTCAGAGGTGTCGCCGCTGCCTTCGCCGCCATCCCGATGCTCGAGGTCCCGCTGAACCCCAAGCAAGTAGTTCTGTGATTCTGAAGCGGCTCTGCCGGTTCGATTCGGGAACGAGTGCCTGCCGGCCGAGCTCGCTCCTTCGCTCGCCTGCCGGGAGCGAAGGAGCGAGCCGATGGTCTGTTAGTTATGCCACGGCTGCGCGGCCACGTGAGGATGGCTTACCGGATGAAGCAGGTCGACCGCAGAAGTGAAGCGGTAGATTTTATTGATGATCATTGAAGGGCACGGATCGCTGATGCCGCTATTTCGTGCCATACCCGTTCGCTGAGCAAATTCTTCACAGGGAATCGAGAGGAACTCGAAGCTGCCAACCGATGTGGGGTACGCTCTTCCGTAATTATCATGGATGAAAACGACTTTCTTCGAACAAGTGTCGTCGCCGTCCTTATAAATCTTAGTAACAAGCCCTGTTCCGATCCCATTTTTCTGATCGGTCGAGTTGAACATGCCACATACGCGGTAGTTCGACTGGGCGTGGGCGGCCGTCGCAGGAGCGACCACAAATAGAGCAGCGGCAACTGCGACTAGCGCCAGTAGACGTGACGAAATACTGGCCCTTCGAGGATTGCCACTGATAATCCAAGAACTTTTCATGGATACTACTCCGTTCATCTATTTGTTGACCGTTAGTAACATGCCACTCGATGGCTATGCATCGTCATTCCAGGTCTAGCGCTCGAGTGAAAGAGAAAAGCTTCAAGCTTTTCTAATTACTAAATATACCGTCATTCCGACTTGTCAACCATGAGGCTGCGCTCAGAAATGATGACTGACAGCCCGCACCTGCTGTTCGCCAAACATGGGTATCGTCGGCCGCCCTTTTGGGAGGCGACTAGCTGTTCATAGCGGCGGGGGCCTGTAAATTGTGCAGCGCAAGACGTGGTTGACATTGACAATTCGGTCGTCCACGGGCTTTTGTGACTTCGAGGCACGAATGCACGCCAATCTCGGCGAATCATTCCAAGCGGCCGCCTTTCGAAGCAATCCGAATCTTGGAGCGGAGAGGGCGATGGTTGATCTTCCGCCCGGCCTTTGTGTACGCGGAGAACGCTTCAGTCAGCGCAAGAACGTTCTCATTGGAGAGGTCGATCTCGTAATCGATGCCGTCGAAACTGAATGCAACGGTGCGTCCGTTCCCGTCTTTGATGGCCGTACCCGTGAGGGCGTCCACGAGATCCGAACTGATCAACTTTCCCATAATCAACGCCTTTCGCTCGAAGTCGCTTCGGCACGTGTCAGTCGTCTCGTGCAACCCACTGCAAGCTTTTGTCTGTAGATCACTTGCGCGGCAAGGCAGGCGACATTCCGCGTCGCCTGCGCTGCCGACATTCCGTGACGGCGCTCGATGAGACCGAAGGGACCCGCCTTAATGGAGCCGGGATAGAATGAGCCCGTCGAGAACGGCGATGAACGCCCCCCGTGTACATCGATCGCTCCGGGACTCAAAACGTCACCTTCCGTGCATCTTTAGTTAGGGTGTGAGTTTTGGTGGGGCACCCGCGGCAATGAGATAGGACCCTCATGATGTTGTTGCGACCTTTCCCATGCCGCCCACCGTCCCCGACCCGATCCCGCAGTTATTGGTCGAGATGCTCTGCACCCGTCGAAGCGAGTCGGCCCGTAGGGGAATTGTCCATTTGCGCGTGGATGCGGTGCTCTCCTTCGGGTCGAACGGGAGATAGTTCGTTAATAACGAACCGTCCTAAGGTCAACAGAAAAGAGTTCTAGCGCGCGAATCTCGTTTGGCTTGCCTAGACCTGATGAATGAAAGCGCACTTGTGCAGTTCCGGCGCTGCTGCCCGAGCGAAAAGCGGTCAATGCAACATTGTGGGCATTGGGCGCTGCTGTTGTGAACACATGCGGCTGCGCACCTCCGCCAGCAATAAGACCGAGGGCAGTGGCGGCAAATGACGCATAGCGTAGTGCGTTACGCACGTGGATGCTTCCTGGGTACATATTTCCATCGCTAATCGGGACTGCGGCTCCGGCGATCGGCAACAACGGTGGATCCGCTGTCGTCTTCGCTTGACGATCGTATAGGAGTGCCTCGCGATCGGCGCAGTATCGATCACGGCGTACCCGATGATCATCGGACCCGATTAGTGAATGTACGCACAGGGACGTTCAGGTCCTCGCGCAGATCTAGCCCCGGTCAAGGTGACGTTACTTTAGATCACGTCGTGACAGATGAGGCAGTAGGCGGGCATCTGGTGATCAGTTGTCGTTGTTCGGGAAGAAACGGTCCCCTCGGCCGTTTTCAGCCAAGGGGACCATTCGGATAGCTAATTTACAATCAATAGATCAGTGCGCCATACGACTAAGGAATGATGGATGGCGGTGTGGTCTCTCCGGGCACCAGCTCAGCGGATGGAGTTGCCCTCCCAGATGGGGCGTCCTCGAAGGTCTTTCTGGAAGTCCCAATGTGAATTGCGATCGGTCCGGGGCGCGATGTCAGTTGAAACGTTCCTGGTAGTTCCTGAGCAGTGCGGATTTGCCGAAGGGGTGATGGAGAGCGCCTGGGACGTGCTCCGAATGTCGAAGTTCACGGTGCCTCCCCCGGGGAAACTAACACAGGTCGGCCGTTGTCCAAACCGGCCCCCGCCCCCAGCGATGTAGCTCTCAACCCAAAAGGCCCGAGTACCCGCTGGCACGTGAGTGGCAAGCACGTGGCTAACTGGTCCGACGGCCGACGAGTAGATAGGCACGGCAGGTGTGGATGCTTCCGCTGATGAAATCGCTCCGACGCTCGCCATGGCCACGGCTGCTCCAATCGCCGCCAGTGCGATGCGTCGTCGCCCCGAGCCACGACGAGTCTCCCCTGGGTTCCTACCGACATGTGCTTGATGGCGTACAGAAGTCATTTTGTTTCCTTTGGTTTCGGGCGCAGGACTCTCGTAATGAAGCCCTACGGCGACCTTTACGTTGAATTTGGTGGTTTGAATACGGTGAGTCGGAGCTGGCCAGAAGTAGAACGTCTGCCACAGCGTGGGGTTGCGGCTGAAGCAGTCGATTCACCCTGTTTCTCTAGGCTGCTTCGAGGATGCAAGCTAAGAGACGCGAATACTGGAAGTGCGAAAACGATCGGGGTCGCAGGTGGCCGTGCAAGTGGGGGGCGGTAAGTGCCCGAAAGGAGCACTAAGTGCAGCCGTTCGCGGCCGCACCCTTTGCTGAGTCGTATCGGGACTTGTTAGACGATCGTATAACAAGCGTTCCCTCGAGACTAGCCGCGCCGCCTGAGAATCTTCGAGACTAGGACGCGACGGCGGACGTGTGCAAGTGACTCGGTTTCGAGCTCGCGAAGAACAACCGCGGGTCACCGACTCCACCGGCACCGTACGCACGTACGACGCATCCGAGGTGCTTACTTCGACGGCGCACCCGAGCTCGGGCCCGGGGAAGCGGATCTACCTGACTGACCCGCAGTGTCGGCGGACCGACACTTGGTGCGGCGTTGATGCTTCGGAAATGCCCGGTGTTGCACAGTTCATGTGAGCGCACACCAGAGGCTGAGGTACGAAGGAATTACCACGGTGGAGGCCTGGGCCGCGGACCAGGACCCGCAGCTCGGCGTGTCGTGCTCAAACGAGTTCCGCATCCTCAGGCGGTTCCTGAGGCCGAATGGTCAACCGCTCCGCCTTGTTGCGGCAAGGTGCCCTGCGGAGTTGCACGCGCGGAACGGCCCATACTGCTCGTCGAAGATGATGCGGGCGTGGTGGTCCCAGTGCTGCGCCCACCACGCTGACTTCGCCAGAGATCCCCGGACTTCCGCGTGCGCCGGATCCGGCCCCGGGGCGTGCGTTAGCCGATCGGCTATCGAGACGCAAGCGGGCGCCAAATGCCCTTCGCAGCTCGTCTCGCTGGCGTTTCATATGTAGGTGTCGGTGGTGCGGGTTAGGGTCAACGCGACAAAGGAGGTGACATGAGTAGCAACAGGAACGTGGTACCCAACCCGAATGGTGGTTGGGACGTGCGAGGCGGCGGAAGTCGAGCCTCGGCACACGCTGACACCCAGGCTGAGGCGATCTACCGTGCACGGACGATCATCAACAACCAGGGTGGTGGTGAACTCTCCATCCACAACCGAGAGGGTCGGGTGCGCGCGAAGGACACGATTGCGCCCGGCAACGACCCGAACAACGTGAAGGGCTGACCCGAGCATCCCTTTGCAACGAGGCCCGGTCACCTAGCGGTGATCGGGCCTCTCTTGTGCAGCAGCGCTGCGGCTACTTCGACTTCGGCGGCTTCGGTGGCTTGATCTGCGACGTCGACGGACGGACCGCTGGTGGACGTTGCATGTTCGCGGGCTGAATCCCGAACTGTCCGTGCGGCTTCCGAGTCTTGTTGCTCACTGCCCTTGCCGCTTCGCTTGCGCCGAGCCCGCCGGCGGCTTGATCTGAGAGTTGGCGGACCGTGGCGCTGGGCGGTACTGCACGTGTGCCGCCTGCATGCCACGCTCAGTCGTGCGGGACGTACCGCCGCCTGACTTCGCGTACTTGCCGGTCACGAACTTGCCCGTGACCGAGTTTCGTGACTGACCACCCGCTGACTTCGCCATCGCTACGCCTCCTCCTAGCATTATGACCGGGAAAAGGGGTTCAATGCCTACGAGTGCGCTGGGGGTTGCCTTCTACGTCTTCGCCCTGTTCTCGGGAGCGGCGTTCATCTTCGCACGGGAGGGCCACCAGCCCGCGGTCAAACGCACCGCCCTGCGAGAGACTGCTGTGCTGGTCTTCGTGAGCGCTATTTGCGATGCGATCGTCGCGGTCGCATCCATCTGGTGGACCGATCTTCGCACCCGGCTCAGCGAACTCGCCGCGGGCGACCTTCGATGGGTGCACGACCACCTCGCAGTCTCGATCTTCGCCGCGATCGGTACGGCCGCTCTCGCCACTCTCCTCGGATACCTTCTTGGTTCGGAGTGGGCCGATAGGTGCGGCCTCAACCGGATCTGGCGATCCGCAATCCCACGAGACACGTCCGCCTGGACCCGTCTGTTCGGCGATGCCCCAGAGGACGAGGTTGTCCAGGTCGCCATGGTGCTCAAGTCAGGCGGGTGGGTTAGCGGCGTCCTGTGGGAGTTCGACAATGACCCTGACCCGCACCCACTCCGCGCCATTGTCCTGACCCAGCCTCGATACCGCTCAAGCGGAAGCGACGATGTCGAACCGCTCGGGGGGGGGACTACGTCGTCATCGAAGCCGGCGAGATCGAACAGCTCCATGCTGCCTTCGTTCCTGTCGACGAAGCGGAAGCCGGCGGCACGATCGAGGAGTAGATCGTCGCGGCCCCAGCAACGCTGATGGCCCGTCTTTTGCAGGAGACGAGCCATCGGTCGTGAGACACGTGTTACTTGAAGGCGTCCTTGACGTCCTCGCCGACTTTCCAGACACCGAAGCCTGCGTCCCGGGCGGTTTCAGTGGGCGTGGCGGTGGTGGCTGTCGGGATAGTGCTCGTGGGTGTGTGTGATCGGCTCATGGGTGTGGGCGTATCGCTGCCAGGTTTCGGCGGCGACGGGTTCCGGGTGTTCATGCTGGTGGTGGCAGTGCTGCCTTCTTGTGGGTCGGGATCAAGTCTGGGGACTACAGATCGGGGAAGTCGGTAGGACCGTCCGAAGCGAACTGCCGGGAGCTCACCGGACTGAATCATCCTGTACACCGTCGCCTTCGATATGCGCATGACCGCAGAGATTTCGGCAACGGTGACAAAATGTTGGCGATCGAATCTGCCGGCCATGCGAATCCTTTCGCTCGACGGCCAATGGTCGCTCAAGCGTGTTCAGTCGGGCTGTGTCGGTTGGAGCGGTTTGCCAGTGGTCCCGCCAGTCGATCGTATAGCGAAAACCCTTCGGCGGACAGCAGATTCTGACCAAGGAGCTCACGAGCTGGCTCGGTGTCTCACGACCAGGCAGCCATGGCGGGTCGGCGTCGGAGCTCCGGCTCCTCAGCGTGGCGCTCTACCCGGCAACTGATATCCGGGACATGGTCCCGGTATGCCTGTTCCGAAGTCTCCGACCAGCCAGGGTCCCCGCCGTCTCCTCCGTGACGTCGTCTACGAGCAGATGCTCGAGGCGATCGAGAACGGCACGCTCGAGGCGGGGGAGCGCCTGAACGACGAGGAGCTCACGAGCTGGCTCGGTGTCTCGCGCACCCCAGTGCGGGAAGCGATCGCCCGGCTCGAGTCCGAAGGTCTCGTCGAGATGGCCGCGAACCGGTACACCCGCGTCGCCAGCCTCTCCGGCCCGGCACATGACCAGGCGGCCATGCTCCTCGCAGCACTGCACGCGTGCGCGATCGACCACGCCGGCGAAGCGACCGCCGATGTGCGGAAGGCCGCGGCTGCTGCTGCGGGCAAGGTCACTGCCGGCGTCGACGCGCACGACGTGGAGGCTTACCGGGGGTTGCAGGACGCTGTCGCGGCGCTCATCGCCAGTTTCGACAACCCGCTATACACGGCGACCGAGGCCGCGGTGCGTGGTCGAGTGAAGTTCCATGCCCCTGCTGCAGACGCGAACATCGACTGGGGCGCGGCGGGTGCGACGGCTGGCGCCCTCACGAAGATCTGACCGCCGGCTCTCGGCAGCGGGCGCGACGCATCGCGGACTGTTGCCGGCGCCGTCATGATCCCAGGGCTACGGTCACGCGCAGGGGTCTCACCAGCTCCTGTGCGGGCCGGAGTTGAGACGAAGCTCCTCCGGTCCGTCCCCACAACTTCGTGGGCTCGTGCCGACCGTGCGGCGACCGATCGGCTATCGAGACGCCGGTCGGCACGTCACATGCTGACGCAGTGCGCGGAGTCGTTACTGTGCCAACATGACGATTCCGCGTGCCTGCAGGCACCGTGATAGCTAACCCCGTTGGGGTCGATCAGCGCGAGTCTTGCGCCGCACTGGTAGCCATCGCAGGTGAGCACGATCGCGGGGTCGATTCCCATGCTGTCTCGTCTCTCGGCGGCGTCAGACGCCGACCGTGATGCCCAGGGTGATCCACCCGTCGGGGATCGACTGCAGGTACCCCGCCAGGGCAGCGGCGTAGTTCGGTCCGGACGCTTCGTGCGGTCGGATCTCGGTCGACCGGGCGACGGCACGGACGGTGATGTTCCCGGCCGCGGTCGAGCTCAGCGTGTTCGTCTGCACGACGTCGTACCCGGTGAGCTCCAGGCCGTCGACGGCGCGGTCTCGGGTGGTGCTCTGGTTGTCTGCGTGGCCGTCAGCGGTGATGGTGTTGGTGTTGGTGGAGCGGATCGTGCCGCGGACGGTGGTCATGGATCCATCTTCACCGATCGCGCCGACACGACCGGTCCGAGTGAGCGTGGGGGCCGGGAGAGGGATGCGCCCTGTCTTCGCTTTGCTGCGCAGGCCATCCAAGGGGCCGTGGTTGGTTCGTTGGCGTCGGTTGCAGCTGCGCGAGATGGCGGGGTCATGGTGGATTGATGATCGGTCTGAGTGTTTACCCTGCTGGTCGTGGATGATGAACTCGGGCGGTTGCGGTGGATGACCGTTGACGAGCTCGCGGCTGCGCGGCGGAGCGTCATCCGCCGGTTGAACCGGCTCGACCGGTCACAGCCGGACGTGGACATGCGGGAAGCGGTCCTACAGCGTGTGATGCAGCAGATTGGCGAAGTGCAGGACGGCCGCCGCCGCGACCGCTGAGGCTGCGGTGTCGGCGGCCGTGGTCATCATCGGTGGCATGCCCGAACACCGGTGGGCGCCGCCCATCCACCCCGATCCACCCGAGGACCAGCCGCTCGGCATAGACGCCCCGCCGGCACCGGAGAAGGGTGTCCGGCTACCCGGCGGTGTGGGTGCGAGTCGAGTTCACCCGGTCCGGCCTACAGACCTGCCTCGGGTTCGTTGAGCAGGCCGACGGCGACGTCGTCTCCGTGCAGCTCGTGCATATGGGCTTCGTGCACCACGTGTGGTTACTCATCGAGCGATCAAGAAGCGGGCTCTGAAGCCGCAAGGGCCCCGCTGATAGGCGGGCGCCGGCGTGGCCGCTGGGTGCCCGAGGAAGCCGTGTCGCTGCCCGCAGACGCCCGCGGTGGGCCGATGGGTGACGTCGTGCCACCGGTGCCCGTGCACGCGTGGATCCGTACCTACCGTGGTGTCGATCGCCGCATGGAAGCGAAGGCAATCGCCGCGACCGCGGCGTGGGTGTGGCGGGCTGCTGTGAAGCACCGCGTGGAGCTCTCAGCAATGTCATAGCCGGATCGCTTGCCGGTGTCGGGGGCCGTGCGTACCGTGGTGGTCTGCGTCCGGACCATTCCCCCCAGTGGCTTCGGGCGCGCGCGGCTCGAGCAGCCCCCCAATTCGCTCGAGCTGCAGCCGGCCCCGGTCTGTTCCCCCCAACAGGCCGGGGCCGCTTCACGTTCGCTTGCTTGTGGTGCCGGCGAGCTACTGGAGCGCGGCGGATCTCATCGGACCGCCGCTCAGAGCGGAGCCATGGCGCCGGCGTCCAGTATGAGCGCTGGGGTCTCGGGTAAAGACGCACCGAACACCAGCGCGAGGCCTCCCGCTGAGCTCCGCAGCGACCTCGATGAGCCGTTCCGTGCTGTGAATTGGTGAGATCGGTGGATTTCGGGAAGTACTGCCGGAGCCGGCTGCTGGGGTTCTCGTTCCAACTGCGCTGCCAGGGCTTGCGCGGGTCGCAGAAGAAGATCGCGAGATGCGTCGCAGGCGTGATGCCAGGATGCCGGGCCAGCTCTGATCCCGATCCCAGGTCAACGGCCGGCGGAGGTGTTCCGGCAACGGCTGGATGGTCGGGATAGCTCATGCTGGAGCGAGTGCGTAGCCCCCAGCGTCTTGGAAAAAGTGGCTAATGCGAACGTACTTCACAATGCTGTGTGTGGGTCCTGTGGAATTCTCCGCGAGAATACCGTAAATCTTTGCCTGATGGGACACGACGGGAGCTCCGGAGTCACCCCCAAAAACGAGCGTTTGTCCGATCGCTGCCATATCCCCAGGAGTGCGCAGACCATAGCTTGGCCTCCAAGGGGTAACAGCAAAGGTGCAAGACTGACCGCTACTTTTTCCGCTGATACAGAATAGTTCGCCGTCGGCAGGCGAACCCGTTCCTGCTACGGCTGTCGCCCGGAGGTACCTGTACTGCAGGGTGGCAAGAAGCACCTTTCCTACCGCGCGCGGTGTGTACGAGGAAGGGCCTGAGCAATGAAACCCAGAGGTGCTAGGTGCACAGAACTCCGCCGAACGCTGCGGTTCAATTCGCACGAGTTCTAAATCTTCGGCAGGGTCTACCCATGACACATATCCAACTTCCTCGCCACCTACGGATACATGTTCATTCATGGCGCCGCAGTGTTTCGCGGTGACAACGTACCTCACGGCCCGTTGATACTGCGACAATCTTGCGATGACTCCGGTTCTTACGACTACAAGTCCGGCCGTGCAATTAGCACCAGGAAATTGGAGCTCTGTGCCGGCTACTATTGGTAGCCTGATGCGTTCAGCATCGACAGCCGATGCTGATAGCGTCGGGCCGATGACCGTACAGGCACATACCAGAAGAGTGAAGGCCGCGAGTAGCGCGGCCCGAGCGGCCCGAGTGCCGCGTTTGGTCGCGATGAATGTGAAAGGCATGTACTTTCCATTTGTTTGCGGGGGTTAGGCCCGATGTATGGCGAACCCTATTCGGGTGGTTGTGCTTTGCCTGTGTTGCCCTCCGGGTCGGGGGTGTCTGCTGCGCAGTCCCACCTGGCCGAGTTTCCGGCTGTTCAGTTTCGGCTCCTGTCATGGACGGTAGGAAATCGTCCCAGGGTTGTACCGGCAGCCTTCGTTCGGGTCTGTGCCTTCCGCTCTTTCGTTCCGCCGCACACACACCCCTGTGACGAGGGAGTGCCGTCCCTGCGGGCCGATACCGATCCCGTCAGAGACCACCGTATAGGCTGTGGTAGACGATCGTCTGACAGAATACATCTGAGCACTCGAGGCATCCCGCAGGACTCGTCGATGTCGAGCTTGACGGTCTTCGGTCTCAGCCTGGGCCTGATGGTCTCAGCGACCTTCGTCTACTTGGCGTTGGCGGGCCTCATACACGTCCCCGAGTTCCCCGTCCCGGGCTTGGGGGAGTAGATGCTGACCTGGCTGTGGTTGCTGTTCCTCGCTGCTGGCGTCGCGACGATCATCGTCGGAGCTCGCCGTGCGACGGACGCCGATTGGCGCATCCCCCGCGGGAGCGAGCCGTGGCGTGCGGTGTTCACCGGGCTTGGTCTGTTCGCGATCGGGCAGGTGTTCTTGATTGTTGACGGCGCCGTGCACGGTCACGTTGGCCGATCGGTGTCGGGCGCGGTGGCGTTCCTGCTGCCCGTGGCCACCGCCGTGTACGTGATCCGCCGGAACCGGAAGCAGCCGAAGTGAGCGCCGGCTGGGTGGTATTCGTGGAGGTGTCCTGTGATGAGTGATCGCGACCGTAGGCGCTCTCTCGTCCGAGGGGCTGTGTTCGTTGCACTCGCCATCGCGATGGTGTTCGTGACTATCAACACCATCGTGCGGGGCCCGTTCGGAGATCCCGGCGCGTGGGCAGTGACGGTGGTGTTCGTTCAGGTGTTGACCGTGCTGCTGCTCGCAGGACTTGGCTGGTCCGACCTTCGTGGGCCACGCGACCGTCGGGGTCGAAGAGGCTGAACCCGCACCCGCACCCGCACCCACACCCGCACCCCGCTGCGAGACAGCTGCGGTTGGTAGAATCGACGTTGACCAGGGGAGTTCCCATGAGCATCAAGAACGAGCACGACACCGCACGGACGGTCGACGTCGAGCAGGAGATGGCGTTGGTCGAGAAGGGCCAGCAGCTCGCTGGTCACTTCCCCGACGCCGAGGCTCTTGGCCGTGCTCGTCGCATCCTCGAGGGGACACTGTCCCCGGAGGAGGCGCGCGCGGAGGTCGCTGCGAAGCACGGGTTTCCGCTCCGCCAGCGCTGAGCGCCGGCGTCCTGCGGGGGAGCGGATGAGCGTCGACGACAAGTACACCTACCCGGGTAGCGGTGGGGTGTTGGTGAACGCTGCCGGGATCCGCGATCAGCGCCAGCTCGACGAGGCGATGAACGACGTCGCGTCGATCACGATGGCGGAGGTCCGCGCCGACCGCGTTCCTGACCGCCCGGACTACGCGTACCTGCGTGGCATTCATGAGCGCATGTTCGGCGACCTGGTGCCGGGGATCGCGGGGAAGGTCCGCGACGTCGACGTGCAGGCCACCGGGACCGGCATCCCGTACTGCCGACCGGAGTACATCGACGCGAACCTGTCGACGCTGTTCGGAAAGCTTGAGCGGGAGGACTACCTGGCGGGCCTTGACGCCGACACGTTCGCGGTCCGGCTCGCTGACCGGTGGGGAGGACTGTCGGCGATCCACCCGTACCGGGACGGGAACACCAGGTCCCAGAGCACCTATGTGTCCGCGATCGCGGAGCGTGCCGGCCACCCGATCGATTGGGAGCGCGTCAACGTCGACGAGCTCCGCACCACACGCTTGCACGCCGTCGCCGGCAACGACCGGCCCCTCGCGGCGTATCTCCGGGCGCACCTGCTCGAGGGGACCGAGAGGGACGCGACCGCGCTCGCTCCCGGTCCGTGGATCGCGACGCGTCGCGCTGAGCGGGACCGCAACACGCTTCGTGGCGCCGGCTACAACGTCAACCACCTCACGTCTGCCGGCCACGACGATCAGAACCGAGCGCGGGAGCAGCAGCGCCGGCAGGAGCCGCGGACGACGGAACCGCGCGGCCGGGACGGCATCGAACGATGAGTGGCCGTGTCGCCGTCAGCGCGGAGGAACGGTTCTGGAAGCACGTGGTGCAGGGGGCGGCGCCGACGGACTGTTGGATCTGGACGGGCGCGATCGGCGACGACGGCTACGGCCGGTTCTGGCTGCCGCAGCCCGACGGTGGGCAACGCGCCATGCGTCCTCAGCGGTGGTTCTACGAACACCTGACCGGCACGGCCCTGCATCCGTCGACGCTGCTCCTGCACGTGTGCGACGTGCCGCTGTGTGTCCACGTCGACGTCGACCTGTCGGTGTCGCACCTGGCGCCGGGCACGCACCGGGGGAACATGCTCGAGCGGGTGCAGCGCGGCCGTCACCGGAACGCGTCGACGGCGCTCCGCACGATCAGCTTCCCCCGCTCCGAACGCGTACGCCTGTCGCGTGAGCTCCGCGAGGCGTTCCGCGACAACGGGTGGGATGCGGCCGCGGTGCGGACATGCAAGACGGGGATCGCGGCGACCACACCGACGCTCTGGTGAGCGTCACTGTCGGAAGCCGGCAGTACCGTCGCCGCAACCAACGAACGGGGGCAGGATCATGACCGACTACGCACAGCAACAGTGGCAGCAGGCACCGCCGGTGTACGTGCGGAAACGCGGGACGACGTTGTCGCGATGGAGCGTGCTCCTTGGCATCCAGTCCATCCTGTTCGGTCTCATCATCCCGATCCCGGTCCTCGCGATCGTGTTCGGCATCGTCGGCCTCGCGCGAGGCACTGACATCCCCGGCCGCGCCACCGCCGGCATCGTGCTCGGCTGGTCCTGCTTGACGTTCTGGGGAGGCTTCATCGCGCTGTGCGTGTGGTGGTGGGCAACCAGCCGAATCTAACGGCCACAACAACGAAGCAGCCCCCGACCATATGGTCGGGGGCTGCTTCGTTTGTTCGCTTCGTGTGCGCCCGCTACGCCGCGTCCGACTCGCTGGGAGTCTCCACCGGGCTGTCGCCGTCACCGGGCTGCGTGTCCGTGGTGACGTCGTCGCTGCTCGTGTCTCCGGCGGGCGTCGCCTTGTTCTTGGCCCGCTTCACATCGCGGACCGCGATCCCGAGTCGCTCAGCGACTTCGTCACGGGTGACCTTCGTATCTAGCATCCGACCGATGATCGCCCGTGCACGCCCTTCCGCGTCAGCGATCGCGGTCGCGGCCTCGTCACGGATCTTCTGGATGCGGACTTCTGCGTCCTCGTTGATGCCGTCGACGGCGTCGGATGCGACGAAGTATTCGGCGGCGAGCTCTTCAAGCTGTTCCTGCCGGCGGCGGAACTCCGCCGCACGTTCCACGGCCCGCTCGCGTGCGGCCTTGCGCGCGGCGGCCTGCTTCCCTGACGTCCGAACCTGAGCCATGCGATTCCCCAATCCCTAACGGCCACCACCCGTCCGATCCGGGCCGCACCGCCCTACCGGCGGAGCATGCGGCGCTCCTGTTGTCGCCCAGCCTACCTCGCGCCAGCGGCGCGGCCTGTGACAGTCATCGACCCGGATGCTGACGGCCCGACGCTCCTCGTTCCTCGTCACTGGCCGCCGCTCCCGGTCTCCGCCTGTCTACCGCGCTCGTCACTGCGTCGCCTCCGCTTCGCTCCACCGACTCCGATCCTCCCGGCCACGCATCCCTCCTTCCACCCTGCGCTCGTTCCTCGCTCCGGTCTTCAGTCATCATGTGCGTCACACCTCAGGCATTACAAATGAATGAGGATAAACTCGCAGCATGCGCACCGTCACCAGCCCGCACTACGGCTGGGTCGCGTGCGCCCTGAACGACCCCCAGCGAGGCGGTGACGGCGCATGATGACCATGCACGTACTGTCCGCCGGCGACGGGTACACGTACTACACGTCCGAGGTCGCCACCGGGGATGCACGCCGCGATCACGACCGTGAGCTCGGCGACTACTACACCGCCGACGGGAACCCACCCGGACGGTGGATGGGCGGCGGCGCTGCCGTTCTCGGCGTCTCCGGGACCGTCACCGAGGAGCAGATGAAGGCCCTCTTCGGCGAGGGCCTGCACCCCGACGCGGACCGCATCATCGCCGAGGCGATCGCCGAGGGGAAGACCGGTAAGCATGCGCAGGAGGCCGCGAAACTCGGCAGGTCGTACTACGTCTACAAGGCCGAAGAGAACTCCCTGCAGGGCCGCATCCAGGCCGGGTACGCGACGTTCCAGCGCATCCAGGGGCACGAGCCCAACACCGAGGAACGGCGCCTGATTCGCTCCCGCGAGGGCGCGCAAACGTTTCGCGACGCGAAGGGCCGCGAGCCCGCCGACAAGGAAGAACTCGGCCGCTACATCACCGCAGCGACCCGTCCCGACCAGCAGGCCGTCGCCGGGTTCGACCTGGTCTGCTCACCCGCGAAGAGCGTGTCCGTGCTCTGGGCGCTCGGCGATGACGACACCCGGAAGAGCATCGAACAGGCGCAGGACCGCGCCGTCGCGTCCACGATCGCGTACCTCGAGCGGGAGGCGTTGGCGACCCGCGCCGGCACCAACGGCGTCGAGCAGATCGAGGTCGAGGGCGGCGTCGCCGTGACTGCGTTCCGGCACTTCGAGTCCCGCAACGGCGACCCCCAGCTGCACGACCACCTGGTGGTCGCGAACAAGGTCAAGGGCTCCGACGGCAAGTGGCGCACCATCGACTCCAAGCTGCTGCACCGCATGAACGTGCCCATCTCGGAGTTCTACAACGCGGCCATCATGTCCGAGGTCACCAAGGCGCTCGACGTCACCACCGAGTCCCGCACGGTCGCCGCCGGGAAGCGTCCCGTCATGGAGATCGCCGGCGTCGACACCGACTTGCTGGAGACGTTCTCCTCCCGGTCCGCGTCGATCCGAGAGCAGGTGGAACGCCTCATCGCCGAGTACCAGCGCGACCACGGACGCGCCCCCGACACCAAGACGCAGATCAAGATCGCCCAGCAGGCGACACTCGAAACCCGTCCGCAGAAGGAGCACGGTCGCTCCCCGCAGGCCACCCACGACGACGCCGTTGCACGCGTCGGACAGGACCGCGCATCCCAGGTACTCCCCGCCGCACAGCGCATCGCTCAGGTGCGGGCCCGCGACGGGTTCGGTATCCCGACGGTCGACGTCGACGAGCGTGCAGCCCTCGTCCTCGCGACCGTCGAGGACCACTACGCGGTCTGGGGTGCCGGCGTCGTCGAGGCCGAAGCCCGCCGGCAGCTGGCGCAGATCATCCCGGACCAGGACGTCGCCGAGCCCCTGGTCCAGCAGGTTGCGAAGACCGCGCTGCAGTCGTCGGTGTCGCTCACCCCGCCGTCCCCGCACGGCGCGTTCAAGCCGCTGACCCGCTCGAGCGGTGAGTCCGTGTTCGAGCACAAGGGCAAGACCGTTTACACCTCCTCCGGGATCCTGCAGGCGGAGGACGAGCTGCTGCAGGCGGCCCGCTACCGGAAGATGGCGCCGGTTTCCCGCGACGTGTTCGAGCGCGTCGCCGCCGCGAGCACGGGGCCGCTGGATGCCGGGCAGCGGGATCTCGCGCGCACGTTCGCGACGTCCGACGTCGAGCTCGTCGCCGGCATCGGCCCCGCCGGTGCCGGCAAGACCACCGCGCTGAAGCTCGCCAACGAAGCCCTGACCGTCGGCGGTGTCCGCATGATCGGACTCGCCCCCTCCGCGCCCGCCGCCGCGGTCCTCTCCGAAGCCGTCGGCATCGAGGCGACCACCATCCACGGGTTCCTGGCCGCGCACGAGCAGGACGACGTGTCCGCGAAGTACACCCTCGAGCCGGGCGACGTCATCGTGGTCGACGAGGCCGGCATGGCCGGCACGAAGCGTCTCCGCGACGTCACCAAGCTCGCGCAGGAGCACGGCGCGTTCGTCCGCCTCATCGGCGATGACCGGCAGCTCTCCGCCGTCGAGGCCGGCGGCGCGCTCCGCCTGATCGACCGCGAGGTTGGGTCCGTGCAGCTCGAGCACGTGCACCGCTTCCGCGACGCCGAGGAAGCAGAAGCCTCCCTCCGGCTCCGCGACCCGATGCGTCCCGGTGACCCGTTCTCCTGGTACCAGGAGCACGCCCGCGTGGTCGGCGGCGACAGCGAGCGGATGACCGCCGCAGTGTTCGAGGGATGGCAGCAGGACACCCTCGCCGGCACGCGCTCCCTGATGCTCGCCCCCACCGCCACGGCCGTCGCGGATCTCAACGCCCGCGCGCAGGCGTTCCGGATCTCCACCGGCGACGTCAACACGTCCCGGTCCGTCCCCTTGCGCGATGGACTCGCCGCGCACGTCGGCGACACGATCGTCACCCGCCGCAACGACTCCGACCTGCGGATCCAGGGCGGCCGCGACCGGGTGAAGAACGGTGACCTCTGGACCGTCACCGGGATCCGCGACAACGGCGCCCTCGACGTCGCCCACGCCGAACACGGCGCCGTGATCCAGCTGCCCGCCGGCTACGTCGCCCAGCACGTCGAGGTCGGCTACGCCCGAACCATCAGCCGCTCCCAGGGCCTCACCACCGAGCACACCCACGTCCTCGGCGACGCGACCATGAGCCGCGAGGACGCGCACACGGCCCTGTCCCGCGGGAAGGAGAGCAACCGGCTCTACCTCGCCCTCGACGACGCCGCGACCGTCCCCGACGCCCTCGAGCAGATCGCCGCCCGCTCCGAGCGGCTGCTGTCCGCACACGAGACGATCCGCGCCGAGCAAGACCGCGTCGAGGACCTGGTCACGCTCATCGACCAGCACGCCGACGTCGCCACCCGCGCCAACGAGCTCCGCGCCGGCGCCATCGTGGAACGCGCCCTCGGCCGCGAGCTCGCGACGTCCCTCGAGGGGCAGGAGTCGTGGGGCGCCCTCGCCTCGTCGCTCCGGCACGCAGAGGACTACGGCCACGATCCCGTCCAGACCCTCTGCGACGCGTACGGGCAGCGCGAGCTCGCCACCGCAGAGGACGTGCCGGCGGTGCTGCACTGGCGTATTGAGAAGGCCCTCGAGGGCATCGACCAGCCCGTTGTCCGCGTCGTCGATCGCGAACCCGTCGACGGGGTACCGGCATGGATCGCTGACGGCCGCCGCCACCAGGACGAACTCCTCCCCGCCGAGTGGCGCGACCACCTCGCCGAGCGCCACCACTACATCGGCGTCCGCCTCAAGGAGCGGGGCGCGGCCCTCGCCCTCGAGCGGCCAGCGTGGACGCAGCAGCTCGGACGGCTCCCCTCCGAGCCGTGGCGGATGTTCGACTGGCACCGCACCGCGGCCGAGGTCGACGTCCTCCGCACCAAGTACCGCATCGACCCGTCCGAGCCGCAGGCCATCCCGGACAAGCTCCGCGGGAACCCCGTGGCCGACCACCTGCAGGAACGCGTAACCGCGCTCCACAAGGCGGCCGCCCTGTCGACCGCCCCCGAGGTCACCGTGGCCACGCGCGAGCGCTACGCCACCCACGCAGCCGAGCAGACCGCTGTTGCCCGCACCGCCCTGGTCGCGGCCGCGGAGGGCGTGCAGCAGGCGACGTCGACGGCCGTGGCCACCGCCACCGACGTTGTCGCAGAGACCAGCACCGAGACCGCCGCGGCGACGACTCCGCCGGCGCCCACCGCTGAGGCGGCACCCGCGGCCACGGCCGGCACTCAGACCACTCCCGTGGCCTCCGTGTCGCCCACCACCGCACAGGAAGGACCCATCATGAGTGACCCCGTCGACGACACACTCGAGAACGTTGGCCGCCATGCCGGACGGTCTGGGCAGACCATCGCCTCGGAGGCAGCCCGGCAGATCCAGCGCGCCAACGACGAACGCCGCCGCGCGCTGCAGGACGCCCAGCGCAAGGCAGACCGCGACCGCGAGCAGGCCGTCCGCGAGGCCCAGCGGAAGGCGGAGCGTGAGAAGGAGCAGGCCGACCGCCTGGCGCGCCGCTACCCGACTGCCGACGCCGACCGGCAGCAGGACGCGGCGGCAGCCGCTGCGACCGGCGCCGTCCTCGGTACCGCGGCAACCGACGCGATCGACAACGTCACCGACAGCGACTCCGCAGCGATCCAGTCCGAGGTCCGCGACGAGATGGCGGCAGAGACAGCCGTGATCGACACGACTGGAGGGGAAGGCACTGAGGCGCAGTACGACGAGTTCGAGCTCCGCGACCGCGAGATGCTCCGCCAGGCCGGCGTCGACCCTGACGAGGTGTCCAAGTCAACCAACACCGACAGCTCCCTCAACATTGACCCGTCGCCGACACCCGACTTGTCTCGCGGTGACGACGGTATGGAGCGCTGACTTTTCGACTAGCGCGGCGAGCTCGCGCACGGACATGTGCAGCTGCTTCGCCGCCTGCGCCGGCGTCATCGCTGGACGCGGCGGTGCAGACCAAGCCTCGCACCAGCAAGGCCCGGGGGAAGGGCCATACGCAGGGCATCCAGCGGGAACGCGGCGGACTGTCCCGCTAACGTCCGTTGGACGGAATCTGTGAAGGTTGCGCTCGGGACCGCAAATGCCGTCGGGCTCAATTCGGCAAGTGCTTCGCTGATGAAGGTTCTCGCTCCGGCGGCAACCCAGCTGCCGCCACCTCTTTGCGGGGCAAGCCGCTATGGTCATCGCACTCGGCATTGACCAGGCCTCGAACCGGCATCAGGTGGCCTCGCAAGGGGTATCTGTGGCGGCGACCCGCAGCGAAAAGAGTCGGCGAGCCGTGATGAAAAACCGGCTACGGTCATCGCATGACTACAGCGACCCGCCCAACCTTCGGGGCACCATCCGCTCCGACAGGGCGGCCGCCTCGGAGCGAACTGCTCATCCCCCTGCTCGAAGGCACCAACCGAGGATTCGTCCCGATCCGCCGTGACTTCCTCCAACGTCCGCGCGGAACGCAAGGGTCGCGCGGCGCTGCCTTGGCGCTCCTGGCCCGCGACAGCTCTGCTCTTGACGCATACCTCCTCATCCACGCCCTGGCGTCAAGCAGCGAGCCCTACGTTGCCGGCTACCCCGCAGCAACCTGGGCTCAGCTGATCCGCCTCGATGAGACAGCGACATTCGACGCAGCGAAGTCTCGCTGGTCGAAGGTCGTCGGGAAGCTCCAAAAGCTCGGGCTCATCGACCGGGAGCGCCGGGGCAACGACATGCAGTACCGGCTCCTCCACGAGTCCGGCGACGGGACCGAGTACACCCGCCCCAAGAAGACCGCGCAAGGCAACTGGCTGCGCCTGCCGTATTCGTACTGGCTGAAGGGGTATGACGCCGACCTCAGCCATCCCGAAAAGGTCATGCTGCTCATCGCACTCGATCAGCAAGAAGAGTTCATCCTCCCCTTCAACCAGTCCGCCAACTGGTACGGAGTCTCGGAAGCCACCGCGCGACGAGGACTGCGCGGCCTGGAAGCACGCGATCTGCTGACGTCGACGTCGACGTTCGTCCCGTCTCCCCGATCACCCACGGGCTGGGCAGAGCAGTTCCGATACACACTTCTGGGCTCGTTCTCACGAGCCGCCGTCGAGAAGGCGGCGTCCACGCGCGGGAAGGTCTTGTTCGAACCTGAGGACGCGTCGTGACCATGCTGTTCGTCGACGAGACGAAAGCCAAGGGCTACACGATGGTCGCCGCCGTTGTCGTTCCCGGCGACGCAAACGGGCTGCGAAAGGAGATGCGGGGCCTCGTGCTCAAAGGCCAGCGCCGCATCCACTTCACCAGTGAAAGCGATCCCCGTCGGCGGCTCATCCTGTCAAAGCTCGTCGAGCTCGGGGTCCGGGCTCACATCGTCCAATCCACCGCGAACAAGCAGGCGGACGGCCGCGAAGAGTGTCTGATGCAGCTGCTCGACCTGGCCGCAGACAACGATTACACCCGTATAGTCCTCGAGCGAGATGCATCGATCGAGCAGGCGGACCGACGCATCCTCTACCGCGAAGTGAGCAGCAGGGGGCTTCGGGACAGCCTGGTGTACGACCACATGGGGGCGCACGACGAGCCGCTGCTGTGGATCGCAGACGCCATCGCATGGAGCCACGCGAAAGGTGGTGACTGGCGGCGACGCGTCGAGCCGATGCTTTTCGCCGCCGTGTCCACGGGTTAACGCGCGAAGCTCGGCTCACCGACCGTCCGGAAGGCTGCCGAGCTCACTTCACGCCGCTACTGCAACGTGCACCCGCAGTCTATGCACGTTTCCCAGTTCTCGTCTATTGGGTTGCCGTCTCAGACACCCCAGTACGAGCACCATGTGATGCCTGTTCGAACCCTGTGACCCGCGATCGGCCAGGTGTGGCTGGGGCTGCGATGCCCTTCGCGTTAGCGGAATCGCATCCGCGTGACATTCGATGCGGGCCGCACGTCGTCACGGACGCTCACTGCGTCCTCACCTAGCCAGCGCCGAAGCCGTGAAGGCGCAATGCCGAGATCGTGTGACGCTCGCGCGACTGTCCCAGCCGGATACACCTTCGCCATTGCCTGCCGGAGCAGCATCGGCTTCTCAGGGGTGACGTCGACTGGCTCGCGCTCTCGCCACCCGCGCGAAGCGATCTGGATCTGAAGCGTTCGTGCTCGGGCACCGCTGATTGCTCCGATGCGGTTCGCGTAGTACACGATGGCGCCCACCGACATGCCGAACTCCGACTTGAGTTCCAGCAGCTGCTTGAGCGTGCTCGACTCGCTCACTCGTGTTGTCAGGACCGAAGGAAGCATCAACAGTGCACGGCCGAGCGCGAATGCGGCTTGCTCTTGCGGGTTCCTGGTCGAACAACTCACCGTGGGTGCGTTTCGGTCGAGGATCAGGTGTCCGAGCTCGTGAGCGATCGTGAGACGCTGCACATCGCCTCGTCCAATCGAAAGCGTGGCGACGAGTGGCCGTCGGTTGTGCTTGAAAGGGACGGTGATGCCCGAAACATCGCCGCGAGACTCGTCGTCATGGTCGGCCTCGAGGTCGGATACGACTCCGATCCCCAGCCGCTCTAAAAGCCTTGTAACGTTCCGAACCGGCTGCTCTCCGACCAACCCGACTTCAGCTCGAACTGCTGCCGCCGCCCCTGCGGGGTCGCCAAACCGCCCTCCGAAGTCGCTCACGAACTCGTGGTAGCCGGAAGCCTCGCTGACGTGTGCAAACGCTCGTGACGCTTCGTGGTAGAGCGCAGTTACGCGGTCGCGCTCCGGGGCGCGCATCGCAGCCTTGCGACGGAAGGCCACTGGTCCCGCTGTCGCGACCGATGGTGGTACCTGGAAGAACCGCAGAGGCTCAGAGAACGCTTCACTCGCGACGGTGGCTAGCTCGGCAGATAGTGGAGTGTCACCACGTTCCAATCGCGACAGTTGGGACTGAGTGACGCCGATGCGCGGATGGATTCGTGCACGTGGACGCGGCTGATCGAGGCTTCGAAGACGAAGGTGCCGTCGTCTGATGCGAGCGGTCGCGTGTGCACGACGTGCGCTTCGAGGTTGACCGGGCACTCGTCGATCCGTTCCGCACGGACGGTGTCGCCGGGGCGGCCGTGGAGCCCGGCGAGGCGGAGCTTCTCCGGGACGTGGCGGTAGCGGACGTGGGCCTTGCCGGCGGGGACGGGTGATCGTCCGGTCGTGAGGGCGAGCGTGTCCACCGCGGCCACCAGATCAGCGGACGGGAGGTTGATGACGCACTCACCGGTGGCGAGCAGATTCTGCGCGGTCTGGGATCGGCTTCCCATGCCGAGGACGGCGGTCTGCCCGAGCCAGAAGATCGACGACATGGGGGCGGTGTTCGTCGTGCCGTCGTCGGCGATGGTGCTCAGCAGCGCCACAGGCGTGCCGAAGTACAGGATCGCGGGGTCGATGGGGCTGTGGTGCACGGCGCTCGGCTCTCGGTCGGGCTTCGCGGCGGTCGCGAGCTCCGAGCCAGTCTCGCCAGGCGCGGGAGCGGTCGCTGGCGGTTTCCCGCCGTCGCAGTTCGAGGTGGGAAGTGGCAGGACCTACCCTGGACGGATGCTCTCCCGCCGCGAAGCCGCCGTCCGGCTCGACATCCCCCTCGAGATGGCGACCCGCCACGGCATCCCGTCGCGCCTGAGCGAAGCGGAGCTCGACGCGATCGAGCAGGACCCGCCCGCCTGGCTCGTGCAGTCCCGCGCCAACCGCACCGGCACCAAGAAGGTCTGGACGCGCCTGGAGTGCGTGGTCTGCGGCTTCGACGAAGAGGCGCGCCCGAAGAAGTGGTGGCCCGAATGGGACTACCTGATGTGCGACTACCACGCCCCGTACCAGGCGCCGGAGCCCACCGCCGGCCTGACGCGGCGCGAGGTCGAGGGCATCGGCAGCCGCTTCATCGCGCTCGTCGACGAGAAGCTCTGAGCAGCAGCACGATGCGCCTGCTGAGCGAGGCATCGCGGGGCGACTGGCTCGTCGCGCGTGCCGGGCACTGGGCGAGCGTCGGCGGTGTCGCGGGCACCGGGTTCGAGGCGTACGCACGACTGTTGCACCCGGTCGGCGCGCACCGGGCGGACCTCGACACCACGGACGAGTGGGGCGACCACCCGGACGTCGAACACGCCCGCTGGCGGTGGGCGGAGGTCGCCCGCCGGAACGACCGCGTGATGCACCCCCTGGTGCAGTGGCGACGCCTGACCGACGACGAGCAGACGAGGTCCTGGGCCGACGGCTGGCGCGTGGACCAGTCGGACGACGGATGGTTCGACCCGCAGGACCTCGCCGTCCTCACCACGCACCTGCGGAGCGCGACGTCGACCCCCGGAGACCTCGTCGTCGGAGCGTGGGAGGGGACGGGCGGGCCGCCGTCGGCTGGACGCCGGCACCGGGTCCGACGTGCGCGGGGGCTGATGGCCTGGCCCGAGCGGGACACCTGGCTCTTCAGCGCGACCCTGGACGAGCTCGCCGATCCGTCGTGGGCACAGCGGGCGGTCCCGGGTTGGGAGAGCTTCGGGCGGCACGACCAGGTGGCGCCGCCCACGACGTTCGTCTGGCCGGAGGACCACGCGTGGGTCATCGCCGCCGAGGAGGACTGGGACTCGACGATCGTCGCCGGATCGCGCGCGCTCGTCGACGGCGTGCTCGACGACGACCGGTTCGAGGCGTTCGAGGTCCGCGAGGGTGACGACCTGTCGTGGGACGGAGACCTGCTGAACCCACCCAGGTCTTCCCGGACCGAGGGCTGAGCGGCGCCACCGCGTCGTCCGGAATCCGCCAGCTCGTCCGCGCTCGGACCGATGGGATCGAGGGGTGAACACGACTTCGACCAGAGCCGCGACCTTCCACGGACTCCACGACCACCCATCCCGGCCACTCGTCCTCGTCAACGTCTGGGACGCCGCGAGCGCCCGAGTCGTCGAGGACGCCGGCGCGACCGCGATCGCCACGACCAGTGCGGGCGTCGCCTGGTCCCTCGGGCGACCGGACGGGAACACCCTGACCCGCGCGGAAGCGATGGACTCGGTCGCGCGGATCGCGGCTTCGGTGTCGGTGCCGGTCACCGTCGACCTCGAGTCCGGGTACGCCGACGACGCGGACGGCGTGGCGCGCACGGTGGACGCGGTGCTCGAAGCGGGCGCCGTCGGGATCAACATCGAGGACGGCAGGTTGCATCCGGATGCGCTCGCCGACCGCATCGGGGCGGCCCGGCGCGCGGCGGAACGAGCCGGGGTGCCCCTGTTCGTCAACGCACGGACCGACGTCCACCTCGCCGGTCTCGTCGATCCCGAACGACGCCTGGCCGAGACGCTCGAGCGTGCTCGTCGCTACCGCGGAGCCGGCGCGGACGGCGTGTTCGTCCCCGGAGTCCGAGACGTCGAGACCATCCGCGCGCTGGTGGAGTCGATCGATGGCCCGGTGAACGTGATGGCCGGTCCGGGGTCGCCGACCGTGTCGGAACTCGCCGGGATCGGTGTGGCCCGCATCAGTCTCGGTTCCGCCGTCGCGCAGGCCGCGTACGCCGTCGCTCGGCAGGCCACGGCCGAACTCCTGACCACCGGCACCTACGACTCGCTGGCGGCCGGGGTGGACTACGCGGACCTGAACGCGCTCTTCTGAGCGGCGCGCGTGACGCCCGGAACATGACCACGCAGACGGACGGGAGGCCCGGTGCCAGCTGGCACCGGGCCTCCCGTCGGTCGTGTCGTGGACCTGCGGACGCTACTCGGTCGTCGAGACCCAGTCGATGAGCAGGTTGCCCTTCTCGCCCCAGTTGCCGACCTGGAACATGAAGCGGTGCGGGGTCGTCGGCACGTCGTGCGTGATCGTGCCGAGGACCTTGCCGTCGACGCTGTAGGTGACGGACTCACCGGGGACCCAGTCGACCTTGTAGGTGTGCCAGTCGCGCCACGAGACGCCGGTGCCGAGCTGGACGCGCTCGGCTTCCTTGCCCGGGGTCATCGAGTGGTGGAACACCGAGGGGCTGTCCTCGAAGTTGCCCTCGGGGAAGTCGATCTCGCCGTCGGCCCACACGTTCGACGTCGGCCACAGCATGAAGGCCGCGCCGTTGCCGTCGCCGCCGGTCGCCTTCGCGCGGACCGAGAACGAGCCGCCGACGTGGTCCCAGGCGCCGTCGGAGGAGCCGAAGGTGCCGGCAGCTCCGGCACCGGTGCCGAGGGCGACGTCCATCACGCCGTCGTGCACCGACACGGTCTTGCTCGGCGCGTAGATGCCCGAGGTGCCGTCGGGGTAGGCCTGCCACGACTGCGGGTACAGCGACGAGACCAGGCCCGTGACGGCGTCCTTGCTGAAGTCCTCGACGAACGAGGCGTCCGGTGCGATCGCGGACAGGTCCGCGGGGGATCCCTCCGCTTCGGGCGCTGCTTCCGGCGCGGCCTCGGGAGCGGGCTCGGCGACGGGGGCGGAGTCCTCGATCGGCGCGGAGTCCTGCTCGGGCTCCGCATCCGGGGTCCACTCGTCGGTGGGGGCCGGGGTCTCCGTCTCGTCCGGGGCCGGCGTCGGGGTGGGGTTCACCGGGGCGTCGTGCCAGCGGCGTTCGCCGTCCCAACCCCACCAGGTGCGGGCGGAGGCGGCGGTGGGGACACCGAGGACCAGGGCGCCGGCGGTCGCGACCGCCAGGATCGCGCGGTGGCGGATCATCGGGTGCCCCCTCGGGTGGTCGGGGGTGTGGGGGTGGTCCGTGGGGTCGTGCCGCGCAAGGGCGTGCACGTGCTTCGGGTCGAGATGTCGGGCTCCTCGTGGATGCTCGGGCGCAGGATGCGGGGAGGGACGGACGCATCAGCCGGCCGGATGCCGAGGGTTTCGTTGACACGTCCACGGACATCTTGCATCATTTGTGACCCGTTCGGGGGGCGTCACGGAAATCGACCGACGAACGCCCGGTGTCCGACCGTCGAACGTGCACGGTGCAACGCGCGGCGAGCCGACGGGTCAGACCCGGGGGATCGGCTGCAACCGCTGCAGCTGCGTCACGTGCCCCGGCTCGAGCTCGTCGAGCGAGGCGACCCCGAGCAGCCGCATGGTCCGCTCGATCTGCTCGGACAGGATCTGGATCATCCGGTCCACGCCGGCCTCGCCGCCGGCCATCAGCCCGTACAGGTAGGCGCGGCCGACCATCGTGAACTTCGCGCCGAGGGCCACGGCAGCCACGATGTCGGCGCCGGACATGATGCCCGTGTCGAGGTGCACCTCGGTGTCCTTCCCGACCTCCTTGACCACGGCGGGCAGCAGGTGGAAGGGGACGGGTGCGCGGTCGAGCTGCCGGCCGCCGTGGTTCGACAGCGTGATGCCGTCGACGCCCAGGTCGGCCAGGCGCTTGGCGTCGGCCAGCGACTGCACGCCCTTGACGACGACCTTGCCCTGCCACTGGTCACGGATCCAGGCGAGGTCCTCGTAGGTGACGGTCGGGTCGAACATGTGGTCGAGCAGCTCGCCGACGGTGCCGGACCAGCGGTCGAGCGACGCGAACGCCAGCGGCTCGGTGGTCAGGAAGTCGAACCACCACCACGGCCGCGGGATCGCGTTCACCACGGTCCGGGCACTCAGCTGCGGCGGGATCGAGAACCCGTTCCGCTTGTCCCGCAGCCGCGCACCCGCGACGGGGACGTCCACGGTGACGAGCAGGGTGTCGAAGCCGGCCTGCTGGGCGCGGGAGACCAGCGCCATCGACTTCTCGCGGTCCTTCCACATGTACAGCTGGAACCAGTTGCGCCCGTGCGGGTTGGCGTCGCGGACGTCCTCGATCGCGGTGGTGCCCATCGTGGAGAGCGAGAACGGGATGCCGGCACGTCCGGCGGCCCGGGCACCGGCCCGCTCGCCCTCGGTCTGCATCATCCGCGTGAAGCCCGTCGGCGCGATGCCGAACGGGTACGACACCGGCGCCCCGAGCACCTGGCGCGAGGTGTCCACCCTCGACACGTCCCGCAGGATCGCCGGCGTGAACTCGATGTCCTCGAACGCCTGCCGCGCGCGGGCCAGTGAGATCTCCGCCTCGGCCGCACCCTCGGTGTAGTCGAACGCGGCCTTCGGGGTGCGGCGGGCGGCGATGTCCCGCAGGTCCCAGATCGTCAAGGCCTGTTCGAGGCGCTGACGCCGACCCGGCAGCGACGGCTTCTTGAACTGCATGAGCGGCGCGAGGTCCCGCACCGTCGGCAGCTGCCGCTTGACCCGCGTGCGAGCGGCGGAGGCGGACCCGGTCGCGGGCGCCGGTGCGCCGGTTGCGGGGTCGATCCGGTGCTGGTCGTCGGTCGTGGTCATGCGTGGCTCCTGACGGGGGATCGATCGGGATCGGCGCGCGACGACGCCGAGGGGGTGTACCGCACGGGCTCGACGCTCCGTGCGACGATGCTGCGGAGTGCCTCCAGTGAAGCCCCTCCGAGGCCCGCGAGTCCGACGGCGCGCGCCTGCACCAGCACGTTGCCGAGTGCGGTGGCCTCGACCGGGCCGGCCACGACCGGCAGGCCGGTGCGGTCCGCGGTCAGCTGGCAGAGCAGCCGGTTCTGCGAGCCGCCGCCCACGACGTGCACGACCCGGATGGCCTTGCCGGTCACGTCGGCGATGGTGCGCAGGGTCTCGGCGTACGCCGTCGCGAGCGACTCGAGGATGCTCCGGACGAACTCCGCGCGCGACGCGGGGGCGCTCAGCCCGTGCGCCGCGCACCACGCGGCGATCCGCGCCGGCATGTCGCCTGGTGCCGTGAACGACTCGTCTGCGGGGTCGAAGACGGGGACCGGGGCGGTGACGGCCGCGGCGGAGACGAGCAGGGCCTCCAGGTCGACGTGGTCGCCACCGCGCTCCCAGGTGCGGACGCTCTCCGACAGCAACCACAGTCCGGACACGTTCTTCAGGAACCGGACGCGGCCGTCGACACCGCCCTCGTTCGTGCAGTTCGCGCGTCGTGCCGCGTCCGACAGGACGGGCGCGTCGAGCTCGACGCCGACGAGCGACCACGTGCCCGACGAGATGTAGGCGAAGTCCGGCTCCGTCGCGGGGACCGCGACGACGGCGCTCGCCGTGTCGTGCGAACCGACCAGCGTCACGTCGGCCTGCCCGCCGACGAGCGCGGCGACGGACGGCAGCAGGGGGCCGAGTCGGTCGCCCGGGTCGCGCAGCGTGGGCAGCAGCCCGGCCGGGAGGCCCGCAGCAGCCCGCACCGCCGGGTCCCACCCACGGGTGGTCGCGTTCAGGACCCCGGTCGTCGAGGCGTTCGTGCGCTCGGCCGCCTCGACCCCCGTCAGCCAGTACCCGAGCAGGTCGGGGACGAGCAGCGCACGCTGCGCGAGCTGCAGCGACGGGTCGCCAGCCCACTGGAACAGGGTGTTGAACGGCAGGTGCTGCAGGCCGTTCCGGGCGTACAGCTCGGTGGCGGCCATCCGGTCGTGCACGGGGACGACACCGCCCTGGTGCCGGTCGTCGCGGTAGTGCGACGGCAGCCCGAGCAGTCGGCCGTCGCGGAGCAGGCCGTAGTCGACCGCCCACGAGTCGATGCCGATGCTGGCGATCGCGGGGTGCTCGGCGAACGCACGCCGCAGCCCCTCGGTCACCTGTCGGTACAGCTCGACGACGTCCCAGTGCAGGGCGTCGCGGCCGGTGCCGGCGTCGCCCTCGTGCAGGGTGACGGGGCCGTTCGGGAACCGTGCGAGGTGGTCCATCCGGACCCCGTCGGAGTCGACGTGGCCGACGATCACCCGGCCGCTGGTGGCCCCGAGGTCGACCGCGGCGACGCTGCCGCTGGTGTGCATGCTCTGCTCCTGCTCGGTGTTCGTCGGTCGTCGCTACCGCAGGAAGGCCGCGGCGACACCGGCGTCGACGGGCACGTGCAGGCCGGTGGTGTGCGAGAAGTCGTCGGTGCAGATGGCGTAGACGGCGTTCGCCACGTTCTCGGGCACGACCTCGCGCTTCAGGATCGTTCGCTGCGCGTAGAACTTGCCGAGGTCCTGCTCCTCGATGCCGTACGTCTTGGCGCGGTTGGCGCCCCAGCCGCTCGCGAAGATGCCGGAGCCGCGCACGACGCCGTCGGGGTTGATGCCGTTGACGCGGACGCCGTGCTCACCGAGCTCGGCCGCGAGCAACCGCACCTGGTGGGCCTGGTCGGCCTTCGTGGCGGAGTACGCGATGTTGTTCGGCCCGGCGAACACCGAGTTCTTCGACGAGATGTAGACGATGTCGCCGCCCAGGCCCTGCTCGATGAGCACCTTCGCGGCGGCCTTCGACACCAGGAACGACCCCTTCGCCATCACGTCGTGCTGCAGGTCCCAGTCCTGCTCGGTGGTCTCGAGCAGGCTCTTGGACAGCGACAGCCCCGCGTTGTTCACGACGAGGTCGAGGCCGCCGAAGTGCAGCAGCGTCTGTTGGATCGCCTGGTCGATCGCGGCGGCGTCCGTCACGTTCGCGGCGACGCCGATGGCCTGGTCGAGGCCGCCGATCTCGGCCGCCGCAGCGGTGGCCTTCTCGAGGTCGAGGTCGGCGATGACGACGGCGGCACCCTCGGCCGCCAGGCGCTTCGCGATCGCCTTGCCGATGCCGGACGCTGCCCCGGTGACCAGGGCGATGCGCGTCGCGAGCTTCCTGGGCGCGGGCATCCGCTGCAGCTTCGCCTCTTCGAGGGCCCAGTACTCGATCCGGAACTTCTCGGCCTCGTCGATGGGGGCGTACGTGCTGACCGACTCGGCACCGCGCATCACGTTGATCGCGTTCACGGTGAACTCCCCGGCGACCCGGGCGGTCTGGGCGTCCTTGCCGTACGAGAACATCCCGACGCCGGGGACCAGCACGATGAGCGGGTCGGCGCCGCGGATCGCGGGGGAGTCCGGCGTCCGGTGCCGGTCGTAGTACGCCTGGTAGTCCGCGCGGTACTGCTCGTGCAGTTCGTGGAGGCGGGCGGTCTGCTCGTCGACGCTCGCCGAGGCCGGCAGGTCGAGGATGAGCGGCTTGACCTTGGTGCGCAGGAAGTGGTCCGGGCAGCTGGTGCCGAGGGCCGCGAGTGCTTCGGCGCGCTCGCTCGCCAGGAAGTCGAGCACGCCGTCGCTGTCGGTGAAGTGCCCGACGACCGGCTTGTCGTGCCCGGCGATGCCGCGGATCGTCGGGGCGAGGGCTGCGGCGCGTGCGCGACGTTCGTCGGTCGGCAGTGCTTCGAACCCCGCTCGGACGCCGCCGAACGGGTCCGCCGTGCCGTGCTCCGCGAGGTACCGCTCGGCGGTGTCGATGATCCAGCGGGAGTTGCCTTGCGCCTCGTCGCTCGTGTCCCCCCACGCGGTGATGCCGTGGCCGCCCAGGATCGTGCCGATCGCCTGCGGGTGGTCACGCTTGACGCCTGCGATGTCGAGCCCGAGCTGGAACCCGGGTCGGCGCCACGGCACCCAGACGACCCGGTCGCCGAAGATCCGCTCGGTCAGGGCCGGACCGTCCGCCGCGGTGGCGATCGCGATGCCGGCGTCGGGGTGCAGGTGGTCGACGTGGGCGGCGTCGACGAGGGCGTGCATCGCGGTGTCGATCGACGGCGCGGCTCCGCCCTTGCCGTGCAGCGTGTAGTCGAACGCGGCGACCATCTCGTCCTCGCGCTCCACGCCGGGGTAGACGTCCTGGAGGGCACGGACGCGATCGACGCGCAGGACCGCGAGGCCCGCCGGGGTGAGGGTGCCGAGGTCGCCCCCGGAGCCCTTCACCCAGAGCAGCTCGACCGGTTCGCCCGTGACGGGGTCGGTGTCGGTGCCCTTGGCGGAGGTGTTCCCGCCCGCGTAGTTCGTGATCCGCGGATCCGAGCCGAGCGCGTTCGAGCGCGCGACCAGCGCCCGGATCGTGGTGTCTGCGTCGGTGCCGTGCGCCTCGGGGTCCACCCGTGCCTCCACTGTGTTCGTCATGTTCCTACGCGCCCCAGCCGGCCTGGACGCCGCCGACGCGGTCCGCCGCGATCGACTGCTGGTACCCGGACTCCAGGTAGGCGCGCATCGGGTTCGCCGGCAGCCCGCGGGACTCGCGCCACTCGGCCAGGTCCTTCCGGACGTCGGTCTGGTACGCGTCCATGAAGACCTCGTTCGCGCCGAGGACGTCGTGCGCCTCTTGTGCGGCGGTCAGTGCGACACGGTCGAGGAGCAGCGCGCGGGCCGTCATCTCCTGCACGTTGAGCACCGAGCGGATCTGGCCGGGGATCTTGTCCTCGACGTTGTGGCACTGGTCGAGCATGAACGCCACGTCGGGGTTGTCGTAGCCGCCGCCGCGGATGACCTCGACCAGGATCCGGAACAGCTGGAACGGGTCCGCGGCGCCCACGATCAGGTCGTCGTCGGCGTAGAAGCGCGAGTTGAAGTCGAAGGAACCGAGCTTGCCGAGGCGCAGGAGCTGCATCACGATGAACTCGATGTTCGTGCCGGGGGCGTGGTGGCCGGTGTCGAGGCAGACCATCGCCTTCGGCCCGAGTGTCGCCGTCTGCACGTAGCTCGTGCCCCAGTCGGGGACGTCCGTGTGGTAGAACGACGGCTCGAAGAACTTGTACTCGAGCACCAGACGCTGATCGGCACCGAGGCGGTCGTAGATCGTCGAGAGCGACTCGTGCAGGCGGTCCTGGCGGGAGCGCATGTCCTCTTGACCGGGGTAGTTCGAGCCCTCGGCGAGCCAGATCTTCAGGTCGCGGCTACCGGTGGCGTCCATCACGTCGATGCAGCGCAGGTGGTGGTCGATCGCCTTCTGCCGGATCGCTTCGTCGACGTGGGTCAGGGCGCCGAACTTGTAGTCGTCGTCCTGGAACGTGTTCGAGTTGACGGTGCCGAGCGACACCCCGTGCTCCTCGGCGTGGCGCTTGAGGTCGGCGAAGTCGTCGACCAGGTCCCAGGGGATGTGCAACGCGACGCTGGGGGCCAGGCCGGTGTACTCGTGCACCTGGGCGGCGTCGGCGATCTTCTCGTACGGGTCGCGCGGGGTACCCGGCGTGCTGAACACCTTGAAGCGGGTGCCGGAGTTGCCGAAGGCCCAGCTGGGCAGCTCGATCTGCTGTCGTGTCAGCTGGTCGGCGATGCCGGCGAAGCTCGGGGTCGATGTCATCGTGTCACTTCCTCGTGTGCGATTGAATCGTTTCATACAGTACGGCGCGCGGCGGTCTGCCGCAACCGTGGTGGTGTGGTGGGCGTCGCTGCCCCGGTGCCGTTCCCCGCCGCACAACCAAAGTGCATTCGAGCCGCGCGATCGTGTGGTTCGAAGGCACTTTGGTTGTGCGACGGACGGGCACCGCGAGCCAGGGGCCTACCCGGCGGGGACCGCGGCGGGGGCGCGGAGGTCGTGCGTTCCGCCGCCGACCCGCTGCTCGGGCGCACCCGGCAGGCGCACCACGGCCGAGACGCCCTCGGGCACGGTCGCCCGGACGCGCAACTCCCCGTCGACGAGCTCCCACCGCACGGCGACGTGCCCGTGCACGGTGTCGAGCGAGGTCTCCGCCCACGTCAGTCCACCGCCCGGCTGCGGCGCGATCAGGACGGCCGAGTACCCCGGTGACAGCGGCGACAGGCCACCCACCACCCGGTGCATCCAGTCCGCCACGGCGCCGAGTGCGTAGTGGTTGAACGAGGTCATCTCACCCGGGTTGATCGTGCCGTCCGGCAGCATCGAGTCCCACCGCTCCCACACCGTCGTCGCGCCCATCGTCACCGGGTACAGCCACGACGGGCACTCCGTCTGCAGCAGCAGCCGGTAGGCGTCCTCCAGGTGGCCCGTCTGCGTCAGCGCGTCGGTGATGAACGGGGTCCCGGCGAAGCCCGTCGAGATCCGGTACCCGGACGCTTCGACCAGCTCGGCGAGACGCTCGCCGGCCACGGCCTGCTCCTGCTCGGACAGGATCCCGAACACGATCGCCAGCGTGTACACCGTGGTCGCGTCCGACAGGATCCGCCCGTCGTCCTGCAGGTAGTGGGTGCGGAACCCGGCCTGGAGGCGCGTGGCGAGTTCCCGGAACTCCGCTGCTTCCGCCTCGTGACCACCCAACAGCTCCGCCGCGTCCGCCACGATCGTCGCGGACCGGTAGGCGCAGATCGTCGCGACGACGCCCTTGTCGGCCTTCGCGTCGGCCGGGGCCTCGGGCGGGGCGTCCGGGTCGAGCCAGTCGCCGAACTGGAACACGGTGTCCCACAGGTCCTCCGGGGACAGGTGGTCACGGACCCGGCGCAGGTGTGCGGCCATCGAGTCGAACTGCTCCTCGAGCACCGCGGTGTCGCCGTACGCCTGGTACAGGGTCCACGGCACCCAGACGCCGGCGTCCGACCAGACGGCGGTCGCGTCGGGCGTGCCGAAGTCCTCGGCGGGGGAGTACTTCAGCACGTCCGGCACCACGAACGGGATGACCCCGTCGGCGTGCTGCTGCTCGAGCCAGACGTCGCGCAGCCAGTCGGCCAGGAACGTGCGCGTGTCGAACAGGTACGAGGCCGTCGGGGCGAACGCGGCGATGTCGCCCGTCCAGCCGAGTCGCTCGTCGCGCTGCGGGCAGTCCGTCGGCACGCTCAGGAAGTTGCCCTGCATGCCCCGGACGACGTTGTCGTGGAAGGTGTTCAGCAGCTCGTGGCTCGACGCGAACGTGCCGGTGCGGGTGAGGTCCGACCCGACCTGCACGGCGGTGACCGCGGCGCGGAGTTCGTCGTGGGTGCCCGGCCAGCCGTCGACCTGCGCGTACCGGAACCCGTGGAACGTGAACCGGGGCTCGAACTTCTCGGGCTCGTCGTCACCACGCAGGGTGAAGTGGTCCGTCGCCTTCGCGGTGCGTAGGGGGCGGGTGCCGAGCTCGTCGTGCTCGAGCACCTCGGCGTGCTGCAGGGTGAGCACGGTGCCGGCCGGGCCGGTCGCGGTGACCCGGAGCCACCCGACCAGGTTCACGCCGAAGTCGAGCAGGGTCGCTCCCGACGGGCTCGTCCAGATCGCCACCGGGGCGATCTCGGCGAGCGGGCGCACCGGCGGCACCGTGTCGGCGACGAGTTCGCGCTCGCCGATGTCGACCGTGTGCACCGTGCTCGTCCGCCCCCGGTGCCCGTCGACGCTGGGCACGGTGACCTCGCCGGGCGTCAGGAACGAGCCGTCGCGGAGTCGGGCGTCGATGTCCTGCCCGTCGTAGAGCTGGTCCGCGGTGATCGCGCTCGACAGGGCCTGCCAGTCGGTGTCGGTCGCGACGTGCTGCTCGTGCCCGTCGGCGAAGGTGATCCGGAGCTCGGCGAACCCGGCACGCTCGTCGGTGTACCAGCCGCCACCGCCGCCCCAGGCCAGTCGTCCGGCGGCCCAGCCGTTGCCGACGACGAGCGCGAGCACGGCAGGCTGGCCGGGGAGCGTGTCGGACAGGTGCTCGGTGACGTCGTGCGAGACGACGCGGATGCGCCACTCGTAGCTCGTCCACCCCGGTTCGAGCAGGTGGTCGGAGACGCGCTGCCCGCCGAGCCAGGCCTCGACGACGCCGAGGGCGCTGACGTCGAGGGTGGCGGCGGTGACGGCGCCGTGGCCGTCGTCGAGGGGGAACTCCCGACGCAGGATCGGGGCGCTGCCGAGGTCGGTGTCGGCCGCGATGAACGGTGCGGTCCAGGTGGTCATGTGGTGGTCCTTTCACGCGACCGGTCGTCGTCGACCGGTGCGGGGGTCGTGGGCCCGGCCGTCCGCCCGGGTGGGCGGTGTGGCGGAGGCGGGGCGCGCCTCCCGGCCGGGGTGGGCGGTCAGCCCTTGACGGCGCCGCTGGTCATGCCGGCGACGATCTGACGGTTGAAGAAGACGTAGAGGATCAGCGGCGGGATCGTGATGAGCAGCACGTCGGTGAACAGCAGGTTCAGCTGGCTGACCGACTGGCTCTGGAACGCGTAGAGCGTCTGCTGCACCGTCGCGTTCTCGGACCCCGGCAGGAAGTACAGCGGGTTCGTGAAGTCGTTGAACACCGTCACCGACTGCACGAGCACGACCGTGATGATCACCGGCTTGAGCAGTGGCAGCACCACCCCGAAGAACAGGCGGATCGGGCCGGCGCCGTCGAGCACGGCGGCCTCGTCGAGTTCCTTCGGGATCGTCGCGACGAACGCCCGGAACAGCAGGATGCAGAACGACAGGCCGAAGGTCGCCTCGATGAGGATCATCCCGCCCATGGTCTTGAACAGGTTGAGCCCCTGCAGCACCCAGATGGTCGGCACGATCGCCGGCGGCACGATGAGCCCCGCCAGCACGAAGAAGTTGATCAGGCCGTTCCACTTGCTCGGCCGCCGCTGCAGGACGTACCCGACCATCGCGGAGAACACGACCATGACGGTGACGCTGCCGACGGTCAGCAGGGCGCTGTTCCAGAACGCGCGGAGGATCCCGCCGTCGCCGCTCTGGAACACCGCCTGCAGGTTCTGCCACAGCTGCCAGTCCGTCGGCAGGCTGAAGCCGAGCTGGTTCGCCTCGGCGGGGTTCTTCGCCGCCTGGAGCAGGACGAACACGAACGGCACCAGGAAGACGACGAAGCTGACGACGATGGCGATCGAGCCGATGATCCACCGGCGGGCACGCCCGGGGTGGCGGTTCCGGCTCGCCGGTGTCGGGCGGCGGCTGCCGGACGCCGGCGCGTGACCGGTCCCGTGGGTGGTGACGGCGGTCACAGTTCCGCCTCCTTGCGGTTGAGGAGCCACGAGACGGGGACCATGATCGCCGTGACGACGACGAACAGGACCACGTTGCCGGCGGTGGACAGGCCGTAGAACCCGGCCTGGTACTGCTTGTAGATCACGCTCGCGATCACGTCGCTGGTGAACCCCGGCCCGCCGCCGGTCATCGCCCAGATCAGGTCGAACGACCGCAGGCCGCCGATGAGCGACAGGATGATGACCGTGCCCATCGCGGGGCGGGACAGCGGCAACGTGATGTTCCGGAAGATCGACCACGCGCTCGCGCCGTCCACCCGTGCCGCCTCGAAGTACTCTTGCGGGATCGCCACGATGCCGGCGATGAAGATGAGCGTCGCGATGCCGACGCCCTTCCAGACGTCCACCGCTGCGACGCTCCACAGGGCGAGCGCCGGGTCGGTCAGCCAACCAGGGGTGGGCAGGCCGACCGAACCCAGCACGCCGTTGATGATCCCGTGGAACGGGTCCATCAGCGCCTTGAACGTGATGCCGATGCCGATGGTCGACACGAGCACCGGGAAGAACACGACCGCCCGCAGGTAGCCGCGCCCCAGCACGGGCGACGTGAGGAGCAGGGCGAGGGCGAGTCCGAGGACCACCTTCGCCGCGCTCGTCACGAAGCCGTACTGGAAGGTGTGCACGAACCCGGAGACGAGCTGCGGGTCCTGGAAGAACCGGACGAAGTTGTCGAAGCCGATGAAGGTCTGGTCGAACAGCGTCCAGCGGGTGAGCGAGAAGTAGAACCCGGCGAAGGTCGGGACCGCGAAGAACACGACGTACAGCGCGATCGCGGGGATGAAGAACCACGCGGGGTAGAACGAGCGCATCCGCTTGCGCGCTGGTCCGGGGCGGCCGGCCTTGCGTGTCTGCGGCGGGGCCACCGCCGTCGTGAGGGTCGCGGTCACACCGATCACCAGCCCTTGATGCCGAGCTGCTGTGCCTGCTGGACGACGTCGTCGTCGTACTGGTCGGCGCCCTTGCTCGCGGTGGTGATGCCCGAGCCGACCTGCACGCAGATCTTCTCGAGGTTCGGGCCCTTGATCGGGGACAGGAACTCGAGCGCGGGGCTCGCCTTGCCGTCGTCCAGGTACTTCTGCAGGTCGTCGATCATCGGGGGCACGTCGTCCGGCAGCGAGCAGGTCGAGATGACGTACGGGCCGGCGGGGGTGCCGGTGTCGTTCTGCACCTGGCAGCCCTCGGTGGAGTTCGCGAAGGCGATGAACTTCTTCGCCGCCGCCAGCTTGTCACCGGTGGTCGTCTTCGGGATGTACAGGCCGTTCGGCTCCCAGATCGTCAGGTTCGTGTCCGCGGCGTCCTCGGCCGGCAGGGCGAACGCGCCGATGTCGTCGACGGCGTCGGGGGAGTCCTGCTGGATCGCGGAGATCGCGTTCGTGAGCATCGGGTACTGCGCGCCGGTGCCGTCGGCCAGCATCTTCAGGCCGTTCGCCTGCGTGGCCGAGGCGTAGTCCTCGTTGTAGAGGTCCTTGTCCTTGCCCTCGGCGAGGTGCTGGAACCCGGCGAGTGCGGGTTCGTCGGCGTAGGACTCCTTGTTGGCGGTGTAGTCGTCCGCCCACTTCTCGTCCTGCGCGGTGATGTTCGCGAAGTCACCGAGGACGAACAGCTGGCTCGTCCAGGTGTCGCCGTAGGTCTGGATGATCGGGGCGACGTCGCCCGCGTCCTTGATCTTCTCGCTGTTGCTGATGAACTCGTCCCAGGTGGTCGGGACCTTGAGGCCGAGGTCGTCGTAGACCTTCGTGTTGTAGAGCACCGCACCGCCGAAGCTCGTGCCGAACGGGGCGCCGTACATGCCCTTGTCGGTGCTGACGACCTTGGTGAACTGCGGGTCGACGTCGCCCGCCCACTTCTCGTCGGACAGGTCCACCAGGGTGTTGTCCGGGTTGAGGGCCTGCATGAGCGAGCCGGAGTTGTAGTTGAAGACGTCGGCGGCCTCGCCGGTCGACAGGCGGGTCTTGATCAGGTTGTCGCCGTCGGTGCCCTGGGGTCGGGTGTCGAACTTGACGGTGATGTCGGGGTTGGCCTTCTCGAAGGCCTCGATGAGCGGCTTCGCGGTGGCCGCGGTGGCCGGGGCGTTGTCGGCCTGGTAGGTGATCTCGACCTTGCCGCCGCCTTCGTCGGCGGAGCCGCCGGACGAGCACGCTGCGAGCCCGCCGATCAGGACCGTTGCGCCGCCGATGGCGATCGCGCGCTTGGTCATGGAACGAACTGACATTCCTTACCTCCTCGTAAGGCCCGGGGCTGGGGTACCCCGGGTGAAACGGACCCGGATCCCGCGCCGTCGCGGGGTCCGGTTACTGCGTTTTAGAACGTTTCAATCAGGATGGAACCACGCGGATTGAAGCGTGTCAATCGCTGTGCCGATTTCGTTACGCGATCCCGCAGCTCGCTCACTTGTCCATTCGTCTGGTGCGAGGTTCCACACTCCGTGACGGGCTCGCGGGCTCGCACGGAGTGCGGCACCTCGCACCGAACCGACCTGCGGTGCTGCACCGTGCAGTGGTCGCGCCGCCCGCCGGCCGGGAGGCCCGTGCCGGCCCCGCCCCGCGCCTCCCGTCCGGTGCCCGGTCGCGTCCGCGGGCCCGCGTCGCCTCGTGCGCGCCGGCGCGCCGGCCCGTGGCCCGCTCCCGCTGCCCGCACCGCCCGTGCGCGCCGACGTGCCGGCCCGCCGCCCGTGGCCCGCGAAGGCGACAGCGCGCCGCCGAACGTTCGCGCCGATCTGTCGCTCTGGCGGACCGGACGGCGTGGCCACCTGCGGATGTGTCGCTCTCGCGGGTTGGTCCGCCGCCGGTCAGGCCTCGGTGCGCCTCGGGTCGCTCGACGTGATCGTGCCCGCGACGGCGGCCGCGGCGGCTGCTGCGGCCGCGCCCTCGCGACCGAGCGTGCTCTCGCGCGGCACCAGCTCGCTGCCGAGCACGACGGTCCGGTGCACGTGCATCGGGTTGGTGAGTTCCTCGAGCAGCAGTTCCACCGCGGCCGCACCCATCTCCGAGCCGTGCATCGTCACCGAGGTCAGCGGCACCGCACCGCCCCACGCCACGGAGTTGTGGTCGCAGCCCGACACGGGGATGTCCTCGGGAACGCGGATCCCGGCGGCCCGGAGTTCGGAGACGACGGCCATCGCGAGCAGGTCGGTCACACCCAGCACCCCGTCGGGGCGTTCGTCCTCGGGCATCCGGGCGATGCGGAGCCCGGCGTCGGTGCCACCCGGCGGGTCGATGTCCCCGGCGTCGACGTCGACGAGCTCGACCCCCGGGTGCTCCGCGACGGCCCGCAGCACCCCGGCCCGTCGGCGGTCGACGGGCTGCAGGTCCGGACGGGCGCTCACGAACCCGATGCGTCGGCAGCCGCGGTCGATCAGGTGCTCGGCCGCCAGGAACCCGGCCTGCTCGTTGTCCACGACCACCGCGCACGCGTCGAGTTCGGTCGGTTCGTAGTTGACGTACACGACGGGTCGGCCGTGGCGCCGCGCGACCTCGACCTGGTCGCGGGACTCCGTCATCGAGGCGAGCAGGATCCCCGACACCCGGGCGCTCTCGAGGTAGGCGAGGTGTTCGCCCTGCGCCTGCAGGTCGTCCTCGCTGCTGGCGATCAGCAGGGTGAAGCCGCGTTCCCGTGCGGCCAGCTGTGCGCCGTTGACCATGTCGCTGAACAGGGAGTTCCGCAGCGACATCACCACCAGGCCGATCGCGCGCGTGCTGCCGGACACCAGCGCCCGGGCGTTGCGGTTCGGCGTGTACCCGAGCGCGTCGATCGCGTCCCGCACGCGTGCGGCGGTCGCGTCGGCGACCCGCTCAGGGTGGTTCAGGACGTTCGAGACGGTCGCGAGCGAGACCCCGGCCCGGGCTGCGACGTGGTGCACGCTCGGCGGACCGTCGCGCCGGGGGACATGCACCATGCTCCGATCGTAGGCGGCGGGGGAGCCGTGTCCGGACCGCGCCCTAGGCGTCGGCGACGGAGGACTGCCGCACCACGAGCTCCGGTGTGAACTCCACGTGCTCGAGGTCGATGTCCTGCCCCTGCTCGACCTGCTTCGTCAGGAGTTCGATCGCGCGACGACCGAGGTCCTGCGCGGGCTGCCGCACCGACGTCAGCGGGACCACGGCGGACTCGGCGAACGCGATGTCGTCGTAACCGACGATGGCGATCTGCTCGGGCACCGCGATGGTGCCGCGCATGATGAAGGCCTGTTCGAGCCCGACGGCGAGCAGGTCGTTGGCGGCGAAGACGGCGTCCGGGCGTTCGGTGGCCGGCCGTGCCTGGATCGCTTCGCCGATGCGGCGCCCTTCGAGCACGGACAGCGAGGTGGTCGGCAGGGCTTCGAGCCGGATGCCCGCGGCCTGTGCGGCGGCGAGTGCCCCGGCGTGCCGGTCGGCGACCTGGCGGATGCCGAACGGCCCGCCGACGAAGGCGATGTGGGTGCGGCCGATCGCCGCGAGGTGCTCGACCGCGATGCGGCCGCCGGCGATGTCGTCGACCGAGATCGAGGCGAAGTGCTCGTCGTCGGCGCGACGGTCCACCAGCACCACGGCGGTGCCCTGGTCACGCAGCCGCGCGAGGCGGGACAGGTCGTCCCCGGCGGGGGAGATCAGGAGTCCGGCGACACGGCGTTCCTCGAACAGGTCGACGTAGGTGCGTTCGCGGTCGGTCGACTCGTCGGAGTTGCCGATCAGCACCGCGAGGCCGTTGTCCATCGCGGCGTCCTCGGCACCCCGGGCGACGTCGGTGAAGAACGGGTTGCCGCCGTCGAGCACGATGAGCCCGACGGTGGAGCTGCGTCCGGCCCGGAGCTGCCGTGCGGAGTCGTTGCGCACGAACCCGAGCGTCGCGATCGCCGACTGCACGCGTTCCACCGTGCCGGGAGCGACCTTGTCGGGGCGGTTCAGCACGTTCGACACCGTGCCGAGGGACACGCCCGCGAGCGCTGCCACCTCTCGCACACTGACCGCCATGTGGCCATCCTGGCATCGGCGCGGTCCGCGCGGTCGGCCCGCGCCGTGATCTGTGGAAAACGCGGACGGGAGGCGCGGGGCGGGCCGGTGCCGGGCCTCCCGTCCGTGGGGTGGTCGCGTCCACTGCCCGCGCACGGTGCGAGGCGCGACCTCGCACGGTGCGAGCGCCCCCTCGCACGACGCGAACGCCCCCTCGCACGGTGCGGGCGCAACCTCGCGTGGGGCGAGCGCCCCCTCGCACGGTGCGAGGAGCAGCCGTGCGAACCCGCTCTTGCCAGCGCGCGCACCGGAGCGCTATCGTCCTCGTCGTCCCGTTGAAACGATTCACCGACGAACACGCGAACGGAGGACCAATGGCGGTCCGCATCGGAGCCCGGAACACCACGGGCTGGAAGGCCACTGTCTCGGTGGCCATGTCGAACTACATCGAGTCGGGGTCGATCATCGCGATCGCCACGAGCCTCAGCCTGTGGCAGGTGGAGTTCCGGATCGGCGACCTCGAGGTCGGCCTGCTCGCGAGCCTGTCCGCGAACGCCTTCGGTGCCGCCGTCGGCGCGATCGTCGGCGGACCGCTGTGCGACCGGTACGGCCGGAAGTTCATCTACACGTACGACCTGCTCCTCTACATGCTCGGCATCCTGCTCGCGGTGTTCGCCGGCAGCTACGGCATGCTCCTGGTCGGCTTCATCCTGACCGGCATCGCCGTCGGCGCGGGCGTCCCGGCGAGCTGGACCTACATCGCCGAGCAGGCCCCCGCGGACAAGCGTGCGGCCCACGTCGGCACGGCACAGCTCGCGTGGTCGATCGGGCCGATGGTCGGGTTCGCCCTGGCGATCGCCGCGGCACCGCTCGGCCTGCTCGGCAGCCGCCTCATCTTCGCCCACCTGTTCGTCGTCGCCGCGATCGTGTGGTGGCTCCGCCGCGGGCTGCCCGAGTCGGCGATCTGGAAGGACGAGCGCGCGGCCACCGGCACGGCGAACTTCTTCCACGGGATCACGCAGCTGTTCAGCCGCCGGAAGAACCTGACCGCGATGCTGTTCCTGTTCGGCGTCTACGCGCTCTGGAACACCGTCGCCGGGCAGGCCGGCATCTTCCAGCCCCGGGTGTACGCGGCGACCGGGGTCACGAGCGTCACCGAGCAGTACGGACTGCAGATCCTGGTCTGGGGCTGCACGGTGGCCGCGACGTACTTCGGCTTCATGCGGTACGCCGACCGGGTCAGCCGCCGCGCGCTCTACGCCGCCGGCGCCGTGCTGGCGATCATCGCGTGGGCCGTGCTCATCTACGCGCCCGCCAACCTCGGCACCCTGCTGTTCTTCGCCGTGGCGTGGGGCATCTCGTCGGGCATCGGCGCGCAGGCGTTCTACGGCCTGTGGACGAGCGAGCTCTTCGCCACCCGGTATCGCGCCAGCGCCCAGGGCGTGCTGTTCCTGGCCGCCCGCGTCATGGTCGGCCTCTTGAGCATCTGGTTCCCGCTGCTGCTGTCGGACATCGGGCTGCGGGCCCTCGGCGGCCTGATCCTCGGGCTCCTCGCGCTGTCGTTCCTGGTCGGCACGATCTGGGCGCCGCGCACCCAGGGCAAGACCCTCGAGGCGATCGAAGCCGAGCGCTACGGCACCGTCACCACGGTCACCGGGACGGTCCGCACCGCCGACGAGCGAACCGTCCACGACGCCGAGCAGCGTCGCCGCGAACAGGCCGGACGGTGACCCGCGTTTGCTTCCGGCTGCAGGTGCAGGTCGAGCTGCTCGACGCCTACCGCGAGCGGCACGCCGCCGTGTGGCCGACGATGCTCCGGGCGATTGCGGCGGCGGGGCGGCGGAACTACTCGCTGTTCCTCGACGACGACGGACTGCTCATCGGGTACTACGAGACGGACTCGGTGGCCGATGCGGACGCCGCGCTCGCCGCGTCCGAGGTGGCCACGGCGTGGGAGGCGCACATGCAGGACCTCTTCGCCGGAGCCACCGGGCGCGCCGACCAGACGGCGCGGGTGCTGCCCGAGGTGTTCAACCTCGAGGACCAGCTGGCCGCAGCACCGGACTGACGGTCGGACGCAGACTTCGTGAGCAGGAATGGTCGGGTCCGCCGGCGCGACCCGACCATTCCTGCTCACCAAGCGCCCGCAGCACCGGACTGACGGGGGCCGTGGCTACCGTGGACGCATGCAGCCGCCAGCAGCCGGGACCCTCCGCATCCTCCACCTCTCCGACACCCACCTGACCGGCGACGGAGCCCTGCACCAGGGCGCGGTCGACACCACGGCCGCGCTCGAACGGCTGCTCGCCCACGTCGACGAGGTGCCCGGCATCGGGCTGGTGGTCGTGTCCGGCGACGTCTCCGAGGACGGCACCCCCGAGTCCTACGCGACCGTGCGGGACCGGGTCGGCGGCTGGGCGGAGCGGCACGGTGCAGCCTTCGTCGCGGTCCCCGGCAACCACGACCTGCGCGAGGGCTTCCGGCAGGTCCTGGCGAACGGGCACGTCCTGGGCCAGGGCGGCACGGCGCTGATGCACACGATGGAGTACCTGCCGCCGACGGTCCCGGTCTCCGGGCAGTCGGTCGTCGGCGGGCGTCGGATCGTGACCGTCGACACGAGCGTCCCGGGTGCCGGGTACGGCGAGCTCAGCGACACGGCGCTCGAGCACCTACGCACAGTCCTGGCCGAAGGTACCGGCAGTGGCTCGGACGACGCCCCGCACGGCACCGTCGTCGTCCTGCACCACCCGCCGCTGCCCGCCCCGACCGAGCTGCACGAGGCCCTCCGCCTGCAGAACCCCGAGGCGCTCGCCGACGTCATCCGTGGTTCCGACGTGCGGGTCGTCCTCGCCGGCCACTACCACCACCACTTCGCCGGGTCGCTCGCAGGCGTCCCGGTCCTCGTCGCCCCCGGTGTCGCGAACGACACCGACATCGTCGGGCCGTACGACGAGGAATCGGCCGTCGTCGACAGCGGCGCACTCGTCGTCGACGTCGCCGCGGACGGCTCCGTCTGGTCGACACCGGTCCGCGTGCCCCGGGGCGACGCCGACCCGCGGGCGTTCCGCCTCGACCCCGAGACGGTCCGCGCCGTCATCGCGGCCGCCGGCAAGCACTGAGCCCGGTCCCCACGCGCCCTGGACGCGCGTGACGACGGACTGGAGGCCCGTGGCGGCGCCGCCACGGGCCTCCAGTCCGCCGTCTGGTCACGTCCACAGCCGCGGTACCCCACGTCTTCGGGTTGCGTGCGGGAACACCGAGTAGCACGGACGCACACCTGGAGCGAAGGAGCACCCATGCGAGTCGGCAGTGCAGTGCAGTACGACCGGTACGGCGACTTCGACGTCGTCGAGCTCGTCCCCCAGCAGAAGCCCGAGGCCGGACCGGGCGAGATCGTCGTCGAGATCGTGGCCGCGGGCCTGAACCACATCGAACGGTTCCTGCGCGAGGGGAAGCTCCGCGACCACGTCGACCTCGAGTTCCCCGCACACCAGGGCGTCGACTTCGCCGGCATCGTGCGCGCGCGGGGCGACGGCGTGAAGGACCTCCGCATCGGCGACGAGGTGATGGGGCACGCGCCGACCGGCGGCGCCCACGCCACCTGGATCGCGGTGCCGCGCGGCGCCGTCATCAAGAAGCCGGAGCACGTCGGGTGGGAGGTCGCCGGCGGCCTGTACCTGGCGGGCTGCACCGCGGTGTCGGTCGTCCGGTCGCTCCGGCTCGGACCGCAGGACACCGTCGTCATCTCGGCCGCAGCCGGTGGCGTCGGACACATCGAGTGCCAGCTGGCGCACGACGCCGGCGCGACCGTGATCGCCCTCGGCAGCCCCCGCAACCACGACTACCTGCGGCAGATCGGCACGCTGCCCGTCGCCTACGGCGAGGGCGAGGAAGACCGCATCCGCGACATCGCCGACGGTCGGCCGATCACCGCGTTCATCGACAACCACGGGGAGAGCAACGCCGAGCTGCTGGCCGAACGTCTCGGCGTCGGCCAGGAGCGGTTCGTGTCGTCGGAGGAGCGCCGGGACATCGAGGTCCGGTTCCTCCGTGCACCCGCCGAGGACGAGGAGACCCGCGAGCTGCTCACCCTGCTGGCGAAGGCCGTGCAGGATCGCCGGGTGCAGGTCCTGATCTCGGGCTTCTACCCGTTCGAGTACATCGTCGAGGCGTACGAGGACCTGGCGGAGATGAAGTCCCGCGGCAAGGTCGTGATCGGGATGCAGACGGTGGAGACCGGGGCGCGGCTCGACTGGTACCGCTCCGAGAAGGCCCGTGACCTGCGCGACCGGTACGCCGATGCGCGGGGGACCGACACGGAGACGATGGCCGGCGGATCGGCGTCGCCGGCGAGCTGAACGAGCGGAGCGAGCGGAGCGTCGCAGGGGCCCGACACCTTCGTGCCGGGCCCCTGCCGCGTCAGCTCAGGATGTCCTTCGAGGCGAACCGGCTGTAGGCCAGCGCCCCGAACACCACGACGTACCCGAGCTGCAGCACCGCGTTCGACCCGAACGAGTCGAACGAGATCGGGTCGCGCAGCAGGTCGCCGAACCCGAGCCACTGGTGCGAGAACAGGAACGGGTGCAGCCAGTCGAGCTGGGGGAGCTGGTCGAGCACCTGCGACGCCCCCGCGAGCACGACCGTCGCGGCCATCGCGCCGACCGGCACGTTCGTCAGCGTCGACGTGAACATGCCGATCGCCACGAGCCCGAGCATCGACATCGCGACGTACAGCGCGAGCAGCAGGGCACGGCCAGCGTACGACCAGCCGCCAACCTGGGTGCCGGACAGCAGCGTGACGGGGCCGATCGGGAACAGTACGGCGCCGATCGCCGCACCGACCAGCACCACCAGCAGGGTGGCGGCCAGGCAGAACGCGACGGCACCGGCGAACTTCACCAGGATGAACCGCACGCGGCCCGTCGGCGCGACGAGCAGGTAGCGGATCGTGCCGTGGCTGGCCTCGCCCGCGACGGTGTCACCGGCGACCACGCCGACGGTCAGCGGCAGGAACAGCGGGATCGACACGGTCAGTGCGGTGAACGCGACGAACAGGCCGTTGTTGGTGATGTCGCCGAGGAACGCCGGCCCTCCGTCGTCGCCGTCGGTGGTGAGCTTCACGGCGACCGCGATCAGGATCGGCACGAGCGCGAGCGCCCCGAGCATCGCCCAGGTGCGGCGACGCCGGAACACCAGCGCGAGTTCGGAACCGAGCAGTGCGAACGGGCGCTGCCGGCGGCGGACGGGCAGGTCGCGCACGGCCGCGTCAGGCTGCGACATCGAATCCCTCTCCGGTGAGTGCGACGAACAGGTCCTCGAGGGTGCCGCCGCCCACCGTCAGGCCGCGCACCCGGACGTCGGCGCGCACGAGCTCCGCGGTGATCGTCTCGGGCAGCAGCTCGTTCGGCAGGTCGGCCACCAGCACGTCGGCCCCGCCGTCGTGCCGCGGCGTGAGCCCGAGTCGGGTGAGGACGGACCCCGCCTGCCCGACGTCGGGCGTCCGCACGGTCACGGTCCGGGCCCCGGCTGCGCGCAGCTCGTCGAGGGGGCCCTGCGCGACGATCTTGCCGGTCCGCATGACGGCTGCGTGCGTGCAGACCTGTTCGATCTCGGCGAGCAGGTGGCTCGACACGAACACCGTGGTGCCGTCGTCGGCCAGGGAGCGGATGAGGTTGCGGACCTCGCGCGTGCCCTGCGGGTCGAGGCCGTTGGTCGGCTCGTCGAGCACCAGCAGGTCGCGCGGGGACAGCAGGGCGTTCGCGAGGCCGAGCCGCTGCTTCATGCCGAGGGAGTACGCGTGCGCCTTCTTGTCCGCCGCGTGGGTCAGCCCGACGCGGTCGAGGGCACCGGCCACGCGGGTCTTGCGGGTACGTGGGTCCGAGGTGGGGTCGGCGGCGTCGAAGCGCTGCAGGTTGGCCCGGCCGGACAGGTACGGGTAGAAGGCCGGCCCCTCGACGAGCGCGCCGACGCGGGGCAGGACGTTGTGCAGCGCCTTCGGCATCGGTTCGCCGAGCAGCTCGATGGTGCCGCCGCTCGCGCTCGAGAGCCCGAGCAGCATCCGGATCGTGGTGGTCTTGCCGGAACCGTTCGGCCCGAGGAACCCGAACACCGCGCCGCGCGGCACCGCCAGGTCGATCCCGTCGACCGCGCGCTGCTTGCGGAACACCTTCTGGAGGCCCGTGGTGCGGATCGCCAGGTCGGGCGCCGGTGCCGCCGAGCTCGCCCCGCGATCGGCCGTGCTCACCTCGTGGTCGGCGGTGCGCACCTCGTGGTCGTCCGCGCTCACTTCGCGGCGTCGACCAGGGAGGCGACCGGCACGGCACCTGCGAGCACTCGGCCGTCGTCGGTCAGGTAGACCGAGACGAGCGACGTCTGCATGGCACGGCCGCCGTCGACGGGCTTGGTCAGCTGGTCGAGCAGGCCGGAGGCCTCGCCCTCGAGCCCGGACCGGTCCACCGTGCCGGCGGGGAGCTCGGCGATGGTGCTCCAGCCCGTGCCGGTGAAGGTCGGCTCGTCACCGCTCGGGGTGGCACGGCGGTCGCCGTGCTCGCCCTTCGCGTGGGATCCGGCCTCGGACAGGTCCTTCTCGGTGACCTTGGCGTTCGACGGCGGGGTGAAGTCGAAGAGCCGGGCTGCCGGGGCGCCGTAGTCGAGGCTCGTGAACCCGACCTGCACCGCGGGGTCGTCCGCGCCTGCGGCCTGGACGCTCGCGCGGAGCGGGAGTCCGGTCTGCTGGTCGACGGCCAACCGGACGGCTCCGACGAGGGTGTCGGACGACTTCGGCGTCAGGGTGATCTGCCAGGCGTCGTGTCCGGCGACGCTGACCTCGGTCGGCTTCGACACGGTGGTGGTCGGGGTGATCGCGTCGATGGCCTGCTTCGCGATGTCGGCCGGGGTGGTCGTCCCGCCCTGCGGGTCCTTCGCGGTGTCGCTCGGCAGGGTCACGTGCGTGGCCGTGCGCTCCTTCGAGTCCCAGGTCCAGACGTCCGCGCCGTTGCGGACGACGTCCTGCTCGGCGAGCTGCTGCGTCAGCTGGACGCGCTGCTTGTCGGGGCCGTCGACGTAGACCCGGGCGGTGTGCGACGCGGTGAGCAGCCCGAGCACGTCGGAGGCGTCACCTTCGAGCGAGGAGCCGCCTGAACCCGTCGGCAGTTCGGGGAGGCCGAGCGCGCTCGTTTGCGAGAGCTTCCCCGAGTACTGGGCGTCCGACGACTTCGCGATGCTGGCGATGACGGCCGCCGCGCTGGGGTTCGTCCCCGCGATCGGGTCGTTCGCGGCGTTCGCGATCATCGGGGCGGCAACGGCGCCGGCGACGACGACCGGTGCGATGACGGCTGGCAGCCAGGCTGACTTCTTCATCGGGTTCCCCTCGTGGAGCATTGGAGTCGTCGGTACGGTACGTCCGGCCCCCGACAGGCAGCTGGGCGTCGCTCGTAGACTCGTGGCGCGACCGGCGGCGGTCGTGTGGCGGCGAAGGAGGCGGCATGCGAGCGGTGCTCGGTCTGGACATCGGGACGTCGAGCACGAAGGCGTTGCTGGCCCGGTTCGACGGCACCGTGCTCGCCGAGGTGAGCCGCCGACACGACGTCGACCGTCCCGAGCAGGGCCTGGTCGAGATGGACTCCGCAGTCTGGTGGGAAGAGTTCACCGCCCTCACCCGCTCGCTGCTCGACCGCGTGCCCGACGTCGAGGTGCAGGCGGTCGGCGTGAGCGGCATCGGACCGTGCGCGCTGCTGACCGACGTCGACGGTGCGCCGCTCGGCCCGGCGATCCTGTACGGCATCGACACCCGCACGGCGACGCTGCTCGACGACGTCACGGCGGAGCTCGGCGGCGAGGGCGCGATCCGTGCCCGCTGCGGCTCCGCCCTGAGCACGCAGGCCGCCGGCGTCAAGCTCGCCTGGCTTGCTCGGCACGAACCCGACGTCTGGGCGCGGGCTGCCCGGTTCACGATGCCGTCGTCCCGCGTGGTCGAGCGGCTGACGGGTGAGTACGTCCTCGACCACCACTCGGCCAGCCAGACGACACCCCTCTACGACGTGCACGTGAACCGGTGGATCCCGGAGTGGTGCGACCGACTGGCGCCCGGTCTCGCCATGCCGCGCCTGCTGTGGTCGGGCGACCAGGCGGGCGTCGTGACGCCCGAGGCAGCCGCGGCCACGGGCCTCCCGGCCGGCATCCCCGTGACAGCCGGGACCATCGACGCCTGGGCCGAGGGTGTGAGCGTCGGTGAGTCCGTGCCGGGCCGGATGTTCCTGCAGTACGGAACCACGATGTTCATGATCGTTCCGACGGCCGAACCCACGGCGGTGCCGGGGATGTGGACGACCGTCGGCACGCACCCGGGCCAGCCGAGCGTGTCCGGGGGGATGGCGACCTCCGGGGCGATCACGGACTGGTTGCGGCGGCTGGTCGACGGCGAGTGGTCGACCATGCTCGAGGAAGCGCGGTGCTCCGGCATCGGGGCGAACGGGCTGCTGATGCTGCCGTACTTCGCGGGGGAGCGGACGCCGATCGCCGACCCCGACGCCCGCGGAGTGCTCGCGGGACTGACGGTCCGGCACACGCGCGGGGACATCTACCGGGCGACGCTCGAGGCGACGGCGTACGCGGTTCGGCACCACCTCGAGGCGCTGCGCGACGCCGGGGTCGAGGTCCGCGAACTCGTCGGGGCCGGCGGCGGGCTGCTCGGACGGCTGTGGCCCACGATCGTGTCGGACGTCACCGGGCTGCGGCAGACGGTGCCGAGCGTGACGATCGGTGCGTGCTTCGGCTCGGCGTACCTGGCTGCCGAGCTGGTCGCGGGGCCGAGCGACACCGTGGACATCGGTGCGTGGAACCCACCGGCGACGGTGATCGAGCCTGACCCTGCAGCGACCGCGGCGTACGAGGCCGGCTACCGGGACTACCGCGAGCTGTACGAGGCGACGAAGGCCGTCGTGCACCGCCTGGCCGCCCGCGGCTGAGCGGCGCGGAACGGCTCGCGGGACACCGGTGTCCGCGTGCCGAACACCCGAACGGGCGTGTTCAGTGCGCGAACACCGGTGTCGTGCGCAACCCGAGCGACCTACGCCTGGGCGTCGACGCCGGCGGGCGCGCTGCCGTCGTACTCGCAGATGGCGTTGACCTTCTCGGCGCTGGCACTAGCACGGTCGAACTCGTAGCCGAGCCACTCCTTCGCCAGCCGGCGGGCGAGCTCGATGCCGACGACGCGCTGCCCCATGCAGAGCACCTGGGCGTCGTTCGACAGGATCGACCGCTCCACGCTGTAGGAGTCGTGCGCGGTCACGGCACGGATGCCCGGCACCTTGTTCGCGCTGATCGCCACACCGAGGCCGGTGCCGCAGATCAGGATCGCGCGGTCGGCCTCGCCGTTCGCCACCAGGCGCGCAGCGTCCACGGCGACGTGCGGGTAGGCGGTGTGGCCGTCCGAGTCGACGCCGACGTCGGTGACGTCCGACACACGGTCGTCGGCGAGCAGGTCGGCCTTGATGATCTCCTTGTAGTCGAACCCGGCGTCGTCGGACCCGATCACGAGACGGTACGTCATGCGTGTGTTCCTTCCTTGTCAGCACGGGCGGCGAGGACCTCGCCGATCCGCGTGAGGATCATCCCCATCGAGGTGGCACCCGCGTCGGGTGTCCCCAGGCTCTTCTCGGCCAGCGGCCTGGCCCGTCCGACCTTCGGCGTGAGGTCGGCGGTGGCCTCGGCCTGCTCGACCGCGACCCGCGCCGCGGTCTCCCACGCTGCCACGAGCGGTGCGCCGGTGTCGACGGCCCCGCGCAGTTCGTCCACGAACGGCAGCAGCGCGTCGAGCAGCGTCTTGTCCCCGCGGGACGCCCCGCCCAGGTGGACGATCGAGTCGGCGAAGTCCTGCGCCGCGTCGACGACGTCGGACGCCCGGTACGAGTCACGGTCGTCGCCGAGGGAACGGCCGAACGCCTCGAGTGCGGCGCCCCACAGGACACCGGAGGTACCGCCCGCGAACGCGGCCCATGCGTCACCGGCGCGTCCGAGGACGAAGGCGACCCCGGCCTCCGGGCCGAGCCCGTCGACCGCCTTGCGCGCCGCACCGATCCCCTTGACCATGCCGCGGCCGTGGTCGCCGTCCCCGGCGACCGCATCGATGCGGCCGAGCGTCTCCTCGTGCTCGCGCAGGAGCGCGTCCATCGCCTCGACGGCGGCTCGTGCCGTCTGCGCGGCCTGCCGGGAGGCATCGGTCGCCTCCGGGACGACCGTCGCCTCGTGCTCGGCGGCGTCCACCGCGTCGGCCGGCACGAGCGCTGCGACCGGCGCCGCCACCTTGCGGAACGCCGGCGTGTAGGCGTCGGCGCGCCAGAACCGCTCGAGTTCGTCGTCGAGCCACTGCAGCGTCAGCGAGCAGCCGCCCATGTCGAGGCTCGTGACGAGTTCGCCGACCTCGGGTTCGACGACCTGGAGCCCGGCGTCCTGCAGCAGGGGCAGCACCCGGCCCCAGAGCAGGAAGAGCTCCTCGTACTTGGTGTCACCGAGCCCGTTGAGGATCGGGGCGACCCGGGAGCCGGCGGCTGCGGGGCGGTCGGTGAGCAGCCGTTCGGCGAGCAGGGACGCCAGATCCGTCGCACGGAGCAGCGGGACGTCCTGGATGCCCGGTTCGCCGTGGATGCCGAGCCCCAGGCCGAGGTGGCCCTCGGGGACGGTGAACAGCGGTTCGGTCGCGCCGGGCATGGTGCAGCCGGAGAACGCGACGCCGATGGTGCGGGTCGCGGCGTTCGACGCACGGCCGATCCGTTCGACCTCGTCGAGATCGGCTCCCTCGGCAGCGGCGGCACCCATCGCCTTGAAGACGGAGAAGTCGCCGGCGATGCCGCGCCGCTTCGTCTCGTCGTCGGCACTGGCGACGTCGTCGGTGACCACGACGATGCGGGTGTCGATGCCCTCGGCGCGCAGCCGCTCGGCCGCGAGCCCGAAGTTCATGGTGTCGCCGGCGTAGTTGCCGAACGACAGCGCGACACCGCGGCCCTGGTCGGCGGCCTTGGCGACCGAGTAGACCTGCGCGGTCGACGGCGAGGTGAAGACGTTGCCGACGACGGCGCCGGTGGCGAAGCCAGGACCGACGACGCCGCAGAACGCGGGGTAGTGGCCGGAGCCGCCCCCGACGACGACGGCGACCTGCGGTGCGGCCCCCTCGGTGGGCAGGGTGACGACGCCGCCGTGGACGCCGCGGACCCGGTCGGCGTAGAGCGCGAGCCAGCCGCTCAGCTGGTCTTCGGCGAACTCGTCCGGGTCGTCGTGGATCGTGGTCATGGTGCGGGTCCTCCGGGGATGGTGGTGGGTGGTGCACCGGGCGACGACGGGACGGCCGTCGTCGCCCGGAACTCAGTGTCCTCGGTCGCCCTGCGGGACCTTGAGGAAGTGGATCATCACGAAGGCGCAGGCGTACAGGCCGACGAACGTCCACGTGGCGGCCTGGCCGCCGCCGCCCAGGGCGAAGACCGCGGCGACGACACCGGTGCCGAGGAACGCGGCGCCCCCGGCGGCCGTGGTGTACATCGCCATCGCGGCGCCCTTGTGCTCGGGGGCGAGCGCCGGCATGATCGCGCCCATCGGCACGAACCCGGCGAGCAGGCAGCCGAACACGCAGCCGGCGACGACGGAGAGCACGTAGCCCCAGTTCGACCCGGCGGGGACGAGCTGCGGCACGTACCACCAGGCGATGAGCCCGAGGGCGGAGCCGACGATGCCGAACCACTTGACGGTGCGCTGCCAGCCGATCTTGTCGCCCACCCAACCGAACAGGGCGTTGACCAGGATGTTCGTCGCGTAAACGCAGACGGTCATGAGCAGCCAGCGGCTCTGGCCCCAGCCGCGCTCGTTCGCGATGACCGCGGGGAGCACGACGAACATGCCGAACTCCGGCGCGGTGTTGATCAGGCGGACGAGGAAGCCCATCAGGATCTTCGGTCGCGTGACCGTCAGGCGGATGCCGCTCGTCAGCACCTGCCAGGCGCTCTCGCCGGCGGGGGCGATGCGCGTGAACCCGTTCGGCAGCCGGACGCCGAACAGCATGATGAGGAACCCGATCACGACCAGGCCGATCGAGGCGACCATCGCACCGGTCTCACCGACCGTGCCGCCGCCGAACACCGGGATGGCACCGATCGCGAACAGCGAGCCGAGGGTCGGCAGGCCACCCGTGAAGGCGACGTAGAACCAGCCGACCGCGGAGCCGTTCCGTTCGACCGGGGTGGTGATGTTCACCCAGACCAGGAACGCGAAGGCGAACAGCGGGTAGCCGAACCCACGCAACGCGTAGGTGACGGCGGCGAACGGGACACTGCCGGCGCCGAGTGCCAGCAGGAACAGGACCTCGAACACGACCCAGACGGCGAAGCCGAGGATCATCACGCGGCGCGGCCCGACCAGGTCGGACAGGGCTCCCGAGACGTAGCTGCCGATCAGTGCGGCCAAGCTGTAGAAGGTGACGATCGTCGCCACGGTGGCCTCGGGGCTGCCGAGGACCGCCACCATGTGCGGCGTGATGAAGTTCGACTCGACGCCGTTCCCGGTCATGAAGACCAGGACGGCGACGAACCCGAGGGCGAGCGGACGGGGGATGCCCATCCGGTCCAGGCGGCCCTCGGTGCGGGGCGCGGTCGTGCGGGCGCCGGTGGCGCGGGCTGTCGTCGCTGACATGCTCGTTCTCTCCCTGCTGGCGGAGTCGGTCAGGCCCGTGCGGCCTGTGCGGCCTGTGCGGCCGTGGTGGGGGCGGTCAGGGACGGGATGATCGACACCTTGACGCTGGCACCGGCGGAGTCGCCGACCAGGTCGAGGGCCTCCTGGAACTGCTCGAGCGGGAACTGGTGCGTGCAGATCTCCGACATCGGCAGGGTCTCGGCCTCGAGCAGCTTGATCGCCGCCGGCCAGGTGTGCGGACCGAGGTGGGCGCCGCGGACGTCGAGCTCCTTGTCGTCCGAGATGATCGACCAGTCCACGGACACGTCGTCCTTGAACACCGAGTACTCGACGAAGGTCCCGAGCTGGCGGAGCAGGTTCAGTCCCTGCGGCACCGCCGACGGGTGCCCGGTGGCCTCGATGTAGACGTCGGCACCGTAGCCGTCGGTGAGCTCCTTGACCCGGGCGACCGCGTCCTCCTGGGCGATGTTGATCGTGAGGTCGGCGCCGACCTTGCGGGCCAGCTCGAGCTTCGCCTCGACCACATCGAGCGCGATGATCCGGAGCGGGTTCTTCTGCCGTGCACCGGCGATCGCGGAGAGGCCGATCGGGCCGGCACCGGCGATCACCACGGTGTCGCCGAACTTGATGTCCCCGCGCTCGACGGCGTGGAACGCGCAGGACAACGGCTCCGAGAACGCGGCGACCTGGCCGGGCAGCGCCTTCGACACCGGGTGGGTCAACGCCTTCGCCGGCACGAGCACGTACTCGGCCATCGCGCCGTCGTAGCCCTTGAAGCCGAACATGTCGTGCACGTTGCACATCCAGTACGCGCCCTCGAGGCAGTAGCGGCACTCCCAGCACGGCACGATCTGCTCGCAGGCGATCCGGTCACCGAGGGCGACGCCACGCTTGGTCAGGGCGGCGTCGTCACCGGCGACGATCGTGCCGACGAACTCGTGTCCGGGGATGCGGTCGCGCTCGGCCCAGGCCGCACGGTTCTCGTCGCCCCAGAACTTCGCGGCGCCGTGGTAGCACTTCAGGTCGCTCGCGCAGATGCCGACGGCGTCGGTGCGGAGCAGGAGTTCCCCGGGGCCGGGCGTCGGGACGGGACGCTCCTCGAGCCGGTAGTCACCGGGGCCGTGGACGACGACGGCGCGCATCGTCGTGGGGATCGTGGTGGGGGCGGTCGTGGCCGCGTTCTCGGTCGTCGTCGACATGAGCTGTTCCTCCGTTGGGTGGCTTCGGCGATGACTGTACACCCTGCGGAACGTTTGTCCAGAACACAATTTCTGGTAGGCTCGACTGCGAACGCAAGGGAGCGAACATGACGACGGACTTCGCCGCGGCCCTCCGACCGGGCCCCGACACGATCGACCTGACCAACGACTTCAGCGGCCGCACGGCGGTGGTGACCGGTGGGGCGTCCGGCATCGGCAACGCCATCGCGCGGGCACTGGCCGCGCGGGGTGCCCGCGTCGCCGTCGTCGACGTCCGTGCGGACGGTGCCACGTCGGCGGCGGCCGACCTGCCCACGTCCGCCGGGCCCGTGACGACCGGGCCGGACGCCGCGGCCGACGGGGCGGACGCGGCCACGGGCCTCCATGCCGGCTTCGCCTGCGACGTGACCGACGCCGACTCCGTGACCCGCACCGTCGCGGACGTCGTCCGGCACTTCGGCGGCGTCGACGTGCTGGTGAACTGCGCTGGCATCGCCGCGCTCGCCTCGGCAGAGGACCTGGCTGCCGAGACCTGGGCAGCGACCATCGACGTCAACCTGACCGGCACGTTCCGCGTGGCGCAGGCCGTCGGCCGGCACATGCTCGACGCCGGGTACGGGCGGATCGTCAACATCGCATCGCAGGCGGCCCACGTCGGCATCGACGGTCACGCCGCCTACTGCGCCTCGAAGGCCGGCGTCATCGGTCTGACGACCGTGCTCGCACTCGAGTGGGGTGGCCGCGGTGTCACCGTGAACACCGTGTCGCCGACCGTCGTCCTCACCGACCTCGGCCGTGCTGCCTGGGCGAACGAGAACGGCATCCGGCACCAGGACGAGATCCCCACCGGCCGCTTCGCGACCCCCGACGAGATCGCCGCGGCCGTGCTGTTCCTGGCGGGGGAGTCGAGCGCCATGGTGAACGGTGCAGACCTCCGCGTGGACGGCGGGTTCACGATCCGCTGAGGCCTGCTCGGACTACGATCGCGGTGTCCGATCGAGTCGAAGGGTCCTGCTCCATGTCGTCCGAGAGCACCGCTGGCCCCGGCCCCGACGCGTCGCGCACCCGGTTCCCGCTGGACACCGTCTACCAGGCGGCGCGGATGTACTACCTCGAGGACGCCACGCAGGTCGAGATCGCCTCGCGCCTCGGCGTCTCGCGCCCGACCGTCTCGCGGCTCGTCGCCGAGGCCCGCAAGGCCGGACTCGTCCGCATCGAGGTCGTCGACCCGTTCCAGGACGAGACCGTGGCGCTCGCCGAACGCCTGCAGGTCGTGCTCGGGCTGCGCGCGGTCCACCTCGCCGCGGTCACCCACGCCGCCACGCTCGGCGCCGACCTGGCCGCCCCGCTGGCCGCCGCGGTCGAGGGCATGGGACTCGTCCCCGGCGACGCCGTCCTGATGTCGTCCGGCCGCACCGTGTACGACGTCGCACGGTCCGGCATGCCGACCATGCCCGGCGTGCAGCTCGTGCCCACCGTGGGCGGGCAGGCCGACCCGATGCCGTGGTTCCAGACGAACGAGATCACCCGGACGGCCGCGGAGCACTCCGGCGCGATCCCGGCGTTCCTGTTCGCCCAGGCGCTGCCGTCCCCGGCGATGCGGTCCACCCTCGACGAGGACCCGGCGTTCCAACACGTCGTCGGGCTGTGGAGCCGAGCGAAGGGCGCGATCCTCGGCATCGGGGCGCCGACGCACACGCGTGACGCCCTGGCCCGGGGCATCCCGGTCGAGGACGTGGCGTTCGACCGGGCCGCCGGCGACGTCTGCCTGAACTTCTACGCCGCGGACGGCTCGCCGATCGAGTTCCCCGGCAGCGACCGGATGGTGCGGACCTCGCGCGAGATCCTGTCGACCGTGCCGCACGCGGTCGGGGTCGCCGTGGGCAGCGCCAAGGTCGCGAGCATCGTGGCCGCGGTGCGGGGCGGGCTGGTCAACGAGCTGGTGACCGACGCCGCGACGGCGCGCGCAGTGCTCGACGCACTCGCCTGAGCGCTCGGCTCGGTGCCCGTTCCTTCCCATCACGCGTGCGATGGATGGTGCTTTCGGGCATACCTGGTCGTTTCTTCTTGGCAGGTATGCCCGGTTTCGGTAGGTATGCCCGGTTTCGGTAGGTACGCCCGGTTCCGGCAGGTACGCCCGGTTTCGGGAGGTACGCCCGGTTCGGGGGCGACCGCGTGCGGCCTGGAGGCGCGGGGCGGGGCCGCACCGCGCCTCCAGGCCGGTGGTCCCCACGTCTAGAGCGTGCGCCGCACGTCCCACAGGTGGTGCACCGGGTCGTGCGCGTAGTAGGTGGCGAGCGTCGCGACGGTGAAGGCGCTGCCGTCGGACCGGAGCCCGGTGCGCTCGAGCACCTCGTCGGGCACCGCCGCGAAGGCCCGGGCCGCGCGGTCGGCCGACTCCCGCAGCTCCTCGGCGACGATTGCTGGGTCCTGCTCGCCGTAGCGGTCCTCGACGGCGGTGGCGTCCTGGTCCCAGTTCGGGAACGTCGGGGCGTCCTCGGTGAGCATCAGCTCGAGGCGCTCCGCCATCTTCCGGTGGACGTCCCGCACGTGGGCGCCGTACTCGAGCGGTGACCAGGTCTGGTCGTCGGGGCGGTCGCGCACGTCATCGCGTCCGAGGACCGCGGGCCATCCTGCGGTGTTCTCGTCGATGATGCCCGGCACGTCGCGGACGGTCACCGCGCCGCCGTCGTAGCCGCACTCGGGACACGCGGACTCGATGACCCACGTCCAGTTCTTCGTCTCCGGTTCGATCGCCATGGGCCGATGTTACGGGCTCGTTACTCAGCTTCCGGGTTCGCCGGACTGGTGCGGATCGGCGGCGACCCCCGTTCGGGTGACACGCCGTTCCCTGAGAATCACCGGCCAATGACATTTCGGTTGCTCGGTAACGTCGCTCGCTGTTCTGGGCCGGTTCCCGACGGCCCACCGATCTTCTCGAGGAGCGATGCATGGGTTCCGACCCCAGCAGTACCCACCCCCGACCGCACCGACGGCTGCGCGAGAGCGACGTCACCGTGGTCGACAAGAGCATGATGCGACGAGCCGTCAGCGGCATGGTCGTCGGCAACACCATGGAGTGGTACGACGTCGGTGTGTACGGCTACCTGGCCGTCACGATGGGGAAGGTCTTCCTGCCGACGGCCGAACCCGCGGTGCAGATCCTGTTCAGCCTCGGGGTGTTCGCGGCGACGTACATCGCGCGGCCGCTCGGTGGCATCGTGTTCGGACGCCTCGGTGACCGGATCGGTCGGCAGAAGGTGCTCGCGACGACGCTGATCATGATGGCGGCGTCGACGTTCCTGATCGGGGCGCTCCCCGCGTACGCGACGATCGGCGTGTTCGGCCCGATCCTGCTCGTGGTGCTGAAGCTCGCGCAGGGCTTCTCGACCGGTGGTGAGTACGCCGGGGCGACGACCTTCGTCACCGAGTACGCCCCGGACCGCCGTCGCGGGTTCTTCGCGAGCATCCTGGACTTCGGCAGCTACCTCGGCTTCGCGCTCGGTGCCACGGTGGTGTCGGTGCTGCAGCTCACCCTCGGTGACGAGGCGATGACCGCCTACGGCTGGCGGTTCCCGTTCCTGGCGGCCGGTGTGATCGGCGTCGTGGCCATCTACTTCCGTCTGCGGATCGAGGAGTCGCCGGTGTTCCAGGCGACCCAGGCCGCGCAGGAGGCCGCGACCGAGTCCCGCGCGTCCTTCGAGGGGGAGCGCCCGGCCAACGTCGTCGCGATGGTCCGTCAGCACTGGCGTCCGATCGTCATCGCGATCATGCTCGTCGCCGCGTCGAACACCGTGGGCTACGCCCTGACCTCGTACATGCCGACGTACCTGACCGACTCGCTCGGGTACTCCGCCATCGACGGCACGCTGCTGACGATCCCGGTGCTCCTGCTGCTCGCGGTGATGCTGCCGCTGACCGGCAAGCTCTCCGACCGCCTCGGCCGCCGCGTCGTGATGTGGATCGGTGCCGCCACCACCGTCGTGCTCGTCGTGCCGGCGTTCATGCTCATCGGGCACGGGGCGCAGTGGTCGACGCTCGCCGGCCTCGGACTGCTCGCGCTGATGACGGCGCTGTGGGTGTCGAACCAGGCTGCGTCGCTGCCGGCGCTGTTCCCGACCTCGACGCGGTACGGCGGCATGGGTTTCGCCTACAACATCGCGATCGCGGTCTTCGGCGGGACCACGCCCCTGATCGTGCAGGCGCTGCTCACCGCGACGGGTGACGAGCTCGCGCCGGCGTACTTCCTGATGGCGATGAGCGTCGTCGGAGCGATCGGTGTCTTCTGCATGAAGGAGTCCTCGCAGCGCCCGCTGCCCGGGTCGATGCCGGCGGTGGAGACCGAGGACGAGGCGAAGGAGCTCGTGCTCACGCAGGACACGAACCCGCACCTGGACCTCGGTGACCTGCCGTTCGCGGCGCAGGACGCGGCGGCTGCTGCTGCGCGCGAGGCTGAGGGGGTGCCAGCGCGCTGACGCGCGTGCGGGATCGGTCGGCGGGGTGCGTCCGGCCGACGTGGAACGACGGGGTCGTTGTCGTACGACAGCGACTCCGTCGTTCGTTGCGTGCGCGGGCTGTTGCACCGTTCGGGGAGCGACGATGTCGCCGTCGTACGACATCGACAGTGTCGTTCGGCGTCCGCACCAGCCCGCAACCGCCCGCCCCCGCCGCACGCGCCCCCGCCCGCCCGCGCCCCCGCCCGCCCGCGCCCCCCCTCACTCGTGCCGGTGCTCCGACGCCGGGTCCACCGCGGGCCACACCGGGAACGGGTCCGGCCAGCCGCGCCACACGTCCGGTCCGGCGAGCAGCTCCGCCGGCGTGAGCAGCGCCCCGTCGAGCGCCCGCTCGATCGCCCGGACGTCGAGCTGCTCGCCGACGAACCACAGCGCCTGCCCGATCGGGGCGTCGGCGTCCCACGACGGGTTCGCGGTGGGGTCGAGCGCGAGCATCGACCCGAAGCTCGACCACGAGCCGACGTGGTCCGGCCGGGACGCCAGGCGGAAGAACCCCCGCGACCGCAGCACGCGGCCGTTCACCCCGGCGGACAGGTCGTCGGCGATGACGGACGACAGTCGTCCGGGGTGGAACGGCAGCGGCTCCCGGTAGCGCATCGAGACCAGGGCGTCGCGGGCCTCGCGCCCGGTGTCCGCTCCGCTCGACAGCGCCCGCATCCAGCCGGCACCGGTGGCGAGCACCCGCGCGGCTCCACCGTTCGAGGCCGGCAGGTCGGCGGCGCTGCGGATCGCGGGCAGGGCGACGATCACGGCCTGGGGCGCCATCCGGTGCAGCAGTGACACGAGCGCCCGACGCCGACGGCCCGACAGCGGTTCGATGCGGTCGAGGGCGATCACCGTCGCGTACTCGACGAGTGCGGCCATCCGGTCCGCGGCCACGAAGGCGTCGTCGACGTCCGACCACAGCAGGTGCGCGACGTCGTCGGCCCGCAGAACCCCGACGACGTGCCGCAGCACCCGGTCGTCGCCGGTCTCGGACCGTGCCGCGTTGGCGAGCAGCATGCCGACCGCTCGGGCATCGGCCCCCGGGTGCAGGGTGACGACGAGCCCGTGGCCCGCGTCGGGTCCGCAGACCCGGTCGAGCTGGTCGGCACGGTCGGCCACGGCGCGGGCGGTGGCGAAGGCACTCCCGGCGACGTGCATCCGGTGTCCGTCCGAGATCCGGGCGGCGACGCGGTCGGCGTCGGCCTGGTGCAGGGCGGTGACGAGGGTGATGGCAGCAGCACGCATGTCCGCTACTCTAACTGAAAACCGTTATCAACAAGGAGGCTCGTCGTGAAGGTCCGCAACTCCCTCAAGGCCCTGAAGAAGATCCCCGGCTCGCAGGTCGTCCGACGCCGCGGCCGCGTCTACGTCATCAACAAGAAGAACCCCCGCTGGAACACCCGGCAGGGCTGACGTCAGGGGCGGTCCGTAGGGTGGCGGCATGCGACTGCTGCTCATCCGCCACGGCCAGACCCCCGCGAACGTGCACGGCATCCTCGATGCCGTGGTGCCCGGACCGGGGCTGACGGAGCTCGGGCAGCAGCAGGCCGACGCCCTGCCCGCAGCGCTCGCCGACCGGGGGATCGAGCGACTGTTCGTGTCGTCGATGGTCCGCACGCAGATCACCGCGGCGCCCCTCGCGACCTCGCTCGGCCTCGAGCCCGTGGTGCTGCCGGGCCTGCGTGAGATCGAGGCGGGCGACACCCAGGGCAAGAGCGACAAGGTGTCCGTGCAGACCTACATCTCCACCGTGCACGGCTGGTCGGGCGGCGATCGGACGACCCGGATGCCCGGCGCCGAGAGCGGCACCGAGTTCTTCGAGCGCTACGACGACGCCGTCCGGCAGATCGAGGCCACCGGGGTCGCGGTCGCCGCCGCCGTCAGCCACGGTGCCGCGATCCGCACGTGGGCGAGCGCGGCTGCGCAGAACACCCCGGACCACTTCGGCACGAAGCGCCACCTGGAGAACACCGGCATCGTCGAGCTCGAGGGCTCGTTCGCCGACGGCTGGCGCCTGGTCGACTGGGAAGGCGAGCCGGTCGGCGGCGACCAGCTCATCGACCGCACGGCGCTCGACCCCACCGGCGAGCGTTTCTGACGCGACCAGCGGTCGCCGACGCGACCAACGGCTCGCAGACGCGACCACGAACGGACGGGAGGCCCGGTACCAGCTGGTACCGGGCCTCCCGTCCGTCTTGTCCTTGCGTCGACTACGCGAGCTGCGACGCCGACGCCGACGCGGACGTCAGCGGCACGATCACGCCGTGCGACTCACGCAGCACGTCGAGCGTGCGCTGGACCTCGTCCGCGCGCTCCTCGGTCGTCCAGCCGAGCGCCTCGGCGAGCACGTCGGCCAGCTCGTCGAGCAGGTCGATCGTGACCCCGCCGACGAACGCCAGGTTCGTGCGGCGCAGGACGACGTCGACCAGGTGGACGGCCTGCTCGTGGCGGGCGAAGTACGCGACCTCGGCGCGGGTGAGCGACGGGTCGGACTCGAGCGGCTCGACCGGGCCGTCGGTCAGGACGTCCACGACCTCGGCGGCACGGGTGCCGTAGCGCTCGAGCAGGCCCTCGACCAGCGACTCGTCCAGGCCGTCGCGGTGCGACTTGATCCACAGTGCGCGCTGCGCGTCGGTGGTCGGGAACTCCTTGCCACCGCCGATTGGCATGCCCGTGGTGTCGACCTTGCGGCTCATGCCGAGCTTGGTGGTCGCCTCGGTGGACAGGTGTGCAGCGAGGGCACGGAAGGTCGTCCACTTGCCACCGACGAGCGACAGCACGGTCGACTTCGGCAGCCCGGCGATCTGGGTGTCCACGATCCGGTAGTCGCGGGACACGAAGCCGGGGGCGGTGTCCTCGTGGCGGGGGAGCGGGCGGATGCCGGAGTAGCTGTAGACGATGTGGTCGCGGGTGACGTCGATCTGCGGGAACACGTGCTTCACGAGCCCGAAGAAGTAGTCGATCTCCTCGTCGGTCGTCGTGACCGGCTTCGCGGGGTCGGCGTCGATGTCGGTCGTGCCGATGAGCACCCGGCCCTTGAGCGGGTAGATGAGGACGATGCGGCCGTCGTCGTTCTCGAAGAACAGCTCGCGGCCCTTGGTGGCCTCGAGCAGCTCGTCGTTGTGCACGACGATGTGCGAGCCCTTCGTGCCGCCCATGAACTTCGTCTCGCCGCCGAACGCCTCGTTCGTCAGGTCGGTCCAGGGGCCGGAGGCGTTGATCACGACGTCGGCGGTGAAGACGAACTCGTCGCCGGTCTCGCGGTCGCGCAGCAGGACGCCGCCGTCGCGGGTGCCGGCTGCCTCGACGTAGTTCGTGGCGCGGGCGGTCGCGGCTGAGCCGCTCCCGGCTCCCGCGGCAAGGCCGTCCTTCAGGACGTCGAGGGCCAGGCGCTCGGGCTCGTGCACGCTCGCGTCGTAGTAGGTACCCGTGTACTTCAGGTCCTTGTTGAGGGCGGGCATGTCCTCGAGCGCGGCCTTCTTGGTGCGGAAGACGTGCTTCGGGACGGAGCCGCCGTCACGCGAGAAGGAGTCGTAGATCGTCATGCCGATCTTGATGAGCATCGCGCCGCGCTCCTTGGTGGAGCGCTGCTTGTGCGTCAGCATGCGCAGCGGGGCGTTCATGATGCCGGAGAACGTCGAGAAGATCGGCATGGTCGTCTGCAGCGGCTTGACGTAGTGCGGGGCGATGCGGATCAGGCCGTTGCGCTCCTGCACGCTCTCGCGTACCAGGCGGAACTCGCCGTTCTCCAGGTAGCGGATGCCGCCGTGGATCATGTGGCTCGAGGCCGCGGAGGCGCCGGAGGCGTAGTCGCCACGCTCGACCAGGGCGACGTCGACGCCCTGGAGCGCCAGGTCGCGGAACGTCGCGATGCCGTTGATGCCGCCGCCGACGACGAGGACCTGCGCGTTCGGGCGCTCGGTGAGGGCGGTCACCGTGTTCCGGGGCTGTGTCTTCTTCGACATGGTTCGTCGCTTCCTTCGTCTGTTCGTGGGGTCAGGATCGATCGTGCGCTCGTTCGACAAGGCGGGCAACTCGCGTGCACGAACGTGCAGCACACGTGTCGTCCAGGCCCGACACGGCGGTCAGGAGGCGCGGCAGGGGTTGCAGAGGCCCTGCACGTCCGTGCATGGTTGCGTTCGACAGATCGGAGCACCATGAGCGATGCGGCTCAGCCCATGCGCACGCAGCAGGCGCTGCGCGCCGCCCACCTGTACTACCTGCAGGACCTGACGATGGATGCGATCGCCGACGAACTCGGCACCTCGCGCTCGTCGGTGTCGCGGCTGCTGAAGTACGCCAGGGACACCGGGCTCGTCGACATCCAGATCCGTTCTCCCCTGGACCAGGCCGCCGCGCTGAGCCGGAGCATCCGCTCGCGCTTCGGGGTGCACGCGCACGTCGTCCCGGTGCCGGACCACACGAGCGACGTCGACCGGCTCGAGCGGGTCGCGCTGTCCGCCGCCCGGATCCTGACGCAGTACGTCGAGTCGAACATGGTGATCGGGATCTCGTGGGGCTCGACCGTGAGCGCGGTCAGCCGCTACCTGGTGCCGAAGACCACCCACGGCTCGACGATCGTGCAGATTAACGGCGCCGCGAACACCCGCACCACCGGCATCGTCTACGCGTCCGAGATCCTGCGCCGGTTCGGCGAGGCCTACGGGGCGTTCGTGCAGCAGTTCCCGGTGCCGGCGTTCTTCGACGACCCCGCGACGAAGGAGGCCCTGTTCCGGGAGCGCTCGATCCGCCGTGTGCTCGACCTGCACGAGCGGATGGACCTCGTCGTGTTCGGTGTCGGTGCCCCGCAGGCCCCGGTGCCCTCGCACGTGTACTCCGGCGGGTACCTCGACCCCGAGGACCGTGACGAGCTCACGCAGGCCGGGGTCGTCGGGGACGTCTCGACGGTGTTCTACCGGGCCGACGGCTCGTGGAAGGACATCGGGGTGAACGCCCGCGCCGGCGCTCCGGACCTCGACACGATCAAGCGTGCGCCGCGGCGGGTCTGCGTCGTCGCCGGGCGGTCGAAGGCGGCGTCGCTGCGGGGCGCGCTGGCCGCCGGACTCATCACGGACCTGATCCTGGACGAGAGCGTGGGGCAGGCGATCCTGCAGCCCTGAGTCAGGACCTGACGCAGTTTGTCGGTGGTCCGTCGTAGGTTCTCGACCATGGTGCTTTCTCTCGAACAGCCCGGTCAGCGGTACTTCCGGCGGATGGTCGGCAGCGACGTCGACCAGGCGCTCGCGTTCTTCACGGGCGACTACGACTTCCGTGCACCACTGGTCCGTCGCACCCACGAGAACGCCCACTGGGACTTCGCCGGCGTCGGTGACGAGCGGATGTCCCTGCGCTCGTCACGGTTCATGGTGGACCTGCGGAGCGAGAGCCAGGTCGACGACGAGTTCCTCGTCGCCTGGATGCGGAGCGGCTCGAGCCGGATCACCTCGGGCGGCGAGACGTACGAGCTCGAGGCCGGGGTGCCAGTCGTGCTGCCCTTCGCCGAGCCGTACGCGCTGCACCACCGCGACATCGCCCTGAACCTGGTGCACCTGGACCGCGACTTCGTCCGTGCCGTGGCCGGCGACGACGACTTCGCCTTCGAGCCGATGCGCCGCCCGACGGCCGACGGCATCGCGCTGTGGCGGTCGGTCGTGCGGAAGTACTCGGCCACGTGGCTCGACGTCGATCGGTCGATGAGCCCGGTGGTGCAGCACGACATCGCCGAGGCCTTCGCGACCGCGGCGATCCGGGCGTTCCCGCAGCGCAACAAGTGGCGTGCGTCGGTGTCCGGCAGCGGCCCGGAGCACGACCGCCTGCGCCGGGCGCTCGAGTTCGTGCACGAGCACGCGCGCGAAGCGATCGGCACCCCGGAGATCGCGGCGGCGGCGGGGCTCAGCCCGCGCGGGCTGCAGCAGTCCCTCCGTCGGCACCTCGACCAGACGCCGGGGGAACTCCTGCGCGGCGTGCGACTCGACGGCGCCCGGACCGACCTGGTCGGCAGTGGGCTGGACGAGACGACGGTGGCCGAGATCGCGCGCACGTGGGGCTTCGGGCACCTCGGGCGCTTCTCGGCGACCTACCGCAGCCGTTTCGGGGAGCTGCCGAGCGAGTCGCTGCGCGGGCACTGACCGACTGCTCCTGCGGACCGTTCCGCCGAATCTCGTGACACGGATCGCGTTGCCACTGTCCGGATGTTCGGCTCAGCGCTGCTGTGGGCGAATCCGGTGCTCAATGGACGGGACGAACGCACCGCCCACGAAGGAGTCAGCATGCGCATCAGCGTCCCCACCGAGATCAAGAACAACGAGTACCGCGTCGCCGCCACTCCGGCCGGCGTCGCCGAGCTCGGGTCGCACGGACACCAGGTGCTGGTGCAGGCCGGTGCCGGGTCCGGTTCGGCCTTCACCGACGACGAGTACCGCACCGCCGGCGCCACGATCGTCGACACCGCGGCCGAGGTGTGGGAGCGCGCCGAGCTGATCCTCAAGGTGAAGGAGCCGGTCGCGTCGGAGTACCCGATGATCCGGCCGGGCCAGGTGCTCTTCACCTACCTGCACCTCGCCGCCGACCGACCGCTGACCGACGCGCTCATCGACTCGGGCGCGACGGCGATCGCCTACGAGACCGTGCAGCTGCCGGACCGCTCGCTGCCCCTGCTGTCGCCGATGTCCGAGGTCGCCGGGCGACTGTCCGCCCAGGTCGGCGCGTTCCACCTGATGCGCACGAACGGTGGGCGCGGGCTGCTGCTCGGCGGGGTCCCCGGCACGCCGAAGGGCCGCGTGGTCGTCATCGGCGGCGGCGTCGCAGGGGAACACGCCGCGACGATGGCGCTCGGCATGGGCGCCGACGTCACCGTGTTCGACATCAGCCTGCCGCGGCTCCGGGCCCTGGACGCCCGGTTCGACGGCCGCGTCACGACCCTGCGCTCGTCGGCGCACGCCATCGCCGAGGCCCTGCGCGATGCCGACCTGGTGATCGGCTCCGTGCTCATCCCCGGGGCGTCCGCGCCGAAGCTCGTCACCGACGCGATGGTCGCCGACATGCGGCCGGGCTCGGTGCTGGTCGACATCGCGATCGACCAGGGCGGCTGCTTCGAGGGCTCCCACCCGACCACGCACGACGACCCCACGTTCGCCGTGCACGACACCGTGTACTACTGCGTGGCGAACATGCCCGGGGCCGTCCCGCGCACGAGCACGATCTCGCTGACGAACGCGACGCTGCCCTACGCCGTCGCGATCGCCGACCGTGGCTGGGAGGCCGCGCTCGAGGCCGACCCCGCACTCGCCGCCGGCCTGAACGTGCACGCCGGCCGGGTCACGAACGTCGCGGTCGCCGCCGCGCACGGCCTGGTGGCGTCCGCCGAGTCGTCGCGCTGAGGCCGCGCGAGTCTTCGCGCTGAGCGACACCTCACGGGCCAGCGGCCGCGTGAGGTGTCGCTCAGCGCGAAACGACGCGCAAGACCACGCGCATCAGGCCGCCACCGGTGCCGCCGCCCGACCGGCACGCCCGCCGACCCAGCCGGCGCGGGCACGAACCACGACGGTCACGACGACCACGGCCGCCGCAGCCACCACGGCCGCCACCGCCGTCGGCACGGAGACGAGCGGCCCCTCGAAGCGGGCCACGGCGACCCACGCCAGACCCCACGCGACCGAGGCCATCGGCGCCAGGCGTCCCCGGCCCCACAGCGCGATGAGGACCCCGACGAGCCCGGCCACCGCGGCGACGACCACACCCCACGGGTCCTGCCCGAGTCCGAAGCCCCGGAAGCCCGCCGCCGTCAGCACCGCAGCGGTGTTGGCGGCCGTCGCGACGCAGACCCACCCGAGGTACAGCCCGAAGGTGCCGTCGGTCAGGATCGCCTCGACGACCCCGCGGGACGGGGTCCGGCGCAGGATCGTGAACGTCCAGATCAGCACGACGAGCAGTGCGACGATGATCGGCTCGCTCGCCCACAGGAACCCGAACTGCACGGACAGGATCCACGCGGCGTTGAGCAGCAGGGAGAGCGCCGCCGGCACCACCAGCCGCTCGTGCCGCTCGTCGTTCGCGGTGCGGAAGAGCTGCAGCACCGCGTAGCCGATGAGCCCGGCGTAGACGACACTCCAGATCGAGAAGGCCGGGCCGTCCGGGGCGATCGCGGTGGAGGACGCCGACAGTGCGCCACCGGCGGCGTCCTGGATGGGCGTCCCACCGGCGGCGCCCGACCCGACGTACGCGCCGATGACGGCGACGACCGCGCTCACGGCCACCGCGATGCGCTTCCAGATCCTCTTCATGACAGTCCCTTTCGTCAGCATGCTGATGACCTGCACCGTAGGCGGCCGGTGCCGCCGGTCGTGCAGCGCGCGTTCAGGCAGGACGCGGGGCGCACGGCGGGCGTGCCACGGGCCTCCATGCCGGAGACCGGCCACCCTGCGTACGGTGGGCGCGTGAGCGTCGAACTGAACACCGTCTACATCGACCGGATCGCCCCGATCGCGAGTCCGTCCCTCGACGACACCTTCCGGATGCTCGACGAGCAGGGCGCCAGCGCGTGCATCGTCCTGCACCAGCCCGACGCCGAGGAACTCGGCGACGTCGCGGTCGCCCTCGGCCTGCACGAACTCGCGGTCGAGGACTCCGCCGAGGGGCACCAGCGACCGAAGCTCGAGCGCTACGGCTCGACGCTGTTCGTGGTGCTCAAGCCGGCGCTGTACAACGACCAGCAGGAAGAGGTGGCGTTCGGCGAGGTGCACGCCTTCGTCGGTGAGACCTTCTTCCTCGCCGTCGTGAAGGCCGACCCCCGCGGCAAGCAGACCGTTCCCCGGGCGCTGCAGCGGTTGAGCGGCAAGCCCGGGCTGGTGACCGTCGGCCCGCAGGCGCAGCTCTGGGCGCTGATGGACTCCATCGTCGACGGCTACGTGCCGGTGATCGACGGACTCGAAGAGGACATCAACCAGATCGAGGACCAGCTGTTCTCGGGCGAGGCCGGGGTGTCCCGGCGCGTGTACGAGCTGTTCGGCGAGGTCGTCGACTTCCAGCGTGCGGCGCGTCCACTCGTCTACATGATCGAGAACCTGCACCGCGGCGCCGAGAAGTACCACCTGCCGATCGAGATGCAGCGGCGGTTCCGCGACGTCCTCGACCACGCGATCCGGGTGGTGGAGCGCCTCGACACGTTCCGGCAGCTGCTGCAGAACGCCCTGACCGTCGACTCGACCCTGGCGGCGCAGAAGCAGAACGACGACACGAAGAAGATCTCCGGCTGGGCTGCGATCCTGTTCGCGCCGACGCTCATCGCCGCGATCTACGGGATGAACTTCACGCACATGCCCGAACTCGGCTGGACGTGGGGGTACCCGCTGTCGATCGTCGCGATGGTCCTGTTCGCCGCGATCCTCTACGTGGTGTTCAAGGTCAAGCGCTGGTTCTGAGCCGCGCCGCGACCTGAGCCGCAACCTGAGCCGCAACCGGAGCCGCGCCGCAACCGGATTTGCAGCGGACGGCTCCGGACCGGAAAGCTCTGACGTGCAACGACGCCGACTGGAGCCCCGCATGCCGCACGAACTCGTCCACCTGACCGCCGGTGGCGTCTCGCTCGTCCTGGACTGCCGCGACGACGCGCTCCCCGCCGTCGTGCACTGGGGAGCTGCACTCGGACCGCTCGACACCGAGGCGCTGACGGCCCTCGCCGACGCCGACGTCGCGCCCGTCGCACCGAACGAGATGGACGACCCGGTCCGCCTGTCGGTGCTGCCCGAGCCGCACCGGGGCTGGAGCGGTCGTCCGGGGCTCGCCGGGCACCGTGACGGCGCCGACTGGTCGCCGGCGCTCACGGTGACGTCGCTCGCGGTCACCGACTCCGCGGTCACCGCCGACGCCGAGGACACGGTTGCCGGGCTCACCGTCCGGGTGACGATCGAGATGCTCGGTTCCGGGCTCGTGCGGGCCCGCGCGGGCGTGACGAACACCGCCGACGGCGTCTACACCGTCGACGACCTGACGCTCGCGATGCCGATCCCGTCGGGGGCCCGCGAGATCCTGGACTTCGCCGGCCGCTGGGGCAAGGAGCGGACCCCGCAGCGCCGCGAACTCGTCGTGGGGACCCACCAGCGCGAGGGACGGAAGGGCCGCACCGGCACCGACGCCGCGACCGTGCTGACGGTGGGGGAGCCGGGCTTCGGCTTCGCGCACGGCCAGGTCTGGGGCGTCCACACCGCCTGGAGCGGCAACCACCGGCACCACGCCGAACGCCTCGCCACCGGCCGCCAGGTCATCGGCGGCGGCGAACTCCTGCTGCCCGGCGAGGTCCGGCTCGACACCGGTGCCACGTACGAGGGGCCGTGGGTGTACTTCGCCCACGGTGACGGCCTCGACGACCAGGCCCGACGGTTCCACCGCTGGCTCCGGAGCCGCCCGCAGCACCCGACGACGCCCCGCCCGATGACGATCAACGTGTGGGAGGCCGTGTACTTCGACCACGACCTGGCCCGCCTCGTCGACCTCGCCGAGCGTGCCGCAGCCCTCGGCGTCGAACGCTACGTGCTCGACGACGGCTGGTTCCGCGGCCGCCGCGACGACCACGCCGGCCTCGGTGACTGGTACGTCGACGAGGAGGTCTGGCCGGACGGACTCGGCCCCCTGGTCGACCGCGTCCGTGCGCTCGGCATGGAGTTCGGCCTGTGGTTCGAACCCGAGATGGTGAACGAGGACAGCGACCTCGCCCGCGCCCACCCGGAGTGGATCCTGCAGGCCGACGGTCGGCTGCCCGCGCGTTCCCGCGACCAGCAGGTGCTCAACCTGGCGATCCCCGAGGCCTTCGACCACGTGCTCGAACGGATGACGGCGATCATCGGCGAGTACGCGGTCGACGCCGTGAAGTGGGACCACAACCGCGACCTCGTCGAGGCGGGGTTCCCGGGCTGCGGCGCAGCGGTCCACGAGCAGACCCTCGCCGCGTACCGGTTGATGGCGACGCTCGGCGAGCGGTTCCCGTCCCTGGAGATCGAGTCGTGCTCGTCGGGTGGCGGTCGGGTCGACCTCGGCGTCATCGAGCACACCGCGCGGGTGTGGGTGTCCGACGACATCGACCCGCTCGAGCGCCAGCAGATGCACCAGTGGACGCAGCAGCTCCTGCCGCCGGAGCTGCTCGGGTCGCACATCGCGAGCGGCCGGAACCACACGACCGGTCGCGTCCACGACCTCGCCTTCCGTGCCGGCACCGCCCTGGTCGGCCACCTCGGCATCGAGTGGGACCTGGCCGGCGCGACCGCCGACGAGTCCGCGGCGCTCACCGAGTGGATCGCGCTGTACCGCGAGCTCCGCCCGCTCCTGCACGGCGGTGACCTGGTGCGGTCCGACGAGGTCGACGACGCGCGGCTCGTGTACGGCGCGGTCGCGCCGGACCGGCAGCAGGCCGTCTTCTTCCTCGCCGGCATCGGCCGCTCCGAGGTCTCCGGCACCGGCCGGGTCACCTTCCGCGACCTCGACCCCGACACGGCGTACCGCGTCGACCCGGTGGTCATCGGCGACGGCCACGACCTGGTGCGACCGGACTGGTGGTCCGGCCCGCGGGTGTTCAGCGGCCGGGTGCTCGGCACCGTCGGCCTGCAGCCGCCGCTCATGCCGGCCGACTGCGTGGTGCCGTTCCGGGTGACGGCCGTTTGACGGCGGGTGGTCGGGGCTCCCGGCCTGGAGGCCCGTCCCGCGTCCGGCGGCCCGTCGCGGTCCGTCATCGGGTGCGTCCAGCCCGTTAGGCTTCCGGTCATGCCGCACTCCGGACACGCGACCCCGGTCTGGGCCCTCAAGCTCGCCGTCGTCACCGCCCTGGTGGGCGTCTCCGGCGGCATCGCCGGCATCGCGGTCTGGCTCGCGCTCCAGCTCATCCAGTTCGTCGCCTTCGGGTACGGGTTCGGCGGGCACCTCGAGGCCGCCGACGCACCGTCCGGGCTGAACCGGTTCATCGCGCTCACCGCGGCCGGCGTCCTGACCGGGTTCGCCTGGTGGGCGCTCCGTCGGTGGGGGCGCTCGATCGTCTCGGTCACCGCGGCCGTCGACGGCAAGCGGATGCCGGCCCTGGCGACGCTCGCGAACGCCGGTATCCAGATCCTGGCCGTGGGGCTCGGCGCGTCCATCGGCAAAGAGGTGGCGCCGCGCGAGGTCGGGGCCTGGCTCGCCCAGCTCGTCACCCGTCGTGCGGGGCTGACCGCACGCGAGACGAAGATCCTCGTCGCCTGCGGTGCTGCAGCCGGCCTCGCCGCCGTGTACGACGTGCCCCTCGGTGGTGCGCTGTTCGCGGTCGAGGTCCTGCTCGGGGAGATCAGCTTCGCGACCGCCCTGCCCGCCTTCGCCACGAGTGCCGTCGCCGCCATCACCGCCCGGCTCGTGATCCCGGACGAGGTGCTGTACCACGTGCCCGCGATGCACCTCTCGCCGTCGCTGCTCGTCTGGGCGGTCGTCGTGGGACCCGTGCTGGGCCTCGCCGGGGTCGGGTTCGTCAAGCTGACCAACCGGCTGCAGGGCATCGCCCCGAAGGGCTGGCACCTGCTCGTCGTGCTGCCGGTGGTCTTCGCGATGGTCGGGCTCATCGCGATCCCGTTCCCGGAGATCCTCGGCAACGGTCGGGCGCTCGGTCTCGTCGCGATGAACACCACGCTCGACGACGCCTCGTTCGCCGGCCTCTCGCCGATCGTGCTCCTGCTGCTGCTCGCTGTCCTGCGGACCGTGACCACCTCGGCCACCATCGGGGCCGGTGCGGTCGGTGGCACGCTGACCCCGTCGATCGCGATCGGTTCGGCGATCGGCGGCGGCCTGGGCGGTGCGTGGCTGCTGCTGTGGCCGGCCGACGGTCCGAGTCTGGCGGCCTTCGCCTTCGTCGGTGCGGCGGCCTTCCTCGCCACCACCATGCGGGCGCCGTTCACCGCCCTCGTGCTCGTCGTCGAGTTCACCCAGCAGGGCACCGACATCCTCGTGCCCTCGTTGCTCGCGGTGTCCGGCGCGGTCGCCGTCGGGTACGTGCTCGCCCGCCGCCGCAGCGCACAGATGGTGTGAAGACCCCGAGCGTTCCGGTACGGACGGCTGTCCGGCGGCCTACTGTCGGCGCCAGGACGGAGCGACGGGCTCCGCACCGAGACGAGGAGCAGCCGATGGCGGGGTTCGACGACATCACGAAGAAGGCCCAGGAGTTCCTGAAGGACGGCAAGGTCCAGGACGCCCTGAAGAGCGAGAAGGCCGAGGGCGTCAGCGACAAGGTGCTCGGCGGCGTGGCCGACGCGGTCAAGAAGGCCACGGGCGGCAAGTACGACGACAAGATCGACGGTGCCCGCGACGCTGCGGACAAGAAGATCGGCAACGAGTAGCGGACGACGTGCAACGGCCCAGGACCCGGCGTGGTCCTGGGCCGTCGCCGTGCCGACTGGACGTGGTCGGGAACAACGGACACCATGGACGGGTTGCTCCGGACAGCAGCACCAGGAGGACGAGACGTGACAGTCGTGGCGCCGAACCAGCCGCTCACCGAGACCGAGGTCGAGGCGATCAAGCGGGACTTCCCGATCCTCGCGCAGGACGTGAACGGGCAGCCGTTGGCGTACCTGGACTCCGGGGCGACGGCTGAACGCCCGCGCCAGGTCCTCGACGCCGAGCGCCGGTTCCTCGAGCACGACAACGCCGCCGTCCACCGCGGGGCCCACACGCTCGCGGCGCTCAGCACCGACGCCTACGAGGACGCCCGCGCCACCGTCGCCGGCTTCATCGGCGCCGCCGCCCCGACCGAGGTGGTGTGGACCGCGAACGCCACCGATGCCCTCAACCTCGTCGCTTACGGCATGGCCAACGCCAGCCGTGGCCGCGGCGGTGCCGACGCCGAGCGCTTCCGCCTGGGCGCCGGTGACGAGATCCTCGTGACCGAGGCCGAACACCACGCCAACCTCGTGCCGTGGCAGGAGCTCGCCGCGCTGACCGGTGCCACCCTCCGCTGGATCCCGGTCGCCGACGACGGCACCTGGACCGCCGACGACGCCGCGGCCCTGATCACCGACCGCACGAAGGTCGTCGCGTTCTCGCACGTCTCGAACGTCACCGGGATGATCGCCCCCGTCGAGCAGGTCGTCGGTCTCGCCCACGCCCGCGGCGCCCTCGTCGTGCTCGACGCCTGCCAGTCCGCACCGCACCGTCCCCTCGACGTGCAGCAGCTCGGGGTCGACTTCGCCGCGTTCTCCGGGCACAAGATGCTCGGCCCGAACGGCATCGGCGTGCTCTGGGGCCGTGCCGAGCTGCTCGACACCCTGCCGCCGTTCCGCACCGGCGGCTCGATGATCACCACCGTGACGATGGAGGGCTCCGAGTTCATGCCGGCGCCCGAGCGGTTCGAGGCCGGCACGCAGCCCGTCTCGCAGGCGGTCGCCCTCGCCGAGGCCGTCCGCTACCTGCGGGGCATCGGCATGGAACGCGTCCGTGCCCACGAGGAGCACCTGGCCCGCCGGATGCTCGACGGTCTGGCAGCAGTGCCCGGCATCCGCGTGGTCGGCCCACCCGCCGGCGTCCCGCGCTCCGGTCTGGTCGCGTTCGACGTCGACGGCGTGCACGCCCACGACGTCTCGCAGTACCTCGACGCGCAGGGCATCGCCGTGCGTTCCGGCCACCACTGCGCCCAGCCCCTGCACCGCCGCCTCGGACTCGTCGCCACGAGCCGCGCGAGCACCTACGTCTACACGACCGAGCACGACGTCGACCGGTTCCTCGCAGCCGTCGCCGAGGTCCGCGACTACTTCGGAGCGACCGCGTGAACGCCCTCGACAGCCTGTACCAGCAGGTCATCCTCGACCACGCGAAGGCGCGTCACGGCGACGGCGTGATGCCCGACGCGGATGCCTCGCACTTCGAGCGGAACCCCACGTGCGGCGACGAGATCACGGTCAGCCTGCGGCTCGAGCCGGGCACCGACCGCATCGCCGGGCTCGCCTGGCAGGGCGACGGCTGCTCGATCTCGATGGCCTCGGCGTCCGTCCTCACCGACATGGCGGTCGGCCGCACCGTGCCCGAGTTCCTCGCACTGACCGAGGAGTTCCGCACCATGATGCGCTCGCGCGGCGTCGGTGAGCCCGACGAGGACGTCCTCGAGGACCTCGTCGCCTTCCACGGCGTCTCGAAGTTCGTCATGCGCGTCAAGTGCGGGATGCTCGCCTGGGTCGCGGCGGAAGCCGCCGCGCGCGAGGCGACCGCGTCCCGCTGACCCGGGTGCGGCTCGCGATCGCGAGCACCCGACAGTCGGGAGGCCCGTTGCGGGCCCGCCCCGCGCCTCCCGTCCGCAGCACGGTCAGCGGCAGACGTCCTGCGTTGCCGCCTTCGTGTCGTTGATGACGATCGTCGTGACGATGTCCTCAGCGCCGGAAGCGCCACCCGTGGTGTCGAAGTGCAGCCAGTGGCCATCCGTGGTCGGTGCCACGTACTCGCGGTAACCGCCGATCGGTGGCTCCCACGTGTCGATCGTCTTCTCGAGCCCGGGGTACGCCGCGCGCACGTCGTCGGCGGTGGAACCGAGCGCGATGCCCGTGGACGTCAGCACGGGCGACGAGAACGCTCCTGGGTCGGTTGCCTGTCCCGCAACGGAGATGTAGCGCACACCGGGCCCGGAGTCGTCGGACGTGACGAGGATCCGGTACCCGGATCCGCTGGGGGTGGACAGGTCGGCGGACTGCCACTCCCAGAACGTCGGGCAGCCGCTCGACGGCTGCCGCGAGAACCCGGCAGCCGGCAGCACCGTGCCGACGTCCGTGACACCGAGCTGGACGGGGCCGAAGGACGCGTCGCCGAAGACCCAGCTCGCGGGGCCGCTCGGGCTGGACGACGGCCGGACGCTCGTCGGGGTCGGGGTCGGGGTCGGGGTCGGGGTCGTCGTCGGCGTGGCGGCCGTCGCACTCGTCTGCGTGGCGCTCGGCGCGCTCGGCCCGGACGCTGTCGCGCAGCCAGCCGCTCCGATGAGGAGCGTGGCGATGCCGACGGTGAGGATGGTGGTGCGGAGCGTGGTCATGATTCTCCCTTCACCTTGCAGTGTCGTCGTCCGGGCGATCCTGACGGACGTCGGCGCGGACTGATGGCGGTCACGAGCACGAGCACGAGGATGGACCACGTGATCGTCGAGACAGCGCATCCCGGCGCGGCCGGATCCGACGCGATCGTGCGGGACTACCTGACGGAGGTCGCGTCGCGGTGGTACGGGCGGGCGGCGACGTCGGCCGAGGTCGACCGGGCGCTCGACGAGGAGCCGTACGACGACCTGCAGGGACACTCCGGGGTGTTCCTCGTCGCCGCCGACGGGGGAGCGGTGGTCGGTTGCGCCGGCGTGCGCTTCGTGGGTGCCGTCGGCGAGCTGACGAAGGTGTTCACGCTGCCGGAGCACCGCGGCCGAGGCGTCGGTTCGGCGCTCCTGCGCCACGTCGAGGACGTCTGCCGGGGACGCGGGATCACGTCGCTGCGGCTGGACACGCGGGCCGAGCTCGCCGAGGCCTGTGCGCTCTACGAACGGCTCGGCTTCGTCCGGGTCCCGCCGTTCAACGACGACCCGTACTCCGACCGCTGGTACGCGAAGTCGCTCGCTGCGGGGTGACGATCAGGCGATGGCGCCGATCTCGCGGAGCGCGTCGCCGACGGTGATGCGCTCGCCGCGTTCCTGCGCCCGTGCCCAGCGGGACTTCACGAGCGCGACGGCGTCGTCGTCGAGACCGAGGAGCTCGTAGAGGCCGTCCAGCTCTCGGAGAACGAGGTCGGCGAGCGGCACGGGGAACTTCCGTTCGGGGCTCGCGTAGCCCTGCTGCGCGAGCTGTTCGAGCATCTCCGGGTCGGTCTCTCGCTGTTCCATGAGCAGGACGACGGTTCGTGACCTCGTCCCCATGAGGAAGGCGGAACGCACGTTCTCGTCCGGATCGGTCGCCAGTGTGATCTCGACGGCGAGGGGGAGGTCCTCTTCGCACGCGAGCTCCCAGCGCTGCGATGCGTCCCCCTGGATCGCCGTCAGCATGTCGGGGTGGACGCCGAGGCCGCGCTCGCCGCGTTCCGGTCGCAGCGAGGTCGGGCGGGAGCCGTCCCCGACGCGGGCCGTGGGGAAGCCGACACCCGTGTACGCGGTGTGGGCGATCGGCAGGAACTGGAGCGCCTGGTGCAGCGCGGTCGCGGCGTCCTGCACGGCCGGAGCGGTCACGTCACCGTCGGCGGCCGCGATGGCGGTGGCGTAGTCGGACAGCGCGGTGTGCTGCTGGTCGATCGCCAGTGCGAACATCTCCTTGCCCCTGGCGGTGTTGCCGAGGAGCCGCGGGTCCAGGTGCAGCGTCACGGCGCTCGGGTCCTGCAGGTGCCCCCGCGGCGTGCCACCGCCCGACATCGTGATCTCGAACGTCTCGTCGTCTTGCTCGTGGGCATCGGTCACGTCGCTGACGCTACCGGCTCAGGGGAGCGTGACGACGAGCTTCTTGGCAGAGACACCCGCGCGGAGCTCGGCGAGGGCGTCCGGGATCGCGGCGAGTCCCGATCCGACGACGGATGCGGTCGGGGTGGCGCGGTACCGACCGGTGCGGAGCGCCTCGGGCAGGAAGTCGCGGTAGATCGCGGGGCCGATCTCGGACTCCGTCGGGCGGCCGCCCCAGATCGCGGTGACGTGGACTCCGTGTCGACGCTCGAGGCGCGCACGGATCGTCGTCACCGGCGTCGGGTACGCCGATGCGAGTCGGCCGGAGCCGGTGACTGCCCGGACGATCGGGAGCGTGCGGGTCAGCGAGCCCTGCCCGAAGGCGAGGGTGCCGGCGAGGTCCCGGTCGGCGAGTGCCTCGAGGATGCGGCGGGCGGCACCGTCGTCGCGGTAGTCGAACACGGCTTCGGCCCCGAGGTCCTGCACGAACGCGTGGTTCTTCGGCGAAGCGGTACCGATCACGGCGTACCCGGCGGCGCGGGCGAGCTGGACGGCGTTGGCGCCGACGCTCGTGGACGCACCCCACACCAGGACGACGCCGTCGCGGTCGATCGCATCGGCCGTGGGGAGCGGCAGCGCGAGCTGGTCCGGTTCGAAGAGCCCGGCGGCGGCGGTCGAGACGGCGAGCGGCAGGACCGCTGCCTGCTCGGCGGGCAGGGCATCTGGAACCGGGGTCGTCACACGGTCGAGCAGCAGGACCAGGTGTTGGAAGGCCCCTTCGGCAGCGCTGTTCCGGTGCTGCTCCTGTCCCGCGGCGTGCCCGACGACCCGGTCGCCCACACGGAACCGCTCGACGCCGGAGCCGATCGCGACCACGGTGCCGGCGACGTCCGACCCGAGGACCGCGGGGAACCGCAGCTTCGGGTACACCAGGTGCCGGAAGAGCCCACCGACGGCGTCGACCGGGTTGACGGCGACGGCCTCGGCGCGGACGACGAGTTCGCCGGGGCCGGGCTGGGGGACCGTGGCGGGCCCGACGGCGAACCGCCCGGTCGACGTGGCCCAGAGTGCTGCGTTGCCCGATGACGACATGGTGTCCCGATCTCTTGCTCGAAGTGAGTCATGACACGACGTGTCATCACCGAGTCAATCATGACACGACGTGTCATCACCAGTACTCTTGCCCCATGCGTTGGTCACCGGATGCCCGAGGGCGACTCGAGCGAGCGGCGTTCGAGCTCTTCGCCGAGCAGGGCTACCAGGCGACGACCGTGCCGCAGATCACCGCACGGGCCGGCCTGACGACCCGCACCTTCTTCCGGTACTTCGCCGACAAGCGCGAGGTGATCTTCGCCGGCGACGAGATCCCCGATCTCGCCCGGGCCGCCATCGGGGGCGCGCCGGCCGGGATCGACCCGCTCGACATCGTGGTGCACGGCCTCCGCACCGTCGCCGACGAGCGGTTCGAGGGGCGGCACGGTGAGGTCGGGTCGGTGCGGCGGCTGGTGCTGTCCGAGTCCTCACTGCGGGAGCGCGACGCCCGGAAGCGTGCGGACCTGACGGACGCGGTGCGCGGGGCCTTCGTCGACCGCGGGCTCGATCCGTCCGAGGCGGCGGTGATCGCCGAGACGACCGTGATGCTCTTCCACCTGGCCCTCGAGTCGTGGCTCACCGGACCAGCCGAGCGCCGGATGGCCGACGTCGTCGACGAGCAGCTCAGTGCACTCCGTGGGGTGCTCGATCGACGGCCCGCAGCGTCATGAACACGTCGACGCCGTCGTCGGTGTCGAGCACGAAGCCGTGGCGTTCGTAGAGTCGGCGGGCAGGGCTGCCCACCAGCACGTTGAGCCGCGTCGGGCCGTCGTGGGGCTCGTCGAGGACGGCGCGCAGCACTGTCGACCCGACTCCGTGCCCCTGGACGTCGGGTGCGAGGTAGAAGTGCTCGACCCAGCGGACGTCGTCCTCGACCCGCACGGTGACCGACCCGACGTCGCGGCCGTCGACCACGACGACGCGGGTCAGCTGCGGCCGGAACGCGTCGCGGAGGCGCTGTCGGACGCGCGTCTCGTCGAACACCCCGAGCCGCGTCAGGTCGTCGCGCAGCACCACTGCCCGGAGCTCGGCGAGCCACTCGAGGTCCTCGGTGGTGCTGTCCCGCAGTGCGACGTCCATCCGCTCAGCCTACGAACCCCGGTGCACCGTCATCGACCTCGTACGCTTGCCTGATGGACCGCGACGGCGTCATCGACCTGGTCGCGTCCCGTCGTGCCTCGGCCCGTGCACCGATCGTCGTCGGTGTCTCCGGGTACTGCGGATCCGGCAAGTCGATGCTGACGCGCACGCTCGTCGAGGGACTCCCCGGCGCGGTCCGCATCCGCGGCGACGACTTCCTCGACCCCGTCCGGTCCCACCGGCGCTCCGTCGACTGGGACGGCGTCGATCGTCCCCGGCTGGTGTCGTCGGTGCTCGAACCGCACCGGACCGGTCGGGCGAGCGCGTTCCAGCGGTTCGACTGGTCGGTTCGAGCCCTCGGCCCGGCTGAGCTGCTGCCGCAGACGGACGTCCTGATCGTCGACCTGATCGGACTCTTCCACCCCGACGCACTCCCACACCTCGACGTCAGCATCTGGTGTGACGTGGACCTCGACACGGCAGCACGTCGGGGCATGGCTCGTGATCGTGCGCTCGGGCGCCGGCACGATGCCCTCTGGCGGGACGTGTGGGTCCCCAACGAACGCGACTTCGAGGAGCGCTACGCGCCGAAGGATGCCGCCTCGGTGCGCTACCTGGCCTGACTGCGGAGCGAGGCGACCATGCTCCGCAGGATCCGGCGGGCCTCGGTCTGCTGGTCGTCGGTCAGATCGGCGAGCATCCGCTGTTCGACGCCGCGGATCGCCGCGCTCGCCTGCGCCAGGCTCCGACGCCCGCTGTCGGTGAGCTGCGTGGGGAGCGCCTTGCCGACCGACGGCTCGGTGGCGCGGGTGACGAAGCCGTCCCGCTCCAGGGCCTGCAGCAACACGTTCATCGACTGCCGGGTGACGAAGGTGCCCCGCGCGAGTTCGGAGTTCGACAGGCCGGGGCGCTGTGCGAGCAGTTCGAGGCAGGAGTAGTGCGTCACCGTCATGCCGAGTGGGCGCAGTACGGCCTCCATCGACGCGCGGAGAGCGCTCGCGGTCTCCTTGAGCAGGTAGCCGATCGACGTCTCGAGGTGGATGCCGGTGTCGTCTTGACGCATGTCAATAGTCTGACATAGCTTGTCCTGTGTCAGAAGACTGACACAAACCCGAGGAGCACCACATGCCCATCACCGGCCCCGACTTCATCTCCCTGCAGACCCGCGACCTCGATGTTTCGCAGGCGTTCTACGAGCGGTACCTCGGCCTCGGCCTCGTCCGCTCCGAGGCGGGCCCGCCGCACGCCGTCGTGTTCGAGACCACGCCGATCGCCTTCGCCCTGCGCGACCTGGTGCCCGGCACGGACCTCGACGCGGTGGCGCAGCCCGGCATCGGCGCCGCGATCTGGCTGCACGCGACGGACGTGCAGGCGATCCACGACGCGCTCGTCGCCGACGGGCACCGGATCGTCTCGGCGCCGATCGACGGCCCCTTCGGTCGGACGTTCACGTTCGCCGACCCCGACGGCTACCACGTCACGCTCCACGACCGCGCCTGAGCCCTGGAGCCGGCCCCGCGTCCGTCGTGGGCGGCGGGGCGGGCGCGGGTCGCGCCTCCAGGCCGTTGCCGGAGCCGACCGTCACGCTTCGTCACGATCCGTGACGGTCCGAGGTGTCCGACGTAGCGTCTCGACCCGTGACCACCAGCAGCGAGCACCGGCAGATCCGCTTCAACGCGTTCGACATGAACTGCGTCGCGCACCAGTCCTCCGGACTGTGGCGGCACCCCCGCGACCGGTCGCGGGACTACCGCGACCTGACCTACTGGACGGACCTGGCGAAGACGCTCGAACGCGGGGCGTTCGACGGCATCTTCATCGCCGACGTCCTGGGCACCTACGACGTGTACGGCGGCTCGAACGAGGCCGCGCTCCGCACCGGGTCGCAGGTGCCGGTGAACGACCCGATCCTGCTCGTGTCGGCGATGGCGTCGGTGACCGAGCACCTGGGCTTCGGCATCACGGCCGGCACCGCGTACGAGCACCCGTACCCGTTCGCCCGACGCATGTCGACGCTCGACCACCTGACCAAGGGCCGGGTCGGCTGGAACGTCGTCACCGGGTACCTGCCGAGTGCCGCACGGAACATGGGCCAGACCGACCAGCTGTCGCACGACGACCGGTACGACGTGGCGGACGAGTACCTCGAGGTCCTCTACAAGCTGTGGGAGGGCTCGTGGGAGGACGACGCCGTCGTCGCCGACCGCGAAGCCGGCGTCTTCACGGACCCGGCGAAGGTGCACCCGATCGAGCACCACGGCACGCACTTCGACGTGCCCGGCATCCACCTGTCCGAGCCGTCCGTGCAGCGCACGCCCGTCATCTACCAGGCGGGCGCGTCACCGCGCGGCATCCGCTTCGCCGCGGAGAACGCGGAAGCGGTCTTCGTGGGCGCACCGACGCTCGAGCAGCTCGCCTCGACCGTCGCGAAGGTCCGGGACGCCCTGGAGGCAGCTGGTCGCGACCGGTACGCCGCCCGCGTCTACACGCTGCTCACCGTGATCACGGACGCCACCGACGAGCTGGCCCAGGCGAAGTACGAGGACTACCTGTCGTACGCGTCGGAGCTCGGTGCGCTGGTGCTCAACTCCGGCTGGATGGGCGTCGACCTGTCGCAGTGGGACCCGGACCAGCCCCTGGGTGACGTCGAGTCGAACGCGATCCAGTCGGCGGCGGCGAACATCGCGGCGGCGACGGGGGAGGACGGGTCGAAGTGGACGATCCGCGACCTGGCGCGGCAGACGGCGATCGGTGGACTCGGCCCGGTGGCGGTCGGCGGGGGAGCGACCATCGCCGACCGGCTGCAGGAGATCCAGGAGCTCACCGACGTCGACGGCTTCAACCTGGCGTACGCGGTGACCCCGGGCACGTGGGAGGACGTCATCGAAATCGTGATCCCGGAGCTCCGTGCCCGTGGCGCCTACCCGGAGGAGTACGGGGCGGGGTCGCTCCGCCAGAAGCTGCACGGCCGCGGTGACCGGCTGCCCGACGAGCACCGTGGGGCGTCGTTCAGGATCGGGAGCCGGGCGGTCGTAGGCTGATCGGGTGATCGAGTCGTCCGTGGTCGTGCGTCCTGCGACCCCGGACGAGACCGACACCTGCATCGACCTGTGGGCCGCGGCCGTGGCCGCCCGCGACGGTGCCGCCGAGGACCCGGCGGTGCGGGAGCGCGCGCGGCAGAAGTTCGCGGCGGAGCACGTCGCCTGGTTGGTGGCTCCCGGCCCGGACGGTGCGGTCGACGGCTTCGTCCTCGTGACGGCACCCGGCACCGGGCGGTCGACGGACCCGTCGGACGCCGCCTACCTGTCGTTGCTCGCGGTGCGCCCCGGGGTGCAGGCCCGCGGGGTCGGACGGTCGCTGCTGTCCGAGGCGGTGCACGACGCCCGGGCTGCCGGACACCCCCGCGTGGTGCTGCACGTGCTCGGCGACAACGACCGGGCGGTGCGGCTGTACGAGGCGGGCGGCTTCGTGGCGGCGGGCGACGAGTTCGCGCACGCGCTGAGCGGGGTCACCACCCGCGTGTACGTCGCGGGCTGAGCGGGCCGAGGCAGGCCGACGCTCGCAGACGCGGGTTGACGCTGGCTACGCGTCCCGACCGCGCACCGGCGTCCACGTCGGGTAGGTCGCCGAGCGCCCGTCGCCCGACGACGTGCGGGTGATCCGACGCTGTACCCACGGCAGGACGTACTCGCGGTAGTAGCGGAGTTCCTCGCCCAGGCGGGCCCGGGCGGCACCGGCGTCCGCGGGCTCGACCGGCGCTGGGCCGTCGAGGACCGCGTGCAGCGCCAGGTCCGCGACGCGCTGGTGCCCGGTGGCGTTCATGTGCAGTCGGTCGTCCGACCAGAACTCCGCGCGGCCGAGGTGCGGGTCGCGCGAGACGTCGACGAACGGCAGACCACGGCGTCGGGCGAGCGTGCCGAGTGCTTCGGCCCAGGCGTCACCGCGGCGGTTGATCAGGGAGCCGAGGGGCAGGCGGGCGCTCGGGTCGGCCGGGCTGAGGAGCGCCAGGCGGGCCCCGGTGGCCTCGACGCGGTCGGCGGCGGCCTCGACGAGCCCGATCAGCGCGTCCACGTCGAAGCGCGGGCGCAGCAGGTCGTTCCCGCCGGCGCAGAAGGTGATCAGGGTCGGCGCCGGGTCGAGCGCGAGGGCGGCCCCGAGCTGGCCGTCGAGGACCCCGGCGAGCAGTCGGCCGCGGACGGCGAGGTTCGCGTACGAGACGTGGGCGTCCGAGGCTCCCGCCATCGCGCTCGCGAGTCGTCCGGTCCAGCCGGGGAACGGAGCGGGTCCGGCGTCGCCGATGCCCTCCGAGAAGCTGTCGCCGATCGCGACGTAGCGGATGGTGTCGTGCATGCGCCCATCATCGTGCACATGCCTGTGCAGGTTCCCGGCACGGCTGCCGTACCGGGAACCCGCATCAGCGAACCCTCACAGCACCGCCTTCGGCACCCGGTGCAGGGTGACCGCACCGACGGCGGCGAAGGGGTGCAACGGGTCCGGTGCGGTGGAGCCGGTCGGCCCGCCGAGCTTCGAGTCACCGACCGCGCTCAGCACCGCGTAGGCGTCCTCGGCGGTCCAGCCGTGCTCGTCGACCAGGAACGCGAAGGCATCCTCGTACCCGCGCCGGACGCTCTCCTGCACGGGGTCGCCGAGGCCGACGAACAGCCAGTCGTCGGCGGTCTCGATGCGCGGTGCGCGGAGCACCGGACCGCCCTTGACTAGGTCGACGGAGACGATCGCGGTGCCCTGGGCCTCGATGGCGACGAACGACGACTCGCCCTCGGCCATGAGCGCGTGGATGTCGCCGATCGACAGCAGTGCGCCGGGGACCCGGACGGGCAGGGACACCGTCGAGCCGGGGCGGGCCTCGGTGACGTCCATGTTGCCGCCCTCCGGGTGGGCCGGCATGATCGTCGAGTTCTCGCCCTCGGCCGGGGCCGTCCCGATGCACCCGATCATCGGCCGGACGGGGAACCGGTGCCGGTCGGACACCTGCACCGAGCCGTCCGAGATCGGGCAGCGGCGGGCGAAGACCCGGTCGCCCATCACGTGCTGCAGGGCCCCGGAACCGGGGAGGGACACCGACCACCCGTGCGTGGTCAGCTCGATGGCGTGGATCGTCACCACGAGGGTGTCGCCGGGTTCCGCCCCCTCGACGAACACCGGGCCGGTCACCGGGTTGATCGGTGCCTGCAGCAGCGCCATGTCGTGGTGCTGGTCGAGTTCGGCGTAGACGGCGTCGGTGGTCTCGAAGCCGATGGTCTCGCCGGTGCCGGGGCGGACCCGCAGCACGGGCTCCCGGTCGGCCGAGAACCCGGTGCGGCCGAGGGTGTTCGGCAGGAAGTGGTCCGGGGTCATCGTGCGTCCTCCGTCGTCGGTTCTGCTTCGGAGCCGACCTCGGTGGAACGGCCGGTGCGTCGGTAGTACAGGAACACGGCCGCGCCGACGATCAGCCAGATGATCCCGCCGACCTTCGCCTCGACCGCGGCGTTGAGCAGGACGTACCCGATGATCAGGAACCCGATCAGCGGCACGACCAGGTGCAGCAGCCAGTTGCGCGACTTCCCCTTGACGACGTGGTGCACGAAGACGGACACGTGCAGGAGCATGAAGCCGAACAGTGCGCCGAAGTTCACCAGCGACGAGATCGTGTCGATCTGCCCGACGAAGAACAGCACCAGGATCGCGGAGAGCACCGAGACGACGATGATCGCGTTCTGCGGCACCTGGCGCCCGTTGAGCTTGTGCAGGAACGCGGGCAGCTGACGGTCGCGGCTCATCGAGAAGAGCAGACGGCTCGTCGCGGCCTGTGCGGCCATGGCGTTCGCGATGCCGACGGCGAGCACGTTGACGGCGAAGAACGCGGTGGCCCAGCCGCTCGACGATGCCTGCTCGACGATGGTGAAGAAGGCGTTGCCGGCCTCGCTGTCCGAGAACGAGTCCCGCCCCGCGGCCAGGGCGGACGCGAGCCAGGTCTGCAGGATGAACAGGAACGCCACGATGACGAGCGCCAGGATCATCGCCGTGCCCGCTCCGCCACGACGGCCGGTGGACTCCTCGGACAGCGTCGAGATGCCGTCGAAGCCCAGGAAGCTCAGCACCGCGATCGACAGGGCCGAGGCGATGAGCGGCGCCGACACCTTGGCGGGGTCCCAGATCTGCTCGGTACCGAACGATGCGTCGGGGATCGTGCCGCCGGTCAGCGCGACGATCGCGATGACGACGAAGATCGCGACGAAGACGAGCTCGATGAGCAGGAAGATGCGGTTCGCGAGCTTGAGCGAGGACACCCCGGCCAGGTTGATGACGGTGTTGATCGCGACGAACACGAGCGCCCACAGCCAGCGGGGCGTGCCCGGGAAGATGCCGACCATGCTCTCGGCGGCGAACACGTAGAGCAGCGTCGGGACGAGCAGGTAGTCGAGCAGGATCGCCCAGCCGGCGAAGAACCCGGCGGTGGGGTGGATGCCGCGGCCGACGTACGAGAACACGCTGCCGGCGAGGGGGATCGACTTCGCCATCTGCGCGTAGGCCAGGGCGGTGAAGATCATCGCGACGAGGCCGACGAGGTACACCAGCGGCACCATGCCGCTGGAGGCGTTGTAGACGGTCCCGAAGATCGCCCACGGGGCGATCGGGACCATGAAGACCAGGCCGTAGATGAGCAGGTCGGTGGTGGAGACGGAGCGCTTGAGCTCCTGCTTGTAGCCGTAGGCCTCGAGCTGCTGCTGTGCGGAGAGCTCACTGTGCTGCTGCGACATGTCGGGTTCCGTTTCGGGTGGAGGGACGGTGCAGGGGGGGGGGGGGGGGGGGGGAAGGGGAGCGGGTGGTGCCGTCGGGAAGGCGGGTGCGGCTGTGGGGGTGGGAACTGCGGCCGGGAGGCGCGGGGCGGGCCTGCCCCGCGCCTCCAGACCGAAGGTGGCCGGGTCAGGCCCCGTCGTGCGCGGCCAGGAAGGTCGCGACGACCCGGCGGAACTCCGCCGGCTGCTCCAGGTGCGAGCAGTGGCTCGCGCCGGGGAAGACGTGCTGCCGGACGTCGGCGATCCGCTCGACGAACGGGGCCCACGTGGCGGGGGTGGCCTCGTCGTGCTCGCCGGCGACGACGAGCGTCGGCACGGCGAAGCGGTCGAGCCGGTCGACGATGGTCCAGTCGCGCATCGTGCCGATGACGTGGAACTCGTTCGGGCCGTTCATCGTGTGGTAGACCGTCGGCTCGCGCTCCATCTGCTCCTCGGAGTCGACGAAGTCCGGATGGCTCGGGACCACGCGGCAGACGTGCCGCTCGTAGAAGACCTGCGTCGCCGCCAGGTACTCGGGGTCGTCGACGGTGCCGGCCGTCTCGTGCCGGGTCAGGGTGTCCTGCACGTCGGCGGGCAGCTGCGCGCGGAGCTCGGCGGCGCCGTCGACCCAGAGCTGCATCGACGCGGGGGAGTTGCAGATCGCCAGCGAGCGGAGGCCAGCGGGCTGCTGCACCGCGATCTCGGCGCCGAGCATGCCGCCCCACGACTGCCCGAGGACGTGGTGGTCGCCGAGCCCGAGGTGCTCGACCAGGGCGGCGTACTCGTCGACGAACAGCTGCGGCTGCCAGGTGTCGACCGGGGCGTCCGGGCGGTGGCTGCTCCGGCCGCAACCGAACTGGTCGTGGTGGACGACGCTCCGGCCGGTCTCGTCGGCCAGCGCCGCGAGGTTCCGGAGGTAGTCGTGGGCCATGCCGGGCCCGCCGTGCAGGACGACGAGAGGCAGCGCGCCGGCGACCGGGGTGTCGGGCGTGGTGACCCGGTACCAGGTCTCGCCGTCGCGGAACGGCATCGTGGATTCGGTGATGCTGGACATGGGGGTCAGCATGGAGCGGAAAAAGGTCCCACGCAATACCTTTTCTGCTGCCTTAACGTGGTCGTAACACCGCGAAGGGGGTCCGTGTGTCCGATCGTGCGACCGAGACGCGCGTCGACGAGGTCGAGGACCGCCTCGTGACCGCCGTCGCCGTGGGCGAGTACCTGCCCGGCGCGAACCTGCCGCCGGAACGCGAACTCGCTGGCTTGCTCGGCGTCGCCCGGGTCACCGTGCGGGGCGCGATCGCCCGGCTCGTCGAACGGGGGCTGCTCGAGACCCGTCGAGGCCGGGGCGGCGGCACGTTCGTCCGCACGGAGTGGCCGGACAACTCATCGGACGCCGTCGGGCGGGTGCTGCTCGCCCGGTGGGAGGCGATCCAGGACACCGCCGACGCCATCGCGCTGCTGCACGGGGCGCTCGCGACGGCCGCCGCGGAACGGGTGACCCCGGAGGACGCCGCCCTGATCCGTGCACGGCTCGAGGTGTTCCGCGACGCCACCTCGGGTCTCGAGAAGCAGCAGGCCGACGCCGTGCTGCACCGGACGATCATCGACGCCGCGCGGAACGACGCCCTGCGGACGGCGCTCGCCGGGTTGGAGGCGCAGATCTCCATCGCCGCTCCGGCGCACCTGTGGGGCACGGCCGAGGGCATGGCGGAGATGGAGACCCGCGCGCTCCACGAGCACGAGTCGCTGGTGGACGCGGTGTGTTCGGGGCGGGCGCCCGAGGCGGGCGTGATCGCCCGGCAGCACGTCGGGATCGACGTCGAACTGCTCGAACGGGCCGTGCGGCGGACGGGGCAGGTGCCCCGGCACTGAGGCGCGGTCCGTCGGTCGGTGTGGTGGTCGGTTGGCTGGGCGGTCGGTCGGTCGGTCCGTCGGTCGGTCGTCAGTGCACGGCGGGTGCCGGCACCGGGTAGACGTCGTCCGGCATCGGCCACGGCGCCCACTTCGGCCGCGGCGCGTACACCAGGTACGGCTGCGGCGTCGGGTAGCTGACGAGCTCGAGCGTCGACCCCCACGGCGTGCGGGTGTACACGAACCGGTTGCCGGCCCCCGCCTCGTCACCACGCAGGTCGCGCGGGTCCGAGTTCCGGGTACCGCCGGCCGCCTCGACCCGGGCGAGCGTCTCGTCCAGGTCGTCGGCGTACATCGCCAGGTGCTGCCACCCCAGGTCGGACGGGTGTGCGGCGTTCCGCTGCTCGGGCCCCAGGTACTCGAACAGCTCGAGCCCCGGCCCCTCCGGCAGCGCGAGCATCCGCATGGCCCCCTGCGCCATGGTGCTCGGGATGCCGAGGTAGCCGTGCGCCTCGGAACTGCTGTTCGGCGTCTCGTCACGACGTCGCATGTCGTACAGGACGACGGCGTCGAACGCCGCCTCGAAGAACTGCGTGGCTGCGTCGATGTCCGGCACCGTGACGCCCACGTGGTCGATCCTGATTCCCCTGCTCATGGTCGATTCGTACCACCGGCGGTCACCGCCCCTCGGGTCGGGGCGGCGTCCGTGCGGGGTCGGTGCCCATCGATGCGGCAAGCCGCAGCGCGGCTCCGGGCGCGGTCGGCGCCGGTCTCGGCGGCCGTTCCGGAACGGTCGTTCCAGGACGGGGTGCGGGACACGCGACCGTTACACGAGGGAAACGGCGGGGGCGAAGTCGCTCCGTAGCTTCGTGCTCAAGCACGCACCGCCCCGCTTCCCACTCCCTCGGAGGACGCCATGGCTACCGACATCGCGACACCAGTCGCCGCGCCCCACGCCCCCACCACGACCGCCGCTCCCGCCCCAGCGGGTGCCGGTGTCGTCAAGCCCGGGTACGACCCGGCGCTCACGAACGAGGACCTCGCCCCGCTGCGCGAGCAGCGCTGGACGAGCTACAACTTCTTCGCGTTCTGGATGTCCGACGTGCACTCGGTCGGCGGCTACGTCACCGCCGGGTCGCTCTTCGCCCTCGGCATCGCGAGCTGGCAGGTGCTCATCGCCCTGGTGGTCGGCATCCTCATCGTGCAGGTCTTCGCCAACCTGGTCGCCAAGCCGTCGCAGCGCACCGGTGTGCCGTACCCGGTGATCAACCGTGCGGTGTTCGGGGTGCTCGGCGCGAACGTCCCCGCCATCATCCGCGGCCTCATCGCGATGGCCTGGTACGGCGTGCAGACCTTCCTCGCCGCCCAGTCGCTGAACATCATCTTCCTCAAGTTCATCCCGGCGTCCGCGGGGCTGCTCGACCACTCGTTCCTCGGGCTGTCGGCCCTGGGCTGGATCTCGTACGCGATCCTCTGGGTGGCGCAGGGCGCGCTGTTCTGGATGGGCATGGAGGCCATCAAGCGGTTCATCGACTGGGCCGGACCGGCGGTCTACGTGGTGATGATCGCGCTCGCGGTCTACCTGGTCAGCCAGGCGGGCATCGGCAACATCTCGTTCACCCTGTCGGTCGGCGAGCCGCTGTCCTTCGGGGCGTCGATCCCGGTGATGCTGTCCGCGGTCGCCCTGGTGGTCAGCTACTTCTCGGGCCCGATGCTGAACTTCGGGGACTTCTCGCGCTACGGCCGGTCGTTCCGTGCGGTCAAGCGCGGCAACTTCTGGGGGCTGCCGATCAACTTCCTGTTCTTCTCGGTCCTGACGGTGCTCTGCGCCAGTGCGACAGTGCCGGTGTTCGGCAAGCTCATCACCGACCCGATCGAGACCGTGCAGGCCATCGGCGCCCCGTTCGCGATCCTGCTCGGCGGCCTGACGTTCGTCACCGCGACCGTCGGCATCAACATCGTGGCGAACTTCATCAGCCCCGCGTTCGACTTCTCGAACGTGGCACCCCGGAAGATCTCGTGGCGGGCCGGTGGCATGATCGCCGCGGTCGGCTCGGTGCTCCTCACCCCGTGGAACTGGTACGGCAACGACCAGGCGATCCTGTACACGCTCGGGGTGCTCGGTGCGCTGATCGGCCCGCTGTTCGGCATCCTCATCGCGGGCTACTACATCGTCGGCAAGCAGCGCATCGCGATCGACGACATGTACTCCACGAGCCGCACCGCCCGGTACTGGTACCGCGGCGGATTCAACCCGAACGCCATCTGGACCCTCGTGGTCACCGGCGCGGTCTCGGTCGCGAGCGCGGTCCTGCCCCCGGCGCTGGGCGTGCTGCCGTGGCTGGCGAGCTACAGCTGGTTCATCGGGTGCGGCTTGGGCCTCGTCGTCTTCTGGGCGCTCGAGCGCGCCCGGCCGAGCATGCCCGTGCTCGACGCGGACGACCCGACGGTCGACGACGGCGCGGCCGTCGGTCGCGTCTGACCGCCGGCGTCGCGGCCCGTCCTCCACAGGGCGGGTCGCGGCGCTCGGTCGTCCACAGATCCGAGACACGGCCGGGAGGCCCGCCCCGCCCCCGCCACGATGGTCACCACCCGCGTCACCCGTTCCACGGCTCCACTCGCTCCACCGGAAGGACCCCGATGCGCATCCGCGTCGTCAACCCCAACACCACCGCGTCGATGACGCGGGCGATTGGCGTCGCGGCCCAGGCCGTCGCCGCTCCCGGCACGCTGGTCGAAGCGGTCGAACCCTCGATGGGGCCGGCCTCGATCGAGAGCCACTACGAAGAAGCCCTGGCCGTGCCCGGGCTGCTCGAGCAGATCGGCCGCGGCGAGCAGGACGGGGTGGACGCGTTCGTCGTCGCCTGCTTCGGCGACCCGGGGCTCGACGCCGCGCGGGAGCTCGCGACGGTGCCGGTGATCGGGATCGCCGAGGCCGGGTTCCACGCCGCCGCGATGCTCGGCCGTCGGTTCGGCGTCGTCACCACCCTGACGAGGACGACCGGCCGCGCCCACGAGCTCGCCCAGCGCTACGGCTTCGCCCCGCTCGTCACGGAGATCCGGGCGTGCGAGGTCCCGGTGCTCGAGCTCGACGACCCCGAGTCCGGTGCCCGTGCGCTCGTGATCGAGGAGTGCCGAGCGGTCATCGACGGGGGAGCCGACGCCGTCGTGCTCGGGTGCGCGGGCATGGCCGACTTCTGCGCCGAGGTCTCGCTGGCCATCGGGGCACCGGTCGTCGACGGCGTCGCGGCGGCCACGGTCCTGGCGGAGTCGCTCGTCCGGCTCGGGTTGTCCACGGGCAAGCGCGGCGAGTACGCCCTGCCGCCGGTGAAGGCGATGTCGGGGCTGCTCGCGGGCTTCGAACGCCACCCGGCTGCGATCGCGACGGCCGGGGCGGGCGCATGACGGGCCTCCCGGCGGGCGACACGGCAGACCTGGTCGTCCGCGCGCGGCGAGCCTGGGTCGACGGCGCCTTCCGCCCGGCCGCGGTCATCGTCCACGACGGCCGCATCACCGGCGTCCTGCCCGTCGACGCGGTCGTCGACGCCGTGCAGGACCACACCGTGCCGGACGGGCAGGTGCTGCTCCCCGGACTCGTCGACACCCACGTGCACGTCAACGAGCCCGGCCGCACCGAGTGGGAGGGCTTCGCGTCCGCGACCCGGGCCGCTGCGATGGGCGGCGTCACCACGATCGTGGACATGCCGCTCAACTCGATCCCCGCGACGACCACGGTCGAGGCGCTCGCCGTCAAGCGTGCGAGTGCCGAGGGCCGGGTGGCGGTCGACGTCGGGTTCTGGGGCGGCGCGGTCCCCGCGAGTCTCGGGTCGCTCGACGCCCTGCACGACGCCGGCGTCTTCGGGTTCAAGTGCTTCACGGCACCGAGCGGTGTCGACGAGTTCCCGCACCTCGACCCCGGGCAGCTCCGAGCCGCGATCGCCGAGGTCGCCCGGATCGACGCCCTGCTGATCGTGCACGCCGAAGACCCGGAGCACCTCGTGCCGCACCGCGCGCTCGGTGGCCGGTACGCCGACTTCCTGGCCACCCGGCCCGTCGCCGCCGAACGGTCCGCGATCGCGCAGGTCATCGACGGCGCGCGGGCGACCGGTGCGCGGGTGCACGTGCTGCACCTGTCCGACGCGGGTGCGCTGCCGATGCTCCGTGCCGCGAAGGACGACGGCGTCCGGATCACGGTCGAGACCTGTCCGCACTACCTGTCGTTCGAGGCGGGCACGATCCCGGACGGCGCGACCGCCTACAAGTGCTGCCCACCGATCCGCGACGACGCCAACCGCGACGCGCTGTGGGCGGGCGTGCTCGACGGCACGATCGACCTCGTCGTGTCGGACCACTCGCCCTCCACCGCCGACCTGAAGACCGACGACTGGGGTCTGGCCTGGGGCGGGGTCGCCGGCCTGCAGGTCGGGTTCCGGGCGGTGTGGACCGAGGCCCAGCGTCGCGGGATCCCGCTCGAGGCGCTGCTGCCGCTGTTCACGACCGGTCCGGCCGCCCTGGTCGGGCTGCGCGACCGCGGGGTGATCGCTCCCGGTGCCCTGGCGCACTTCGCCGTGTTCGACCCGTCCGCCGAGTCCGTCATCGACGTCGCCGGGCTCGAGCACCGCAACCCGGTGTCCGCGTTCGACGGGCTCCGCGTGCGCGGCAGCGTCACCGAGACCTGGCTCCGTGGCCGTCGCATCGCCACGGCGGACGGCGGTGTGGTCGGCGTCGAGGGGCAGCTGGCCGGACGGCCGTGCTCGCGGCGGAAACACCCCTGTAACGATCGTTCCGGTATCGTCAGATCAGGAACGGAAGGAACCAGCATGCTCCCAGTGAACCCACCCGCCCGTATCCTCATGGGGCCCGGTCCGATCGACGCCGACCCGCGCGTGCTCCGTGCGCTGTCGACGCCGCTCGTCGGCCAGTACGACCCGTGGATGACCTCGACGATGAACGAGACGCAGGCGCTCTACCGCCGCGTGTTCGGCACCCGCAACGACGCGACGCTGCTCGTGGACGGCACCTCGCGTGCGGGGATCGAAGCGGTGCTCGTCTCGCTGCTCGCCCCGGGTGACCGCGTGCTCGTGCCGGTGTTCGGCCGGTTCGGGCACCTGCTCGCCGAGATCGCCGGCCGTGCGGGTGCCGAGGTCCACACCATCGAGACCGACTGGGGCCAGGTCTTCACGCCGTCCGCCATCGAGTCGGCGATCGCCCGCGTCCGTCCGAAGGTGCTGGCGGTCGTGCAGGGCGACACCTCGACCACGATGAACCAGCCGCTCGACGAACTCGGTGCGATCTGCGAGCGGTACGGCGTCCTGCTCTACACCGACGCCACCGCGACGGTCGGCGGCAACCCGCTCGAGGTCGACGCCTGGGGGATCGACGCCGTGAGTGCCGGGCTGCAGAAGTGCCTCGGCGGCCCGTCCGGCAGCGCACCCGTCACGCTGTCGCCGGGGGCCGTGGCCGTGCTCGACGAGCGGCGGAGCGTAGAGGCCGGCATCCGCGAGCCCGGTGACGACGTCGCCGACGAACCGATCCGCTCGAACTACCTCGACCTCGCGATGATCCTCGACTACTGGGGCCCCCGCCGCCTGAACCACCACACCGAGGCCGCTTCGATGCTCTATGCGGCCCACGAGTGCGCCCGCATCCTGCTCGAGGAAGGCCGCGACGCCGTCGTCGCCCGCCACGAGACCGCCGGGCGCGCGATGCTCGCCGGGGTGCAGGCCCTCGGACTCCGGGTCTTCGGTGACGTCGCCCACAAGATGCACAACGTCGTCGCCGTCGAGATCCCCTCCGACGTCGTCGGCGACCAGGTGCGCGGCGCGATGCTCGACGACCACGGGATCGAGATCGGCACCTCGTTCGGGCCGCTGCACGGACGGGTCTGGCGCATCGGCACGATGGGCTACAACGCCCGGAAGGACACCGTGGTCACGACCCTGGCCGCGCTCGAGCACACCCTGCGCCGGGCCGGGCGCGCGGTCCCGCACGGCGGCGGTGTCGATGCCGCACTCGACGTCTTCCGCGACGACACCGCCGCGGTCGCTCCCGCCGGGGCCGAGGTGCTCGCGTGAGCGCCGTGCCCGTCCTGAACGCCACCGCCGTGGGCGCCGCCGACGCCGAACTCGTCGCCCGCTGGTGCGACGAGCTCGCCTCCCTCAGCGCCGAACCGGGCCGCATCACCCGCGTCTACCTGTCACCAGAGCACGCCCGGGCGAACGCCCTCGTTGCGGGCTGGATGCAGGACGCCGGACTGTCCACCTGGCAGGATGCCGCCGGCAACCTGCACGGCCGGGCCGCGGGCGCGACGCCCGACGCGCCCGTGCTGCTGCTCGGCTCGCACCTGGACACCGTGGTGGACGCCGGCCGGTACGACGGCGTCGTCGGGGTGCTCATGGCCATCCGCACCGCCGCCCGGCTCACCGCCGACGGTCCGCTGCCCGTCGCGCTCGAGGTCATCGCGTTCTCCGACGAAGAGGGCACGCGCTTCGGCAAGGCCCTGCTCGGTTCGTCCGCGGTGGCCGGCGTCTGGGACGACGCCTGGTGGGAGCTGGCCGACGGTGACGGCGTCACGCTCCGGCGGGCCTTCACCGACTTCGGCCTCGACCCGGAGCGCGTCGGCGACGCCGCGGTCGACCCGGCGTCGGTGGTCGGCTACCTCGAAGCGCACATCGAGCAGGGGCCGCACCTCGAACAGGCCGGGCAGGCCCTCGGGGTCGTCACGAGCATCGCGAGTGCCCGCCGGTTCTCGGTCGAGGCCGTTGGAGAGGCCCGGCACGCCGGTGGCACCCCCTACGAGCGCCGGCACGACGCCCTGCTGGCCGCCGCCGAGGCCGCGCTCGCGGTGGAACGCATCTGCCGGGCCTCGCACCAGGTCGGCACCGTCGGCACGATGACCGTCGAACCCGGAGCCGTCAACGTCGTCCCCGGGCTCGCACGGTTCTCGGTCGACCTGCGCGGCGAGTTCGACGACGAGCGCGACGAGGTCTGGGACGAACTCACCAAGGCCTTCACGCTCATCGGTGAACGGCGCGGGGTGAGCGTCACCCCGACCGAGGTGCACCGTGCGCCCGCGGTGTTCTGCTCGCCCCGGCTGATGGACGCCGTCCGCGCCGGGATCGCGTCGACGGGCGAGACCGCGCCCATGGAGCTGTTCTCACGAGCCGGCCACGACGCGATGTCGCTCGGGCTCGTGACCGACGTGGCGATGCTGTTCCTCCGGAACCCCGACGGCATCAGCCACCATCCGGACGAGTTCGTGTCGACGCCGGACATCGCCCTCGGCCTCGACGCCCTGGCCGTCGCCGTCGACCGGGTGGCCCGCGCATGAGCACCGCCGGCCCCGACGTCCGCGCCCGGATCGACTCCGTCTGGGAACAGCTCTCGCCCGCCGAACGACGCGTCGCCGCCATGGTCCGCCACGACCCCGAACTCCTGCTCGTCGGCACCTCCGCCGAACTCGCGGCCGAGTCGGGCACCTCGAAGGCCACCGTCTCGCGACTCGTCCGGTCGCTGGGGTTCCAGGACGCCGCCGAGGTCCGGCAGAACCTGATGTCCGCACGGGGCTCGGGCCTGCCGTGGGTCGCCGAGGACGCCGCCCACGTCGACCAGCGCGCGGTCGAGGCGCGCAACCTCGACGCGGCCTTCGCGTCGCTTGGCCGAGCGGACCGCCCGCGGCTGGCCCGTCGGATCGTCCGTGCCCGCCGCGTGCTCGTCCTCGGTGAGCGCGGCGCCTATCCGATCGCGCTGCAACTGCGGTCCCAGCTGGCGCAGGTGCGGTCCGACGTCCGGGTCGGTCCGTCACCCGGTCAGCGGCTCGGGGAAGAGGTCGCCGACCTCGACCGGCACGACCTCGTGGTCCTGGTGACCGTGCGTCGGCACACCGCAGGGGTCGAGCGGATCGTCCGGCACTGCGTCGACTCCGGGGCCGACGTCATCGTCCTCGGCGACCCGACGGCCGCGGTCATCGCCGCCCCCGCGGCCACCGCGATCCTCTGCCCGGTCGACTCGCCGTCGGCGTTCGACTCGATGGCCGCGCTGTTCGCCGTCGTCGCCGCGATCACGAACGACGTCTACGACGCCTCAGGCCCCGGTGGCCGGGTGCGGGTCGACGCCGTCGCCGCCGCCTACGACACGCTGGGGGAGCTCGCTGCGCCCTGATCGCCGTCGGATCCGGCGCGCAGCTCGGCACGCAGTTCGGCGGCGAGCGAGGCGTTGCGGTCGGCGATGAGCCGCGGCATGTACCGGGCCAGCGCGAGCACCTCGGCCAGGCGGCCCAGCGGGCCGAGCGGCGCGCGGAACGTGATGGTGTCGACCATGCGTGTGCCGCCGGCCGACGGCTCGAAGCGGTGTTCGTGGTGGAACCGGGCGAACGGCCCACGCACCTGTTCGTCGACGAACCGGTGCGGTGCCTCCAGGTCGGTGATCCCGCTCGTCATCCGCCAGACGATCCCGAAGTGCCGCGCACGCCAGGTGACGGTCTCGCCCAGGCCGATCGTGCCGGCCGTCGTGCCGGCGACGGCGCGTTCGTCGGTCGCGGCCATCGACCGCTCGTGCGCGCCGATGTCGAGCGACAGCGCGAAGGCGCGCTCCGGCGGAACCGGCAGGTCGGTCACGACCCGGAACGAGACGGTCACGACGCCGGCCAGACCGTCGGGGCGGACCGATCGCTGTCGGCGTCGCCGAGCTCGGGGGCCGAGAGCACCAGTCGATCGGTGCGGAGGGTGACGGGCTGCACGGTTCGAGCCTAGCCACGACGGCGCGGGCGGTAGCGTCGGGGGATGACGTTCGACGCGCTCCCGTTCCCGGTCATCGACGGCCACAACGACCTGCCGTGGGAGCGTCGTGACAGCCACGACTCCGGTGTCGAGGGCATCGACACCGAGACCGACTCGCTGCACACCGACATCCCGAAGCTCCGTGCCGGCGGCGTCGTCGGGCAGTTCTGGTCGGTGTTCGTGCCCGCAGACGACCCGGACCCCGTGACGACGACACTGCAGCAGGTCGACCTCGCACACCGGATCATCGAGCGCTACCCCGACGACCTCGCGCTCGCCCGCACCGCCGCCGAGGTCCGTGCCGCCGTCGACTCCGGCCGGATCGCGTCGCTGCTCGGCGCCGAGGGCGGGCACTCGATCGGCGACGACCTCGCGGTCCTGCGGACCCTCGCGCGGCTCGGCGTCCGCTACATGACGCTCACCCACAACGACGACACCCCCTGGGCCGACTCCGCGACCGGGGAGCGTGCGCACGGCGGCCTGACCGACCGCGGGCGGCAGATCGTCGCCGAGATGGAGCGGATCGGCATGCTCGTCGACCTGTCCCACACCGCACCGGCCACCATGCGGGACACCCTCGACGTGGCGACCCGGCCCGTCGTGTTCAGCCACTCGTCGACCGTCGCGATCGACGACCACCCGCGGAACGTGCCCGACGACGTGCTCGCCCGGTTGGCCGACAACGGCGGCGTGGTGATGATCACGTTCGTGCCGAAGTTCGTGTCGCGGGCGTGGGCGGACTGGGAGGAGTCGGGCATGTCCGGCGAGCCACCCCTGGTCACGGTGTCGGACGTCGCCGACCACGTCGAGCACGCGCGTGACGTCGCCGGTGTGGCGCACCTGGGCCTCGGCGGTGACTACGACGGCACCCCGGTGCTGCCGCCGGACCTGCGGGACGTGTCGCGGTACCCGGTGCTCGCGGCGGAGCTCGTCCGGCGCGGCTGGGGCGAGTCGGACCTGCGTGCGCTGGCCGGCGGCAACGTGCTGCGGGTGCTGGAGGCGACCGACGAGCGGTTCGCCCGGACGGCGTTCGTGCGCTGACGCGGTGGGGCGCGGCGGCATGGCCCGAGGGAGTGTCAGTTGGTCCACAGTGTGTGGACCGATTGCCGGGCGCGCACGCGTCGTCACGGACAGGACCGCCTGGGGTCCGGTCGCTAGGATCGGGCGCACACCGCGCCTCCAGGAAGAGCGATGCGCGACCTGAGCTGCGAAGGACGGACCGGATGAGCGGCACCATCTACGAGAACATCTCCCAGGCGTTCGGCAACACCCCGCTCGTCAAGCTGAACCGGCTGCCGAAGGCGGGCGGGGCCGAGGTGCTCGCGAAGCTCGAGTTCTACAACCCGGGCGCCAGCGTCAAGGACCGCCTGGGCGTCGCGATCATCGACGCGGCCGAGGCCTCCGGTGCGCTGCAGGCCGGCGGCACCATCGTCGAGGGCTCGTCCGGCAACACCGGCATCGCCCTCGCGCTCGTCGGCGCTGCTCGCGGGTACCGGGTCGTCATCACGATGCCCGAGACCATGAGCGTCGAGCGCCGTGCGTTGATCCGTGCGTACGGGGCCGAGATCGTCCTGACCCCCGGGCCCGAGGGCATGAAGGGTGCGGTCGCCAAGGCCGAGTCGATCGTCGCGGAGACCCCCGGCGCGATCCTCGCCCACCAGTTCGAGACGGCTGCGAACGCCGAGATCCACCGGAAGACCACGGCGGAGGAGATCCTCCGTGACACCGAGGAGCACGTCGACGTGTTCGTCGCCGGTGTCGGCACCGGCGGCACGATCACCGGTGTCGGGCAGGTGCTCAAGGAGCGCGTGCCCGGCGTGCAGATCGTCGCCGTGGAGCCGAAGGACTCGCCCCTGCTCACCGAGGGCAAGGCCGGTCCGCACAAGATCCAGGGCATCGGCGCGAACTTCGTGCCCGAGGTCCTCGACCAGAGCGTCATCGACGAGGTGTTCGACGTCGAGCTCGACGACGCGCTCCGGGTGGCCCGCGCCCTGGCGACGCAGGAGGGCATCCTGTCGGGCATCTCGTCCGGCGCGATCATCCACGCGGCGCTCGAGATCGCCGCACGCCCCGAGAACGCCGGCAAGCGGATCGTCGCCATCGTGTGCGACACCGGAGAGCGCTACCTGTCGACGGTGCTCTTCGAGGGGCTCACTGCGTGAGTCGTCCTCTTCGACGAGGCGTGCTGCGGACCATCCGGGAGGACCTGTCCGCAGCACGCCGCGGTGACCCCGCAGCCCGGGGCGACCTGGAGAACGCGATCGTCTACTCCGGGTTGCACGCCATCTGGACGTACCGGGTGACCCACCGTCTCTGGAACGCACAGGGGTTGCCCGGGTCCCGATTCGCGGCCCGGCTGCTCGGGCAGGTCGCACGGTCGGTCACCGGCATCGAGATCCACCCCGGCGCGCGCATCGGCCGCCGGTTCTTCATCGACCACGGCATGGGTGTCGTCATCGGCGAGACCGCGGTCATCGGCGACGACGTGCTCGTGTTCCACGGTGTCACCCTGGGCGGACGCGGGGGCGACCACGGCCCGGGGGCCCGTCGGCACCCGGTGGTGGGGGACCGCGTGGTGCTCGGCGCCGGGTCGTCGCTGATCGGGGCGATCACGATCGGTCCGGACTCCGTCGTCGGCGCCAACACCGTGGTGACGAAGGACGTCCCGGCGGGGTCCGTCGTCACCGGTGTCGCCGGGACTCCGCGTCCCCGGTCCGGGCACGAGGGCGTCCCGACGCTCTGACCGCGCCGGGCACACGCCGGCCGCGTCGCGCCACGGCCCGGGCGCACGCCGGGCACGCAAGACACCGGTGTTCGCGCATCGCACCGCGGTGTGCGGTTGTTCAGCACGCGAACACCGGTGTCTTGCCGGTGTCACCGAGCGCGAGTGAGCGTCAGCTCTTCTCGCAGGCGATGCCGTCCTTGTCGCGGTCGAGCTTGGCGTTCGCCTTGTACAGGGCGTCGTCCTTCTTCACCGTGCCCTTGAGTGCGCGGGTGGTGGTCTTACCGCCCGAGACGACCTTGTTGCTCGTGACGGACTTCTTGGCGATGCCACCGGAGTACACCTTCTGCACCGCGGTGCAGTTGGCGTAGGACTTCGGTGCCGCCTGCGCGGTCGAGGTCCCGCCGACGACGACGGTGGTCGCGAGGACGGCGGTGGCGGCGGCGATGCCGAGGGTACGGATGATGCGCACGGGTTCCCCCTGGAACTGGTGGTGATCGCGCGAGCGACCGCCGCGTCGGGTACGCGGCGTGGTGATCCTACGACGTGATCGAGGCTCACGACCCGCCCCCGAACGGGGTGCCCTGTCGGCGGCCTGCGGCATCCTGGTCAGATGGACGGCGAGCAGCTGCACGAGATCGCGAGCCGCACGGCCCTGGGGCTGCCGGCGGCACTCGAGACCCAGCCGTTCGGCGAGGGCTCGGTGGTCTACAAGGTCGTCGGCAAGATGTTCGTGATGGTGACCGAGGTGCGTGGGACCCCGATCGTGAACCTCAAGTGCGCGCCGCCGCACGGGGCGGCGCTGGTGCGCGACCACGACGAGATCACGCCGGGGTGGCACATGAACAAGCGGCACTGGATCACGCTGACACCGGGCGACGGCATCGACGAGACCCTGGTCGAGGACCTCGTGGCGAACGCCTACGACCTGGTGGTCGCCGGGCTGCCCGTGGCGAAGCGTCCGATCGACCCCTCGCGCGGCGCGCTACCGGCCTGATCGGGATCGACGGGCTCGACGGGCTCGTCGGGATCAGACTCGCGCGGCGACCTTCGACAGGTCCTGGACGACCTTCGGAGCCAGGCGCTCGCCCGACTCGAGCACGGCCCGCGCACGATCGGGTGCCAGGTCGCCGAAGATCTCGCCGATGGTCACCCCGTGTTCCGGCCGGTACGTCACCTCGATGGGGTCACCCGCGGCGACCGAACCGGACTTGACCACGCGGAAGTACGCCCCCGGCCGCCCCTCGTCGGCGAACCGCTTCACCCACTTGTCGACCCCCATGCGCCGGGCGAAGGTGCCGCAGGGTGTGCGGGGGACCGTCACCTCGAGCACGAGGGTGTCGCCGATCCGCCAGCGTTCCCCGGTCACGGCCCCGGTCACGTCGATCCCGCTGGTGCGGAGGTTCTCGCCGAACAGGCCGGGCGGGACCTCGCGCTCGAGCAGGTCCGCGAAGTACGCGGCGTCCTCGTCGGCGTAGGCGTACACGGCCTGGTCCACACCGCCGTGGTACTTGCGGTTCGCCTGCACGTCGGCGCGCAGGCCGAGCGGCCGGACCCGGACGCTCCCGGTGACCGGGCGCTTGTCGATGGCGGTGACGCCGATGATGCCGGAGTCCGGCAGCAGGCGGTCGACGCGGCAGACGGCGGTGACGAGCGACATGGAGCCAACTCTGGCGCACACACGCCGCCGCACCAAGCAGGGCCGCGCACGGCCCGGCGGATCGGGATGAATGACCCAAGCGGTCGAGCGAGCACCGGTCCTACGGTGAAGGGGCTTCGGTCTCCCGCCGATCGGGAGGCAGCGGCCAGTCCGCGTCACATGTGGAGCAGGAACTCACGGAGGTTCACGATGGCGTTCGTCACCACGAGCGATGGTGCAGAGATCTTCTACAAGGACTGGGGGCCGCGCGATGCGCAGCCGATCGTCTTCCACCACGGATGGCCCCTGTCGTCGGACGACTGGGACGCGCAGATGCTGTTCTTCCTGGGCAAGGGGTACCGGGTGATCGCGCACGACCGCCGTGGGCACGGGCGTTCGTCGCAGATCGGCACCGGTCACGACATGGACCACTACGCGAGCGACACGGATGCGCTCGTGCAGCACCTCGACCTGCGGAACGCGGTCCACATCGGGCACTCCACCGGTGGTGGCCAGGTCGCGCGGTACGTCGCGCAGTACGGCGAGCCCCAGGGCCGGGTCGCCAAGGCCGTCCTGGTGTCGTCGGTGCCGCCGATCATGCTGCAGAGCGACTCCAACCCGGAGGGCACGCCGATCTCGGTGCTCGACGGGTTCCGGAGCGCACTCGCCGCGAACCGCGCCGAGTTCTACCAGGCCGTCGCCGAGGGGCCGTTCTACGGGTTCAACCGTCCGGGCGTGGAGGTCTCGGCCCCGGTGGTCGCGAACTGGTGGCGGCAGGGGATGACGGGCAGCGCCCTGGCCCACTACGAGGGCATCAAGGCGTTCTCCGAGACGGACCAGACCGAGGACCTCAAGGCGATCTCCGTCCCGGTCCTGGTCACGCAGGGCGATGACGACCAGGTCGTGCCGTACAAGGCGGCCTCGCTCAAGCAGGCCGAGCTGCTCAGCAACGCCACGCTCAAGATCTACGAGGGGTTCCCGCACGGGATGCTGACGACCCACGCGGACGTCATCAACCCCGACCTGCTCGCCTTCATCCAGCAGTAGGACGAGCCGACCGGCAGGAGGACGAGCCGACCAGCAGGGGGACGAGCCGACACGCAGGACGCAAGGGGCGCACACCGGAACCGTCCGGTGTGCGCCCCTTCGGTGTGTGACGAACGCGGTGCGGGATGCGTCCCACCAGTACCCGTCCGACGACGGTGGACGGACGCACCCAGCCGTTCACCATCCACCACCAGTAGAAGGAACGCGTGCACCACCAGTCCCTCGCCGAGCTCGACGACGCGGTCCTCGCTGGCCGGTCGTCCGACGGCGACGTCCGGGCCTTCGAGGTCCTGATCCGTCGCCACACCCCGCTGCTCCGCGCCTACGCCCGTCGGACCCTCGGTTCCACCGACGAACTCGACGACGTCGTGCAGGAGACCTTCATCACCGCGTGGGACCGCCTCGACTCCCTCGAGGACCTCGCGCGCGTGAAGGCGTGGTTGATGCGCATCCTGAGCCGGAAGTGCCTCGACCGGATCCGCGCGCGGCGCGTCCACGACGACGTCACCGAGCTCGAGGTCGCCGCGCCGGCCGACGACGCACCCGACCGGGTCGCCGAGGCGCGCTCGCGCGAGGACGCGGTCGAACGTGCGCTGGCCGAACTGCCCGAAGCCCAACGACGGTGCTGGATCATGAAGGAGGTGCTCGAGTACCGGTACGACGAGATCGCCGCCGAACTCGACCTGCCACCCTCGACGGTCCGGGGACTGCTGTCCCGAGCGAGGAAGAACATGATCCGACTCATGGAGGGATGGCGATGACCGACCACGACGGCATCCGGCCGGACCTGCCCGACAGCCCCGAAGCACTCGACGCCCTCGAACCCGGTGACCTGGACGGCCACTCGATCGACGAACTCGCCGACTACCTCGACGCCGGCATGCAGCCGGCGGACCCGAGCATCGACGACTCGCCCGCCTGCCAGAACGCCCTGGCCGCGATCATCCGCGTCCGCCACGCGTCGCTCCGCTCGCTCGAGGCGGCCGCCCGCGACGAGGCCCCGGCCGACGAGTCCTGGATCAGCGGCGTCCTGGCGAACATCTCGATCGAGTCCCGCTCCGGTCGCGACGTCCCGCTCCGCCCCCTGTCCGAGACCGAGCGCCCCGTGATGACCGAGGGGGCCATCCGTTCCCTCATCCGCCGCACCGGTGACGAGGTCCCCGGCGTCCTGGTGGCCCGCTGCCACCTCGACGGCGACGTCACCGAACTCGCGTCCCCGATCCGGGTGGTCGTCGAGATCGCGATCGCGTCCGGTCCGTCGATCCCCGCCACCGCTGACCTGGTCCGCACCGCCGTGGCCGGCGCCCTGGCCGAGCAGACCGACCTGCTCGTCGAGGCGGTCGACGTCGTCGTCCGCGACCTGCTGCCGGACCCCGAGCCCGGTACCGACCCCGAGGAGGCCCGATGAGCACCACCGACGAGACCCTCGCCGCGATCGAGGCCGCCGTCCTCGAGGTCTCCGGCGTCACCGACCTGTACCGCTCCCGCCCGACGGTCGCGAGCGCCGTGCAGGCGGTCCGCAGCATCGCCACGAGCACCGGACCGCTCCGGGTCGTCATCGACGACGGCGCCCTGCGTGTCGTCATCGGCACCGACGGCTTCCGCCCGGCTCCCGAGGTCGCACGCGCCGTCCACGACGTCGCCCTGGCGACCGCGGCGGCGCAGGGCCTGGCGCTCAGTCGCGTCGACGTGCGCGTCGCGCGGGTGGGCTGACCGCGACCACAGATCGGACGGGAGGCCCGTGGCGACGCCGCTACGGGCCTCCCGTCCGCCGTGGGCGCAGCTGACCCCGGCACACGCGACCCGACGCCGCCCGCGGCGCCGAAGGAGACCCTCGCAGGACCACGTGCGGAGCGCCGGCAGTCCGTAGCGTGCTCGTGAGGGAGCGGCAGCAGTTCCGCACCGATCGTCGTCGCACTGACCGGAGGAGCCATGGAGACCGACGCCGCCGTGCTCCCGTCACGTCGCGTCCGCGTGTACGGACGGCCGTTCGACGCGGACTCCTACGCCCTGCGGGACTTCCTGTCACGCTCCGTGGTGCAGTTCGACTGGTTCCCGGTCGACGTCGACGGGGTCGGGGGCGCCGACCGGGTCGATCCGTCGCGGCTCCCGCTCGTCGTGTTCCCCGACGGCGTGGAACTCGTTGCACCCACGCTGCGCGAGGTCGCCGACCGGCTCGGGTGGATCCACGCACCGCGGCGCCAGGAGTACGACCTGTCGATCTACGGCGCCGGTCCCGCCGGGCTGTCCGCGGCCGTGTACGCCGCCTCCGAAGGGCTCGACGTCGTCCTGCTCGAGCGGGACGCCGTGGGCGGGCAGGCCGGGTCGAGCAGCCTCATCGAGAACTACCTGGGGTTCCCCGAGGGGATCGCCGGAGCGGACCTCGCCGAGCGCGCCCGGGAACAGGCCGTCCGGTTCGGCGCCGAACTCCTGGTGATGCGCGAGGGTGTGCGCGGTGTCTTCCACGACGGCCGCATCCACGCCGACCTCGCCGACGGCGGCCACGTCGTCGCCCGTGCGAACATCTGCGCGACCGGTGTCGAGTGGCGTCGGCTCGGGCTGCAGCGCGAGCAGGAGCTGCTCGGCTGCGGTGTCTACTACGGTGCCGGGACGAGCGAGGCGGACGGCTGCGCCGGCGAGCAGGTCTTCGTGGTCGGCGGGGCGAACTCGGCGGGCCAGGCGGCGATGAACCTGTCCCGCTCCGCGGCGCACGTCACGATGCTCGTGCGGGGCGCGTCGCTGTCGGCCACGATGTCGGAGTACCTGAGCGCCAGGATCGCGGCCGCACCGAACGTGACGGTCCGGACGGGCTCCCGGGTCTCGGCGCTGCACGGGGACAGCCGACTCGAGTCGATCGAGGTCACCGACGGCGACGGCGCCACGGTGTCGCTGCCGGCCACGCGGTTGTTCATCTGCATCGGCGGACGACCGGACACGAGCTGGGCCGAACAGACGCCGATGGTCCGTGACCGGCTCGGGTACCTGGTCACCGGCCCGGACCTCGACGCCGTCGACGGCTCGCTCGAGCACTGGCCGCTCGAGCGGCGTCCCTTCTGGCTCGAGACGAACGTGCCCGGGTCCTTCGCCGCCGGGGACGTCCGCGCCGGGTCCGTCAAACGCGTCGCCGCAGCGGTCGGCGAGGGCGCCATGGCCGTGACCTTCGTCCACCGCCACCTGGCGACGAGCGACTGACCGAGGAGCCCTGTGATGCCCGACGAACCCGACACGACACTGCCGACCGCCGCCGAGTCGATCACCTCCCTGGACCGACCGACCGCCTTCTTCAACGCCCTGATGACCGAGCACTTCGTCCTCGAGAGCGCGCGGAGCATCACGGTCAGCGAGTCGAGCAGCCGCTCCTCGCTGTACCTCACCACGCTCTCCAGCTCGCTCGTCGCCTTCGGGTTCCTCGCGCACACGCCCTTCGCGCTCGGGTTCCTCGGCGCGATCATCCCGGTGATCGTCCTGCTCGGTGCCTTCACCTACGAACGCCTCGTCGAGACCTCGCTCGAGGACGTCGCGGCACTCGCCGCGATGCAACGCATCCGTCGCTACTACGGCCGGCTGCTGCCCGAGGCCGACACGTACTTCCCGATGCCCCGCGGGCGGCACGCGGCGAACGAGCTGCTCGACATCGGCCGGGCCCCGTCGTGGTACCGGCTGCTGTTCACGATGTCGTCCGCGATCGCGGTGGTGAACTCGATCGTCGCCGGCGCAGGGGTCGCCATCCTGGTCGACCAGCTCGGCGTCGACGACCCGGGTTCGATCGTGTGGGGCGTCGGATCGGCGGTGGTGCTGGCCGTCGCACACCTGTCGTACCAGGTCCGCTCGCACACCACGATGCACGAGGTGATCGCCCGATCGGAAGCGCTCGACAGCGACCGCCGGCTGCCCTGACCGGTCGCGGACGGCCGCGACCGGCCGCGACCGGCCGCGACCGGCCGCGACCGGCGTCAGCGTCGCTCGGCCAGCTGCTCCGACCAGTCGCGGGGGAGTCGGTCGGCCGGACCCGGGACCGACTGGGTCGTCGGGTGCGCCTGCGGGTCGGCGAGGCGGGGTCCGTCCACGAAGTCCTGCGTGACGAAGTCCCAGAACCACCCCTCGCCCGGCTCGAACGACTGCATGACCTCGTGCCCGGTGACCGCGAAGTGCGCGGTGGCGTGACGGTTCAGGGAGTCGTCGCAGCAGCCGACGTGTCCGCAGGCGGCGCACCGACGCAGGTGCACCCACCACGAGCCCGTCGCGTCGCACTCCACGCACCCCGCGCCGGACGGGGGGACGGACGGGGAGACCATGTTCGCGCGTGCACTCATGGTCCAACCGTGCGCCGCGCACCCACCCGGGCGCTTGAGTCAAACGGCGCTGGTACCGCGCGGTCGGAGTTCCTACGGTCGAACCGAGGACGGACGAGGAGCACGGTGCGGGAGACGACGGATGACGGGACCACGTCCCTGGCGACCCTCGCCGCATGGGCGCACCGGGCCGTCGACGATCCTCGACGCGGGCGACCGGCCGTCCACGTCCCGGTCACCGTCGCGGCCCTCGGTCGGCACGGCACCCTCGGACTCGGTGCGCTCGCCGGCGGCGACGCCGGACCCCGCGGCCTGGTCGTGTGCGAGCGCCGGTGCTTCCGGATGCTGCCGGACGGCACCGCGGCGGTCGCGGACGCGGCCGACGCGGTCGCGTTCGCCGTGGTCTCGACGTTCTCGCCCGACCTCGCGGTGACGGTCGCGTCCGTCGCTTCCGTGGCCGACCTGGAGGCCCGGATCACCACGGTCCTGCCGCCGCGCGACTTCGCGGTGGCCGTCTCGGTCGACGGCGTCTTCGACGAGGTCCGGACCGAGGACGGCGCGACCGGGACGACGGTGCACCGCGCGGTCGCGGGTCGCCTCGTCGGCTTCCGGACGCCGGGCCCGGGCGGGACCGGTGCCGACCTGCACCTCGCGTTCCTCGACGCCACCCGCACCCGCGCCGGAGTGCTCGCCGGGTTCGCGGGGTTCTCCGGACGGATCGAGCTCGGGTTCTCCACCGCGCCGCACCTGGCGGTCCGTGCGCTCGGCGCTGGGCTCGACGGCGGACCGGTGTGACCCGAGCGGTGGTCAGCCGGATCGGTGCTGCCGGAACCGTGCCGCGAGCTCCCGGCGAGAGGCGACGCCCCACTTCGCGTAGACGTGCCGGACGTGGCTCGTCACCGTGTGGGTCGAGATGAACAGGTCGGACGCGATCTGCTGCGTCGTCAGGCCGGCTGCGACCCGTTCGACGACCTGCGCCTCGCGGGCGGTGAGGCCCGAGATGCCCGAGATGCCCGGGTCGGCGGGGATCGCTCGGACGGTGACACCGACGCTGCGCAGGTGCCCCCGCGACCGTTCGGCCTCGCGCAGGGCACCGGCACCGTCGAGCAGCTCCGTCGCCTCCCGCCACACCTCGACGGCCGCGGGCACGGAGCGCCGCCGGAGGGCGCACCCGAGGTCCTCGAGCGCTGCGGCGAGCACGAGCCGGCGGTCGACCCGGCGCAGCCGCTCCACCGCTGCGCCGAGGCTCTCGACGGAGTCGTGGACGAGTCCGTGCACGTGCAGCCAGGTCCCGCCGCACAGGTCGTTGTCCGGGTTCGCCGTGGCCCTGAGCCGCGCCACCCGTTCGATCCGCTCGAGTCGGTCCAGCTGACCCCCTCGGATCGCGATGCGCGCGAGGTGGACGTCGTCGGCGAAGTCGGCCGGGCTCGACATCGACGCGATCGGTTCCTCCAGGCTCCGCCACGCCAACTCGCTGCGGTCGACGGCGGCTCGGACCTCGCCGTGGGCGTCCGCTTCGAGCGCCAGCAGCCACGATCCCGAGCGCGCCGATGGGGGATCGGCGAGCAGGGCCTCGGCGAAGTGCCGCGTTCGGCCGGCCCCCCTGCGGTCCCCCTGCAGCAGCGCCGTGCGGAAGAGGACGGTCCCGGCAGTGAGCGCCGCGAACCGACCGAGTTCCAGGTCCTCGGCCAGGTCGAGGACCGACTCGGCCGACGTCTTGGCGTCCTCCAGCCGGCCCTGGTCGAAGAGCACCCTCGTGCGCAGCATCATCCAGGCGGCGGTCGGGCGGGCCAGGTGGTTGCGCCGGGTCTCGATGGCGTTCGCCTCGGCGATGCGTCCGGCACGGTCGGTGTCGCCGAGCGCCCCCGCGAGGAACGCCACCCAGAGCCCCTCGGGCAACCAGCTGCTCGACGACCCCCCGGTGGCTGCGACCCGGCTCATCGCCGACGTGATCGCCTGCGTCGCGTCCGCGAACCGGCCCTCGTTGAAGGCGAGCACGGAGGCACTGGCCTCGAAGGTGGCGACGGCGACCGGGTCCGCGTCGCCGTCGACCGTCGCCCGGGCCTCCCGCAGTGCGGCGGCGAGGTCCGCGTGCCGTCCCGCCTGGGCGAGGTTCAGCGCGCGCACGGCGAGCAGACGCGACCGCACGCCGGCGCTCACGCCGGGCAGGGCCAGTGCGGACTCGACCGTCCGCAGTGCTTCCGGCGTGGAGCCCTCGGTCTGCAGCCGCGCCAGGGTCAGGTGCAGGCGTGCGTCGTCCTCCGGAGCGAGGCGGCCCTGCAGGTCGTGGAGCAGCGCGCGGGCCTCGGCCGTCCGGCCGCTGTGCCAGAGCAGCGGCAGGACGTCGACGACGATGCCGGGCAACGCCGGGGTGCCGTGCGCGAGGTCGGCGGCGCGCAGGGCGAGCGCCCCGGCCTCGGCGGCGTCCGTGCTCGCGAGGTCGATCGCCACGGTGCGCAGGACCTCGGCGGCGCGGACGTCCCCGCGCTGCGCCACCGTGGCGATGCGCGCGGCGATCGAGACCGGTGGGACACCCTGCCGCAGGAGTTCGTCCACCGCTTGCCTGAGCAGGTCGTCGCGGACGGCCGCGGGGATCATCGATTCCGCCGCCTCGCGGAGGACGTCGTGACGGAACGACAGGTCCGTGCCGTCGTCGACGAGCACCCCCGCCTCGATCGCTTCCTGCAGCCCGGGGAGCAGCCGCTGCGACGGCTGGTCGAGCATCGCCGACAACGACCGCACCGAGAACGAGCGTCCCAGGGTCGCTCCGACCTGCACGAGCTGCTGCGTGGGCTTCGACAGGCGTCGGAGGCCCTCGCGGATCGACGCACCGAACCTCGCGGGCAGCGCGGCGCCCGGCATCGTGGCGACGCCGTCCGCGATCGCCAGCAGGCCTTCGTCGACGAGCCCGCGCACGAGTTCGGCGACGAGGATCGGGATGTGCTCCGTCCGTCGGGCAACACGCAGGACCGAGCCGTCCGGCGTCGCGCCGACCAGGTCGGCGATCATCGCGGCGGTGGCCTCCTCGTCCAGCGGGTCGAGGTCGACGATCCGTCCCGTCGCGGCGAGCTCGTCGACGGTCGCCGTCACCGTCGGGTCCTGGTGCTCGGTCCGGACCGCGACGACCCAGAGCACGGGGACGTCGGCGAGTCGGCGCGACAGCGATCGGAGCACCGCCAGGGACGTCGTGTCGCACCACTGCAGGTCGTCGACGACGACCACGACGCCGTCCGACGCCGCGGCCCGCTCCAGGTCGTCCTGGAGCTGCTGGAGGAGCCAGTAGCGTGCCTCCGGGTCGAGCGTCACCGCGCTGAGCCGGACGCGGTCGGAGATCGGCCGGGGCCCGGCGCCGAGCGCGTCCATGATCGGTGCGAGCGGGATCAGGCGTGCGTCGCGGTCCGTGCGACCGACGGCCACTCGGAGGCCGGCCGCGGTCGCCTGGTCGACCACGTCCTCGAGCAGACGCGACTTGCCGACGCCCGCAGCGCCGCGGACGACGAGCACGTCTCCCGCGCCCCGTGACAGACCGGCCAGGGCATCGGCCGCGACGCCCCGTTCGACGCTCCGGCCGCGGATCGGCAGCCGGTTGCTGGGCACGGCGGACACCGGCGCGGAGAACTCGTCTCCGCGGGGGAGCAACTCCTCGTCCGTCAACACGGCGGCCACCAGTCCTCGTCGGTGGCTGGAGTCTACGAACGGACCGTGCGCGGGCGACGGGCCCTGCCGTTACCCCGGCGGCGGGTTCCGGTGACGCTCCCGGGCCGTCCGCCCGGGGTGTCGCGGGTGGTGGCGGGAGCATCCGGGGTCCACGGGGCGGGCGGCCGGCGAGGGTGTCCCTGACAGGGTCACGTCCGTGCGTCGCCCGTCGCGTCGCCTCCCAGTCGCAGGAGTGCATCCCGGAGTCCGGCCCGTGTCGTCACGCCGAGCTTCGGGAACAGCCGGTACAGGTGCCCGCTCACGGTGCGCGGGGAGAGGTACAGCTGCCCGGCGATCTGCTTGTTGGTCAGTCCGGCCGCGGCGAGGGACGCCACACGGCGTTCCTGTTCGCTCAGGTCGACCGCCTCCAGCGCCGTCGGCAGCGGACGGGCGGCACCGGCTGCGCGCAGCTCGCGTTCTGCGCGGCCCTGCCAGTCGCCGGCACCGAGCACCTCGAAGGCGCGCGCCGCCAGCCGGAACTGGCCCCGGGCCTCCAGGGCGTGCATCCCACGACGCAACCACTCGCCGTACGCCAGACGGACGCGGGCCACCTCGAACGGCGAGACGTCGCCGTCGACGCTGGCCAGCGCGTCCTCGAAGAGGGCGCGGGCACCAGGCGTCTCGTCGACGACCGCTCGGCAGGCGAGCAGCACCAGGGAGCGGCGCGGGGTCGGCTGGTCGGTGAACGCCCGTTCTGCCCGGGCCACCAGCGCGGCCCCGTGGTCGGCCAGGCGGAGCCGCGCAGCCGACTCCACCGCATCGAGCAGCTCGATCGGTCCGTAGCTGCTCTCGAGCCACCGCCCCGCCCCGCCCGGTCGCATCGCCGAGCGGCTGTGGGCCTCCTCGAACCGGCCCGTCGCGACGTCGAGTGCCGAGCGGGCGTGCTCCGCTGCCCGGGCGACCAGCGGCGTGCCGTGCTGCGCCGCCCACCGTGCTGCGCGGTCGGCCTTCCACGCCGCCCGCTCCGGCTCGCCCTGCACCGACAGGACCAGGGCCTGCAGCGCCTCCGTCAGCGCGACGAAGGTCCCCGCCTGCCAGCGCTCCGCTGCTCGGTGCACGTGGTCGAACGCCGCGCCCGCCGCGTCGAGCCGCCCCGCCTGGTAGTGCGTCACGGCGGCACGGCACGAGCTGAAGTAGTCGAGGAGCCCGGCGTCGCCCGCCCCCCGGAGCGCTGCCTCCACGTGGTCCCGGCGCGGATCCGTCGAGTCGAGCAGCGTCCACGCGATGTGCAGTGCCACGGCCTTCCACGGTTGCGTGTCGGCAGCGGATCCCAGCACTTCGCGGTACAGCGCGGCACGCTCGTGCTCGGTCCGGCCGGAGCCGTCCACACAGTCCTCGACGAGCCGCAGCACCGGGTCGAGGTCGCGGTCCGCGGTCAGCGCCAGCGCCTCGTCCCACCAGGAGTCGTGCCCGCCGAGGTAGCAGAGCACGTGCAGCGTCGCGACCAGGACGTCGTCGGCGCCCGCCCGGTCGGGCTCCCCGAGCGCGGCCAGGACGCTCCGCCTGCCGGCGTGCACGTCACCGGACCGGACCGCCCGGACGAACTCGACCGCCGCCACCAGCGACGGATCGGGTCGGGTGCCACGGCGCACGGCCCGTTCGGCCTCGGCGTCGACGAGTCCGAAGTCACCGGTGAAGGCGGCCGTGACGGCGACGGGGACGTCGGCCGACGGCAGCCGGGTGCCCGATCCGGCCCGGCCCTCGCCCACGGCGACCACCACGACCGTCCCGAGGTCCTGCGCCAGCGCGGCGAGCAGGTCGTGCAGCACGGACCTGGCGTCCTCGTCGAGCGCGTCGAAGTCCTCGACGAGGACGATGCTCGGGTCCGGCCGCGGTGCCCCCGCGTCGTGTGCCCGGACGAGCGCGAGCCACGGGGCCAGCGACGCGGCCTCGATGACGGGGTCACCGCCCACCGCGCGCCACCGGACGACCGTGTGGCCGTCCGCCCGGGCAGCGTCGGCGACGTCCGCGAGCGCCCGCGCCCGGGCGGACGCGTCCGGTCCGGTGACCACCACGAAGGGGTCAGCGACCCCGGGCGGCGAGCCGGCCGTTCGCCCGCCGACGTCGTCGGGCGCGGCGCCGTGCGCCGGTCGTGCGTCCGAGATGCTGATCGTCATCGTCGCTCCTGGATCGTCGGTCGTCCGCCGCCCGGGAGGCCCGTGGCGGCTGCTCCGGACGCTACCGACGACGACGCGGTCGCCACATCACCCCCTGGTCACCCCGGCATCCCCCCTGTCGGAGCGGGTCATCCGACTCAGGCGTGACGAGGGGTCGGGTGGCGATGCTCGACGGGAGACACCCCACGGCACCGAACCGCACCGTCAGGACGGCTGCGGAGGAAAGGCGGACACCATGGCCTCCGTCCACGTCGCAGCCTGATGGTCGGCACACCGGGCAGCCGCGTGCCCATCGACGCGCAGAGCGTCGACGCGCCGCTGTCCCGTTCGGCGGTGTTCCTGACCCTCGACGTCGGCCCGGACGACGACGACCTGGCCGCGGTCCGCGGCGTCATCAGCGACCTCGACGGCCTGTTGAAGACGGTCGGGTTCCGTGCCCTCGACGCGCACCTGTCCTGCGTCGTCGGCATCGGGGCGGATGCGTGGGACCGGTTCTCGCCGCACGCCCGTCCGGACGCGCTGCAGCCCTTCCCCGCCCTGACCGGGCCGGTTCACTCGGCGCCGTCCACCGGGGGAGACCTGCTCTTCCACATCCGGGGTGAACGCACCGACGTCTGCTTCGAGTTCGAACGCCTGCTGCTCGCCGCGCTCGGGGACCACGTCACCGTGGTCGACGAGGTCAGCGGCTTCCGGTACTTCGACACCCGCGACCTGCTCGGCTTCGTGGACGGCACGGCGAACCCGGTCGCGCAGGACCTGGCAGCCTCCGCACTCGTCGGTGCGGACGACCCGGACTGGGCCGGTGGCAGCTACGTCGTCGTGTAGAAGTACCTGCACGACCTGGCGGCGTGGAACGCCCTCGGGACGGACGCGCAGGAGCGGATCATCGGCCGGTCGAAGTCGGACAACGTGGAGCGTGACAGCGCCACCGAGGTCCGGCCGTCGCACAAGTCGCTCGCGACCATCGTCGACGGCGACGGGGTCGAGCACGACGTCCTCCGCGACAACATGCCCTTCGGTCGCCCCGGCAGCGGGGAGTACGGCACCTACTTCATCGGCTACAGCGGTGAGCTCTGGGTGCTCGAACGGATGCTGGAACGGATGTTCGTCGGCGATCCACCCGGGACGTACGACCGGCTGCTCGACTTCTCGCGCGCGATCACCGGAGCGACGTTCTTCGCACCCGCTCGCGATCGCCTGGTGGACCTCGCCGCTCTCGCGGCACCACCGTCGCCGTCCGTGGTGACGGCTCCCGACGCCACCGGTCCCGGTCTCGGCATCGGTTCACTCCGCAGCACGGAAGGGCACACGCCATGAACCACCTCCTCCGCGAACTCGCGCCGTTCGGTGCCGACACCTGGGCGGTGCTCGACGCCGAAGCCCGTGACCGGCTGGTCCCGGCGCTCGCCGCGCGGCGCATCGTCGACTTCGACGGACCGCGCGGCTGACAGTGGTCCTCGGTCGACCTCGGCCGCACCGACGCCGTGACCGGCGGGGTCGCCGACGGCATCACCGCACGGCGCCGCAGGGTCCTGCCGCTCTGCGAGGTCCGCGCGACCTTCACCGTCGCGCTCGAGGAACTCGTGGACTCGTCCCGCGGCGCCACCGACGTCGACCTGGGTGACCTCGACGCGGCCGTGCTGCGGCTCGCGGCCCACGAGAACCGGGCGACGCTCCGGGGGTGGCCGGAGGGTGGCATCACCGGGGCCGGGCAGGCGTCGACCCAGCCCGCACAGTCGCACGACGGCTCACCGGGGTCGTTCCGGGCCGCGGTCACCGCTGCGGTCGCCGCGCTCCGTGACGTCGGGGTCGCCGGGCCGTACGCCCTGGCGTGCAGCCCCCGTGACTGGGCGGACATCGTCGAGACCGACGACGCCGGCACGCCCCTGCGTGAGCAGCTCGAAGGCATCACCGGCGGTCAGGTCGAGCGGGCGCCGGGCATCGACGAGTCGCTGCTGATCAGTCAGCGCGGCGGGGACTTCGTGTTCACCGTCGGCGAGGACCTGGCCCTCGGCTACCTGGGCCACGACGCCGTCGACGTCACGATGTACGTCGAGGAGACCTTCGCGTTCCAGGTGAACACCCCCGAGGCGTCCGTTGTCCTCCGCCGGTCACTCTGACGAGCCGCACTGACGCCGACTCGCGCCGACGTGCGCGTCGCACGGGTGGGCTGACCGCGACCAGACAACGCAACGTGAGGCCCGTGGCGGATCCGCCACGGGCCTCCCGTCCGTCTGCCGGTCGCCTTCGCGACCCGCGCCGATCAGTAGAAGTTGTTCGCCTGCGAGTGCCCCCACGCCGCGCACGGGGTGCCGTACGCCGAGCTGATGTACTGCAGGCCCCAGGTGATCTGGGTGGTGGCGTTGGTGCGCCAGTCCGCGGCGATCGTGGCCATCTTCGAGCCGGGGAGCGCCTGCGGGATGCCGGTCGCGCCGCCGTTCGCGTTGACGGCCTGGTAGTTCCAGCCGGACTCCTTGGTCCACAGGTTGTCCAGGCACTGGAACTGGTCGGCACCCCAGCCGTACTCCGACGACGCGAGCGAGGTCGCCGTGGCCTTCGCACCGGCGACGGTGTTGCCGGCGGCGAGCTTCCGGGCGGCCTCCGCTGCCTCGGCGGCAGCCTTCCGCTCGGCTGCGGCCTTCGCTGCGGCCGCGGCCTTCGCGTCGACGTCCCGCTTGTCCTGCGTGGCGCTCGCCTGCGCGACGTCGGCGGCCGACGCGACCGTGGTCGAGATCCGGTTCGTCAGCGCAGCGCCGGACAGGTCCGGGTAGTCGCTCAGGGCGTCGACACGCTGTTCGAGCGCCGAGGTGTCGACCTTGTCGTTCGCGGTCTGCATGACGGTCTTCGCCGTGGTGATCGTGGCGGCGGCCTGGGCGCGGTCGAGCGCGGTGCCACGCAGGGCGGGCTCCGCGGTCGCCGAGGCGCTCGCGGTGCCGGTCGGCATGCCGAGGGCCTCGCCGATGGCGGGCTGCGTGCCGACGGTCAGGGCGCCACCGGCGACGGCGAGGACCGCCGCGCCGCCGGCGATCAGCGTCGCGCGGTGCCGCAGGGCCCGGCGCATCCGGCGGGTGGGGGTGTTCAGGGCCTCACGTCGGGTCGAGGCGGTGGTGGTGGGGAGCTCAGGGGTGTGTCGCATCGGTTCCGCAGGTCGGCGGCTCGGTGGGGGAGGGACTCCTGCTCGCGCGACCGAGGTCGTACGGGCACGCCGGAGGCTGGCGGTGTCGGTGACACCGTCGGCGACGACGAGGAGTCCTCGAGCCGGTGAGGACCGGACGGTGGTGTGGGGCCCGTCCGTCCGCCGGGAGCAGCCGTGGGGTGGCCGCGGTCAGGCGGAGCCGACACCATGACCGGTCAGACTGGGCAGCGCGTCCAGGAACGCTGGCAGAACGGTCCGTCCACCGCTTGGTAACGGTTCGGTAACGGTCGTGTGGAGCCTAGAAGGTGTGAGGTTCCTGGGCATGCTCGCCCTGGGCGACACGCTCGAGCGCGGCCAGGGCGCCGGCGATCGCCTGGACGTCCGACTCGTCGAGCTCGGCGATGAGCTCGGCGACGATCCCGGTGCGGTTCGCGCGGGCCTGCTCGACCGCTTCGATGCCCTCCGGCGTGGCCGTCACCATGAACGCCCGGCCGTCGCGCGGGTCGGCCTCGCGCTGGATGAAGCCGCGCTGCTCGAGCTCGGTCAGGATGCGGGTCATCGTGGGCTTCGTGACCACCTCGATCCGCGACAGGTCGCCGGGGCGCAGGGGTCCGTGCCGTTGGATCGACGCGAGCGCCGACACGATGCCGTACCCGAGCGAGGCCGAGTCGGTACGGGCCCGGCGGTTGATCCGACCGACCGCGGCGGCCAGGCGTGCGGCGACCTCGGTACGGTCCGTCGGGCGGGGGTTCATGTGCTGCTCCGGGTGCCTGGTTCAGGTGGTCGCCAGCGATGCTATCGGTCCGCGCGGCCCCGGGACTGGGAGCGTCACGCGCGTGGCCGGGCCACCGACCGGGAGGCCCGTGGAACGTCGACCGCCCGCCTCGCGTCGGCGAGACGGGCGGTTCCTGTACGCGGGTACAGGTGGACTCAGTGCTTCTCGCCCGGCAGCTGGTGGATCGCCTCGGTCGCGAGCTCGGCCGCGACGTTGTCGCCGGACTCGGTCGCTGCCCGGAGGCGCCGGAAGTCCTCGGTCATCCGGTCCCAGTCGACCAGCTCGTCGAGGTTCGGCAGACGCAACCGGAACGCCAGGCCGTCCATCGTGTCGCGGCAGACACGCTGCAGGTTCTCGTTGCCGCACTCGGCGACGTACAGGGCGAAGACGTCGAGGGCGTCGTGGTTGACCGCGGCGACCTCGTGGGCCTCGAGCTCGGTGATCGTCTTGTCGAGCTGCGCGAGGATCTTCTTCCGGGCCGCCGACCCCAGGCGCGGGACCGCGAGTCGGACGACGCCACCGAACAGCACGCCGAGGGTCTGCATCGCCTGGACGACCTCGGTCGGGTCCGGCGTGGTGACACGGGTGTACCGGTTCGGGGCCATCTCGATCAGGCCGGCGCGGGACAGCTGGCTGAGGGCCTCGCGGATCGGCGTGCGGGAGACACCGAGCCAGGAGATGAGCTCGTCGTCGTTCAGGCGTTCGCCGGGCAGGAGCGTGCCGTCCATGATCGCGTCGTGGATCTTGTGGCGGACGGTGTCACGGAGCAGCTGGTGCTCGGTCGGGGCGCTGCGGGGGACCGGCATGCGTTCTCCTTCGGGGGCGGTGGCGTCGGGGCGCCGGGCGAACGGGCACGGTCGGCATCGCACGTGCTCGCATCACCGTACCTGATATGACAACGGCGTTCCGATCGGCTCAGGGCGTGTCAGTGTGGACGTTCAGATGCCGGTCACGTGCGTGTGCGTCGCGTGCGTCGTGTGCGTCACTCCTGTTCCGAGTGCTCTCCGAGCAAGCGGAGCGTGGCCGGGTCCTCGGCGCCGTCGTACCAGCGGTCGAGCACGGCGACGAACGGCCCCGGGTCGGCTGCGATCCGGGCGAAGAGCGTCATCGACGACCGGAGCTTCACCGCGTCGATGCCCCCGAGCAGGGCGTCGGCGGAGTGGGCGGGGGCGTGGCGTGCGACGTCGGTCGCCGCGAGCAGACGGGGGCCGAGCACCGGGTGTGCCAGGTAGGCGCGGGCTTCGTCCGTCCCGGGGATCGCGTAGCGCACGGCCGTGGCGCTCCGCCCCAGGCCGGCCAGCTGCGGGAACACGAACCACATCCAGTGCGACGACTTCCGACCCCGACGGAGTTCGTCGAGCGCGACGTCGTGGACACCCTGCTGGGCCCGGACGAAGCGGTCGAGGTCGAACGGGTCGTCGGCCTGTGCGTCGGAGCGTGCGTCGGTCACCGGACGACCCCTCCCCAGCCGTACCGGACGGTCGTGCCGTCGACCACGAGCAGGGAGTCCGGGGCCCGGTCGAACAACCCCGGCATGCCCACGGCGTCGGGCAGGTCACCCTCGAGCCGGTCGAGCGTGGCCGAACGGGTGGTGAGCACCGGGTGCTGTCGCTGCCAGAACAGGGTCTGCGCCAGGTACCGCGCGTGGATGCCGGCGCGGGTGGTGAGCTCGGCGGCCAGCGGGGTGTCGACAACCTCGCCGGCGGTCACCCGGACCGAGGCCGCGTGCTTCGGCCGCGCCGCGCCGGTCGGGCGTTCCTGCCGGAGCGACCGCGCCCACCGCACCGGGTGCAGCGCGCGGGTCGGGTGCCGGACGGATCGGTGCGCCACAGCGTCACCGCGGCGACGGGAACGTGCGTGCGCGAACGTGTACGGCACGCCGAGCAGCGCGTGCGCGGCCACGATGGCGGGCACGTTCGCGGTGTCGACCGTGCGGTAGGTCACCCCGCGCCGCCCCTGGTCGTCCACCGTGAGCACCTCGATCGTGACCTCCGTCATGGTGCCGAGCCGCCCGGCAGACGGGAACGGCGGCACGCGGGTCTCCCGGAACACGTACGCCGACAGCCCCACCCAGGCGCTGCCGTCGACCACGTCCGGACGGGTCCCGCGGGGGACGAGCCGCTGCAGCGACGCCGGGTCGTGCCGCCAGTGCGCGAACACGATGTCCTCCCAGGCGTGCTGGGTCACCGGGCGGTGCAGCAACGGCACCGCCGCGCGGGTCCACGACGGCTGGGTCACGGCTTCGGTGCGTGCCGACCGACGCGCACGCCCCACAGCACCAACGGGGCCTGCAGCGGGAGCCGCAGCACCGAGACCAGCCGCATCGCCCGGCTCGAGCGGGGGTGGTCGAGCAGGTCGTTCGCCATCTTCACGTTGGCCGGGAACACCGCCGCGAACAGCGCCGCGGCGGCCCACCCCGAGGCGCGGCGGGTCGCGGGGAACGCGAGCCCGGCGGCGATGCCGAGCTCGGCCACGCCGGAGGCCAGCGTGGTCAGCCGCGGGGGCAGCGCGTCCGGCACGATCCGGTCGAAGTGGGTCGGGCGCAGGAAGTGCATGGCGCCCGCTGCACCGAGGGCCACCGCCAGGATGGTGGCCGTGCGGTTGGCACGTCGGATCCGCTCACGTCGTCGCATGCGCCCCATCGTGCTCGCCGGTCCTCGGAACCAGGTCAGTGCCGCTTCTCCGCGTCAGTGCCCGTTCACGACATTGCCCGTTCACGTCAGTGCCCCTTCACGTCAGTGCGGTCGCGACGAGGTCGAGGACCGCCGTCGCCACCTCGGCCTTCGTGCCGGAGGTCTCGCGGACCACCTCGCCACCGGGCACCAGGACCTCGATCGCGTTCTCCTCGCGCTCGAAGCCGGCCGACCAGCCGACGTGGTTCACGACGAGCAGGTCCGCGGGCTTCCGGCTGATCTTGGCGCGCCCGAGCTCGATCCGCGCGTCGCGGTCGGGTTCGGTCTCGGCGGCGAACCCGACGATGATCTGCCCCGTCCGCCGTGCCGCCACGAGGTCGGCGAGCACGTCCGGGTTCCGCACCAGCTCGAGCGTCATGCGCTCGCCCTGGGCGTCCTTCTTGAGCTTCTCGGTGAGCACCTCGGCGGGACGGTAGTCGGCGACGGCGGCGGTCATCACGACGACGTCGGCTTCGGTGGCGGCGGTGTGCACGGCCTCGGCGAGCTCGAGCGCGGACCCGACGGGCACCACGGTCGCGTCCAGCCCCGCGGTCAGCGAGCCCTCGACGTTCGCGGCGACGAGGGTCACCGACGCCCCACGACGGACGGCATCGGCGGCGATCGCGATCCCCTGGCGGCCGCTCGAGCGGTTGCCGACGAACCGCACCGGGTCGAAGGGCTCGCGGGTGCCGCCCGCGCTGACGACGACGCGGACGCCGGCCAGGTCGCCCTGTTCGCCACGGGCGCCGGTGCCGGCCCCCGAGCCGTCCGCGTCGTGACGGCCGGCCGGTGCGGGGTGCTGGTCGAGCACGGCGAGCGCGGCGGCGACGATGTCCTCGGGCTCCGCCATCCGACCGATGCCCGCATCGTCGCCGGTGAGTGCGCCGACGACCGGGCCGACCAGGTGGACGCCGCGCCCACGCAGCGTGGCGACGTTCGACCGGGTCGCGGGGTGCTCCCACATCTGCGGGTGCATCGCGGGGGCGACCACGACAGGTGCCTCGGTCGCGAGCAGCGTCGTGCCGAGCAGGTCGCTCGCCAGGCCGTGCGCCATCCGGGCCAGCGAGTCCGCGGTGGCAGGGGCGATGACGACCAGGTCCGCCCGGCGACCGAGCGCGACGTGGCGCACCTCGGCGACGTCGTCCCACACGCTCGTGGTGACGGGGTTGCGGCTGAGGGCCTCGAGCGTCGGCAGTCCGACGAAGCGCAGGGCGCCCTCGGTCGGGACGACGTGCACGTCGTGGCCGCGCTTGACCAGGTCGCGGACGACCCCGACGGCCTTGTAGGCGGCGATGCCCCCGGTGATCCCCACGATGACGGTCAGGGCGCGCTCTGCTGCTGCGTTCACCTGGCTCACGCTACCGGGGCCACGTGCGAGGATCGACGGCATGTGCACCGTCGTCGTCCGCGTCGACCCCGGGTCCGCGTGGCCCGTCACCGTGCTCGCCCTGCGGGACGAGTCGCCCGAGCGTCCGTGGGACCCGCCCGCTGCCTGGTGGCCGGACCGCGACCCGGACCTCCGTGGTGTCCGTGACCGCTCCGCCGGTGGTGCGTGGCTCGCCGCGTCCGACCGAGCCGGCCTGGCCGTGGTGCTCAACCGCGCCGAACCCGTGACGAGCGTCGACGGCACCTGGACGACCCGTGGCGTGGTGCCGGTGGACGCCGTCGCCGACGACCTGCTGCCCGGTCACGACGGCACGTTGCCGACCACGCGGGCCTTCAACCTGGTGCGCGCCACGGCCGAGGGCGCCTCGGTGCTGACCTGGGACGGCGAACAGGTCCGCACCACCGACCTCGGCCCCGGCGTCCACATGGTCACGCACGGTGCGGCCGACGACCCCGCAGCGCCACGCATCGGTCGGTGGCTCGAGGCCTTCCGTGCCGTCGACGCTCCGGCCGGCCCACCGGTGCTCGGACCGTTCGACGAACTCCGCACCGTGGACTCCGGTGGCGACGCCGGGGACGGCTGGGGCGGTTGGTTCGGCGTGCTGGCGGAGTCCGCAGCGCTGCCGGACGACCACCCCGACGCGATCCTCCGCGACGTGCACGAGGCAGAGGGGCACATGACGACCCTGTCGATCGTCGCCGCGGCGATCGCGCCGGGCCGCACCGTCCTGCAGCACGCCCGCCTGACCGAACCCGGTCGGCTGGACGGGTCGGTGGAGCTGCACCGCGCCTGACGCCTGCGGCGTGCCGGACCCGCCCCGGGCCTCCCGGCCGCGCCCCGCGCCCGTTTCCCGGCGCGCACGACGTCCGAGTGGTGCGAGGTTGCGTCCTCGGTGCGACCCGCGCCCCCTCGCACCACGTCCGGAACCTCGCACGGGCCGCGGCGCCCCTCGCACCGTGCGGGGGGCACGGCCAGCGCGACCCCCGCGACCGCGGCTAGAGCGGTGGGCGCGTCCCGGTGAGGTCCTCGGCGACGGCCCAGAGTGAGCGGGCGAGGTCGGCGCTCCGCGCGGATCCGGGGATCGACACGGTGGTGGTCGGACCGGTCATGCCGAACGGACCCGAGGGGCCGTAGTACGCGCCGCCCACCGCGTTCGGCCCGACCGCCGCGTACAGCAGCGGCTCGGTGCCCTGCTCGACGGCCTGGGTGAACGGCAGGGCGCGGTTGCTCGACCGCACCGGCTTCGAGCGACCGAGCGAGCGTCCCGCGGCCTGCAGGTTCGTCCGGGTGTAGCCGGGGTGGGCGGCGGTGCTGACCAGGGGCACGTCGGCCTCGACCGTCAGGCGGTGCAGGTGCAGCGCGAGCAGCAGGTCGGCGAGCTTCGACTGCGCGTAGGCGCGCCAGCCGTTGTAGCCGCGCTCCCACTGCAGGTCGGCGAAGCGGATCCGGCCGGGGATCGCGGCGAGGCTCGACATCGTGACGACCCGGGGCGCCTCGGCCAGGGGGCCGTCGGCGAGGGGCGTGCGCGCACGCAGCAGCGACGGCAACAGCAGGTTCGTCAGGGCGAACGGGCCGAGGAAGTTCGTGCCGAACTGCAGCTCGAAGCCGTCGACGGTCTCGAAGCGCTCCGGCGGCGCCATCACGCCGGCGTTGTTGACCAGGACGTCGATCGGACGTTCCTCGTCGACGATGCCGCTGGCGAAGCGGCGCACACTCGCCAGGTCGGCGAGGTCGAGTTCGCGGACCTCCACGTCGGCTGCGGGGTGGGCGGCGCGGATGCCGGCGGCGGCGGTCTCGCCCTTCTCGGTGCTGCGGACGGCGAGCACGACGCTGGCGCCGGCTCCGGCGAGGCGCAGGGCGGCCTCCTGTCCGGTGCCGCTGTTGGACCCGGTGACGACGATGCGGCGTCCGGTCTGGTCGGGGAGGTTCGGCATGCGGGTGACCGTACTCGTCCGGGCTGGCCGACCCCGGCCGCGCGCCGCCCGGGCCCAGCCCCGGTCCGGCCGCTGACCCCGTGCGCGCACGCCGCCGCCGTGCTATGTTGATGCAAACGCATGGAAGTGCGACCAGGAGGACACCATGAGCAACGCATTCGGCACCGACCGTCCCTCGGACGTCCCGCCGCCCGCACCCGACCGGATCGGACCGCTGCAGCTCGGCCTCGACACCTTCGGAGACGTCACCGAGCGCGCCGACGGCAGCCTGCAGTCCGACGCGCAGAGCATCCGCGACGTCGTCGACCAGGCCGTCCTCGCCGACCAGGTCGGCGTCGACTTCATCGGCGTCGGGGAGCACCACCGAGCCGACTTCGTCGTGAGCGCCCCCGAGGTCGTCCTCGCCGCGATCGCCGCCAGCACCGAGCGCATCCGGATGGGTTCCGCGGTCACGGTGCTGTCCTCCGACGACCCCGTCCGCGTGTACGAGCGCTTCGCCACCGTCGACGCCCTGTCGAACGGCCGCGCCGAGGTCATCCTGGGTCGTGGCTCCTTCACCGAGTCGTTCCCCCTGTTCGGCTACGAGCTGAGCGACTACGAGGTCCTGTTCGAGGAGAAGCTCCAGCTCTGGGCGGCCCTGCGCGGCGGCGACGCCGTCACCTGGTCCGGCACGAAGCGCGCGGGCCTGGTCGACCAGGACGTGTTCCCGAAGCTCGAGCACGGCGCCATCCCGACGTGGATCGGTGTCGGCGGCTCCCCGCAGTCGGTCATCCGTGCCGCGTCGTACGGCCTGCCGCTGTTCCTCGCCATCATCGGCGGGCAGCCCGCCCAGTTCGCCCCGTTCTCCCGCCTGTACCGCCAGGCCCTCGCGCAGCTCGACCTGCCGCAGCAGCCCATCGCGATGCACTCGCCGGGCTTCGTGGCCGCCACCGACGAAGAGGCCGCCGAGCGCTACTGGCCGTACCACAAGGCCGTCACCGACCAGCTCGGCCGGGAGCGCGGCTGGCCGCCCCTCGACGTCGCCGGGTACCGCGCGAGCCTGTCGGCCGGCGGTTCGCTCTACGTCGGCTCGCCGGAGACCGTCGCCCGGAAGGTCGCGCGCAACATGCGGATCCTCGGCGCCTCGCGCTTCGACATGCGGTACGCCACGGGTCGTCTGCCGCACGCCGACATGATGCGCTCGATCGAGCTCTACGGCACCGAGGTCGCACCCCGCGTGCGCGAGCTGCTGACGCAGCCCGTCCCCGTCGCCTGACGGACGCCGGTCCGGTCCGCAAAACACCGGTGTTCGCGCTCCACACCACCCTTCGCGGGTGTTCGGAGCGTGGACACCGGTGTCTTGCGTTCAGGTTCCGGCGGGCAGAGGGCGCGCGGGCAACGGCCGGGAGGCCCGGGGTGGCCGCCGAGATCGGCTCACGGGGGCCGCGGGTACGGTCCAGGGCATGTCGTCACGTCCCGACCACGCCTCCGGTCCCGCTGCTGGTCACGCCTCCGACTCCGTCGTCGAACGCCGGTTCCGCGGCCGGATCATGGGCGTCGGCACCACGTCGGGCGTCCGGATCGTCGTCGGCATGTGGGACCGCTCGCCGTTCGGCCCGTTCACGGACGTGTTCCTCGAACTCCCCGACGGCACCAGCGTGCTGCTCGCACCCGACGAGATCGTCGCCGCGTACGTCTCCGGCACCTACCGCTTCGACACCGTCTCGGTCGTCGACGTCCGCGCCCGCCGCACCGCCGGCGGCCTCGAGCTGTCTGCCGGGGCACTGCAGGCCTCGATCGACGTCGGAGGCATCTCGCCGCTCGGCCGGATCCTGCGCATCGTCCCGAAGCCGATCGCCCGCGACCCGCGCTGGCTCGCCGCGATCGACCCCGTGGCACGGCTGCTCGCGCCGGGGTCCGGCACGGCGGGGTCGGCGGGCAACGGTCGCCGCGAGTACTACGGCGTGACCGGGGCGCACGACGTCACCGGCGTGCGGGGGACCTGGGCGGGGGAGCCGCTCGGGGACCTGGCGCCGCTCGACCCGCCCGTGGCGTTCGGCTTCGCCTCGATGCCGAAGATCCCGCAGGTCGTCGACGTCGAGACCACCATCCGCGAACCCGCCTGAGCCCGGCCTCCCTGCCGCGCGCCCGGCCCCTGTCCCACTTCGTGAGCAGGAACGGTCGGTTCGCCGGTGCGGAGGCGACATCGTGTGCTCACGATCCCGACGTCGTGGACAGCACGCGCGACGGACGGGGGCGGCGTGGCGGACGTGCACCGGGCCTCCCGGCCGACCTGGACCGGACCACCTCGACGCGCGGGGCTGACGCGTCCAGCGCCGGAGGGGCACACTGGTCGGAACGGTACGGCCCCGTGCACCGACGGTCGCACGTCGAGCGGAGCGGGGCGCATGACGCAAAGGAGCACCATGACCGACACACAGACGGACCAGCGCGCCGCCATCTCGGACATCGTCCACGGCGCCCACACGGCACTGCTCACCACGGTGAGCGAGGACGGGAACCTGCACGCCAGGCCCCTCGCGGTGCAGGACAAGACGTTCCACGGGACCCTGCGGTTCCTGGTGCAGGACGGCAGCGAGAAGGTCGAGGACATCGCGCGGAACCCGCACGTCAACGTCTCGATCGAGTCGCAGGGCGGGTACCTGTCCATCGCCGGGACCGCGACCGTGACCCGGGACGACTCGGTCGTCGACGAGCTCTGGTCGCCGTTCGCCGAGGCCTGGTTCCCGGAGGGCCGCCAGGACCCGTCGATCCGGCTGCTGACGGTCGAGGGAGTCTCGGTCGAGTACTGGACCCAGGACACCGGTCCGGTCGGCAGCCTGGTGCAGATGTTCAAGGCGGCGCTCGGCAAGCAGAGTCAGCCGGACACCGGCGACCACGGCACGATCGAGCTCTAAGGCGCGACGCCTGAGACGCGACGCATGACGCACGACGCACGACGCGCGACGCCGCCGTCCTGTCGGGACGGCGGCGTCGTGTCGTGTCGGGGCGGGTGCCTGCTGAGGCTGCGCGTCAGCCGCTCACGGAGGGCCGAGCAGCCACAGCACCGCGACCAGCACCGGCTGCCCGGCCAACGCGGCCGTCACGAAGGTCCACCGCATCCAGGGCTTCGCGACCAGCTCGGGTGACCCGAACAGCGGCGCGAGCGGCATGAGCAGCCGCGGGGTCGAGGCCATCGGCAGCGACACCGCGAAGATGTACAGCGCGTACGCGGCGGAGTACAGCACCGTCGTGGGCCCGAGCCGCAGCGTCGACCGGCGCAGCAACCAGATCGGGTAGGTGACGAGCAGGAACACCACGATCAGGATCCCGCCCACGCCGAGCCAGCGGCCCGCGATCAGGAACCACGGCGTCAGCGGCACGAAGTCCACCCGGCCGATGAAGTTCACCCACCAGGACATCTCGGTCTCCAGGTAGGCGTTCGGTGTCCCGGTGGCGTGCGAGGCGATCACCGGCCAGGCGAGCCCGGCGAGGACCATGGTCAGCCCCGCGGCGACGACCCGGACCTGCTCGCGGAGCGGGAAGCCCTCGAACACCCGGCCGGTCTCGCGCCGTGCACGGACCCACCGCACGAGTGCGACGACACCGAGCACGAGCGGGATCGCCAGGGCGCCCGGGCGGGTGAAGGCCGCGGCGACGCCGAGTGCCGTCAGGAGCCCGTAGCGCCGACGTTCCAGGGCGAGCAGCGCCCCGAAGGACAGTGCGAGGAACATGCTCTCCGCGTACCCGACCTGCAGCAGGAACGACAGCGGACCGCAGCTGAAGAAGAAGACCGCCCACATCGCCGCGGCGTGCCCGGCGCGGTCCCGCACCAGGCGGTGCAGCAGGTAGGTGGCGAGCAGCCCGGCGACGATCGCGACGAGCGGGGCACCGAGTTCGAACGGCACCCCGGTCGAGGCGGTCAGCGCCCGGATCGTGAAGGGGAACGCCGGCAGGAAGGCCCAGGCGTTCTGCGCGACGTTGCCGGCGGCGTCGAGCGGCAGCGCGTCGGGGTACCCGTGCAGCGAGATCTGCTCGTAGTACTGCCCGTCCCACGCCACCAGGAAGGCGCCGAACCCGTGCTCGTTGCCCCAGATCGCGTTGCCCGGGAGCGCACGACCGATGAGCGGGTACGCGAGCGCGAGCCACAGGGTCGACAGGACCCGGCCGCCCGTCCAGACGAGCAGGACCGCCGCCCACGCCGGCAGGGAGGCCACGGTGTCCAGGACACGTCGTCGACCGCTGGCCGTGCCCGCGGCGACCACAGCGGCGCTGTCGGTGCGGCTCACGCGCGAGTTCCTCGGCGTTCGGGTGGTCGGGTCGGCACCCGGCCAGGGTAGTCGGCCCGAGCATGAGGATCGCCCGGAACCGCGCCTGGAGGCCCGTCCCGCGTCGTGCGCGCCGCGTCGCGCCCGGTGGGCGGCCGGTGCGGCGTCCGGCGGGCGGCCCGTCCGTGACGGCGCGGACGTCCGCGGGCATAGTCTCGGTGGGCGATGACGACGACGGCGACGACACCCAGACGACGGACGGGCAGCACGGCGGTCGCCGTGCTGGTGGCCGGGACCTTCTTCATGGAGCTCCTGGACGGCACGATCCTGGCGACCGCCGCCCCGGCCATGGGGCGTGACCTCGGGGTCGACTCCGCCGCGGTGGGCGTCGCGATCACCGCGTACCTCGTGACCCTCGCGGTGTTCATCCCGGTGTCCGGCTGGCTCACCGACCGGATCGGCTCCCGGACCGTCTTCGCCGGGGCCATCGCGCTGTTCACGATCGCGTCAGCCCTGTGCGCGCTGTCCACCGGGCTGGTCGAGCTGACGCTGTGGCGCATCCTGCAGGGCCTCGGTGGGGCGCTCATGGTGCCCGTCGGCCGCCTCGTCGTGCTCCGGAGTGCTGGGCGCGAACAACTCGTCACCGCCATCGCCATCCTGACCTGGCCGGCCCTCGCCGCACCGATCATCGCGCCGTTCATCGGCGGGGTCCTCGTCGAGACGCTGACCTGGCACTGGATCTTCCTCATCAACATCCCGCTCGGCGTCATCGCCTTCGTCGCCGCCCTGGTGCTCGTGCCGCAGGAGCGTGCCGCGCAGCGCGTGCCGTTCGACTGGTTCGGGTCGCTGCTCGCCTGCGTCGGGCTCGGCTCGCTCGTGGTCATGGCGTCCTTGCTCGCGCTGGAGGTCGTGCCGGTCACCGCGGTCGTCGTCTCCGGGGTCCTCGGCGCGGTGTGCTGCTGGCTCGCGATCCGGCACTTCCGCCGGGCTCCGCACCCGATCATGGGGCTCGACGCGTTCCGACTCGAGACCTTCCGGGTGTCGCACGCCGGCGGCAGCCTGTTCCGCCTGGCGGTGTCCGCGGTGCCGTTCGTGCTCCCGCTGCTGTTCCAGGACGCCTGGGGCTGGAGCGCCGTGCTCGCCGGGTCCGCGGTGCTGTGGGTGTTCGTCGGCAACCTCGGCATCAAGCCGATGACGACCCCGTTCCTCCGCTGGTTCGGCTACCGCCCGGTGATCATCGTGTCGTCGGCCGTCGCCGCGCTGACCGTGGTCGCGATGGCGTTCATGACCGAGGACACCCCGTTCTGGCTGCTCGCCGTGCTGCTCGTCGTCAGCGGCGCAGCCCGCTCCGTGGGCTTCACGGCGTACAACACCATCGCCTTCGCCGACGTCGAGCAGGCCGACATGACCCCCGCGAACACGCTGTCGTCGACGCTGCAGCAGACCGCCGCGGGCTTCGGTGTCGCCGTCGCCGCCGTGGTCATCCGTGCGGCCTCCGGCCTGGGCGGTGACGGACCGTACACCGCCGCGTTCTGGGTCATCGCCGCCCTGCTCGTCGTCGCCTGCGTCGAGGGCATCCTGATGAGTCGCACAGCGGGCGACACCGTCCGCCCGGTCCGCCGTGTCCGCGCCTGATCCCGCCGCTGTCCGTTTCCGTCACGGTCACACGGACGAAACCCGGCAGGCGTTACAGTCTCAGCAACCGTCCGCGGTACCCGAGTACGGTGACCGCGGCAGGGTGACCGGAACACCCGGACAGGAAGGCAGCATGGCCGCGCCAGAGCAGCAGAGCACGATCGCATCAGAGCAGACCGTGCAGCCCACGCAGCTCCGTGTCGTCAGTTACAACCTCCGCGAGCACACCGCGAACAGCGAGCTCGCCGCACTGGCCGAGGCCTCCGACGCCGACGTCTTGTGCGTGCAGGAGTGCGACAGCAACGACCTCGCACCGTCGATCGGCGGCCTCTCGCTCGCCGCGTCGACCCGCACCAACCGACTCGGGCTCGCGATCTACAAGCGTGACGACCGCTTCGAGGTGCAGGACTTCAGCATCCACTCCCTGCAGAAGTCGCTCCACGACCGGGTCCTCGCACCCGCGCACGAGCGGCTCATCGCGATGCACCTGCGTGACACCGAGGCCGACGCCGAGGTCGTCGTCGCCTCGTTCCACGCCTCACCGCTCACCGCGACGAACTCCCTGCGCCGCAAGCAGATCGAGGCGGCGCACCAGTTCCTGCGCGAGCTGGCGAAGGACGTCCCCGCGGTCATGGTCGGTGACTTCAACTACCCGTGGTTCCAGACGAACCTGCGCCGCAAGATCGAGCAGCACGGCTTCGCCCTGTCGCTGTCCGACCAGCCGACGTACCTGCGCTACCGCAAGTTCACGGGCCACTTCGACTTCGCGACGAGCGTCGGCCTGCACATCGCCGGCGTCGAGACCCTGCCGGCCGGCATCTCCGACCACCGCCCGATCCTGGTGCGTGCCCACTACGAGCACCCGGGCGAGACCGGCGCTGTCACTACCGTCGAGGCTCCCGCCGCCTGACCCGGCGCTGCCGCTGCCGCTCGCCGCTCGTGTCGAGGTCGCTCGACGTGCCGAGGGTGTGGCGCCGAGTGGCCAGGATCTGTCGGTTGCGGGGGCGGCGGGCGACGGTTCGTGCACCTTCGCCGGAGGTGAGCGGGGAGTCGTGACCGCTCGGCAGTCGGTTGCCGGGCGTGTTGGCGGTTCGTCGGCGGCTCGTGCCGAGGTCGCTCGACGTGCCGGGGGTGTGGCGCCGAGTGGTCGGGAACTGTCGGTTGCGGGGGCGTCGGATGACGGTTCGTGCGCCTTCGGCGGAGGTGAGCGGGGAGTCGGGACCGTTCGGCAGTGGGTTGCCGGGCGCGTCGTCGGGCGGCGGCGGCTCGTGCCGAGGTGGCTCGACGTGCCGCGGGTGTGACGCCGAGTGGTCGGGATCTGTCGGTTGCGGGGGCGTCGGGCGACGGTTCGTGCGCCTTCGGCGGAGGTGAGCGGGGAGTCGTGACCACTCGGCGCACGAAGCTGGGCGCGTCCGTCCGAGCGGCGACGCACCGGAGGCCCGGTGCCGGTCTCGTGGACCGGCACCGGGCCTCCAGGGCGGTGCACCGGCGCCCCGCGAGCCTGCGTCAGCGACGCAGCGTCGCGCGCGCCAAGCGGTTGCCGATGAACTGGCCGAGCTGCACGATGACGACGATCGCCGCCACCGAGACGTAGACCACCCACCAGTCGTAGCGCTGCGAGCCGTAGGTGATCGCGTACTCGCCGAGTCCGCCGCCACCGATCAGCGCGCCCTGCGCCGTCATGTCGACGATGCCGATGTAGATGAACGTGTACCCGAGGATCAGGGGGCCGAGGCCCTCGGGGATGAGCACCGTCAGCAGGATCGACACGGGGTGCGCACCCGAGGCCCGAGCCGCCTCGACGACGCCCGGGTCGACGGACAGCAGGTTCTGCTCGACGATCCGGGACACCGCGAAGGCCGCGGCCAACGAGATCGCGAAGGTCACCGCGGGGACACCGATCGTGGTCTGCACGACGACCCGTGACAGCGGCGCGATCGCCGCGAGGAAGATCACGAACGGGATCGGGCGGATCAGGTTCACGAACACGTTGAGCACCGTGTACGCGGTGCGGTTGCCGAGGACGTTGCCCGGCCGGGTCGCGTACAGCAGCAGGCCGAGCGCGAGGCCGATGACCCCGGCGATGACCAGCGAGATCAGCGACATCACGATGGTGTCGCGGATGGCGGCGAGGAAGACGTCGAACGTGTCGATCACGCTCTGGAACGAGTTGTTGTTCACGCGGCGGCCTCCTCGTCGGTCGTGACGCCGTCGGCGCGGAGTGCGGCGATCGCGGCGTCGATGGCACCGGGATCGGCGTCAGGCGCGCCCGACCCGCCGGGACCGCCTGGCCGGCCTGGCCCGCCGCTGGCGTCGCTCAGCTCGTAGGTGAGCGACCCGATCCGGCGCTCCCGGATCTCGCCGACCCCGCCGTAGACGAGCTCGGCGGTGACCCCGGCGGCGCGGAACGCGGCGTCGATGCGGTTCTGCAGCCCGGCCTCGTCGGTGATCTGCACCGTGACGAGCCGACCCGGGTGGCGGTCCCGCAGGCGCCGGAGCGTCTCGGGGGAGGGCCGGTCGTGCAGCGCGGTGCGGACGAAGCGCTGTGCGGCGCCGGTCTTCGGCGTCGAGAACACGTCGTAGACGTCCCCGACCTCGACGACCCGCCCCTGCTCCATCACGGCGACCCGGTCGGCGATCTGCCGGACGGCGTCCATCTCGTGCGTGATGACGATGATGGTGACGCCGAGCTCCCGGTTGACGCGGCGGAGCAGCGCGAGCACCTCGGACGTGGTCTCCGGGTCGAGGGCGCTGGTCGCCTCGTCGGCGAGCAGCAGGTCGGGCGATGCGGCGAGGGCGCGGGCGATGCCGACGCGCTGCTTCTGGCCGCCGGACAGCTGCTCCGGGTAGGCGTGGGCGCGCTCGAGCAGGCCGACGAAGTCGAGCAGCTCGGCGACGCGACGGTTCCGCTCGGCCTTCGGCACGCCGGCGACCTTGAGCGGGTACGCGACGTTGCCGGCGATCGTGCGGGACCGGAACAGGTTGAACTGCTGGAAGATCATCCCGATGTTGCGACGCGCCAGACGGCGGTCCCGCTCGGGGATCGCCGTCAGTTCGCGGCCCGCGACGGTCACCGTGCCGGAACTCGGCAGTTCCAGCGCGTTGACCAGGCGGACCAGGGTGGACTTGCCGGCACCGGAGTACCCGATGACGCCGAGGACCTCTCCCTGGTGCACGTCCAGGGAGACGTCCTCGACGGCCACCACGGTCTCGCCGGTGTCGGCGCGGCGGTAGTGCTTCGAGACGCCGCGGAGTTCGACGAGGACCGGCACTACTGCTTGGCCGCCTTCGCGTCCTGCTCGACCTGGGCGAGCTCGTCCTGCAGCTTCGAGGCGCTCTCGTCGCGGGCGACGGCCTCGGGCAGGTCCTTCGCGAAGGCCTTCTGCACGGCGTCGTCCTGGAACAGCTCCGCCAGCTCGAGGTAGGTCTTGTTGCCCTTGTCCTCGTCGCGGACGGCGAACACGTTCACGTACGGGGCGGCGCTCGCGCTCGAGGGGTCGTCCTGGTAGATCGCGTCCGAGATCGGCAGGCCGGCGGCGGTGGCGAAGTTGTTGTTCACGACGGCGGCGGCGACGGAGCCCTGCTGCAGCGCGTTCGCGGTCTGCGAGGCGTCGAGGGGCTGGACGTCGACCTTCTTCGTCTCGATGTCGTCCGCGGTGGAGAACGCCGAGCCGCCGTCCTTGAGCGTGACCAGGCCCGCCGCCTGCAGGATCAGGAGCGCACGGGCCTGGTTGATCGAGTCGTTCGGGATCGCGACCTTCGCGTTCGCGGGCAGCTCGGACGGCTTGTCGTACTTCGTCGCGTAGAGCGGCAGCGGGTACACGGCGGTCGAACCGATCGGCTGCAGGTCGTCGTCGGAGGTGACGTTGTAGTCCGCCAGGTACTGGATGTGCTGGAACTGGTTGATGTCCAGCTGGCCGTCCTTGAGGGCGGGGTTCGGCAGCGAGTAGTCCGAGAAGTTCGTCAGCTTGACGGTGACGTTGAGCTTGTCCTTCGCGAGCTTCGTGTACGTGTTCCAGTAGCCGAGCGACTTGTCCGCGACACCGATCGTGACGGTCTTCGGGGCGGCGTCACCGGCGGCACCGGCGTCGTTGCTCCCGGAGCGGACGGCTCCGACGATGACGGCGACGACGATCGCCACGACGACGATCGCGGCGGCGACGATCCAGCCGATCGGGCGCTTGCCCTTCGGCTTCTCGGGCAGTGCGGGGGCTGCGGACATGCTGGTGCTCCTCGTGGGCCGTGCGTGTGGGGGAGCCGCGGTGGTCCGCGGCGTGGAGACGAGTGTGACGTGCGGTCCACCCCCGGGGCGAGTTCCGTTCCGCTGTGTTACATCGCCACCAGTGCGCGGCCCGCTGACCGTCACGGGGCACCTCGCGGTCCCGGTTGGTTGACTCTGACCGTGCGCAGCATCGAACTCGTCCTCGGTCCGGAGTCGGACGCCGCCGTGCGGTCCGCCTGGCAGGCCCTGATCGACGCCGACCTGCCGAGCCTCGGCCGGCACCCGTCGCCGTCGAACGCTCCGCACGTCACCCTGGCCGCCGGGGACACGCTGCCCGTGCCGGCGGGGTTCCGCACGTCGGTCCCGACCTCGATCCGGCTCGGCGGGCTGCTGCTCTTCCCCGCGGGTGCCGGTCGGTCGGTCCTCGTGCGCGCGGTGGTCGTCGACGCGGCACTCACGACCTTCCACGGCGAGGTGCACGCGGTCGCCCCCGGCGGCGTCGAGACGTCCGTGCCCGGGCACTGGTCGCCGCACGTCACGCTGGCCCGCCGGGTTCGTGACGAGGACCTGCCGCGCGCCGTCGCTGCGCTGCGCGCCGTGCCGCTGCCGGAGACGCTCGACGTCGGCGGCGTCCGGCACTGGGACGGCGAGACGCGGACGATCACGCCGCTCGCGTTCACGACCGACTAGCGGGGCACGCATCGGGTGCGTTCCCGCCTCTGGAACCAGGTTCCGGACACAGCACCGCGCGATCCCGTGGTGCCGTGTCCGGAACCTGGTTCCGGGGCACGGCCTGGAGGCCCGGCTCAGGTCCCGAGCACCCGCTCGCCGAACGCGGATGCGAACGTCCGCTCCGGGTCGGCCCGGGCGACGAGGTCGCGGAAGTCCGCCAGCCGCGGGTACAGCCCGGCGATCGCCGCGTGGTCGAGCGAGCTCATCTTGCCCCAGTGCGGTCGGCCGTTGAAGGCTGCGAGCCGGGACTCCAGGTCGGGCAGGAGCGCGGCGACCTCGGCCGGGTGCTTCTTCCAGGTGAACGCGATGCAGAGCACGTCCTCGCCCTGGGTCGGGCTGAGCCAGAGGTCGTCCGCCGCCATCGTCCGGAGTTCGCAGACGTGCAGGTGCGGCTGGATCCGGTCGGCGAGCCCCCGGAGCGCATCGAGGGCGGCCGCCGCGTGCCGGAGCGGGACGAAGTGCTCGCTCTGCACCTCGGACCCGTGGCTCGGGACGGACCCGATCGGGAAGTGCGGCAGGCGGTCCCACCACGGGCCGACCGAGCCGTCGCGCGCGGTCCGGCGGTCGTCGCCGGGGGTGCCGGGCAGCCGGCGTGCGCCGGCCAGCCCTTCGGGCACCGGCACGTCCTCGGCGCCGTCGGAGACGCGTGACTTCACCAGGACCTCGGTGATCGCGTCGCCGAACACCGTGTAGGCGCACACCGAGTACGCGGCGGCGTGCACCTCGGCGACGTTCGCCGTGAAGGTGTCCCAGGGGATCGCGCCGTAGACGTCCTGACGCATCCGGTAGGCAGGTTCCACGTCGAGGGTCACCCGGGTCACGATGCCGAGCAGTCCGAGGTGCAGCACGGCACCGTCGAACGCGGGGTCCGTCCGGTCGAGAGTCCGGGCGGTTCCGTCCGGACCGAGCACCTCGAACGCGCGCACCGCGGTGGCGAGCGACCCCAGGGTCGTGCCGGAGCCGTGGGTGCCCGTCGCGACCGCACCGCCGACCGAGATGTGCGGCAGGGACCCCGTGTTGTGCAGGGCGAACCCGGCCCGGTCGATGTCGGCCGCGACGTCGCCGTACCGAGTGCCGGCCCCGAGCGTGACGGTGCGGTGCTCGGCGTCGACGACCAGGTCGGTGGGGATGCCGGTCAGGTCGAGCAGGGTGCCCGCGGTGTCGGCGACGTCGTTGAACGAGTGCCGGGTGCCGAGGCCGTGCACCCGATCGGCGTCGGCCACGACCTGGGCGGCCTCGTCGACCGACGACGGGCGGACGACCCGTTCGGCCGTGTACGTGACCGTGCCGGACCAGTTGAGCTCGCTCGTCGTCGACCGCATGGCGCCCACCCTGCCACGTGGGCCGGAGACGGGAGCGGGCCGGGCGCCGGGCGCCGGTCCCGTCACGGGTTCGGCGTCCGGCCCTGCTCGTCGGTCAGTGCGCGAGGCTCGTCGGTCAGTGCACGGGCGGGGGCGTCGGCGCGCCTTCGGGCACCTCCGGCCGGCGGACGAACACCGACGCCAGGATGCCGAACAGCGAGATGATCGCGCCGACCATGAAGGCGGTGCCGACGCCCGACGCGGTGGCCACCTGGACCCCACGGGCACCGGAGCCCTCGACGGCGGTGGCCGCACCGATCGTCAGCAGCGTGACGAACAGGGCCGTGCCCGCCGCACCGGCGAGCTGCTGCGCCGTGCCGAGCACCGCGCTGCCGTGCGAGTACAGCTTCGGGGGCAGCCCACCGAGCGCCGCGGTGAACAGCGGCGTGAAGGTCAGGGCCAGGCCGATGCTCAGCACCACGTGCGCACCGAGGACGAACCACACGCTGGTGTCGACGCCCACGGTGGAGAGCGCCCAGAGCACGGCGCTGACGATGATCGATCCGGGGATGAGCAGCACGCGCGGGCCACGGCGGTCGTAGATGCGACCGACGATGGGGGAGAGCAGGCCCATCAGCAGGCCACCGGGGAGCAGCAGCAGGCCGACCTGCAGGACCTCGAGGCCGAGGACGCGCTCCAGGTAGATCGGCAGCAGGATGAGCGTGCCGAACATCGCCATGAAGCTCAGGCCCATCGCGACGATCGGCACCGTGAAGCCACGGGTGCGGAAGGTGCGCAGGTCGAGCAGGGCGCTGTCGGTGCGCTGCAGGCGCGTCTGCCGGACGATGAACACCGCGAGGGCGACGGCACCGACGACCAGGGCGGTCACCGGGACGAGCGGACCGGTCGTGCCGGCTTCGCCGATGCTGGACAGGCCGTAGACGATGCCGCCGAACGCGAAGGCGGAGAGCACGACCGAGACGACGTCGATCGGCGCCTTGCGCGGCGTCGAGACGTTCTGCACCTTGACCATGCCGAGGATGAGCGCCGCGATCGCGATGGGCAGCACGAAGCCGAACAGCCAGCGCCACGAGAACGCGTTGAGGATCAGGCCGGAGATCGTCGGGCCGATGGCCGGAGCGACCGAGATGACGATCGAGATGTTGCCCATGATGCGGCCACGGTGCGCGGGGTCGACGAGGGTCAGGACCGTCGTCATCAGCAGCGGCATCATGATCGCGGTGCCGCTGGCCTGCACGATGCGGCCGACGAGCAGGACGGTGAAGCCCGGCGCGAGCAGGGCGATCAGCGTGCCGACCGAGAACAGGCCCATCGCCCAGACGAACACCGGTCGCGTGTTGAAGCGCTGCAGCAGGAACCCGGTGATCGGGATGACGACCGCCATGGTGAGCAGGAAGCCGGTGGTCAGCCACTGGCCGGTCGCGGCGCTGATGTCCAGGTCGTCCATGAGCCGGGGCAGGGCCACGCCCATGATGGTCTCGTTGAGGATGACGACGAACGCGGAGACGAGCAGCAGCCCGATCACGAGTCGGGTCTCGGCAGCGGACGGCTGCGAGACGCTTCCCGTGCGGGGGGCGGAATCGACGGCCTGGGTCATGCGGGTGCTCCTGGTGGGTCACGACGGGTGGAACGGGTGTGGCGCAGGACGCGCAGACAGGCCAACTCCCTGAGTGGATGCGATTATTCCGCTTCGCTCCGACATCCGCAGGTGAACGATCGGTGCCGAGCACGCCGGTCGTCGGCGCAGCTCCCACGCACGTCGGCTCAGTGCAGGATCGCGAACCCGTCGGCGTCGCCGTGCGGTACCACCGACCGCAGGCTGACGTCGGTCACGGTCGCTGACGGCGGCCCGGTGCGCAGGCACTCGACCAACGAGTCCACAGCGACCGAGGGTCCCTCTGCCTCGACCTCCACCGTGCCGTCCCAGAGGTTCCTCGCGTAGCCGACGAGGTCGAGCCCGTCGGCCTTCCGAGCGGTCCAGTACCGGAAGCCGACCCCCTGGACCGTCCCCGACACCACGGCATGCACCCTCGTCACCGTCGTCATGTCCTCCACGCTAACCGCGGCGGCCTCCCGGGAGTTTTCGGCCCCGTGACGATCTGTTTCCGGCTCGTGACGAGCGCACCGCGTCGGCAGTGATAGTGTCATCCCAACCCGAACACTTCGAGTCAGATTGACACTATCTCCACCATGGACGAAGCAGGCATCCGCGTCGCGGTCTCCACCGTGATCGTCGCACTGCGCCCGCACCCCGACACCGGGGCCCCGGCGCTGTGGATGCCGCTCGTCCGTCGCGTCGCCGAACCGTTCGAGGGTTCCTGGGCGCTCCCCGGCGGCTGGGTCGGCGACGACGAGGGCCTCGAGGACTCCGCGGCCGCCCGACTGCGCGAGACGACGAACGTCCAGCCGCGGTACCTCGAGCAGCTGTACGCGTTCGGTGACGTCGGACGCTCCCCGAGCCGCGTGGTGTCGATCGTCTACTGGGCGCTCGTGCACCCGGACGAGGCGAACGTCGTGCCCGACGACTGGAACGTCCGGTGGTTCCTGGCCGACGAGCACCCGCCGCTCGCCTTCGATCACGACCGCATCGTCGAGTACGCCCTGTGGCGGCTGCGCAACAAGATGTCGTACTCGCGGATCGCGCAGGCGTTCCTCGGCGACCGCTTCACCCTCGCCGAACTCCGGGGCGTGTACGAGGCGGTGCTCGGCCGAGCACTCGACCCCGCGAACTTCCGTCGGCAGGTCGAGAAGACCGACGCGGTCCTGCCGACCGACGAGACCACGAGCGGGGGCCGGCACCGTCCGGCCCGGCTGTACCGCTCGAACCCCGACCTGGCCTACGCGGACAACGGCCCGCTGCAGACCGGGGCCGATCAGCACCAGCAGCGGAACCGATAGGAAACCCCGTGTCCATCGCCACGACGATCGAACTCATCTCCAACGGCAGGGCCGCAGGCAGCACCTGCACGCCCGACCTCGCCGTGCCGACGTGGGACTTCGACTCCCGCCCCGGGTACGGCCCGGGGTCGTCGATGTCCGACGTCATCCCGACGAGTGCCCCGCGCCAGGGTGTCCTGCCCGACGAGTACAAGACGGCCCCGACCGACGAGCTCCACGAGCGCATCGAGCGGGCGAAGGCCACCCTCGGCGACCGGGTCGTCGTCCTCGGGCACTTCTACCAGCGCGACGAGGTCGTCCGGCACGCGGACTTCCTCGGCGACTCGTTCCAGCTCGCGAACGCCGCCCTGACGAAGCCCGACGCCGAGGCGATCGTGTTCTGCGGGGTGCACTTCATGGCCGAGACCGCCGACATCCTGGCGCGCGACGACCAGCGCGTGATCCTGCCGAACCTGGCCGCCGGCTGCTCGATGGCCGACATGGCGGACATCGACAGCGTCGAGGCGGCGTGGGCGGAGCTGACGGCGGTGTACGGCACCGAGCCCGACGCCGACGGTCGCGTCCCCGTGATCCCGGTCACCTACATGAACTCCGCCGCCGACCTCAAGGCCTTCTGCGGTCGCAACGGCGGCATCGTGTGTACCTCGTCGAACGCCGCGACGGTGCTCGAGTGGGCCTTCGAGCGCGGGCAGCGCGTCCTGTTCTTCCCCGACCAGCACCTCGGCCGCAACACCGCGAAGGCGATGGGCATCAGCACCGACCTGATGCCGATGTGGAACCCCCGGAAGCCCCTCGGCGGCAACGAGACGAGCGACCTCGAAGCGGCGAAGGTCATCCTCTGGCACGGCTTCTGCTCGGTGCACCGCCGCTTCACCGTCGACCAGATCGACCAGGCCCGCCGCGAGCACCCGGGCGTGCAGGTCATCGTGCACCCCGAGTGCCCGATGGCCGTCGTCGACGCCGCCGACCACGCCGGCAGCACCGACCTGATCCGGAAGACCGTCGCCGCGGCCACCGAGCCGACCACCTTCGCGATCGGCACCGAGATCAACATGGTGAACCGGCTCGCCGCCGAGTACCCGCAGCACACGATCTTCTGCCTCGACCCGGTCGTCTGCCCCTGCTCGACGATGTACCGGATCCACCCGGGCTACCTCGCCTGGGTGCTCGAGGCACTCGTCCGCGGCGAGGTCCTCAACGAGATCGTCGTCCCCGCCGACGTGCAGGCCGACGCCAAGGTGGCGCTCGAGCGCATGCTCGCGGCCAAGCCCCGCGGCTGAGACGCGGACCCGACCGAACGAGGGAGACCACCGTGCACGTCGTCATCGTCGGGTCCGGCATCGCCGGCCTGACCGCAGCGATCCGGGCCAGTGCCCTGCACGACGTCACCCTGGTGACGAAGGGGGCGCTCGCCGACAGCGCCACCGCGTACGCCCAGGGCGGGATCGCGGTGGCGCTCGGCGCCGACGACTCCGCGGCGCTGCACCAGGCCGACACCCACGTCGCTGCGGCGGGCAGCGCCGACGCCCGGGCCGTCGAGGTCCTGTGCACCGACGGCCCGGCCCGCGTCCGCGACCTGCTCGCCCTCGGGGTGCCCTTCGACCGGTCGTCGGACCCGGCGACCCTCGACCGGTACGGCGACGACCTCGCCCGCGGTCGTGAGGCCGCGCACGGCCGGTGGCGCGTCGTGCACGCCGACGGTGACGCGACCGGAGCCGCCATCGAACGCACCCTCATCGCGGCACTGCACCGCCGACACGTCACGATCCTCGAGCGCACGAGCCTGACCGACCTGGTCGTCCGCGGCGGCGTGGTCGTCGGCGTCGACGTCCTCGACCTGCTCGGGGAACCCCGCCGGCTCGACGCGGACGCCGTCGTCATCGCCTCCGGGGGAGCCGGGCACCTGTACCGCGAGACGACGAACCCCCTGGTCGCGACCGGTGACGGGGTCGCCGCCGCCTGGCGCGCCGGCGCCGTCCTCGCCGACCTGGAGTTCGTCCAGTTCCACCCGACGCGGCTGGCCGTCCCCGGTGGCGGCCTGGTGTCCGAAGCCGTCCGGGGTGAAGGTGCTGTCCTGCGCGACGCCGCCGGGCACCGCTTCATGACCGACGTGCACCCGGACGCCGAGCTCGCTCCGCGTGACGTCGTCGCCCGGGGGATCGCCGCCGCGGTGCGCGACCAGGGCGGCGCACCCGTGCTCCTCGACGCCACCGGCCTCGACGCCGGGTTCCTGGTCACGCGGTTCCCCGGACTCACCCGGGCCACCCGCGCCGCCGGCTTCGACTGGACCCGCGAAGGCGTCCCCGTCGCACCGGCCGCGCACTACTCGATGGGCGGCATCGCCACCGACGCCGAGGGCCGCACCAGCCTGCCCGGACTCCTCGCCGTCGGTGAAGCCGCCTGCACCGGGGTCCACGGCGCCAACCGGCTCGCCTCGAACTCCCTGCTCGAGGGACTCGTCTTCGCGGTCCGCGCAGCGGACGCGGTCGCTGCACCGCGACCCGGCCTGCTCCGCCTGCGCGGGGACGCCGGTCTCCACGTGACCAGGGTGCCCCGAGCGGCCGACGCGATCCGCGCCTCTCCCCACCTGCTCGGCCGTCACGCCGCTCCGCAGGCTCCGCAGCGCGCCGGAACCGGCAGGCGTGGGCCCAGTCCGACCCTGCCTGGAGGCGCGACCCACCTCGACGACGTGGGCGCCGTCCGGCAGGCGGTCCAGTCCGTCATGACGGACCGCGTCGGGCTGCTCCGTGACGCCGTCGGGCTGGCCAGCGCACGCCGCGACCTCGACGCGCTGACGGCGCCGACCGGCGGCGGCGTGCGCGAGCACGAGGACCGTGCGCTGCTCGACCTGGCGCGACTCGTCGCGCTCGCCGCCGAGGCCCGCACCGAGTCCCGCGGGGCGCACGCCCGCACCGACCACCCCGACACCGACCCCACCGCCCCGGCCTCGTACGCCTGGGTCGCCGACCACACCGACGCACACCCCGACGCACACCCCGACGAGCACACGGACGAACGCGCCGACGGCTCCGCAGCCGTCCCGCAGGAGGTACCCGCATGACCACCGACCCCGGCACCATCCCGCCGCACGCGCTCCGTCGCGTGATCGAGACCGCGCTCGAGGAGGACGCGCCCTGGGGCGACGTCACCAGCGAGACCCTGATCCCCGCGGAGGCGACCGCGACCGCGACCCTCGGCGCGCGCGAGCCCGGCGTGCTGAGCGGCGGTGCGGTGTTCGTCGCCGTGATGCACGCCGTCGACCCGTCGATCCAGGCCGTGGTGCACGTCGCCGACGGCACCCACTTCGCGGCGGGCGACGTCCTCGCGACCGTGACCGGGTCGGCGCGGGCCGTGCTGCGGGCCGAACGAGTCGCCCTCAACCTGGTCCAGCGGATGTCGGGCATCGCGACGACCACCGCGGCCCACGTCGCGGCCGCCGCGGGCACCGCTGCGCGGATCGTCGACACCCGGAAGACGACGCCGGGCCTCCGAGCACTCGAGCGGTACGCCGTCCGGTGCGGTGGCGGACACAACCACCGCACCTCGCTCTCGGACACCGTGCTCGCCAAGGACAACCACCTGGCGGTGCTCCTGGCCGGCGGGATCGGCATCGGCGACGCGATCGCCCGGGCCCGCCAGCGCCTCGGGCACACCGTGCACGTGGAGGTCGAGGTGGACCGCATCGACCAGATCGAACCCGTCGTCGCGGCCGGGGTCGACACGATCATGCTCGACAACTTCACCCCGGACGAACTCGTGATCGGAGTCGGCATCGTCGCCGGGCGCGCGCTCGTCGAGGCCTCGGGAGGCGTGTCGCTCGACACCGTCGCGGCGATCGCGGCCACCGGCGTCGACGTCATCTCGGTCGGGGCGCTGACCCACTCGGCTCGGGCACTCGACCTCGGGCTCGACATCGACGTCGCGGTGCCCGAGCACGTCGCGGTGCCCGTGCGGGACTAGTCGTGTTCTACCTGGACCGCGCCGCCACCACCCCGGTCCGCCGCGAGGTGCTCGAGGCGATGTGGCCCTACCTGACGGGGGTGTTCGGCAACCCCTCGTCGACGCACGGCGTCGGGGACGAGGCCGCGCGGGGACTCACCGCCGCACGGGCCGCCGTCGCCGGGGTGCTCGGGTGCCGGCCCGCCGAGGTCGTCTTCACCACCGGCGGCACCGAGGGGGCGAACACCGCGATCAAGGGGATCGCCCTCGCCGCGCCCCGCGGTCGGCACGTCGTCACGAGCGCCATCGAGCACGAGGCGGTGCTGGAGAGCTGCGCGTACCTCGCCCGCTTCCACGACTTCGACGTCACCGTGCTGCCCGTCGGGCCGGACGGCCGCGTGGACCCGGCGGTGCTGCGAGCGGCCCTCCGCCCGGACACCACGCTCGTCTCGATCGCGCACGCCGACAACGAGATCGGCACCGTGCAGGACGTGCCGGCGCTGGCGGCGGTGGCGCACGAGGTCGGGGCGCGGTTCCACACCGACGCCGTGCAGTCCGCGCCCTGGCTGCCGATCGGTCTCGGGGCCCTGGGCGTCGACGCGCTGTCGTTGTCGGGGCACAAGCTCGGCGCCCCGAAGGGCACCGGCGTGCTCGCCGTGCGCTCCGGCGTCCCGCTCGAGCCGCTGCTGCACGGCGGGGGACAGGAGCGGGGGCGGCGGTCCGGCACCGAGGACGTGGCCGGTGCCGTGGCGGTGGCGGCCGCCCTCGGCCTGGCGGCGGAGACGGTGCGGTCGGGGGAGGGCACCGCGACCACCGTGCGCGACGCGGTGCTCGACGGCGTGCTCGCCGCGGTGCCCGGCGCGTTCGTCACCGGGTCGCGGGAGCACCGGCTGCCCGGGCACGCGTCGTTCTGCTTCCCGGGCGTCAACGGCGAGACCGTCCTGCTCGAGCTCGAGCAGCGCGACGTGGTGTCGTCGTCGGGCAGCGCCTGTGCCGCGGGCAGCACCGAGGCCTCCCACGTGCTCACGGCGCTCGGGATCCCCGAGGACGTGGCGCGCACCGCGCTGCGCCTGACGTTCGACGCGGCCCTGACGGCCGACGACGTCCCGGTCGTCGTCGGGGCCGTGGCCGACGCCGTGGCGACCGTCCGTGCTCTCGGCTGAGGTGTACTAGACGTTCTACTCCATCTCTGGGTACGTGTCCCCCCTTCTGCGGACAACCGATCTGCGTCAGAGTGTCGTCATGGCAAACGCGATGATGACCCGGACACGACGGGACGACCGCTTCCGAGCGGTGCAGCTCCTGCCGGCGCCGGCCACCCTCGTCGCGCTCGCCCTGGCAGCGCAGCACGACCTCGGCACGGCCCCGCTCGGGATCATCGCCGTGGTCGGAGCGCTCGCGACCGCCGGGAGTGCCCTGCTCCCGATGGTCCGGCCAGCCGCCGCCCACCGGTCGATGCCCGCACCGGCCGAGACGGACCGGTACCGAGAGGACACCGAACACCCTTGAGGTCCACCACCGTGCGGTTCCCCTGAACCGAGCCGCGCGGTGGACCCAGACCGGATGTCGACCCCCTGATCGACGTCCGGCGCGGGGCGCGACGTTCCCCCTGTCGTCGTGTCCCGCCGTACACCGCGATCCCGCCGTGGGTCGACGTCCGCACCCCTGAGCGGCGTCGGTTCCCCTGCAGCCCACGGCGGGATCCGGTTCCCCGGTAGCGTCGTCGCATGCCCTCGTACCGCGTGACCCTGGCGATCGGCGCCCTCGCGCCCGGCACGGCACCGGACGCCGTCCTGCCCGCCGCTGCCGCCCTGGTGCGCGAACACGCCGTGGTCGAGGCCGAGGACGTCCGGCTGCTCCGTGGCGTCCCGTGCGCGGTCGTGCGCTTCGAGGCCGAGGACGACCGTGTCGCCGCGGGCGTCCGTGACGCCGCCGTCGACGGGCTGCGGGACGTGGTCGAGATCCGCTCCGACGTCGTCACCCGGCGCGAGGGCGGTCGCTGGATCCCGGTCGCCTGACGGTCGGGCGCTTGCCTGACGGTCAGACGGTGTGCGTCGCCGGTTCGGAGGTCCCCGGCCAGACGTAGTCCAGGTCGTCCGGCACGTCGGGGAACAGCTCCCGGTAGTGCTCAGGCGCCTTCTGTACGAGCTTCGACCGGTGCGAGACGTGCAGGGCCTCGTCGTCGTTCCACGGCGGGATCGGCACGCCGCCGCGCTCGTACGCCGCCAGGTCCTCCGGTACGCGGCCCAGGTCGAGCAGGGTCTTCTCGAGGCACGTGTCGGCGTACCCGCGCTCGGCCCAGACGCGGCACGTGGCCTCCTGGTACGCCATCAGCGCCGGACGGTAGCCGCGCCACATCGCCGTCACCGGGTGGTGCTGCCAGCCGTAGTCGGGGAGCGTCAGTGCTCGCATCACCTGCAGTGTCTCGACCCGCTGCTTGCCGAGCCGCCGGTCGTCGAGGACCTCGGCGGATGCCCGGAAGTCGGCGTACGGCAGGAAGGTCTGCATGGCGCGGACGCTACCCCGACCGACTGGCACCCGACACATGTCGTCACGAACGTGCCGCCCGCCCCGGCAGCGTGTGAGCATCGACCGCATGAGCGGAGAACTGGTCGTCGGCGTCAGTGGCAGCCCATCGGACCCCTCGCGGACCTCGACCCTGGTCGCGGCGACGGTGGCACGGTTGGCCGAGGAGATCGACGGCGCCCGGACCGAGACGATCGAGATCGGGCCGCTGCTGGCCGACCTCGGAGCGGCGTCGGGTCGCGAGACGATGTCCGACCGCACCCGCCAGGCCCTCGAGACGGTGGAGGCCGCGGACGTGCTCGTCGTCGGCAGCCCGGCCTTCCGGGCGGCCTACTCCGGTGCCTTCAAGCTGTTCTTCGACTGGGTCGGCCAGTACGACCTCGTCGACACCCCGGTGCTCCTGACCGCGACCGGTGGCAGCGACCGGCACGCCCTGCTCGTCGAGCACCAGATGCGCCCGCTGTTCGGGTTCTTCCAGTCCACCACCCTGCCGCTCGGGGTGTTCGGGAACGAGCGGGACTTCACCAAGCGCGAGGGTGGCTACGACATCGCGAGCGTCGACCTGGAGCTCCGCATCGACCAGGCCGTGCGCCGGGCCGTGCCGCTCATCCGCGGCGGCTTCGCCACCGCCGGCCTGACCGACGTGCGGCGCCCCGCCGAGTTCTGATCAGCGTGCGCGCGCCCGGCTCTTCCAGGCGTACCTGGTGCTTCCGGGCGTACCGGGTCGGAACTCCTCATCAGGTACGCCCGGAACCACCTTGCATCGCGCGTGCGATGGGAAGGAACGGGCGCGACCCAGCGTGACCAGCAGGCGGACTGGAGGCCCGTGGCGACGCCGCCACGGGCCTCCAGTCCGCCCGCACCGCACGGAGACCGCCGGCGCGTCCCCGGTACCGGCGGCGTGGGTCCGGTCCGTCCGTGACTCAGCCGAGCAGGGACGCGACGTGCGCGACCGCCAGGCGGTAGCCGTCGGCGCCCGCGCCGGCGATGACCGCCGTCGCGGCGGTGGCGACGTGGTCGACGTGGCGGAACGGCTCGCGCTTCCACGTGTTCGACAGGTGCACCTCGACGACGGGGACCCACAGGGCCTCCACCGCGTCGTGCAGCGCGACCGAGGTGTGCGCGTAGGCGGCGGGGTTGATGACGACCGCGGCGAAGTCGTCCAGCGCCTCGTGCAGCCACTCGACCAGCTCGCCCTCGCGGTTCGTCTGGCGGAAGTCGGCCTCGAGCCCGTGCACGGCCGCCTCGGTGTGCACGATCGCCTCGATCTCGGCGAGCGTCACGGTGCCGTACTGCTCCGGGTCGCGGCGCCCGAGGATGTCGAGGTTCGGGCCGTTGAGGACGAGGATGCGCGACGCGTCGGTCATGGGCCGAGCGTAGCGAACCGGGGGAGTGCTGCGCGGCTCGGACGATGCATGCGCTGGCTATGTGAACGGTCACAAATCGGTGTAACGTCTCCGTCCGGGTCGGCAGAGTTGTCGACTGCAACACACTGACGTGGAGATGTGAATGGTTCTCGCTGCAGCGAACGAAGGGATCCGGCTCGACTTGGGCTGGGTCGACTACCTGATGATCATCGTGTACTTCGCGGTCGTCATCGGGATCGGGTTCACCGCCCGCAAGCAGGTCCGGACGAGCATGGACTTCTTCCTGTCCGGGCGCTCGATGCCGGCGTGGATCACGGGCCTGGCGTTCGTGTCCGCGAACCTCGGTGCCACCGAGATCCTCGGCATGGCGGCCAACGGTGCCCAGATCGGCATGGCCACCCTGCACTACTACCTCGTCGGCGCCGTGCCCGCGATGGTGTTCCTCGGCCTCGTGATGATGCCGTTCTACTACGGCTCGAAGGTCCGCTCCGTGCCGGAGTTCATGCTGCGCCGCTTCGGCAAGGCACCGCACCTGGTGAACGCGATCGCGTTCGCGGTGTCGAACGTGCTCATCGCGGGCATCAACCTCTACGCGATGGCCATCGTCATCGAGGCCATGCTCGGCTGGCCGGAGTGGCTGGCGATCATCGTCTCCGCCGGCTTCGTGCTCGTCTACATCACCCTCGGCGGGCTCTCGAGCGCGATCTACAACGAGGTCATGCAGTTCTTCGTGATCATCGCGGGGCTCATCCCGCTGACGATCGTCGGTCTGCACCGCGTCGGCGGCTGGGACGGCCTGTCCAAGGCCATCACCGAGACCCAGGGCGTGCAGCACCTGCAGGCCTGGGCCGGCACCGGCTTCGGCGACGTCACCAACCCGATCGGCGCCAACTGGCTCGCCATCGTGCTCGGCCTGGGCTTCGTGCTCGGGTTCGGCTACTGGACGACGAACTTCACCGAGGTGCAGCGCGCGTTCTCGGCGAAGAACATGTCCGCGGCCCGCCGCACCCCGCTCATCGCCGCGATCCCGAAGCTCTTCATCCCGGCCATCGTCGTGATCCCGGGCCTCATCGCCGCGGCCGTGGTGGGCAACCAGTTCGCCGACGGCACGCTGACCTACAACGACGCGATCCCGAAGCTCATCCAGATGTACCTGCCGACCGGTGTGCTCGGCATCGCGGTGACCGGCCTGCTGGCGTCCTTCATGGCCGGCATGGCGGCGAACGTCTCGTCGTTCAACACCGTCTTCACCTACGACATCTGGCAGCGCTACATCCGCCCGAACATGCCCGACCTGCACTACCTGAAGACCGGCCGCTGGGTCACCGTCGTCGGCGTCGTGGTCGGCATCGCGACCGCGTTCATCGCGGCCCAGGCGTCGAACATCATGACGTACATGCAGACGCTGTTCTCGTTCTTCAACGCACCGCTGTTCGCCGTGTTCATCCTCGGCCTGCTGTGGAAGCGCATGACGACGCAGGGAGCGCTCTGGGGCTACGTCCTCGGCATCGTGACCCCGACGATCACCTGGATCGCCTACCTGGTGAACCCGGACCTGTTCGCCACCGCGACCGCGGAGACCCTGTACGGCGCGATCATCTCGTTCGTCACCGTGCTGGTCGTCGGCTTCGTCGTCTCGATGCTCACCAAGCCGAAGGACGAGAAGGAGCTCGGTGGGCTCGTCTACGGCGTCGGCAAGATCGACCTGCACGGCGACTCGGTCGCGACGGACACTGCCTGGTACCGCTCGCCCGCCCTGCTCGGCACCGTCGCGCTCGTGCTGTGCGTCGTCCTGTACCTCCCGTTCCTCTGATCCGCGAAGGAGACCACTTCTCATGAGTGACACCACCACCCCCGGCGCGATGACCGAGGAGCAGAAGGCAGCCCTCGTCCGCTCCACCCGCCGACTCGACCTGCGCCGCATCCTCGGCGGCCTGTTCGTGCTCTACGGCGTGATCACGACCATCGTCGGGATCGTGCACTGGAACACCGACCCCGAGAAGACCGGCGGCATCCACATCAACCTGTGGGTCGGAATCTCGCTGCTCATCGGCGGCGGCCTGTTCTTCCTCTGGGACCGCCTGAACCCGGTGCCCGCCGAGGACATCATCGGCCAGGCCGAGGCCGAGTCGCACCAGCGTGCCGCGGGCGAGGGACGCGAGCTGGCCTGAGGCCGCTCGGGTCGGGCGTCCCCGGCCTGACACGGAACGACGAAGTCGCTGTCGGACGACAGCGACTTCGTCGTTTCCGGCCTGGGCTGCACACGCCTTGACCGGAGCCGAGCACGGCGGGTAGCATTGATATGTCGATCGGGTGCTGCTCGGTCGAAAGTGAGCCCCGGAGCATCCTGCAGCCAGCGCGGGACCGGGGTTTTGCGCTGTCCGGGCGGTCATTCGGCCCGCACGACCTCCAATCGCACGTGCTCGCTCTCGGCCCCGTGCACGTGCATCCCGCAGGCGATGTCGGCGAGTGACAACAGCGGCTCCAAACCGCCTCGGACGTGTTCGTACTGCAACTCGGCGCCGAGGCCCCGAGCGCGGAGCGATTCCATCATCGACGCATCACCAGCGTCCCGTGCCGGCCCGCGTGACTCGAAGACCACACGACTGACTCCTCGCTGATCGAGCTCCCAAGCGAGACGCTCCAGGCACCGCCTGCGACGGCGTTCCGTCCGGGCCGGTCGACCGGTGTAACGGACGACGACGATGGCGACGGCATGTCGCAGGAGATCGAGCCATGAGAGGCGCTGTTCCCCGAGCGCCTCGTACCAGTGCAGCTTCCGCATGCGCCGAGGGGTCGCCCGTCGAACCGCCTCGCGAGCTTCTTCCTCGCCGTTGATCCGCATGATCACCGCGGCGAGGACGTACGCGGTGTGGTCCCGCCCACCACCCGGTTCTGACTCGTCCACGTAGGCCCGCATCACGCCAGCATATTGTGTACCGGTTGGTTCCCCCACGAAACGGTTGCGCGCTGCTCCAGGTGGGTCCAGGTTGAGCGTGACGAAAGGAACCGCCATGGACACGATGGTCTTCATCAACCTGCCCGTCACGGACCTCGAGCGCTCGAAGGCGTTCTACGAGGCGCTCGGGTACTCGATCAACCCGGCCTTCAGCGACGACACCGCGGCGTGCGTGGTGGTGTCCGAGTCGATCTACGTCATGATCCTGACGACGGCGAAGTTCGCCGAGTTCACCGACAAGACGATCGCCGACGCCGACACGATCGAGGTCATCAACTCGCTCAGCGCCCCGTCGAAGGAGGACGTCCACCGCATCGTCGACGCCGCGGTCGCTGCCGGCGGCGCCGAAGACCGGCCGGAGATGGACCTCGGCTTCATGTACCAGCGGAGCTTCACCGACCCGGACGGACACCGCTGGGAGTACGTGTGGATGGACGAGCAGGCGACGCAGGACGGCCCGCCCGCCGAGTGAGCCGGGCACTGTCGGCGGCGCCCGCCAGGATGGACGCATGAGCACCGAGCCCGTCGACGCCCCGCCCGTGCCCGACCTCGTCACCGGCGACGACGGCCTCGCCCGGCCGGTCTGGGCGTCGTCGGACGAGCTCCTGCGCGAGTACTACGACACCGAGTGGGGCATGCCCGTCCGCGACGAACGCGGGGTGTTCGAGCGGCTCTCGCTCGAGGCGTTCCAGTCCGGTCTGTCGTGGCGCACGATACTCGCGAAACGACCGGCGTTCCGTACCGCCTTCGCCGACTTCGACGCCGACACCGTCGCGGCCTTCGGCGAGGACGACGTCGCACGGCTGATGGCGGACGCCGGGATCGTCCGGAACCGCGCGAAGATCCTCGCCACGATCACCAACGCGAACGCCACGATCGCCCTGCGGCAGGACGGTGGCCTCGCCGACTTCGTGTGGTCGTTCCGGCCGACGACCACGCCCGAACCACGGTCCGCCGCCGAGGTCCCGACGAAGTCGGACGAATCCCTCGCCCTGTCGAAGGCGCTGCGGAAGCGCGGCTTCGCCTTCGTCGGACCGACGACGATGTACGCCCTGATGGAAGCGCTCGGCATCGTCGACACCCACCTGATGGGCAGCCACCGGCGCGGGACCTCCGGCGTCTGGAGCTGACGGGCAATCCAGCGAGAACGGGAACGGGAACGCCGGGACTATGGTCGCGACATGGCCGACGACATCCGGATCGCGTTCCTGCTGTTCCCGCACCTGACCCAGCTCGACCTGACCGGTCCGGCGCAGGTCCTCAGCCGCGTGCCCGGCGCACGCGTCGAGTACGCGGCGGCGACGCTCGACCCGGTGCCGAGCGACTGTGGCCTGTCACTCGTCCCGACGACCACGATGAGCGAAGCCCGAGCGGCGGACGTGCTCGTGGTGCCCGGTGGTGACGGTGCCTTCGACGCGATGCTCGACCCGGACGTCGTGGCCTTCGTGCGGCGCCAGGCCGAGCACGCGACGTGGATCACCTCGGTGTGCACCGGTGCCTTCGTGCTCGGCGCTGCCGGGCTGCTCGCCGGCAGACGCGCGACGACCCACTGGGCCTCGAAGCCGATGCTCGAGGCCTTCGGAGCGCAGCCGGTGGACGCCCGGATCGCCCGGGACGGCGCCGTCGTCACCGCCGCCGGCGTGAGCGCGGGCATCGACATGGCGCTGTGGCTCGCGGCCGAGCTCGCCGGACAGTCCGCGGCCGAGGCGATCCAGTTGCAGATCGAGTACGACCCGCAACCGCCCTTCGACAACGGATCGGCCGAGCGTGCCGACGCCGTCGTCGTCACCCGGGCCCGCGCAGCAGCCGAGGAATCGCGCGGCGCGAGGGTGACCCGCGCCGCCGCAGCCGTCCTGCGCTGACACGGACCTTCGGACGGTCACGAATCCCCGCTGGCCTCCGCCGAGTGGTCACGACACGTCGATCCGGGCGCGGCCAGTCGACACTTCGTGACCGCCCGGGGCCATGCACGCGGGGTGTTGTGACCCGAGCAGCCGCGCTGCCGCCGCGGGCTAGACCAGCGGCTTCCGCATCTGCGCCGACGTCACCTGGTACCCGAGCGCCGCGTAGAGCTCCTGCGCCCCGGTGTTGTAGCCGAACACGTTGAGCCCGATGCTCGTCGCACCGTTCTCAGCGGCGGCGCGGTGCCCGAGTTCGAGTGCCCGCCGCGCGTGCCCGCGGCGCCGGTGCGCCTCGTCGATCTCGACGTTGAACACCCACCAATCGGTGCTGCCCGGCGTGAGCGGTCCGATCCACAGGTACCCGATGACGGTGTCGTCCTGGTCGATGACGTCCCACACGAGGTGCCCGTCGGCGGGAGACCCGCCCGGGAACCAACGGTCCCGCGACTGCTGTTCGTTCGCCTCGGCCTGCTCGCGGGTCTCGCCCGCCTGCATCCGTGACTCGACGTACTCGGCCATCGTGCGCCGGAGCCAGGCCGGGAGGCGCGTGGCCGGCATCAGTGCCAGCCGCGTGTCCGTCATCGGTTGCCCTTGGAGCCCCGGCTCGGCTTGCCGCGCATCTTGCCGCGACCGGGCGTGGGTCCCTTGCCGGTGTTCGACTTCTTGCCGCTGCCGGACTTCCCGCTGCCGGGCGACTTGGCCTTGGCCTTGCCGCCGGCGGAGCCGCCCTTGGAGCCCGGCGCGCCCGACCCGCCCGACCCGCCCGACCCACCGGACGCACCCTTGGCAGCCGACCCGGCCTTGGTGCCGCCACGAGCCGGACGCGAGCCGTCGTCGTCGTCGCGATCCGTGCCTCCCGGCTGGCGCGAACTGTTGGCGGTCCGCCCGCGCACCACGCCGATGAACTCCTCGGTGGTCTCGGTGGTGTCCTCGTCCCGCCAGACCAGCGCGATGCGCGTGCCCTCGGCGTTCATGAGCGGACGACCCACCAGATCCTTGCGGCTGGCGGCGCGGAACAGCGACTGGGGGAGCACGACGACGCCGACGTTCGCCTCGACCAGGTCGAGCGATCCGTCGATGTCGGCCGGAACCGGGCCGGCGTCGATCACGTGGACCTCGGCGTCGGCGAGGTCGACCTCGGCGAGTTCGGCGAGGGGGGAGTCCTTGGGCATCGCGACGACGGCCGTCTCGGTCCAGAGCGGGATGGCGTTGTGCTGCTCGGACACGGGCATGCGTGCGAAGACCATGTCGGCCTCGCCCGCCAGCGTGTCGTCGACGTCGTCGGCGCCGATCGGCCGCAGCCGGAGCTCGACGGAGGGGAAGCGTTCCCGCCAGACACGGGCCCACTTTGCGGGGGAGACCCCCGGCACGAAGGCGATGGTGAGAGCCGCGGTCATGCAGACGAGCATAGGGGCCGTACCCTTGTCCTCATGGCGCAGGAACAGACCATGAAGCCCGAGACGGCTGCGAAGAAGCTCGGCATCTTGCTGACGGCCGCTCCGGAGTCCTTCCAGAGCGCTCCCCTCACGCGGACCGCCTTCGACGAGCTCCGGACCGAACCCCCGACCTGGCTCGAGGACCTCCGACGCGACGGCCCGCACCCGCGACCCGTCGTGGCGCAGAAGCTCGGGATCTCCATCTCCGGCCTGAGCCGTGCGGGGATCGACGACGCACTGACGACGGCGGACATCAAGACGCTGCTCGAGCAGAAGCCCGAGTGGCTCGTCCGCGAGCGTGCGACGCAGGCCGCCGTGCACGCCGAGAACGCCCGCGTGAAGCAGGAGCGCGCCGCCAAGGCCGCTGCCCGCGCCGAGGACTGACCCCACCCCGCACCACTCCGCCGCACCGAGGACGCCCCACGTGCACGAGACCGTCGCCGACGCCATGCTCGTCGTGCCGCAGTTCGCGTCGGTGTGCTGCATCGTCGGTGACCGCTACCGACCGCGCCCGGGCGTGATCGTGCCGGCGGGCGTGATGCTCGTCGCGATGCTCATGCCCGTCGTCGACGCCGGTGCGGTGTGGACCCTGTTCGCCGCGACCCTCCTGCTCCTGCTCGCGCCGTTGCCCGTGATGCGTCGCCGCCGCGCCGACGGTCGCCGCGCGGAGCCGATGGACGTCCACCGCGCGCTCTCCGCCGTCGTGATGGCCGGGATGCTGCTGATGGGTCACGCCTCGGGCGTCGCCGGCGACCACGCCGGGCACGGCATCGCCCTGTCCGCGGTGCTCGGCGCCGGCGTGATCGGCTACTGCGCGTTCAGCGGCTGGCTGCTCCGGTACGAGTGGGGCCGTGAGGACCGGCGGGCCGTCCGCAGCGGCGAGGTCTTCGCGATGACCGTCGCCGTGGTCGGCATGACCCTGGCGATGTAGCGGAGCCCGCGCCGGCGGTCACGGCCCCCGCAGCCGGTCCGTCGAGTCCGTCAGTCGCGCGCGACGCCGTCCGTCCGGGCGTCCGTCGCGTGCGTCACCCGCTGCTTCGCCGCCTGGATCGTGTCCTTCGGCACCGGCGGCACACCCCGCCGGATCCCACGCAGGCCGACGACGAACAGGACAGCGGTCACGATCGCGAACACGACGAACGTGATCCCGGTCGCCGCCCACAGCTGCAGCGCCAGGGCGAGCAGCGCCACCGCGAAGCCAGCCAGCGCGACCAGGGTGGTCACGGCGAACCCGACGGCCACCCCGGTGAGCACCAGCCCGGTCTTCGCACCGCTCGCGCGCTCGCCGATCTCGCGCCGCGCCGAGGCGACCTCGTCGCGCACGGCCCGCAGCACCGGCTCGAGGGCCTTCTGCACGAGTCCCGCGGTCACCGTGTCGCGGAACGACGGCCGTCCGGGAGCGGTGGTGTCGTCGTGGTCGGTGCTGCTCATGGGGTCTCCTGTCCGGGCGCGGCGGTCCGCGTCCCCTGACGGGACGCGACTGGTCCGATGATCGTCACGCCGGCTCGGATGCGCCCGGTGCGTTCCCAGGTTGTGCGACGGACGGGAGGCCCGCCCCGCGTCGACGACGCTGGACGGGCCTCCCGGGTGGTCGGGGCCAGGGCCCTACTCGGTGACCTCCTCGAGGTCGTCGATCCCACGGGCGGCGGCCGCTGCGCGGCGGGCGCGCATCGACGGCGCGGCGAGCGCGGCGAGCACGGCCACGACCGCCACGCCGGTGCACGCCCAGAACCCGATGGTGAACGCGTCGTCGGTCGGCAGTCCCTGCGGCGTGCTGTGCGAGGTGATCAGCGCTGCGATGACGGCGGTGCCGACGCTCGAGCCGATGGTGCGGACGACCGTGTTGGCGCTGATGGCCTCACCGGTCTGGTTCGCGGGGACGCTCTCGATGATCGCGTTCGAGCAGGCGGCGAGGGCCATGCCGATGCCGATGCCGGTCAGGACGCCGGAGGCCACCACCTGCCACAGCTCGGCGTGTGCGATCGCCGGCAGCACGAACGCGGCGACGATGGCGAACCCGCCGATGAGCATCGGCGGCTTCGGGCCGACCTTGCGCACCAGGATGCCCGCGATGGGCCCGGCGACGACCATCATCACGACGGTCGGCAGCAGGAAGAGACCGGCCTGGGTGACGTCCTTGCCGACGCCGTAGCCGAGCGCCGTCGGGAGCTGCAGGAGCGTCGGCACGAGGACGAAGGTGCCGAACATCGCGAACCCGAAGACGAGTGCGACGACGTGGGCGGTCCAGACCCCGCGGACCGCGAAGAGCCGGACGTCGATGAGCGGCTCGGCGACCCGGAGCTCGACCAGGACGAACACGACCAGTGCGACGGCGCCGAGGACCAGCAGGCCGATGGTCTTGCCGTCGCCCCAGCCCCAGGTCTCGCCCTCGCTGACGGCGAGCAGGATCGCGACGAGCGACACCGCCAGGACGAACGTGCCGGCCATGTCCAGGCGGCCGGGCTTCCGCACCGGGGACTCCGGCATGCCGAAGACGGCGCCGAGCAGTGCGATGACGACGAGCACGGCGGGGAGCCAGAACAGCCAGTGCCAGGACAGGTGCTCGACGATGGGTCCGGCGGCGACGATGCCGACACCGGCACCGATGCCGAAGATCGCGGACAGCAGGCCGATCGTGACGCTGACCTTCTCCTTCGGCAGCTCGTCACGCACGATGCCGATCGACAGCGGCATCACGGCTCCGGCGGCACCCTGCAGCGCGCGCCCGACGATCAGGACGCCGAGGTTCGGTGCGAGGGCGGCGAGCACGGCGCCGACGAGCAGGATCGACAGCACCACGATCAGGACCTTGCGCTTGCCGATCATGTCGCCGAGGCGACCGAGGATCGGCGTGAGCACCGAGGCGGAGAGCAGGTAGGCGGTGAGCACCCAGCTCGTCGCACTGGTGGAGGCGCCGAGGTCCTGCCCGATGGTCGACAGTGCCGGGGCGACGAGCGACTGCAGGACGGCGAAGGACAGGCCGCCGAGGGACAGGTAGACGATGATCGCCGTGCTGTTCGGCCGGCGTCCGTCCGTGGTGGGGTGCGAGCCGGTCCGTGGGCTCCGCATGGTGTCGGTCATCGTGCTCCGTGTCGTCGTGGTCGTCGATGTAAACAATTGCTGACATGACGAGCGTACGCGCTCGGGTGAGCATGTCAACGCTTGCTTACATCCCTGTGAGGACCGATAGGCTGCGCTCCATGAGCAAGGACGCCGCGGCCACCCGACTCCTGCTCGTGCAGGCCGCCCGGCGTCGGTTCGCCTTCGACGGGTACCGCGGGACGACGGTGCGCGACATCGCCGGGGACGCCGGGGTGAACGTGGCCCTCATCAACCGGTACTTCGGCTCGAAGGAGGGGCTCTTCCGCGCCTGCCTCGACCGGGTCGTCCGCGACCTGGGGGCAGAGGAGACGAGCCAGCAGGGACTCGAACGGGCGCTGACCGGGATCATCACGCACATCGTGCGCGCCCCGACCGACGATGACTCCCTGCAGCTCATGCTCCTGCTCCGGTCCTCCGGCGACGACGGTGCCGATGCCATCCGCCGGGAGACGCTGCGCCGGTACGCCGAACGGCTCGCGGGCACGGTCGGCGGCGCGGGGTCCGAGGAACTGCTCGTCCGTGCCGAGATCGCGCTGGCGGTGGTGCTCGGGATGTCGATGCTCCGTCAGTCCACCGCGGTGGAACCGCTGGCATCCGCCGACGACGCCGTCGTGTCGGCCGCGCTCGAGGACGCCCTCCGCGCCCTGCTCGCGCCGCCGCGGTAGCGTCGAGCCGTGTCCGACCGTCCCGCACGTCGCCCCGACCCCGCTCCGCGCCTCGACGAGGTCGACGAGCGCATCCTCTGGACCCTGTCGGCCGACGCCCGGATCCCGAACAACCGGCTCGCCGCCGCCGTCGGCATCGCGCCGTCGACCTGCCTGGCACGGGTCCGCGCGCTCGAGGACGCCGGGGTGATCCGCGGCTACCGGGCCGAGGTGGACGTCGCCCGGCTCGGGTTCTCGATCGAGGCGATGGTGTCCGTCCGGGTGCACGCCGCGGCCCGCCACGAACTGCGGGACTTCGCCAAGCGCCTGCTGCGGGTGCCCGTCGTGCAGGACGTGTCGTTCCTGGCGGGGGACAAGGACTTCCTCGTGCACATCGCGTGCGAGTCGACCGAGCAGCTCCGCGACTTCGTCGCCGACGAACTGAGCGGCGACCCCTCGGTGGCGACGACGCAGACGAACATCGTGTTCGAACGCCTCGTCGCCGACCGGGCCACCCAGGGCCGCTCGTTCGACGAACTGCGGCGCTGGCGGGCGTGACGCGCGGAAGCCCGGATCAGCGCTTCCGGGTCATCGGGATGTGCGGGATGCGGTCCTCCAGGTACTCGTCCCCCGAGCGCACGAAGCCGAAGCGGCCGTACCACTGCTCCAGGTGCGACTGGGCACCGAGGGCGATGCTCGGCGAGCGGGACTCGGCGATCGCGGCCTCCATGAGCTGCGCGCCGAGTCCCTGGCCGCGGGCGTGCTTCGCGGTGGCGACCCGGCCGATGCGCTCGGTGCCGTCGGGCTCGCGGAGCAGGCGGAGCGTCGCGTCCACCGAACCGTTGCCGGCCCAGAACTGCACGGTGCCCGGCTCGAGGTCACGGCCGTCGATGTCGCCGTACGCGGCCTCCTGCTCGACGACGAAGACGTCCTGGCGGAGCCGCAGGATCTCGTGCAGCGTGACGATGTCCAGGTTGCGGGTCGGAGCGTTGAAGATCGAGACCACGGACGGCCCTTCCTGAGAATTTCTTCCGAAACAGGGTGTGTTCCGGACCGGATCGGCGTACATTGCCGGTCAACCACTCTACGTGCGCAGCCGAGATCAGGAGGTGAGCGCATGGACCACCGGTTGCGCGCACCCTGGCGCGCCGCACTCCGCATCGTCCTGCTGGGCGTCGGGACCCTCGCCGCCCTCGTGCTGCTGTCCCTGCTGCTCGGCGCGCGACCGGCCTCCGCCGCGACGACCTCGGCCGTACCGACCGAGCAGCGCGGCCTCGTCGGCGGCGTCGTGGACGGCGTCGGTGGCACCGTGCAGGGCGTGACCGGGGAGGTCGGCAAGGTCGTCGGCGGCGTGACGGCTCCCGTCCGAAAGGCCGTGGCGCCCGCACCCGCGCCCGCACCTGCACCTGCTCCTGCTGCGCCCGCTCCGGCCCCCGCGCCCGCTCCGGCCCCCGCGCCCGCACCCGCTCAGGTGCCCGCGGCACCCGCACCTGCCGCGGCCCCCGCCGCGCCGTCGAGCCCCGCTCCGGTCGCGACCACCCCGGCTGCCGCGCCCACCACGACCGCCCCCGCGGCCGGCCCGGCCACGCGCCCGGTGCGACAGGTCGTCGACCAGGTGACCAGTGCCTCCCGGCCGGTCACCGACACCGTCGCGAACGTCCTGCGCCCCGTCACCGGCACCGTGGAACGCGTCTCCGACACGCGCCCCGTGACCGCCGTCGTCGACACCGTCGACGACGTGGTCGGCAGCGTCCCGGTGGTCGGCACGGTCCTCGGTGACGACACCCTCGGCACCGTCACCGGCCCGGTCACGGGCCTCGTCGACGACACGCTCGGCTCGGTCGGCACGACCGTGGGCACCGTCCCCGACGTGGTCGGGGGCGTCGTCCCGTCCGTCGGCGGCACCCTGCCAGGAGGCACGGCCCCCGTCGTCGACGTCCCCGCGCTCCCGGTGGGCGGCGGTTCGAACCCGTCCGCCGGGCCCGTCCCGTCGGTGCCGGTCGCGAACGCCCCCGTCCGGCCCGGAACGGTCCCCGCGCAGGGCACCTCGGCGCCCGCACGCGCCGTCGCCGCCGATGCCCTGGGCCACCGCTCTGCCGGGCTCCGCCCGTCGGAGCCGGTCGTCGCAGTCGCCACGACGGTCACGGTCGGCCCGCTCGCCGCGGCCGTCGAGGCGCAGGACGCGACCCTCGGTGGGCGCGCGCTGCTCGTCCCCGCGGACGGCGAGGGCCACGGGCTCCCGTTCGACGGAGCCGACGCCGGTGTGCTCGGCGGCAGTGCCTCCTCGACCTCCGGCGGCGCAGCAGCCGTCGGCATCGTCGGCTCGACCGACGACATCGTCTCCCTCGCCGCGGGGTCTCGCGGCACGCTCTCCGACGACGCGGTCCCCGCATCCGTCGTCGGCGAGCACGACGTCGCCCCTGACTGAGATCGGTGCGCCTGTCCGCCACGGCAGGCACGCACACATCCCGGCTGCGTCCGCGGTCGGTGACGATCTCGATCAGGGAGTACGACCATGAACAAGTACGTCTCCAGAGGGCTCTGGTTCGCCCTCTTCGTCGGCGGGCTCACGCTCGGCGGCACGGCTGCGGCGAACGCGGCCACGACATCCGGTGCCGACGGCATCGTCTCGGGCACCCAGGTGGCCCCCGCCGTGGACGCCCCGGTGTCCCTCGGCAGCAACGCGATCGCCGTGCTCGGCGACGCAGTGTCGACGGCGACTGGGTCCACGCCCGCCGCTCCGGCTCCGGCTCCGGCCACGACCGCTCCTTCCCCCAGCACCTCGGGCGAGGACGGCACGCTCTCGGGCACCCAGGTGGTGCCGGACGTCGCGGCACCGGTGACGGTGGGCGGCAACGCCGTGGCCGTCGCCGGTGACGCCGTCTCGGCCGCCGCACCCGCGGCAGCTCCGACGCCTGCAGCATCGGCTCCGGCTCCGGCACCGGCGCCTGCTGCTCCTGCTCCTGCCGCTCCGGCTCCTGCCGCTCCGGCTCCTGCCGCTCCGGCTCCGAGCACCTCGGGCGAGGACGGCACGGCTTCCGGCACCCAGGTCGCCCCGACCGTGACCGTCCCCGTGACGGTGGCCGGCAACGGGATCGGCGTCCTCGGCGACGGCACCTCGACGTCGACCGCCCCGGCGGCGACCACTCCGGCGCCGGCTGCCGAAGCACCGTCGGCACCCAGCACCTCGGGCACCGACGGACTGCTCTCCGGCACCCAGGTGACCGGCCTGGTCGACGTCCCGGTGACGATCGGTGGCAACGGCATCGGCGTCCTCGGTGACGGGACCTCGACGGGCACGACGCCTGCCGCGGGCACGGGTACCGGGACCGGGACTGCACCGGCGGCCGGTGGTTCGACCTCGGGTTCGGACGGCACGGCCTCGGGCACGCAGGTGTCCCCGGTGGTCTCGATCCCGGTCACGGTCGCGGACAACGGCATCGGACTGCTCGGGACGGGCACCGCGACGGGCACGACGCCCGCCGCGGGCACGGGCACTGGGACTGCTCCGGCGGCCGGTGGTTCGACCTCGGGTTCGGACGGCACGGCCTCGGGCACGCAGGTGTCCCCGGTCGTCGACGTCCCGGTGACGATCGGTGGCAACGGCATCGGCGTCCTCGGCGACGGCACGAGCACCGGCGGCACGACGGCTCCGGCCACCGGCACCACGACCCCGACGACCGGCGGTTCGACCTCCGGCGACGGCGGCCTGCTCTCCGGCACCCAGGTCACCCCGGTGATCAGCCTGCCGATCACCATCGGCGGCAACGGGATCGGCATCGTCGGTGACGGCACCAGCACCACCCCCGGCACCGGCACCGGTACGGACCCCGGTACCGACCCGGGCACCGACCCCGGTACCGACCCCGGTACCGACCCCGGTACCGACCCCGGTACCGACCCGGGCACCGACCCGGGCACCGACCCGGGCACCGACCCGGGAACCGTCCCCACCGACGGGACGGGCACCGACACCGGCACCACGCCCGGCACGGCGACCATCCCGGTCGGCGTGGTCGGCGTCGTCGAGCCGACCCGGGCCTCCACGGCGGGTGTGGTGACCACCACGACCGCTGCCACCGGCGGGGTCCGGGCGAGCGCCGTGACCGTCGCGCCAGCCGCCGCGGCCGGTGACGGCCAGCCGGAGCTCGCCTACACGGGAGCCGGCTCGCCGGTCCTGCCGGCCGGGTTCGCGCTCCTGCTGCTCCTCGCCGGAGCGGGCACGCTCATGCTCCGTCGCCGGCACTGACCGGCGGGTGACCGAGGGGCGTCACACCGTGGCGCCCCTCGGTCACCATGCCCGGGGGAGACGCCCGGTTACGACGGCGCTGACACCGTGGCGCGGCCGTCAGCGGCCTGGGGTATCGTTCGACTACGCAAGCGCTCCGGGGTCGGTGTAATTCCGAGCCGGTGGTGACAGTCCACGAACTGATGACGGGTGCGAACCCGACAGAGGTTGACCCGGTGGGATTCCGGGACCGACGGTGAAAGTCCGGATGGGAGGCGCGCTGGGCGGACAGGACGACCCCACGACCCGTGGGGTGCGACCCGTCCGTCGATGCCGACGATCGTCGAACGCCCCCGGAGTCCCGTTGAGAGGACACCAGTGTTCACCGGCATCATCGAGGAACTCGGCACCGTCACCGCCGTCGAGCAGCAGGGCGACTCCGTCGCGCTCACCGTGCACGGCCCCGTCGTCGTGCAGGACGCCCGGCACGGCGACTCGATCGCGACGAGTGGTGTCTGCCTGACCGTCGTCGAGCAGACCCCCGAGACCTTCACCGCCTTCGTCATGAAGCAGACCCTCGACATGAGCGCCCACGGCGCACTCCGGGTGGGGGACCGCCTGAACCTCGAGCGCGCCGCCTCGGTGGGCGACCGCCTGGGCGGGCACATCGTGCAGGGTCACATCGACGGCACCGCCACCGTGCTCGAGACGGCCGACGGTGACGGCTGGCGGCGCGTGCGGTTCTCGCTCGCGCCGGCGCTCAGCCCGCTCGTGGTCGACAAGGGTTCCGTCGCGCTCGACGGCGTCTCGCTCACGGTCAGCGCGGTCTCGCCCGAGGACACCGCGCCCGACGCGGCCTGGTTCGAGGTGAGCCTGATCCCCGAGACGCTCGAGGCGACGACGCTCGGGCTCCGCGTGCCGGGGGACCGGGTGAACGTCGAGACCGACGTCCTGGCCCGGCACGTCCGCCGCATGCTGCGGCTCGACGCCGCGGCGCAGTCGCTCGAGACCGTCGGATCGGAGGCCCGGTGATGGTCGCCGAGGTCGGTGCCGCCCCGCAGGCACTCGGGTTGTCGAGCATCGAGACCGCGATCGCGTCGATCGCGGCCGGTCGCCCGGTGATCGTCGTCGACGACGAGGACCGCGAGAACGAGGGCGACGTCATCCTGTCCGCCGAGCTCGCCTCGCCGGAGTGGATCGCGTGGACCGTGGCGCACTCGTCCGGGTTCATCTGCGCGCCGGTCAGCACCGAGATCGCCGACGCCCTCGACCTGCCGCCGATGGTGGCGCACAACGAGGACGTCCGCGGTACGGCCTACACGGTCACCGTCGACGCCGCCGTCGGCGTGACCACGGGCATCAGCGCCCACGACCGCGCCCGCACCCTGCGGGTCCTCGCCGACCCGACCTCGGTGCGCGACGACCTGCACCGCCCCGGACATGTGGTGCCCCTGCGTGCACGACCGGGTGGGGTCCGCGAGCGCGCCGGGCACACCGAAGCAGCGATCGAGCTCGTCACCGCGGCCGGACTCCGGCCCGCTGCGGCGATCTGCGAGATCGTCGACGAGGACGGCAGCATGATGCGGCTGCCGGCACTCGTCGGACTCGGGGCACGCGAGGGCGTGCCCGTCATCACCATCGCCGCGCTCGCCGAGTGGCTGGACGCGGCAGACCGGGCGGCGGCAGCGACCGCAGCGCCCACGGAAGGAACGACACGATGAGCGGAGCAGGCGCGGCGGACCGCGACCAGGTCGACGGCACCGGGATCCGGGTGGCCATCATCGCCGGACAGTGGCACGACACGATCGCGGCGGGCCTGCTGGCCGGGGCGCAGCGCGAGGTCGAGCGGCTCGGGGCGACGGCCGACGTCATCCCCGTCCCCGGCAGCTTCGAGCTGCCCGTGGTCGCGAAGACCGCGCTCGAGGCCGGTTTCGACGCGGCGGTCGCGCTCGGCGTGATCATCCGCGGTGGCACCCCGCACTTCGAGTACGTGTCGGGCGCGGCGACGAGCGGCCTGACGCAGGTCGCGATCGACACCGGCAAGCCCGTCGGGTTCGGTGTGCTCACGCTGGACGACGAGCAGCAGGGACTCGACCGCGCCGGACTGCCCGACTCCAAGGAGGACAAGGGCGCCGAGGCCGCACACGCGGCGATCAGCACCGCGGTGACGCTGCGGTCCCTGCGCGTCCTGGTCTGAGGCGCCGGACACCCCACACAGAACGGCCCCGCACCGGTGAGGTGCGGGGCCGTTCTGTGCTAGCTGGTCAGTGCTTGCTGGTGAGTGCTTGCTGATCAGCGTTGCTGGTCTGTGCTTGCTGGTCAGCGCTTGCCGAACACGTGGATCGGCAGGAAGAAGGAGAGGCTCATCAGGAGCACGCCAGCCATGAAGACGAAGGCCTGGCCCGACTCCACCTGGAAGGCGAACCCGAACAGGTACATCGACACCAGCAGCAGCAGGATCGAGAAAACAGCGGCGATGACGCGGCCCACGGGATACCTCCGGGTGTCGACGAGTGGATCGTTCCCCAGTCTATCCCCAGCCGGAGGTGTGCCGGTTCACGCTCCCGGTCGCGTCGCGATCAGACGGTCGACGACGGTGAGCAGGGTCTCCATGTCGACGCTGCCCCGCTTCGGTCGCACCTCGCTCGCGGCACCGAGTGAGGCCTGGTGGTACAGCCCGTCGCCGAGGAGCTTGACGGCCTGCGCGGTCGGCTCGTCGCCGAGGGCGTCGACGAGGGTCGCGAGCCAGGCGTTCTCGGTGTCGTCGAGGGTCCGTCCGGCCTCTTCGTAACCGGCCTGCTGCAGGCGGCTCGCGGCGAGCAGGGCGAGGTCCAGCTCGCTGCCGACGAACAGGCAGTTGCGGACGAAGTAGCGCGCGGCGCCGTCCTCGGCCTCCTGCATGCGCTCGACGTCGATCGCGGACAGGTCCGACAGCCGTTCGCAGAGCCCCTCGACCAGGGCGGCCTTGGAGCCGAAGTGGTAGAGCAGCCCGCCCTTCGAGACACCGGCGCGCGCGGCGACGGCGTCGAGCGTGGCGGGACGCTCGCCTTCCTCGCACACGATGGCGACGAAGCTGTCGAGGACACGGTCGCGGGCACTGGCCATGCCGAGAGTCTAGGAGCAGTTCCGGGGGGCGCGGACGCCAGCTCCTCCGTGGTCGCCGTGAACGCTCACGAAATGCCGCGGGACCATTGCTCATCGTTCCCGCACCGGCTAGCGTCGAGCCGACCGTGAAGGTTCACGAGACGACAAGGATCCGCATGTCAGCGCAGACGGCGAACACCGCCACCACCCCGACCTCGACCACCACCGACCGCCCCGGGTGGGCCGTCCTCGGCCCCGGCAGCATCGCCCGACGCTTCCTCTCGCAGCTGCCCGCCAGCGGGGGTGTCCTGGTCGCGGCCGGCAGTTCGTCCGCCGAGCGGGCGCAGGGCTTCGCCGACGAGGCCGCCGGGTTCGGGTTCGCGGACGTGACCGCCGGGACCTACGACGAGGTCCTCGCCGACCCGCGGGTGGACGCCGTCTACGTGTCGACCGTGCACACCGGGCACGCCCGACTCGTGCTCGCCGCACTCGAGGCCGGCAAGGCGGTCCTCTGCGAGAAGCCCCTCGCCGTGAACCACGGCACCGCGATGGCGCTCACCGACGCCGCACGCCAGGCCGGCCTGCCGCTCGTCGAGGCGTTCATGTACCGCTTCCACCCGCAGACCGCGGCGCTGCTCGAGCTGATCCGCGACGGCGTGATCGGCGACGTGACCCACGTCGACGCCTCGTTCGCCTTCCGGACGGGCGAGCGCACCGGTCGCCTGTTCGACGTCGACACCGCCGGCGGCGGGATCCTCGACGTCGGCGGGTACCCGGTGACGATGGCCGCGGCGATCGTGCAGGCCGCCACCGGGGTCGCCGTCGCCGAGCCGGTGGACCTCACCGCCACGGGCACGCTCGGGCCGACCGGGGTCGACGAGTGGACGGTCGCGCAGCTCACCTACAAGGGCGGGACCACGGCGACGGTCCGGACCGGCGTCTTCGTGCAGGACGACAACGCCGTGTCGGTGTACGGCTCGCGCGGTCGCATCGTGCTCACCGACCCGTGGACCCTCGGCGACGACCCCACCATCGAGATCCACACCGTCGACGAACCCCCTCGCTCGCTGTCGTTCGCGGGTGAGCACCCCTACGCCCGAGAAGCCGACGCCACCACCGACGCCCTGCGTGCCGGCGGGGTCGAAGCGGCGCAGATGACCATCGACGAGACCCTCGCCACGGCCCGCACGCTCGACAGGTGGCGCGCGGCGATCGGCCTGCGTTACCCCTTCGAAGCCGAGACCGCCGACATCCCGACGGTGTCCGGCCGACCGCTCACCGTGCAGGACGGCAACCCGATGCGCTACGGCGAGGTGCCGGGCGTCGGCAAGCGGATGTCCCGCCTGGTGATGGGTGTCGACAACCAGCCCGACCTGGCACACGCCAGCGCGATCTTCGACCTGTTCGTCGAGCAGGGCGGCAACGTGTTCGACACCGGGTACATCTACGGCGGCGGGGTGCTCGAGGGCAGGCTCGGCAGGTGGATCCAGAACCGGGGGATCCGCGAGGACGTGGTCGTCATCACGAAGGGCGCCCACACCCCGCACTGTGACCCGGAGTCGATCACCCGGCAGCTGCTCGAGAGCCTCGAGCGCCAGGGAACCGACTACGCGGACGTCTACATGATGCACCGCGACAACCCCGACATCCCGGTGGGGGAGTTCGTCGACGTGCTCGACGAGCACCGCCGAGCCGGGCGCATCCGGGTGTACGGCGGCTCGAACTGGACGCCCGCACGGTTCGACGAGGCGAACGCCTACGCACGGGCCAACGGCAAGCACGAGTTCGAGGTGCTCAGCAACCACTTCGGTCTCGCCGAGGCGTACGACGTGCCGTGGGACGGCTGCGAACACGCGACCGATGCGGCATCGAAGGCCTGGCTCGAGGAACGCCAGGTCCCGCTGCTGCCGTGGTCGTCGCAGGCCCGCGGGTTCTTCACCGGCCGCGCGACGCCCGAGGACACCAGCGACGCCGAACTCGTCCGCTGCTACTACTCGGACGACAACTTCGAGCGGCTCCGGCGTGCGCGCGAACTCGGCGAGCAGTTCGGTGTCCCCGCGACGGCGATCGCGCTGGCGTACGTGCTCAACCAGCCGTTCCCGACGTTCCCGCTCTTCGGACCCCGTACGATCGCGGAGGCCCGGTCGTCCATGACCGGCCTCTCCGTCGACCTCTCCCCGGAACAGGTGGCATGGCTGGACCTCCGCGCCTGACCCCGGGCGGCCGCGCGACGATCATCGACGTCGCCGCGGCCGCCGGGGTGTCCCGGCAGACCGTCACCCGCGCGATGAACGGCATGTCCGGCATCAGCGCGGCGACCAAGGACCGCGTGCTCCAGGCCGCGGCTGCGCTCGACTACCGTCCGTCACGGTTCGGCCGCGGGCTCGTCACGGGTGGCGACCACCAGCTCGGGCTCGTCGTCAACGACCTGCGGAACCCCTACGCACCGGCACTCGCCTCCGCGGTGCTCGGCCTGGCCGCCGCCCGCGGGTGGAACGTCATGCTCGCCGACGTCGGGCTCGCGAGCGACTCGGACCGGATGGTGGAGTCCCTCGGTGCCCAGACCGACGTTGTGATCGGCTACCTCGGGTCCCGTGCGCCGGAGTGGATCGAACGGCTCGGCTCGGTCCCGGTCGTCGAACTCGACCCCTCGGGGCCGGTGACCCGCGCCGCGGTCCGGATCGACCCGACCGCCGCGATCGAGGACCTCGCCGACCACCTCGTCGACGTCGGGGTGAAGCACCCCGTCGTGCTCGACGCCGCTGCCGACGGCGTGCCGAGCCAGCGCGGGGAGCACATGGTCGCGGCACTCCGGCGTCGCGGGTACCTGCCCGACCTCGTCGTCGCGTCCGCACCCACCGCCGAGGCCGGCGCCGGACAGACCGAGCGGATCCTCGCCGAGCACCGGCGGGTGGACGCGGTCCTGGCGTTCAACGACGTGCTGGCCCTCGGCGTGCTGTCAGCCTGCCGTCGTGCCGGTGTCGACGTCCCCGGTGACGTCCGCGTGGTCGGCGTCGACGGCCTGCCGCTCGGGACGCTCGTCGCACCGACGCTCACCACGCTGGCCGTCGACCTCGACGAGGTCGCGGGCCAGGCCCTCGACCTGGCGCTCGGCATGCTCGCGGGCGAGCTGCCGCGCTCGGGCGAGGCCGTCGAGCGCACGGTGCGCCACCGGTTGCTGCTCCGCGAATCGGCGTAGGCCCGACGACGCGACCAGTGGACCGACGCAAGGCCCGTGGCGGGACCGCCACGGGCCTCCCGGCCGTCGTCAGTTGCATTTGCAACCAAAACCGTCCGGACGGTACACTAACGGAGTCCTGACGGGGCGCGTGTCCATCCCGCGTCCCGTCTCGTCTGCCCCACGTACCACCCGCCGTCGACCTGGTCCGGCTCGAAGTCCCAGGAGTCCGCCGTGTCCGCACTGCTCACCAGCCCCGTCGCCACCCGCGTCACCGGGAGCCGCGCCCGACGGTTCCTGGCGCTCGCCGTGCTCATGCTGCCGGTCCTGCTGATTTCGGTCGACAACACCATCCTGAGCTTCGCGCTGCCGTCGATCAGCCGCGCGCTGAACCCGGACGCCACCACGCAGCTCTGGATCGTGGACGCGTACCCGCTGGTGCTCGCCGGCCTGCTCGTCGTGATGGGCAGCATCGGTGACCGCATCGGTCGACGGCGGATCCTGGTGATCGGCGCGACCGGCTTCGCACTGTTCTCGGTGGCCGCGGCCTTCGCGACCGACGCCTGGATGCTCGTCGCGGCCCGGATCGCGATGGGCGTGTTCGGCGCGATGCTCATGCCGGCCACGCTCTCGATCATCCGCAACGTGTTCGTGGACGCGGGGGAGCGGCGGATGGCGCTCGCCGTCTGGTCGACGATGTTCGCCGCCGGCAACGCGCTCGGCCCGCTCGTCGGCGGCGCGCTGCTCGCGCACTTCCACTGGGGCAGCGTGTTCCTCGTCGCGGTGCCGATCCTCGTGCTCATGCTCGTCGGCGTGCCGTTCTGCGTGCCGGAGTCCCGCGACCCGATGCCCGGGCCGGTCGACCTGCCGAGCATGTTCCTGTCCCTCGGCGCGCTCGCACCCATCGCGTGGGCCATCAAGTCGGTCGTGCACCCCGAGGAGCGCGGCCTCGCGATCGCCATGCTCGCGGTCGGTGTCGTGTGCGGCATCGCGTTCGTCCGTCGGCAGCTGCGGTCCCGCACGCCGATGCTCGACCTGCGGCTGTTCCGCAGCACGGCCTTCACGGGCAGTGTGCTGATGAACCTGGCGGCGATGTTCTCGCTCACCGGGTTCCTGTTCTTCATCGCCCAGCACCTGCAGCTCGTGGCGGGGCTCGACCCGTTCGCATCCGGCGTGGTGCTCATCCCGGGTTCGGTCCTGACCATCGTCGCCGGGCTCGCGGTCGTGCCGATCGTGGCGCGTGTCGCCCCGCGCTGGGTCGTGTCGGTCGCGCTGCTGTTCTCGGCGGCGGCGTACGCCCTCGTCGCGGTCCTCGGACACCACGCCTCCATCGCCGCCCTGGCGTTCGCGTTCGTGCTGCTCGGCATCGGGATCGGGGCGTCCGAGACGGTGACGAACGACCTCATCATCTCGACGGCTCCGGCGGACAAGGCGGGTGCGGCGTCGGCGATGTCCGAGACGGCGTACGAGATCGGGGCCGTGCTCGGGACCGCGGTGCTCGGCACGATCCTGGCGACGACCTACCGGGCGCACGTCGTGGTGCCCGACGGGCTGTCCTCGGCGGCGCACGTCGCGGCGCAGGAGACCCTCGGCGGGGCGGTCGCCGCGGCGGGGCAGCTCGGCGGCAGCGCCGGGCAGGTGCTGCTCGAGTCGGCGCGGGCGGCCTTCGACTCCGGCGTGACGATCACGGCGGGCGTCGCCGCGGTGCTCATGGTGGTGGCGGCCGTGGGTGCGCTCGTCATGCTCAAGCGCCGCTGAGCGGCCGCGCTGCACTGCGGGCGCACTGCGGGCGCGAGCTGCGCTTCGTGAGCTGCGCTTCGTGAGCAGGAATGGTCGGGTCGCCGTGCGTGACCCGACCATTCCTGCTCACGAAGTGCCACCGCGGCGCGCCCGGCCGCGCCCGAACCTGTGAATCGTTGACCTCAACCAGGGTTCAGGTCATACGTTGGGTGACAGCCGCCGAGTGACGGCAGCCCCTCCCGAAGGAACGACCACGATCACCATGCCCGACGAAGCACCGGCATCCATCGCCGACGCGTACAAGTCCGCCTTCCGCGGGCACCCTGCCGGCGTCGCCGTCATCACGGCCGAAGGCCCGGACGGACCGACCGGCCTCACCGCCTCGAGCGTCGCGAGCGTGGCCGTCGACCCGCCCGTGCTGGTCTTCTCGCTCTCGACGAACTCCGGCTCGGCCGGGGTCGTGCTCGGTGCGCCGTTGTTCGTCGTGCACCTGGTCGACTCCCTCGGGGTCGCACTCGCCAAGCGCTTCGCGTCGACCGGCAGCCCGGCCGCCGACGACCCGATCTGGGGCACCCTGCCGTCCGGCGACCGCTACCTGCCGAGTGCGGCGAGTGCGCTCCGCTGCCGACCGCTGTCGACGACGCCCATCGGCAGCTCGACCGTCGTCGTGGCCGAGGTGCTCGACATCATCGTCGGTGCCGACCGCGGCGAGCCGCTGGTCTACCACAACCGGGAATTCCACTCCCTCACCGATCGTTCCCGGCTCTCGTGAGCCGCGGAGCCGCGTCCACAACCCCACTGATCGAAAGGACCTCACATGGCTGAGTACACCCTGCCGGAACTGCCGTACGACTACGCCGCGCTCGAGCCGCACATCAGCGGCAAGATCATGCAGCTGCACCACGACAAGCACCACCAGGCCTACGTGACCGGTGCCAACACCGCGCTCCAGCAGCTCGGCGAGGCCCGTGAGTCCGGCAACTTCGGCGCGATCAACAAGCTCGAGAAGGACCTCGCGTTCCACCTCGGTGGCCACGTGAACCACTCGATCTTCTGGACCAACCTCGGCCCGGACACGAAGGTCCCCGAGGGCGAGCTCGCCGCGGCGATCGACGAGTTCTTCGGTTCGTTCGAGAAGTTCCAGGCGCAGTTCGCCGCCGTCGCGAACGGCATCCAGGGCTCCGGCTGGTCCGTGCTGGCCTGGGACACCGTGGGCCAGAAGCTCACCACGTTCCAGCTCTTCGACCAGCAGGGCAACATCCCGTTCGGTCTCGTCCCGATCTTCATGCTCGACATGTGGGAGCACGCCTTCTACCTCGACTACCTGAACGTCAAGGCGGACTACGTCAAGGCCGTCTGGAACATCGTCGACTGGGAGAACGTCGCCGCTCGTTTCGAGAACGCGAAGTCGCAGCGGTTCGTCACGCTCTGATCCGCGTCGGCGGGTCACCACGGTGACCACCTGACGAACGGGAGGCACGGTGCCAGCTGGCACCGTGCCTCCCGTTCGTGGTCCGGGTGCCGTTCCGGACCGCACGCCGTCACCGGGTCCGGGACCGGTCCTCGGACGCGGGCACGGTCGCGCGCAGCGCGGGGTCGGCGCCGGTCGTGCTCGAAGCCAGGTCGTGCGCGATGCGACGCAGTGCGGCGTCGGCCTCGGTGTGCGCGCGGTCGACGAGCGCGCTCCACTGGGCTCCGCGGGCGGCCATCACCGTGTCCTGGGCCGCACGTTCGGCGAGGACGGGGTCGGCACCGTGCGCCCGGCACCACGCCCGGATGGCCGCCACGTGGCAGCGGTGCGCACGGCGCTGGCGGTCCCGCCCGTCGAGGGACTCGACCGAACCGAGTTCGAAGGTGAGTCGCGCGGCCAACGCGCGGTGTGGGTCGTCGAGCCCGCCGAAGGCCGCGACCAGGTGATCGGCGAGGGCGTCCGCATCGGCGTCCGGGTCGAGTGTCGCCACCGGACGTGCGGCCGCCAGGTGTTCGACGACGGAGTCGATCAGGGCTTCGCGTGAGCCGAAGTGGTAGACGACGGGGTAGGCGCTCGTCCCGAGCACGCGGCCGAGGCCCCGGACCGTGACGTCCTCGATCTTGGTCTCGACGAAGTGGTCGACGACCTTCTCGAGGATCGCGGGTTTGCGGGTGGGGTCGGGCTTCCTGGGCATGGCATCTCCGTCGTCGGGGCGGTGGTCGCGCGACCGCCCACATACTAGCAGCCGGTATTTCAGTGGCACCATGGTCGTCGTGTGTGATCTCTCCGCGAAACCTCCGTTTTCACCGATAGAAACGGAGAAAAACTCGGCTACGGGTACACTGTTTCGGATGTCCATGCCGTACGAGGGCGCTCCGCCGCCGTCCCGGCCCGAAGGGACCCGCGCCGGACGGGTGGTCACGGGCCGTCGTCGTGGCGCCGGAAAACGCTTCCTGGTCGTCGGCGACGTCCTGGACGGTGTCCTCGTGCACACCACCGCACACCGGATCGGGGTGCACGACCCCGCTGCGGAGATCCGCCACCGTCCGACCGGTGCCGGTGGCAACACGGCCACCTGGCTCGGCTGGCTCGGGGCCGAGGTCGACGTCGTCGCCCGGGTCGGGGTCGACGACGTCTACCGCCACGAACGCGCGCTCGAGGACGCCGGGGTCCGCGCCCACCTGCGGTACGACGCGATGACGTCCACCGGGGTCGTCGTCTCGGTCCGCAACGGCCACGGTCGCACCGCGATGTCCGACCCGGCCGCGAGCGGGAAGATCAGTGCCGCCGACGTCCCGCCGTCGGTGGTCGCCCGCGCCGACATCGTGCACCTGACCGGGGCCGCCATGCTCGGCGGCGGGGCCGACCGGCTCGCCGACCTGGTGGCGTGCGCCCGGACGGGGCCGGCGCGCGTGGCGGTGGACCCATCGTCGGTGGCGGTGATCGAGACGATCGGTGCCGAAAGGTTCCTGCAGGCCCTGCGGGGCGTCGACGTACTCTTCCCCGACCAGCACGAGGCGCTCGCCCTCGGCGGGGGCGACGACCTCGACGCCGCGGTACGGCGGTTGACGGAGCACGTCCCACTGGTCGTCGTCACGGCCGGGGCCGACGGCGCGCTCATCGGACGCCGGGGCCGCAGCGTCCACCGGGTCCCCGCGACACCGGCGACCGTCGTCGACACCATCGGCGCCGGGGACGCCTTCGTCGCCGGGTTCGTCCGTGCGTGGGCGACGGATCCGGTCCGCGTCGGTGCGGCAGCCCGCGAGGGCACCCGGGTCGCCGCGCGGGCACTCGGCTTCGTGGGCGGTCGACCGCCGGTCTGAGCCGACGGGTTCTCGGTCGGCACCCCCGGTCAGCGCTCCGTCGGGTCAGTGTTCGGCCAGCGCTCCGTCGGGTCAGCGCTCCGATGGTTCGGGGACGACGTTCAGGGTCTGGACGCGCCCCGCGGCGGTGGGCGCGAGCCGGATCTCGACGCGCAGGCGCCCGCAGGTGCCGGGGAGCCACCAGCGCAGGTGCGACGGTGCCGCCGAGTACTCGGACACCGGTGCGGCACCGAGGTCGGCGCCGACGTCCGCGACGGCCTGCGCCACCGCCCGCCGTCGGCGGTCGTAGGGCACGTCCATGGCCACGTTCGGTGTGCAGATGGCATCCGCCAGGTCGTCGCGCCAGTCGGCCAGGAGGCGCGTCACGGCGGCCTGGGCGGCTCGCGTCGCGCGGGTGGTCGCCGCCACCCCGCTGGTCGCTCCGGCCACGTCGGTGCCGGCTTCCGCCGGGTCGGGTGTCCGAGCCGTCAGCGCCGCGTCGAGCACGAGGTCGTGCGCCTGCTGCGCGGCCGCGGAGACCTTGGCCTGCGTGGCGTTCTCGAACGCGACGACCCCGAGGCCGTCGCGCACGGACCACCGCATGTGCGCGGAGAAGCCCGGGTAGCCGCCGGAGTGCGAGACGAGCTCGCCGAAGCGGTCGTCCTGCTCGACGAACAGCCCGAAGCCGTACGCCGTCGCGCGGGCCGAACCCGGCACGACGGACGACGGGACGACCCGCATCGCCTGCTGCATGAGCCGGCGATCGGCGGGGGAGACCGGGCCGGGTTCCGGCGCAGCGGAGAACGCCGAACCGAGGTGCGTCGCCCAGCGCGCCAGGTCGCGGACGGTCGAGAAGAGCCCGCCGATCGACGAGAACGCGCCGGGGCCCGTCATCGGCAGGGGTTCCCAGTCGCCCTCGTGTCCGCGGACACCGGTGACGACGAACCCGGTGGACTCGTCGGCGCTGAACACCGTGTCGGTGAGCCCGAGGGGACGGAGCACGGTCTCGTCGGCGGCCACGGTGAAGGGCCGCCCCGTCACGACGGCGACGACCCGGCCGAGCAGGGCGTAGCCGAGGTTCGAGTAGGCGAAGCGGGTGCCGGGCAGCGAGTCGAACAGCAGGCCGCCGCGCAGGACCTCGTCGAGCTCGGCGTCCGAGATCGACTCCTGCCGGTCGGCCCAGGGATCGTCGGTGGGGAAGCCCGCCGACATCGTCAGCAGCATCCGCACTGTGGGGACGGGAGAGTCCGGGGTCGGCAGGGTGACGGCGCCGAACGCCGGCACGAAGTCGGTGATGGGTGCGTCGAGGTCGAGCGCACCTCGTGCGACGAGGGTCAGCAGGGTCGCGGCGGTGACGCTCTTGGTGCAGGAGGCGATGCGGTAGACGGTGTCGGCGTCCGGCCGCCGGCCGTCCCCGCGGTCGCCGTGCCCACCGGACGCGACGAGCCCGGAGCGGTCGAACACGCCCCACACGCTGCTCGGCGCGATGCCCTGTTCGACACGAGCACGGAACAGCTCGTCGACCTGGTCGACGACGGCGGCGACCGCGGGGTGCGACCCGGTCACGATCGCCGCATCCGTTCGTAGGCGTCGAGCGCCCGCTGCCGCGACGCCTTCAGGTCGACCATCGGCTCGGGGCGCAGCTCGTCGGCGGGGACCCAGCGGTGGACGTACTCGCGGTGCGGGTCGAAGCGCTCGAGTTGCCGGTCGGGGTTGAAGACCCGGAAGTACGGGGCGGCGTCGAAGCCGGAGCCCGCGACCCACTGCCAGTTCGCCGCGTTGTTGGCGGGGTCGGCGTCGACCAGGGTGTCCCAGAACCACTGTTCCCCGACGCGCCAGTCGACGAGCAGGTTCTTCACGAGGAAGCTCCCGGCCGCCAATCGCACCCGGTTGTGCATGGCGCCGCTGTGCCAGAGCTCGCGCATGCCCGCGTCGACCAGGTCGAAGCCGGTCAGGCCCTGCCGCCAGCGGTCGAGCTCGGCCGCTTCCGGGTCACGCCACGGGAACGCGTCGAAGTTCCGACGGACGTTGACGGTGGCGATGTCGTCGCAGTGGAAGTACTCGTTCCAGTTGAACTCCCGCCATGCCAGCTGCCGGAGGAACGCGGCGGCGTTCTGGCGCTGCGCGGGCTCGAGCCGCTCGTGCAGGCGGTGCCACACCTGGTACGGGCTGATCTCGCCCCACCGCAGGAACGGCGACAGGCTGCTCGTGGCCTCCATCGCGGGCTCGTCGCGCTGGTCGTAGTCCTCGAGCGCGTGCTCGACGAAGTGCTCGAGCTGCTGCTGCGCGCCGTGCTCGCCCGGGGTCCAGGCGTCACGGAGGCCGCCGGCCCAGTCGGGCTTCGTCGGCAGCAGTGCCCAGTCGGCCAGCGCATCACCCGTGACGTCGGCCGGAGCGGGCAGGTCGTCGGGGTCGGGCAGGGGATGGCGCGGTTCGGGCAGCGCCTGGACGGCGTTCCAGAACGGGGTGAAGACCTTGTACGGCTCGCCCTGCCCGGTGAGCACGGTCCACGGTTCCCAGAGCAGGTTCGCAGCGAAGCTGTGCGCCTCGACGCCACGGTCGTGCAGGGCCGCCTTGATGCCGGCGTCGACGTCCCGCTCGACGGCGCCGTACCGACGGTTCCAGTACACGGCGTCGGCTCCGGCGTCGGCGACGAGCTGGTCGATCGCCGTCGCCGCGGCACCGCGCCGGAGGACCAGCCGGGAACCCCGCTCGCGCAGGTCGGCATCGAGGGCGGTCAGGGAGTGGTGCAGCCACCAGCGGCTCGCGGCACCGATCGGACGGAGCCCGGGGGACTGCTCGTCGAGGACGACCACCACCGTGACGTCGCCACCGTGGTCGATCGCCGCACGGAGCGCCGGGTTGTCCGACAGCCGCAGGTCGTCACGGAGCCAGACGATCGCGCCGGTCACACCGTTGCCGCATCCGCAGCGGCCACCGGGCGGGCCGTCGACCGCCGGCCCGGTGCCGTGCCGACCGCCAGCCGGAGCTTCGTGCAGAGCTCGGTGAGGGTGCGGAGTTCGGGGTCGGACAGTCCGGCGCCGACCTGCTGCGCGATGCTCGCCGCGTGCTGCACGGCGACCTGGCGGTAGACGTCGAAGCCGTGCGGGGTCAGTGCCACGATCACGCCGCGGGCGTCGGTGGGGTCCGGCTGCTTCTCGACGATGCCGCGGGCGAGCAGCCGGTCGACCAGGCGGCTGACGCTCGGCTGGGTGAGGAGCAGGTGCCCGGTGAGGTCGCGCATGCGGCAGCGGCGGCCGGGCTGGGTCGACAGGTTGAAGCAGACGTCGTACTCGTTGAACGAGATCTCGTCGCCGGGGAAGTCCGCGTTGAGACTCCGCATCACGGCGACCTGGGCGCGGAAGAGCGCTTCCCAGGCGGCGACCGCGGTCGCCTTCTCACTGCGGCGTGTCTCGCTCACGTTCGCGTTCCCTCCGGTCGTACGGTCTGACCACACTACCGACGGGGTCCGACAGGAGCCGGGCGACATGCACGAGGGCCGGCCGCCTGTCGGCGACCGGCCCTCTCCCTTGCACCAAGAGTTTCCTGCAATCACATTCCACAGGCGGTGCCACAGCAAACACCGTCTGCACCACCGACTGTATAACGAAGCGGTAACGGCGCGCCAGCCTCTCCGGGGCCGGTTCGCTGCGAGTTCACCAAGAGCAGCCGATCAGGCTCAGAAGAGGTCGGGCGACGGGGTCGACGCGTACCGCACGGCGACGTCCGCGTGCCGGTCGAAGCGGTATCCGACGCCGCGCACGGTGCGGACGATCTCCTCGAACGCGCCGAGCTTGGAGCGGAGCCGACGCACGTGCACGTCGATGGTGCGCTCGTTCGGGGTCTCGTCCTCGCCGTCCGACCAGAGGCCGTCGATGATCGCGGACCGGTCGACGGTCTGGCCCTCGCGGAGCACCAGGAACTGCAGGAGCTCGAACTCCTTGTAGGTCAGGGGTGCTGCTTCGCCGTCGAGGGTCACGCGCTTCCGCGAGATGTCGATGACGACGCCGGTCTCCTCGGGCTCGGGCTTCTCGGCCTGCTTGCGGGCGGCCACCGCGGAGCGGTCCTGCAGGGCGAGCCGGACGACGTCGACGTCACGGCCACCGGAGTGCTCGGCGGCGACGGCGACGGCCGCGTAGGTCTCGGACGACGGGACGAGCTGCGCGGTGAGGGCCTTCAGCTGCTCGACCACCGCGGCCAGGGTCGTGCCGGCGGCTGCGGCCTTCGCTTCGTCGATGCCGACGTACAGGGCGAAGCCGCGGGCCTCGGTGCCCTCGGGGAGCGCGCGGTTCCGCTGCGGTGCGACCACGGGGCTCGTCGGCACGGTGGCCGGTCCGGTGGCTGCCGGGGAGGCCGGGCGCGGGCGGATCGGCGTCACGGTGCCGAGGTCGGTCGGGGCCGGTGCGGTGCGGAGCGCGGTGCGGGGCTGGGCGATGGTGAGCGACATGGTGGTTCTCCGGGCGGTGTGGCCGGTGCGCGGGTGGCGCGGCGGCCGGTGTCGAATGCGTCATCCCGGGTACGGCGGTACGCCGATGTGCCCTGCGGTCCTGCTGCGGACCGGGGCCGACCCGGGGGAACGGGAGACAGACCTCGTGACGTGGTGCGCGTCGCCGACGGTGTCCGTCACCCGGGGATCACGCGCTCGCGACGGGGGTGGTGTCGCGGGGGATCCGGCTGGAACGGGTGCCGATCAGGCACACATTCGACAACGCATGACCGGCATGGTCGGCATCATCATGCCGACGGTCCCCACTGCCCCTGCGGAGGAGCACGCCTCGGAGAGGACGCGGGTGGACACGGTTGCAGTCATGTGACGAGTATCTGCGGTATACCAACGCGGTGTCAACCGTCCGCACGGACGGTGCGGTGGGCGCGACCGCACGGGCGTCGGGCGCCACGCCCGTTCTTTCCCAATGCGCACGCGATGGAAGGTCGAATCGGGCGTACCTCGTGGAAAGAAACGACCGGGTACGCCCGGAACGGGCAGGTACGCCCGGAACGGGCTGGTACGCCCGGAACCGGCGGGTGCGGTGGGCGCGACCGCACGGACGACAGGAGGCGCGGTGCCAGCCGGCACCGCGCCTCCTGTCCGAGACGTGTCGGGTCTGCGCTACTCGGCCAGGCCGTAGAGGCGGTCGCCGGCGTCGCCGAGGCCCGGGACGATGTACCCGTTCTCGTCAAGCTTCTCGTCGAGCGCACCGAGGACGATCGAGACGTTGCGGTCGCCGACGGCCTGCTCGACCATGGCGAGCCCCTCGGGGGCACCGAGGATGCACACGCACGTGACCTCCTGCGCACCGCGGGCGAACAGGAAGTCGATCGCGGCGGCGAGGGTGCCACCGGTGGCGAGCATCGGGTCGAGCACGAAGCACTGCCGACCGGACAGGTCGTCGGGCAGGCGCTCGGCGTAGGTCTGCGGCTCGAGCGTCTGCTCGTTGCGGGCCATGCCGAGGAAGCCGACCTCGGCCGTCGGGACGAGCTTGACCATGCCCTCGAGCATGCCGAGCCCGGCGCGGAGGATCGGGACGACGAGCGGCCGCGGCTTGGCGATCGCGACGCCCATGGTGTGCGCCACCGGCGTGTCGATCGGCGTCGCCGTGACCCGGACGCCCCGCGTGGCCTCGTACGCGAGGAGCGTGACGAGCTCCTCGGTCAGGGCGCGGAACGTGGGGGAGGGCGTCGTACGGTCGCGGAGCACCGAGAGCTTGTGGGTGATGAGCGGGTGGTCGGCGACGTGGACTCGCATAGGGTCGAGCCTAGCGTGCCGCCGACCGTCAGGAGGTCCCGTGGAGGAGCCCGCAGCCCGCCCGTTCGTCCCGGCGATGGAGCGTGCGCTCGACGAGGCCCGACGGTGCCTGGAGACCGACGACGTGCCGGTCGGCGCGGTGGTGCTCGACCGCGACGGCGTCGTGGTCGCCACCGGCCGGAACGAGCGCGAGGCGCGGCAGGACCCGACGGCCCACGCCGAGGTCCTGGCGCTGCGTGCTGCTGCGGCGGTGACGGGGGACTGGCACCTCGAGGAGCACACGCTCGTGGTGACGCTCGAGCCCTGCCCGATGTGCGCCGGCGCCGTCATGGCCGCACGGGTGCCCCGTGTCGTGTTCGGCGCGTGGGACCCGAAGGCGGGCGCCAGCGGCAGCGTCTACGACATCGCCAGGGACCGCCGGCTGCCGCACCGCTCCGAGGTCATCGGGGGCGTGCTCGAGCAGGCGTGTGCCGAGCTGCTCGACGACTTCTTCAGTCCGCGGCGAGGATGACGATCGCTTCGGTCGGCGGCTGCGGCCCGGTGCGCAGGACGTCCGGTTCGACGTAGATCACCCGGGCGATCGGCACGGCGCTCCGGACACGCTGCTCGACGGTGTCGATGCCGGCGGCGACGTCACCGAGCCGGCGGTCCCCGTCGACGGCGACCTTCACACCGACCATCAGCTCGTCCGGTCCGAGGTACAGGGTCTTCAGGTGGATGATCGCGTCGACCTCGGGGCCGTCGAGCACCGCCTGCTTGATGCGCTCGACGTCGGCGGCGGTCGCGCCCTCGCCGACGAGCAGGCTCTTCGTCTCGATGCCGAGCACCACCGCGACCGCGATGAGCAGCGCCGCGATGAGCATCGTGCCGATCGCGTCGAACACCCCGTTGCCGGTGATCGCCGTCAGGCCGACGCCGAACAGGGCGAAGACCAGGCCGAGCAGGGCCGCGGTGTCCTCGAGCATCACGACGGGCAGCTCGGGGGCCTTCGCACGGCGCACGAACTGCACCCAGCTCTGCGAACCCTTCTGCGGTCGGGCCTCGTGCAGGGCGGTGCGGAGCGAGAAGCCCTCGAGACCGATGGCGATGACGAGCACGACGAGGGGGAGCCACCAGTTCTCGAGCGGGTGCGGGTGGGCGAGCTTCTCGATGCCCTCGTAGAGCGAGAAGACACCGCCGACCGAGAACAGGATGATGGAGACGACGAACGCGTACACGTAGCGTTCACGCCCGTAGCCGAACGGGTGCTCCTGGTCCGCCGCTCGCCGGGCCTTGCGGCCACCGAGCAGCAGCAGGAGCTGGTTCGCGGAGTCGGCCAGGGAGTGCACGCCCTCGGCCAGCATCGACGCCGATCCGCTGATCGCCGCCGCGATGAACTTCACGATCGCGATGCCGATGTTGGCACCGAGTGCGGCGAAGATCGCCTTCGTGCCTCCGGAAGCGCTCACAGCTGTCCCCTTCTCGTGGTCTGCGACACGATCCTAGGCGGGTCGCGTCGGTAGGGTCGGGAGCATGACGATCGACCTGCCCCGCACCGCCCTGCTCGGCGTCGGCTCCATGTCCGGCGCGGTCCTCGACGGCCTGCTCGCCGCGGGACTCGACCCGGCCACCGTGACCCTCACCACGAAGTCGGAGGCGTCCGCCGCTGCCCACCGGGAGCGCGGCCTCGACGCCACCGCGAGCGACACCGACCCCGACGCCAACCGGGCGGCCGTCCGTGGCGCGGCCCTCGTCGTGGTCGGCGTGAAGCCGTACATGATCGCGGACCTGCTCGACGAGGTCGCCGACGACCTGGAGCCCGGTGCCGTCCTGGTCAGCGTCGCCGTCGGCACCACGACCGCGAGCATGGAGGCTCGGGTGCCCGCCGGCGTCCGGGTCGTCCGTGCCCTGCCGAACACCCCGATCGGCGTCGGCCACGGCGTCACCGGCATCAGCGCGGGCACCTCGGCCGACGCCGAGGCCGTCGCACTGGCGTCGTCGGTGTTCACCGCCTCGGGCGAGGTCATCGAGGTGCCGGAGGAGCAGCTCGACGCACTGTCCGCCGTGTCCGGCTCCGGTCCCGCCTACGTCTTCCTGCTGGTCGAGCAGTGGCAGCGTGCCGCCGAGGAGCTCGGGTTCACCCACGAGCAGGCGGCGACGATGGTGCAGGGCACCGTCCGCGGCGCGGTCGAGCTGCTCGAGCGGTCGGGCCGTGAGCCCGCCGACCTGCGCCGTGCGGTGACGAGCCCGAAGGGCACGACGGAACGGGCCGTCGCTGTGCTGCAGGACGCCGACCTGGCGGACACGCTGTTGCGCGCATCGCGTGCCGCGATCGCGCGTGCCGAGGAGATCGCCGCGTCGTAGACGCACACCGCGTCGTGGACGCAGCCACAGTGCGGACGGGAGGCCCGTGGCGGCGTCGCCACGGGCCTCCCGTCCGTCCGGTGGTCGCTACTCGTACGCGGCGAAGCGCTCCAGGTCTGTCTCGGAACCCGAGACGATGATGACGTCGTCCTCACCGATGACGCTGTCCGGCGTCGCCGGCACGAACGGGTTGCCGGGCGGCTTGATGCCGAGCACGGTCAGGCCGAAGCGGGTGCGGATCACGGTGGTGGCGAGGTCCTTGCCGCGGACCGCGCGCGGCGGGAACATCTTGACCACGGCGAAGTCGTCGTCGAACTCGATGAAGTCGAGCATCCGGCCGGAGACCAGGTGCGCCGTGCGCTCGCCGGCCTCGCGCTCGGGGTAGACGACGTGGTTGGCGCCGATGCGGGACAGGATCGTGCCGTGCGAGCGGCTGATCGCCTTCGCCCAGATCTGGGGGACGCCGAGGTCGACCAGGTTCGCCGTGATGAGCACGCTCGACTCCAGGTCGCTGCCCGTGCCGACGACGGCGATGGCGAAGTCCTGCGCGCCGATCTGCCGGAGCGCGTCGATGTCGGTCGCGTCCGCCTGCACCGCGTGGGTGACCCGGTCGGACCACTTCTGCACCAGTCCGGCGTCGGTGTCGACGACGAGCACCTCGCGGTCCTGGCGTTCGAGCTGCCCGGCGGTGGCGGCCCCGAAGCGACCGAGCCCGATGACGAGGACGGGAGCGTCGTGACTGATGGCACCGTGCTGGTGCGACGAACGGGTGCGGTCAGCCAACGATCGGCCTCTCCTCGGGACGGCGGAACAGTTGCCGGCTCTGGCTGGCGGCCAGGGCAGCGGCGATGGTCACTGTACCGACCCGGCCGAGGAACATGGTGGCGGCGAGCACGTACTTGCCCGATTCCGGCAGGTTCGCGGACACGCCGGAGGACAGACCGCTGGTCGAGAACGCCGAGATCACCTCGAACAGCACACGGTCGAGCGAGTCGTCGGTGATCTGCAGGAGCACCACGGTCGCGACGGCCACGATCGTCGCTCCCCACAGCACAATGGCCACCGCGACGCGCAGGACGTCGCTCGGGATCCGGCGACCGAAGGCCTCCATGCTCTGGCGGCCGCGGGCCTCGGCGACCGCGGCCAGGAACAGCACCGCGAGGGTCGTCACCTTGATGCCGCCGGCCGTCGAGGCGGATCCGCCACCGATGAACATGAGCATGTCCGTGACGAGCAGGCTCGAGCCGTTGAGCTGGTCGAAGTCGACGAGCGAGAACCCGCCGGAGCGGGTCATCGTCGACAGGAAGAGTGCCTGGAACGCGGTGCGCCCCGCTCCTTCTTCGCCGAAGGTCGTCGGGTTCGACGCCTCGAGGGCGGTGTAGACGACCGCGCCGCCGAGGAGCAGGACCGCGCTCGTCGCCAGCGTGAGCTTGACGTGGATCGGCCAGCGCCGCGGGGTGCGCAGCTGCTTCGTGAGGGCACGGATCACCGGGAACCCGATGGACCCCGCCACGACACCGATCATGAGCAGCGTCAGGAACCAGTAGTCGTGGGCGAACGGGTCGAGGCCGTCCGCGTTCGGCGAGAACCCGGTGTTCGTGAAGGCCATCGCCGCGTAGTAGAAGGAGTCGCCGACCGCGGTCCAGAACGGGATGCCGGCGATGAGCACCGACGGCAGGAGCAGCAGGCCGAGGACGATCTCGATCGACAGGGTGCTCACCGCCACCGTCGCGAGCAGGGTGCCGACCTCGCCGAGCCGGACGGCCTGCCCCTCGGGCACGGCGCCGTGGTGGGTGCGGAGCGGGTTCGAGTCGCCGGCCGCCATGAGCTTCGCGCGCAGGCCGAGCTTCCGGGTGACGAACAGGCCGAGGATCGACGCGAAGGTCAGGACGCCGACGGCACCGATCTGGGTGCCGATGACCACCAGGACCTTGCCGAACACCGACCAGTGCGTCGCCATGTCGACGGTGGACAGCCCGGTGACGCAGACCACCGACGCCGCGGTGAAGAGGGCGTCCGCGAAGTGGGTGCTGCTGCGGTCCGCCGTGGCCCACGGCGTCATGAAGGCCACCGTGAACAGGAAGATCAGCGCGATGAACACGACGATCGCCAGTCGGGACGGCGACGACCGCAGCACCGTCGCGATCCGGCTCGCTCGTCGTCGGCCGACACTCACGTGGTGCGGGATCGGCTCGGTTCGGTCGAGCATGCGTATGCCTCCGAGGACATGGGCCGGGACGGTTCGTCATGGTACATCCGTGGTGCCCCGGCTAGCCTTGCCCCATGGCCGACATCTTCTCCGTCGTGGCGGACCCGACCCGGCGCGAGCTGCTCGGCACGCTGTTGTCCGCCTACGGTTCGGACGTCACCGGCGGGGAGCTCAGCGTCGGCCAGCTCGTCGAACGCCTCGGGGTCAGCCAGCCCACGGTGTCGAAGCACCTGCGTGTCCTGCGCGACATCGGTCTCGTCACCAGTCGCGAAGAAGGGCAGCACCGCTACTACCGGCTCGACCCGGAGCCGCTCGTGCACCTGGAGGACTGGGTCCTGCCGTTCACGGGCGCGGTCGACGCCGACGGCACCCCGGCCACCACCGCGTGGACGCCGGACGGCCAGCCGGTGTCGATCCGCCGGAACGGCACGGCCGGCAAGGCGACCGTCGAGGTGGGCACCGAACTCGGCCGTGTGATGGCCGAGGCGTCGTACCGGGCCACCGCGGCGATCTCCGGAGCGCAGCAGGGCTGGGAGCGCGTCGTCGACCGCAGCCGCAAGCGCTTCACCCGGCGGGGCGACGAGGACTGAGCCCGCGGCACGGTCGGTGCGCACCGGGCGCGGACTGATCCTGGACACCGGGTCGCACGCGCCTCTACAGTTGCCACTGACCACACAGGTCACACCACTCCCGTGCGCAGCGCGCGTGCGAGCCCCGAAGGCGGACCATGACCGGCAGTTTCGACGACGTGCGCTTCCTCACCGTCGCTGAGGTCGCTGAGATGATGCGCGTCTCGAAGATGACCGTGTACCGGATGGTGCACGCCGGTGAGCTCCCCGCCATCCGCTTCGGCCGCTCCTTCCGTGTCCCCGAGTCGGCCGTCGCCGACGTGCTGCGCGGTGGCGTGGCGGACGTCGGCTGAGCGCGCGTTCGACATCACAGCGGGCAGCCGGTAGACTCGGGCAGGTTGATTTTCCGCGGTCTCTTCGGCCCGGTGTCCGTACATCAGCATCAGTCCGAGCGAGGTCCACATGGGTTCTGTCATCAAGAAGCGTCGTAAGCGCATGGCGAAGAAGAAGCACCGCAAGCTCCTTCGCAAGACGCGTCACCAGCGCCGCAACAAGAAGTAGACCCTCACAGGTCTGCGCAGGTCGGAGGACCTGCACGAGAAGCCCCGGTTCGCCGGGGCTTTCGCGTTCCCGGACTACGCTGGGACCATGCCCGCAGTGACGTTCCTGACGAAGCCCGGATGCCACCTCTGCGACGACGCCCGACCCGTGGTCGAACGCGTCGTCGCCGACCACCCGGGGGTCACCCTGCAGGAACGCTCGATCCTCGACGACGACGCCCTCCGCCAGGAGTACGCGGAGGACATCCCCGTCGTGCTGATCGACGGGCGCGTCCACAGCAACTGGCACGTCGACGCCGACCGGCTCGCACGTGCGCTCGAGAAGGCCGAGGCCCGCGCATGATCTCCCACGTCGTCTCCTGGTCCCTGCGGACCGATCTCGACCGCACCGCGTCGATCGCCCGCATCCGCGAACTCCTGACCGGTCTGGTCGGCACCGTCGAGTCGATCCGCTCGCTCGAGGTCGTCGAGAACGTCGCCTACCCGGACAAGAACCACGACGTCGCCGTGGTCGCCAGCTTCGACGACCTCGCCGGGCTCGATGCGTACCAGGTGCACCCGGAGCACCAGGCGGCGGCAGCGGCGATCCGTGAACTGGTCACGGCGCGGGCCGCCATTGACTGGCAGAGCTGAGCCGGGCCTCCCGTCCGCGCGCGCTCGTCGCTTCGCGTCGCGCGCTTCGTGAGCAGCAATGGTCGCCTCCCGCATCGGGAGGCGACCATTGCTGCTCACCATGTGCGCGCGGCGGTGCCGCGCAGCGCGGGACCTACGGGGTCAGGCGCGTCGGGCCACGGAACAGGTACGTGACCTCGCGGATCGACGGCTCACCGAGCATGAGCATCAGCACGCGCGCGAGGCCCATGCCGAAGCCGCCGTGCGGCGGGACGCCGTAGCGGAAGAAGTCGAGGTACCAGCCGAGCTCCTCCGGGTCGAGGCCCTTCTCGACGGCCTGCGCCTCGAGCACGTCGACGCGGTGCTCACGCTGGGCACCCGTGGAGATCTCGGCGCCGTTGAAGATGAGGTCGTAGCTGTTGGTGACCGACGGGTCGCCGGGCTTCCGCATGTGGTAGTACGGCCGGATCGAGGCGTCGTACTCGGTGACGAACACGAACTCGGAGCCGTGGTGCTCCTTCGCCCAGGCGGCGACGCGGCGCTCGCCCTCGGGGTCCAGGTCACCGTCGGCGCGGACGACGTCGTAGCCGCTGTCGGCGACGATCTTGCGCGCGTCGGCCAGGGTCACGCGGGGGAACGGCGTCGCGGGGACCTGCAGCTCGAAGCCGAAGACCTCGGCGATGTCCTTGCCGTACTTCTCCTTGACGGCGGTGATGCCGGCGACCAGGACCTCTTCGTGCATCGCCATGACGTCCTCGTGGGACTCGATCCACGAGAACTCGGCGTCGACGCTGGTGAACTCGGTCGCGTGGCGGCTCGTGAACGAGGGGTCGGCGCGGAAGGCGTCGGCGATCTCGAACACGGCACCGAAGCCGGCCGGCTGTGCCATCTGCTTGAAGTTCTGCGGCGACTGGGCCAGGTAGGCGGTCGTCTCGAAGTACTCGAGCTGGAACAGCTCGGCGCGCGACTCGGACGCCGACGCCATGAGCTTCGGGGTGTGGATCTCGATGTAGTCGCGGTCGACCCAGTACGTGCGGAACGCGTGCTCCAGCGTCGTCTGGATGCGGAAGATCAGGTTCTGCTTGCGGTTGCGCAGGTCGAGGAAGCGCCAGTCGAGACGCTTGTCGAGCGACGAGTCGTCGGCGATCGGGGTCTCCGGGATCGCGGCACTCACCACCTGCAGCGCACCGATCTTGACCTCGAGCCCGCCGAGCTTCACGCGCTCGTCGTGCTTCAGCGTGCCCGTGACGTGCACGAAGGTGCCGTGCGCCAGGCCGGAGATCTCGTTGGTGGTCGCGAGCGCGGACTGTGCGGCGTCGTCGCCGTCCTCGGCCTCGCGCGTCGCCGGGTTCACGAGCTGGACGGCGCCGGTCTCGTCGCGCAGCACGACGAACTGCACCTTCTTCTGGTCTCGGACGGTCTCGACCCATCCGGCCACGGAGACGGGACCGTCGGGGAGGGCTGCCAGGTCGGCGATGCGGGTGCGTTCGATCACGGTGGTCGAGTCTAACCGCCTGCGTCCGGGGGCGTGGGCGGCAGGGTCCCTTCCTCCACACGGCCGCCTGCGTCCGGCGTTCTCCACCGAATGCCGGGAGGCCCGTGGCGGCGCGCGTGGACTCCGTAGCGTTCTCGACGTGGCCGGGTCGCGGGACGAGAGGGGGACCGGGTGGGGACGGGGACAGGGGAGCTCGCGACCTGGCCGCCTGCGGCGGTCGCGGTGGTGGTGGCGGCGCTGTGCACGACGGCGTTCACGCTGCTCGTGGCGTTCGTCGGTGGACTGTGGGCGGTCATCCGGTGGCGGCGGGACGTCGCGCGGGAACAACGGGACCGCTACTGGGCGCGGTTGACCGTGGTGTTCGAGCTGATCACCGCGGCCGAGGTCGGGCGCCGCGAGATCGGCCGGAACCTGGCACAGGCGATGTACGACATGCAGAAAGTGCCTGCCGGAGAAGAACCCGCTGCAAGGGTGCTTGCGGAACTGTTCATCGAGAAGAGGAGACCGTGATGACGACTCGTCTGCGCCGTGCCTGGCGCGAGCTGGTCCGGAAGGAGGACACGGTTCCCGCGGAGCGGCCGTACATCGGTCCTGCGCCTGGCGAGAGCACGTGGGACTGGGCGCAACGTGGGGCGATCGACTGGCAGCTCCACGTTGAGGAGGGGGAGCTCAAGCTCGAACTCGAGCGGCAGCGCATGCGCGCCAGGGTGCTCGCCGAGGACGTCGCCACGTCAGGGGAGCGAAGCGCGGAGTGAGCCGAGCGTGCCGATGAACTCCTCGGCCATGCCGGCCCGCTCGACGAGCTTGGCGTGGCGGGCTCGGGCGTCCTCGAGGTACGCGTCGAGGCGGGCCGCCAGCGATGGTTCGTCCTCGGGGTCCTTCGTCGCGAGGGCGTCGACCACGCGGAGCAGCTCGGCCATCTCGTCGAGCGTGAACCCGAGCGGCTTCATCCGGCGGATCACGAGCAACCGTTCGAGGTCCTGCGCCGTGTAGACCCGGAATCCGCCGGTGGTGCGGCCGCTCGGTACGAGCAGCCCGACCTCGTCGTAGTGCCGGATGGTGCGCAGGGACATGCCGGCGCGGTCGGCGAGTTCGCCGATGTGCATCGTGTCGGGGACGTCGCTGGTGCTCACGGAGTACGACTCTACCCCCACGTGAGGGTAGAGTTCCGATCGATGTCCGTGATCACACACGCGCCGACGGCCCCGAGCGTCCTCGCCGCCCTCCGCTCGCCCCGCATGCTCACCCGAGAGGTCCTGGCCGGCATCGTCACCGCGCTGGCCCTCATCCCCGAGGCGATCTCGTTCTCCGTCGTCGCCGGGGTCGATCCCGCGGTCGGGCTGTTCTCGAGCGTCGTCATCGCGATCGTGATCTCCATCGTCGGCGGTCGCCCGGCGATGATCTCCGCCGCAGCCGGCTCGGTGGCGCTCGTCATCGCCCCGCTCGTCCGGGAGCACGGGATCGAGTACCTCGTGCCCGCGATCGTGCTGGGTGGCGTGTTCCAGCTCGTGCTCGGGTTCCTCGGGGTGGCACGGCTGATGCGCTTCATCCCGCGCAGCGTGAACGTCGCGTTCGTGAACGCCCTGGCCATCCTCATCTTCACCGCCCAGCTGCCGAACCTGCTCGGCGACGACGTCCCGTTCGTCGTCTGGCCGCTGACCGTGCTCGGCATCGCGATCATCGTCGGCTTCCCGTTCCTGACGAAGGCGGTCCCCGCACCGCTCATCGCGGTCGTCGTCGTCACCGGCCTCACGATGGTGTTCAGCATCGCCGTGCCGACGGTCGGCGACGAGGGCGCCCTGCCGACGGCGCTCCCGGGCTTCGGCGGCATCACGACGCCGTTCACCTTCGAGACGCTGCAGATCATCGCCCCGTACGCGTTCGGTGTCGCGATCGTCGGCCTGCTCGAGACCCTGCTCACCGCGCAGCTCGTCGACTCCATCACGGAGACGGGCTCGAGCAAGTGGCGCGAGTCGTGGGGTCAGGGTGTCGCGAACATCGCGTCCGCCTTCTTCGGCGGGACCGGCGGCTGCGCGATGATCGGCCAGACGGTGATCAACGTGAAGACCGCGGGTGCCCGGACCCGCGTCTCGACCTTCGCGGTCGGCGTCTCGGTGCTGGTCCTGACGATCGTGCTCCACGACCTCGTCGCGCAGATCCCGATGGCGGCACTGACGGCGGTCATGCTCATGGTCTGCGTCGCGACCTTCGACTGGCACAGCATCCGACCGCGCACCCTCCGACGGATGCCGCTCGGCGAGACCGCGGTCATGCTCGTCACCGTCGTGGTGGTCGTCGTGACCGAGAACCTCGCCACCGGGGTGCTCGTCGGCGTGGTCGTGGCGGCCCTGGTCTTCGCCCGACGGGTGGCGCACGTGGTGACCGTGGTCCGCGAGCCGGTCGACGACCGCACCGTGCGGTACCGGGTCCGCGGGGCGCTGTTCTTCGCCTCGTCGAACGACCTCGTCACACGGTTCTCGTACGCCGAGGACCCGGAGCACGTGATCATCGACCTGGCCGACGCCCACGTGTTCGACGCGTCCACGGTCGCCGCGCTCGACGGGGTCGAACAGCGGTTCGCGAAGCACGGGTCGACCGTCGAGGTGGTGAACCTCGACACCGGCTCGATCGCGCTGCACGGGCGGCTCTCCGGTGAGCTCGGCGGCTGAGTGCTTCCGCATCCGGTGAATTACCTGAGGGGGCGGTGGGAACCGCGGGCGACCTACACTGGAACCCATGCCCGCGACCCGTCTCCACCTCGTCCGGCACGGAGAGGTGCACAACCCGGGCCGCGTCCTCTACGGCCGGCTCCCGGGCTTCGGGCTGAGCGACCTCGGCACGCGGATGGCCCAGACCTCCGCCACCGCCTGGAAGGACGCCGGCGTCGACGTGCGTCGGATCGTCGCGTCCCCGCTGCAGCGCACGCAGGAGTCCGCCGCACCCTGGTCGGCCGCCTACGGGCTCGACGTGACGCTCGACGAGCGCCTGATCGAACCGACGAACCGCTACGAGGGGCAGCCCCCCGGGTTCACGAAGCGCTCGCTCGGCCGCCCGGCGGAGTGGCCGTGGATCGCGAACCCATTGCGTCCCAGCTGGGGCGAGGCGTACGAGTCCATCGCCAACCGCATGCTCGCGGCGATGACCACGGCGTGGGAGAGCGTGGACGAGGGCGACGTCGTCCTGGTCAGCCACCAGCTGCCGATCTGGATGGTCCACCGGAAGCTCGCGGGGGAGCCCCTGTGGCACGACCCGCGCAAGCGCCGCTGCGACCTGTCGAGCATCACCACCGTCGAACGTGTACCCGCCGCGTCGACCGGTCGGTTCACCGAGGTCGGGTACGCGGACCCCGCGCAGGAACTGCGCGCGACCGCCGTCGACGAAGGAGCAGTGTGAACAGCACGAGCAGTGTGCGCGTCATCAGCAAGCGGTTCGCGGTCCTCGCGGCGACGGCCGTGGCCGCCGTCCTGGTCCTGTCCGGCTGCTCGTCGGACAGCGGCGGCATCGCGAAGCAGTACGGCAACGGCACGACCCAGAACTACATCTCCGGCGACGGCGCCGTGACCGAGGTCTCCGCGAAGGACCGCACCGACCCGGTCACCTTCCGGGCCGAGGACTCGAACGGCGACACCGTCTCGTCGAAGGACCTCCGTGGCAAGGTCGTCGTCCTGAACTTCTGGTACGCCAGCTGCCCGCCGTGCCGTGCCGAGGCGAAGTACCTCAACCAGGTGCACGACGAGTACGCCGGCGCCGATGACGTCGCGTTCATCGGTGTCAACGTGCGTGACGAAGCAGCGACCGCGGCCGCCTTCGAGCGCACCTTCGACGTGCAGTACCCGACCGTCCTCGATCAGCGCACGGGCACGATGCAGCTCGCGATGTCCGGGCAGATCGCACCGAACGCGGTGCCCGCCACGATCGTCCTCGACACCAAGGGCCGCGTCGCCGCCCGGGTCCTCGGCGCGATCGACGGCACGAGCATCCTGAAGACCCTGGTCAGCGACGAGCTCGACGCCGGCAAGGCGTCCTGACCCGTGACCTCCAACCCCTTCGCCGACGCGATCCTGAGCGGCCAGATGGCCGTGGCGTTGCCCGTGGCGGCGCTCGCCGGGCTCGTGTCGTTCCTGTCCCCGTGCGTGCTGCCGCTCGTTCCGGGGTACCTCGGGTACGTCGGCGGAGTCGCCGAGGGCGGGCAGCGTCGGGGCCGCGTGGTGCTCGGCGTGCTGCTGTTCATCGCCGGGTTCACCGCGGTGTTCGTGGCGTACACCACCGTGTTCGGGGCGCTCGGCTTCTGGCTCGTGCGGTGGCGCGACCTCATCACGCAGATCCTCGGGGTCGTCGTTATCGCGATGGGCCTGGTGTTCGTCGGTCGGTTCACGTTCCTGCAGCGCACCATCAAGCCCAGCTGGACCCCTGCCACGGGGCTCCTCGGTGCCCCCCTGCTCGGCATCGTGTTCGGCCTCGGCTGGACCCCGTGCCTCGGCCCGACCCTGGCGGCCATCAACCTGCTCAGCGTGCAGTCGGGCAGCGCCTGGCAGGGCATGTGGCTCGGGGTGGCGTACTGCCTCGGGCTCGGCATCCCGTTCGTCCTCGTCGCCCTCGGCGCCGGCTGGGCCACGGGGGCCATCGCGGCGGTGAAGCGTCACATGCGCACCGTCAACATCATCGGAGGAGCGATCCTGATCGTCATCGGTCTGCTCATGGTCACCGGTATCTGGTCGGCCGTCATGTCGAGCGTCGGGGCGGTGATCCAGAGCTTTGTCCCCGCGGTCTGACCTCAACGAGCACATCCCGACGGGCGCAGGCGACGGGGCCGACAGCGCCTCCGACCCGCAGCGGCCGTCCGACCACGTCGACGGCTCCGGCCCCACCGACGGCGGCGTCAACCAGCCGAAGCTCGGCTTCGTCGGGTACCTCCGGTTCTTCTGGCGGCAGCTGACGAGCATGCGCACGGCGCTGTTCCTGCTCATGCTGCTCGCCCTCGCGGCGATCCCGGGCTCGCTCGTCCCGCAGCGCACCGCCGACCCGAACGGCGTCGTGCAGTACAAGGCCGACCACCCGCAGCTCTACCCGGTCCTCGACAAGCTCCAGGTCTTCGACACCTACACCTCGGTGTGGTTCTCCGCGATCTACCTGCTGCTCTTCATCTCGCTCATCGGCTGCATCGTGCCCCGCACGAAGCACCACTGGCAGGCCCTGCGGACCCGTCCGCCGAAGACCCCCGCGCGCCTGACGCGACTGGCGGGCTTCCGCACCGTGGCGGTGCAACCCGACGCGATGATCGACGGGACGACCGGGATCGACGCGACCACGGGCCTCCCGTCTACCGAGCACGCGGTGACGCGCGCGATGGCGATCCTGAAGCGGTCCGGCTACCGCGTCGAGCGGTTCGGCGACTCGGTGAGCGCGGAGCGCGGCTACCTGCGCGAGACCGGCAACCTGGTGTTCCACGCCGCCCTCGTCGGGGTGCTCCTGGCGGTCGGTGTCGGCGGCGGTTTCGGCTTCACCGGACAGCGCCTGCTGGTCGAGGGCCAGACCTTCTCGAACGTGCTCGGGTCGTACGACTCGTTCAACCCCGGTCGCTGGTTCCAGCAGACCGACCTCAAGGGCTACAACCTCCGGCTCGACAAGTTCGTGACGAAGTACGAGGAGCGCAACCTCGACGCCCTCGGCCAGGCGCTCGACTACTCGGCCACCGTCACGAGCACCGAGAAGGGCGGCGAGCCGAAGACGAGCCGCCTCGGTGTGAACGACCCGCTGCACGTCGGCGGCACGAACGTCTACCTGCTCGGCAACGGCTACGCGATGCAGGTCACGGTGCGTGACGGCGACGGGAACGTGGCGTTCAAGGACGTCGTGCCGTTCCTGCCGGAGGACGCGAACTACACCTCCACCGGCGTCATCAAGGTGCCGGACGCGAAGCCGGACCAGCTCGGCATGGTCGGGTTCTTCTACCCCACCGCGTCGAAGCTCGCGAGCGGCGCGTACTCGAGTGCCTACCCGGACACCCAGAACCCGCTGCTGACGCTGCAGGTCTACACGGGTGACCTCGGGCTCGACAGCGGTGTGCCGCAGAGCGTGTACACGCTGAGCACCAAGGGCCTCGACCAGATCGCCGGTCGGCAGTCGGACACCGCGAGCATCGCGCTCGAGCCCGGCCAGACGAAGAAGCTGCCGGAGGGCGCCGGGTCGATCACCTTCGACGGCGTCAAGCGGTACGTCTCCCTCGACGTCCACCACGACCCCTCGCAGCTCTGGGTGGGCGGGTTCGCCCTGCTCTCCACCCTCGGTCTGCTCACCTCGCTGTTCGTCCCGCGCCGCCGCGTCTGGGTGAAGGTCGTCCCGCGTCGCGATGCGCAGGGCGGCGAGTACGACCTCGAGTACGCCGGACTCGCACGCGGCGAGGACCCGAACCTCGAACGGGCCGTCGCGGACATCGCACAGCGCCACACGTCGGACCTCGGAGTTAGGATGCCCCAGTGAACGACATGACCACGAACCTCGCGACCTACTCGGTCGTGCTCACGTACTCCGCGATGGCGGTGTACGTGGTCGCGTTCATCTCGTTCGCCCTCGACATGGCCAAACGCTCCGGCGAGGTCACGGCCGCCGCGAAGAACGCGAGTGCCGACGACAGCTCGTCCGACGCGGTCAGCGCCGCGTCGGCACGCGGCGCGAAGACGGTCGCGACCGTCCGCGGCGGCACCGTCGTGCTCGAGCAGGTCGCCGCACCGCCGTCGGGTGGCTCGGCCGGTCGCGGCACGAAGTTCGAGCGCGTCGGCATGGCGATGACGATCCTCGCGCTCGTGCTGCACGTCGCCTCGGTCGTCCTCCGCGGCATCGCGGCCGACCGTGTGCCGTGGGGCAACATGTTCGAGTTCTCGCTGACCGGCACGGCGCTGATCACGCTGATCTTCCTGCTCGTGCAGTTCTGGCAGAACCTGAAGTTCCTCGGTGTCTTCATCACCGGCCTGACGATCATCCTGCTCGGCATCGCGACGGTGAACTACTGGGTCCCCGTCGTCCCGCTGCAGCCGGCCCTACAGTCGTACTGGCTGGTCATCCACGTCTTCGTGGCCATCGCCGGAACCGGGTTCTTCGCGCTCGGCGCGGGGCTCGCGGTGGCGCAGCTCGTGCAGACGTACCGCCAGGGCCGCACGGCCTCCGGCAAGCTCCGCTTCATGGCGACGCTGCCCGACGCCGACCGGCTCGAGGTCCTGACCTACCGCGTCCTGCTCGTCGGTTTCGTCCTCTGGACCTTCACCCTCATCGCCGGTGCGATCTGGGCGGAACGCGCCTGGGGACGCTACTGGGGCTGGGACACGAAAGAGGTCTGGACCTTCATCATCTGGGTCGTCTACGCGGGCTACATCCACGCCCGTGCGACCCGCGGCTGGCGCGGTGCGCGGTCGTCCTGGCTGGCCCTCATCGGCTTCGCTGCGGTGATGTTCAACTTCTCGGTCGTGAACGTCTTCTTCAAGGGCCTGCACAGCTACTCGGGGCTGTGAGCCGCGTGGGTCGCTGATGCGGCCCTGGTCGCGACCACGACGGACGGGAGGCACGGTGCCAGCTGGCACCGTGCCTCCCGTCCGTCGTCGGGTCGCGTGCACGGCCAGGAAGACGCCGTCGTGTCGGTGGGACGCCGCGTCGTCGGCGAGACGCCGCAGGATTCGGCGGCGGCTCGATGACTCGGCGGCGCCTCGATGACGTGGCGGCGCCGAAAGGAGACGCCGGCGTCTTGCGGAGACGACGGCGTCTCGTGAGGACGCGGCGCGTGCGCTACCCGGCGGCGAGCAGTGCGTGCACGCGGGCCACCCGCGCACGCCACCACGCCGTGCGTTCCGGCGACGCGGCGGAGCGCTCCACCAGCTCCGGCGCGACGTCGACCCGGCGCACCGGCACCCGACCGCCATCCGGCAACAGGGGATCGGCCGTGACGTCCCCGGCGAACATCACCGCCGTCCCGAGCCCTGCTGCGTACCCGGGGGTCATCGCCGCGGCGGCCAGGAACGCTCCCATCCCGAGCCCGACCGAGGTGTCGAGCGCGCTGGAGACGACGCACGGCAACCCGGCGTCGGCGATGACGGCACGGGCCGCGCTGATCCCGCCGAGCGGCTGGGCCTTCACGACCAGGACGTCGGCGGCACCGGCCCGGGCGACGGCGAGGGGGTCGCTCGCCTTCCGGACGCTCTCGTCGGCGGCGACCCGGACCCCGAGACCGGCGACGCGCGACCGGAGCTCGGCGAGTTCGGGCACCGTCGCACAGGGCTGCTCGGCGTACTGCAGGTCGAACGGTGCGAGCCGCTCCAGCGCTGCGCTGGCCTGTTCCACGCTCCACAGCCCGTTCGCGTCGACCCGGACCGCGGCCTCGGGCCCCATCACCCGGCGGACCGCGGCGACACGGGCGACGTCGTCGTCGACGGTCGTGCCGGGCTCCGCGACCTTGACCTTGGCGGTGGTGCACCCGGGGTACCGCGCGAGCAGGTCGGCGACGGCGTCGGCGGCGATCGCCGGGACCGTGGCGTTGACCGGCACGGAGTCGGCGGCCGGTTCGTGGTCCGTCCACCCGAAGTCGACGGTGGCCCGCAGCCAGGCGGCGGCCTCGGCGTCGTCGTACTCGACGAACGGCGAGAACTCGGTCCAACCTGCGGGGCCGCGCAGCACGACCGCCTCGCGCGTGGTGATGCCGCGGAACCGCACGCGCATCGGCAGGGCCACCACGTGGGCGTCGGCGAGGAGTTCGGCGAGGTCGGGGAGCACGTCCGCCATCCTCCCACCGCACCCAGGGGGCCTGCCGGTTCCTCGGAGGGGACCGCCAGGGCAGGGCACTAGCATGCATCGGTCGGCCTCGGTCGGCAGGGGAACGACCCGAAGACGATGGAGGCTCGGTGGCGGTGGATCCGCGGCAGCGCGCAGCACAGCAACGCGCATCGCAGCGCCCGTCCGACCCGTCGGGCGCCGCGGCCCGTCCGGCGTCGGCAGCCCGATCGGCGGCCGCAGCCCGACCAGCGGCGGCAGCCCGACCGGCAGCGGGCGCTCGACCCGCGGCGGCTGCCGGGCGCGACTCCGACGACTTCGCCCGCCTCATGCAGCGCAACACCGTCGACGTGCGGCAGACGGGCGCCACGAGGCGCCGCAACCCCGTCGTCGGCAAGATCGCACTCGGCCTCGCCGTCGTCTCCGCCGCGGTGGACGCCAGTGCCTTCGCCGTGTTCATGGGCGGTGACACGAACTTCGCCTTCGGCATCTGCTTCGTCGTCGTGTTCCTGACGCTCGTCGCCGCGGTGCTCGGGTTCGTCGCCGCCGTCGGCTCGTTCGGACGCTGGTACGGCGCCGTCGGGGTCGTCCTGGCGTTCTTCGCGAACCCCGTGATCCTCATCGTGATCATGGTGTTCGTCGCGCCGGAGATCCTGACCGACATGGGCGCCTGACCCGCCAGACGCCCGGCGGTACGTTGGGAGCATGGCTGCTCCCGTCTCCGACCTGTTCGACCCCGACGTCTGGACCACCGCTCCGATCGCGGAGCAGTTCACCGACATCACGTACCACAAGCACGTCTCCAAGGGCATCGTCCGGGTCGCCTTCGACCGTCCCGAGGTCCGCAACGCCTTCCGCCCGCGCACGGTCGACGAGCTCTACCGCGCCCTCGACGACGCCCGGCAGGACCCCCGTGTCGGCGTCGTGCTGCTCACCGGCAACGGCCCCAGCCCGAAGGACGGCGGGTGGGCGTTCTGCTCCGGCGGCGACCAGCGCATCCGGGGGCGGAGCGGCTACCAGTACGTCGGCGACGAGGGTGCACCGCCGGAGGGCGTCGACCCCGCGGCCGCCCAGGCGTCGATGGGGCGGCTGCACATCCTCGAGGTCCAGCGCCTGATCCGGATGATGCCCAAGGTCGTCATCGCGGTCGTCCCCGGCTGGGCTGCGGGCGGCGGGCACTCCCTGCACGCGATCTGCGACCTCACCATCGCCAGCGCCGAGCACGGGAAGTTCAAGCAGACCGATGCCGACGTCGGCTCGTTCGACGGCGGCTACGGGAGCGCCTACTACGCCAAGCAGATCGGGCAGAAGTTCGCCCGCGAGGTCTTCTTCCTCGCCCAGGAGTACTCCGCCCAGCGCGCGTACGAGATGGGGGCGGTGAACGCCGTGGTGCCGCACGCCGACCTGGAGCGTGAAGCGATCCGCTGGGGCGAGATCGTGCTCGGCAAGTCCCCGACGGCGATCCGGATGCTCAAGTACGCGTTCAACGCCGTGGACGACGGCATGGTCGGCCAGCAGGTGTTCGCGGGCGAGGCCACGCGGCTGGCCTACGGCACCGACGAGGCCGTCGAGGGTCGCGACTCGTTCCTCGAGAAGCGCGCTCCCGAGTGGACCGCGTTCCCCTGGCACTACTGATGCCCCGTCCGCTGGTCGCGACCGGCACGTCGGACCCGACGGCCGTGCTGCGCGGCCTGGAGGCAGCACTCGCCGGCGGCCCCGCACTGCTCCCCGTCGCCGAGGGGGCTCCTGCACTGCCGACGCCACCGCCGGCCGAGGTCCGTCAGGCGGTCGCCCTGGTGGTCGAGACGAGCGGGTCCACCGGCACGGGCAAGCGCGTGGCGCTCTCGTCCGAGGCGCTCCTCGCCGGTGCCGCCGCGGCCGACACGGCACTCGGTGGGCCCGGGCGCTGGGTGCTCGCCCTGCCGACGCACTACATCGCGGGCATCAACGTCCTGACCCGCTCGATCACCGCGGGCACCGACCCCGTCGTCGTGCCACCCGGGCACTTCGCGGCCGCCGCGTTCACCGAGGCGGCCGAACGGCTCGTCGTCGGTCCGGCCGCGCCCCGTCGCTACACCTCCCTGGTGCCGGTGCAGCTCGCACGAGTCCTCGACGACCCCGACGCCACGCGTGCGCTCGCCCGGTTCGACGCGGTGCTGGTCGGCGGGCAGGCCACCCCGGCGCCGCTCCGGCAGCGGGCGCTCGACGCCGGGGTCCGGATCGTGACGACGTACGGTGCGAGCGAGACGAGCGGTGGATGCGTGTACGACGGCGTCCCGTTCGGCACGGTGCGCACCGCGCTGGTCGACGGCGAGCTGCACCTGGCCGGGCCGATGCTCGCCGAGGGGTACCTCGACGACGACGCCCGCACGGCGTCGGCCTTCGTCGAGCGGGACGGGCTGCGCTGGTACCGGACCGGGGACACCGCGACCCTGTCCGACGGCGTGGTCCGCGTGCTCGGACGCCTCGACGACGTGGTGATCTCCGGCGGCGAGAAGGTCCAGCTCGGTGCGGTCGAACGGCTCGTCCGCGGGCTCCCCGGGCAGGAGAGCGCTGTCGTCGCCCGGCGCTCGGCGGGGGAGTGGGGCGAGGTCCCGGTCGTCGTCACCGAGCAGCCGCTCGACCTCGAGGCCGCGCGTACCCACGTCGGAGCCGCCCTGGGGCGTGCCGCCCGCCCCGCCGACGTGGTCCTGGTGGACCGGATCCCGATGCTGCCGTCGGGCAAACCCGACCGTCGGGCCGTGCAGGCGCTCGTCGACCCGGTCCGCTCGTCGGGACCGCGAGCCGCCGGGCGGTCGCATCGGCAATAAGATCGGTGCTCGTGGCACGAACGAAGAACTCGACGCAGAAGCAGGGCCGGTCCGGCAACCCGGCGAAGGCCGCTGCCCCCGCCCGCACCAAGCGGAAGGCGACCGCGCGCGACTGGATCGGCGGCGCACGCCTGCGCACCCTGACCCTCGGTGTCGTCCCGGTCGTGCTCGGCACCGCCGTCGCGTTCGTCGACAGCGGTGAGCCCGGCGACTTCGGCGACTACCTGGCGAAGGACGGCCACCTCGCGGTCGCGCTGCTCGCCCTGGCCGTGGCGCTGTTCCTGCAGATCGGCGTGAACTACAGCAACGACTACTCCGACGGGGTCCGCGGCACCGACCAGTACCGCGTCGGTCCGGCACGACTCACCGGAGCCGGCCTGGCCAAGCCCCGGACCGTGCTCACCGTCGCCCTGACGTTCTTCGGCCTGGCCGCGGTCGCCGGCCTGGTCATCGTGCTGCTCACCCAGCTGTGGTGGCTGCTGCTCGTGGGGGCCGCCGCCATCGTCGCCGCCTGGTTCTACACCGGTGGCAAGAAGCCGTACGGGTACAACGCCCTCGGCGAGGTGTTCGTCTTCGTCTTCTTCGGACTGGTCGCCGTGCTCGGCACCCAGTTCGTGCAGATCCGCGAGGTCACCGTCAACGGCTGGGCAGCCGCCGTCGCCGCCGGGTTCTTCGCCTGCGCGGTCCTGATGGTGAACAACATCCGCGACATCGACGAGGACCAGCTGGCGGGCAAGCGCACGCTCGCCGTGGTCGTCGGCCGTCCGGTGGCCCGCGTCCTCTTCGGCCTGTTCCTGATGCTGCCGTACGTCGTGCTGCTCTGGTTCGTGCTGCTGTACTTCCGCACGGGCTTCACGTACTTCTCGCTGCTGCTGGCCCTGCCGGCACTGGCGATCGGGGTGTCGTCACGGAAGCCCCGCGAGCTCATCACGGCCCTGCAGCTGTCGTCGTTCGCCTCGCTCGCCTTCGGCGTGGTGCTCGGGATCACCCTGGCCGTCCAGCCGTAGCCGTTCCGGCTGCTCGACCGGGCGGCCCCGCGCCCGGGTCAGTCGGCGTCGGTGTCCCGGCGCGCTCCGTGCCGGTCGGCGTCGGACACCGGACGGTCGGCCGGGGTGGCCGCGGCGTCGGAGTCGGCGGCGTCGACGAAGTCGTCCTCGAAGTCCGAGTCGGCGTCGCGCTCCGGGGTGCCGCGGCGGTTCGCCAGGCTCAGGGCCACCTGCGTGCGCAGTCCGGACAGGGCGATGTACGAGATGAGCAGGCCCACCAGGGCGGCCACGATCGTCGCCCAGTACCACGGCATCGGCGTCAGGAGCAGGAGGAGCACGAGCGCCACCACGAAGATGCCGAGCCGAGCCAGGGTGTACAGGAGCCACGCTTTCACACGGTGAGTCTACGGAAGCGCCGACCGGCAGGGGCATCACAGGGTCGCGACCTAGACTTCACCGCATGGTCCGCTTGTGGTTGATCGTCGCCGTGGCCGCCGTCGCCTTCACGGTGTACGCGGCCATCGACTGCGGCACGATGCCGCGTCAGCGCGTCCGTTCCCTGCGTCGCGGCGTGTGGCTCCTGCTCGTCATCGTCCTGCCCGTCCTCGGTGGCGTGCTCTGGTTCCTGCTCGGTCGCACCCCGGCGGCCGACCCCGGTGCGTCGGCCCGCTACCGTGGACCCGAAGACGACCCGGACTTCCTCGGCACCACGCCGGAGCCGGGCACCACCCTCACGGACAAGGACCAGGACGACGCGACCCTCCGAGACCTCGAAGACCAGTTCCACGAGCGCGACGACGACGGCCGCACCGATCGCTGACGGCCCCGTCGGTTCGGGCAGCCCGGCGACGGACACCGCGCTCGCCCTCCTGCAGGAACTCGTGCGTGCCGGCGTCACCGACGTCGTCGTGAGCCCCGGTTCGCGTTCCCAGGCACTCGCCCTCGCGGCGGTCGCCCTGGAACGCGCCGGTGGGCTGACCGTGCACGTGCGGTTGGACGAACGGACCGCCGGGTTCTTCGCACTCGGGCTCGCGGTCGAGACGCACCGGCCCGCAGCGGTGGTGACGACGTCGGGCACCGCGGTGGCGAACCTGCACCCCGCCGTGCTCGAGGCGCACCACTCCGGCGTGCCGATGATCGTGCTGAGCGCCGACCGTCCCGACGAACTGCGCGGCATCGGCAGCAACCAGACCACCGTCCAGCCGGGGATCTTCGGCCAGGCCGTCGCCTTCGTCCGCGACGTCGAGGCTCCGTCGGCGCACGGCGTCGACGCCTCGGTGCGCGACGCCCTGCGCACCCTCGCCCGACAGGCCGTCGCCGCCGCAGCGGGGCACACCGGGCAGCCCGGTCCCGCGCAGCTCAACGTCGCGTTCCGCGAGCCGCTGTCCGCCGGGCTCGCCCCGGAGCACGTCAGCCCCGTGCCGGACGACGAGGTCGACCTGGCGTTCGCCACCCGCCGGGCGCACACCGGTCTGCCGGTCGCCGAACTCACCCCGGATGACGAACCGGGCACCGTCGTCATCGCCGGGCACGACGCCGGCGAGGACGCCGAGCGGATCGCCTGGGAACTCGGCGCGCCGCTCCTCGCCGAGGTCTCGAGCGGCGCGCGCTTCGGCCGCAACCTGGTCGTGGCCTACCGCGAACTGCTGCGCGACCCGGACCACGGCGGTGCCGTCCGCCGGGCCGTCGTGCTCGGCCACCCGACCCTCAGCAGGGAGGTCCCCGCGCTCCTGCAGCGCGACGGGGTCGAGACGATCGTGGTCCGCGGACCGGCGGCCGACCCCTTCGACCCGGCCCGCGCCTCTCCCCACCGGCACGGCCCGGACGCCGCTGGCGCGTCGCCCGGGAACCGGCGGCGTGGGCCCAGCGAATCATTGACCACCTTCGTGTCCGACGTCCGCGTGACGGGGCGGACCCGGCCGGAGCACCGCGCGTGGGTCGGCCGCTGGGTCGGCTCCAGCCGGCGGATCCTGGGCGACGGCGACGCCGGCCCGGACCTCGACGCCAAGCGCTCCGCCGACCGCGCCGAGCGGAACAAGTTCCTGCGTGACGAGGTCGCGCTCCGTCGCCGACCCGTCGACCGCGCCATGCTCGCCGAGGCCGTCTGGGGCGTGACCTGGCCGCACGACCGGCTGGTCCTCGGGGCGTCGCAGCTCATCCGTGAAGCCGATGCCCGGGTGCTCGGCAAGAAGATCCGGGTGCACGCGAACCGCGGGCTCGCCGGCATCGACGGCACCGTCTCGACCGCGCTCGGCATCGCCGCGGCGCTCGAACAGTCCTCGGCCTCGGTGGGTACCACCCGCGTGCTCCTCGGCGACCTGACGCTGCTGCACGACCTCGGAGCGTTCGTCACCGGCACCGAAGAACGCACCCACCGGGTGCAGGTCGTCGTCGGCAACGACCACGGTGGCGCGATCTTCCGCGGGCTCGAGGTGGCGAAGACCACGCCGGAGGCCGACATGCGGCGGATGATGTCGACCCCGCAGCACGTCGACGTCGAGCGGGTCGTCACGGGCCTCGGGTGGGAGTACCGCCGGGCGGCGACGTGGGGTGACCTCGAGCGGGTGCTCACCGACCCCGCCGAGCGGGTCGTGATCGAGGTCCCGCTGGCGGACTGACCGGTCGCGCGGCTGCGCCCTGCGCGTGTCGCGCGGCTACGCGGCTGCGCGCCCGCGCGGGTCGCGCGGCTGCCTCAGGCCAGCGCGTCGGTGATCGGCCGGAACTTCAGGGCGGTCTCGGCGACCTCGCGCGCGGGCTCCGAACCGGCGACGATCCCGGCCCCCGCCCAGGCTCGGACGGTGCCGTCGTCGTCGATCCGGGCGCTGCGGAGGGCGAGCATCCACTCGCCGTCACCCGTCGCACTCATCCAGCCGACCGGCCCGGCGTAGCGGCCGCGGTCGACGCCCTCGAGCTCGGCGACCAACCGCACGGCCACGTCGGTCGGGGTGCCGGCGACCGCGGCCGTCGGGTGCAGGGCGTCGGCGACGTCCAGTGACGTGGTGTCGGGCGGCAGCGTGGCCTGCACGTCCGTCGCCAGGTGCCACAGGTTCGGCAGCTGCAGCCGGAACGGTTCGGCGTCGGCGCGCAGGTCCGTCGCGAGCGGGGCGAGGGCCGCGAGCAGACTGTCGATCGCGAAGGTGTGCTCCTCGACGTCCTTGGCGCTGCTGGCCAGGGCCTCGGCGGCGGCCCGGTCGGACACCTCGTCGGTGCCCCGGGCGGCGCTGCCGGCGAGCACCCGTGCGGTCAGCCGCGTGCCGTCGGTGCGGGCGAGGGTCTCGGGGGTGGCGCCGATCAGCCCGTCCACCGCGAAGGTCACGCACTGCGGGTAGGCGGCCGCGAGGTCGAGCAGGACCGCCCGTCGATCGGCTCCCGGCGGCAGCGTGCCGACGAGGTCGCGGGCGAGCACCACCTTGCGGGCGCTCCCGGCCACGATGCGGCGGACGGCCTCGGACACGTTGGCGGCGTAGGTGTCCTCGTCGATGTGCCCGGGACGCAGCGCCACGGAGACGTGCGGCCCGACGTGGGGGACCGGGACCGAGGTCCGGGTGAAGGCCAGGGGCTCCGCGCCGAGCGTCGTGTCGATCGCGGTCAGCCAGGCCTTGCCGCGACGCCGACCGAGGACCACCCGGGGCACGATGAGCACGCTCTCGTCGGCGGAGTCGTCGGCGAAGGCGAACGACCCGAACGCGACGAGCCCCGAACCGCGCAGCTGCACCGGGTCGTCGACGACGGCGGTCTCGACGACGCTGCGCCAGAGGGCTGCCGCGTCACGCATCCGGTCGGGGCCGGTGAACGTGAACCGGAGTGCCTCACCGATGCCGACGATGCCGTCGCCGTTCCGGACGAAGGCGAGGGGACGGTCGCGGAGCGTGTGGCGGAGGACGGCGCCCGGGTCGTCGAGGATCCGGGTCGAGACCGTCAGCGGGGGCGCCGCCGTGGTGGTTCGGGTCACGGCTCCGATGCTACGCGCCGATCCCGCACCGCCCGGGTGGCTGCGAGTCCGGTGAACGCTCGGTCGGGACCTCTAGGATTGATCGTGTGAGCAGAGCGGACCTGAACAAGCGCCCGGACGAGGTGGCGGCGATGTTCGACGACGTCGCGGCCAAGTACGACCTCACGAACGACATCCTGTCGGCGGGCAACGCCCCGCTGTGGCGTGTCGCCACGGTCCGCGCGGTCGACCCGCAGCCCGGCGAGAAGGTCCTCGACATCGCCGCGGGCACCGGGACCAGCGCGGCGGCCTTCGCCAAGAAGGGCGCTGAGGTCACCGCGCTCGACCTGTCCGCCGGCATGATCGCCGTCGGCCGTGAACGCCACCCCGAGATCACCTTCGTCGAGGGCGACGCCGAACAGCTGCCCTTCGACGACGACACGTTCGACGCCGTCACGATCTCGTTCGGGCTGCGCAACGTGAACGACCCGAAGCAGGCGCTCGCCGAGATGCTGCGCGTCCTGAAGCCCGGTGGCCGCGTCGTCATCTGTGAGTTCTCGACGCCGCCCCGCGCCCTGCTGCGCTTCGGCTACGGCACCTACCTGAAGCGCGTGCTCCCGGGCATCGCGCGGCTCTCGAGCAGCAACCCGGCCGCCTACCGCTACCTCGCCGAGTCGATCGACGCGTGGCCCGACCAGCAGGTGCTCACCCAGTGGCTCCGCGGTGTCGGCTTCTCGGTGGTCGCCTACCGCAACCTGACGGCCGGTATCGTCGCACTGCACCGTGGCCGCAAGCCCGTCGCCGACACGGTGCGCGAGTCCGCGGCGCGGCGTGCGAAGGCCCGCCGTGACCACCAGAACACCGGCGAGCAGCCGCGCGTCGACCCGGCCGCCTACTGACCGGTCACCACCCCCGAAGACGGAGCAGCACTTGAATCCGAGCGTCCCGGTCGCACGTCGCGCGCCGAGCCTGCGCGCATCGCTGGGCATCGGCGAGCGGTTGTTCGCCACGCCCGCCGACCGACGCTTCATCTCCGCGGTCGACGACGGGCTCGAACTCGTCGAGCAGGGGCTCGAGGATGCCATGCGTTCCACCGACACGCTCGCCGACACCACCAGCCGGTACCTGCTGTCCGCCGGTGGCAAGCGCATCCGCCCGACCCTGACCCTCCTCATCGCCCAGCTCGGTGACGGCGTGACCGACGCCGTGGTCAAGGCCGCGGTGAGCATCGAGACCACGCACCTGGCGTCGCTGTACCACGACGACGTCATGGACGAGGCACCCGTCCGCCGCGGGGTCCCCGCCGCGCAGATCACCTACGGCAACAACGTGGCGATCCTGACCGGTGACCTGCTCTTCGCCCGCGCCAGCCTGATCACGGCCGACCTCGGCACCGAGGGCATCCGGATGCAGGCCGAGACCTTCCAGCGCCTCTGCATGGGGCAGCTGCACGAGACGACGGGGCCGCAGCCGGACGACGACCCGCTCGAGCACTACATCCAGGTGCTCAGCGACAAGACCGGATCGCTCATCGCCACCGCGGCACGCGCCGGCGTGATGTTCTCCGGAGCCGACCGCGCCTACCTCGACGCCGTCGGTACGTTCGGCGAGAAGGTCGGCGTGGCCTTCCAGCTCGTCGACGACGTCATCGACCTCGCCCCGGCGACGGACAAGACCGGCAAGATCGCCGGCAACGACCTGCGCGCAGGCGTGGACACCCTGCCGGTCCTGCAGCTGCGCCGGATGGCCGCGACCGATCCGTCCGCGCAGCACCTGGTCGAGCGCATCGAGCGCGACGTCAACGGTGCGCCCGACGACGTGGTCGACTCCGCGCCGTACCAGTCGGCCGTCGCCGCGCTCCGCGAACACGAGGCGACCGCGGCGACCCGCGCCGTCGCCGTCGCCTGGGCTCGCGAAGCCGTCGCCGCCCTCGCCCCGCTCCCCGACGGCACCGTGAAACGGGCACTCACCCGCTTCGCGGACTCCGTGGTCGACCGAAGCCGCTGAACACCCCTCCCGACGCGCACGCCCACGGCGGCCCGGTCGGGAGGCCCCCGGGAACCCCCACCCGAACGAACTGGAGACGATCAGTGCCCACCCTCCGACTCGCCATCGTCGGCGCCGGCCCGGCCGGCATCTACGCCGCGGACATCCTGCTGCGCGAGGCGCACGGCTACGACGTGTCGATCGACCTGTTCGAGCAGCTCCCCGCGCCCTACGGTCTGGTCCGGTACGGCGTCGCCCCCGACCACCCGCGCATCAAGGGCATCATCAACGCCCTGCGTGACGTCCTCGACCGCGGGGTCGTCCGGCTGTTCGGCAACGTCCGCTACGGCGAGGACATCACCCTCGAGGACCTCAAGAAGCACTACAACGCGGTCGTGTTCTCGACCGGTGCGATCAAGGACGCCGACCTCGACATCCCCGGCGTCGACCTCGACGGCTCGTACGGCGCAGCCGAGTTCGTGAGCTGGTTCGACGGCCACCCCGACGTCCCGCGCACCTGGCCGCTGCAGGCCGAGAGCGTCGCGGTCATCGGTGTCGGCAACGTCGCCCTCGACGTCTCGCGCATCCTGGCGAAGCACGCCGAAGACCTGCTGCCGACCGAAATCCCCGCGAACGTGTACGAGGGCCTGAAGGCATCGCCGGTCACGGACGTGCACGTCTTCGGCCGCCGTGGTCCGGCGCAGGTGAAGTTCACGCCGCTCGAGCTCCGCGAGCTCGGCGAGGTCCGTGACGTCGACATGGTGGTCTACGACGAGGACTTCGACCACGACGAGGCGTCGAAGACCGCGATCGCGACGAACAAGCAGGTCATGGTGATCAACCGTGTCCTCGAGCAGTGGCGCACGCGCGAGGTCGGCCAGGCCAGCCGCCGGCTCCACCTGCACTTCTACGCGAAGCCGATCGAGTTCGTCGGCGACGAGCAGGGCAAGCTGACCGCCATCCGCTACGAGCGCACCCGTCCGAACGGCGAGGGCGGCGTCGAGGGCACCGGCGAGATCCGCGAGATCCCGATCCAGGCCGCCTACCGCGCGGTCGGGTACTTCGGTTCCCCGCTGCCCGGGGTGCCGTTCGACGAGCGGCACGGTGTCATCCCGAACCACGAGGGCCAGGTCCTCGACGACGACAACCAGCAGATCCCCGGGGTGTACGCCACCGGCTGGATCAAGCGCGGTCCGGTCGGGCTCATCGGACACACGAAGTCCGACGCGATGGAGACCGTGCAGCACATCGTCAACGACCAGGCGAGCTGGTGGACCCCGGAGGACCCGTCCGACGAGGCCATCCCGGCCCTGCTCCGTGAGCGCGGTGTCGAGTACACCGACCTCGAGGGTTGGCACCACCTCGACACCCACGAGCAGGCGCTCGGCGCGGTCGACGGGCGCGAGCGCATCAAGGTGGTGCCGCGCGACGAGATGATCGACGTCTCGCTCGGCCGCGTCGACACCCCGACCAGCTGACGACCATGACCGACACGCGCCCCGTCCCGCCCACCGCGGTGCGGGGCGCGTCCGCGTCGGGGTCACGGCTGCAGGCCGTCGACGTGGCCCGTGCGGTCGCGCTGCTCGGCATGATGGCCGCACACGTCGGCGGCATCGCGGAGCAGCTCGACTGGACCGACCCCGCCACCTGGACCGCCGTCGCCCACGGCCGCCCGTCCACGCTGTTCGCGGTCCTCGCCGGGGTCTCGATCGGCCTGACGAGCGGCCGTGTCGACCCGCCCGGCCCGCCCACCATCGGCCGCATCCGTGCCCGGCTCGCCATCCGCGCCGTGGTGGTCGTCGTCATCGGGTTCGCCCTGATGGCGCTCGACACCCCCGTGTACGTGATCCTGCCGACCTACGGGGTGCTGTTCCTGCTGGTGGTCCCGGTGCTCCGCGTCCGACCGGCGGCGCTGCTCGGCATCGCCGCGCTCTGCGCAGTGCTGTCGCCGCTCGCCGCGCTGACGATCGCGCCGGCCTACGCGGACGCCGGCATGATCGGCGTCCAGCTCGGCCTGGTCTACCCCGTGGTCACCTTCCTGGCGTACGTCCTGGTCGGTCTCGCGGTCGCCCGGGCCGGCCTGGAGGAACGTGGCCGGCAGGTTGCGCTCCTGGCGGCCGGCGCACTGGTCGCCACCACCGCGTACGTCGCCGGTTCGGTCCTCGCCCCGCTTCCGGACGACGCGGCCCTGGCGTTCCCCGGGGTCCCGTACGCGGGCGAGGGCTCGACCCCCGGCCAGGCCCTCGCACAGCTGTTCCTGTCCCCGCGTGACCACTCGTCGTCAGTCGTCGACGTGGTGGGGACGGCCGGGGTGGCGGTCGCCGTGATCGCCCTGTGCCTGCTCGTGTTCGACGGCCGCGGGCGTGTCGCCGAGCGGATCGCGTTCCCCCTGGCCGCGGTCGGCTCGATGCCGCTGACGGTGTACTCGGGGCACCTCGTGGTCATCGCGATGCTGCCGACCTCCCCCGAGTCGGTCGAGGCCTGGGGCTGGTTCGCCCTCGGCTCGGTGGTCTTCGCGATGCTGTGGCGGCGGTTCCTGGGTCGCGGCCCGCTCGAGCGGGTGGTGGGGGCCCTGGTGTCCCTCGTCCCGATGCGCTGAGCGCACCTGGCGGAGCCGCACCGGGCCTCCAGGCGGCTACTGCAACGCCGCCGTGAGCCGCGCGACGTTGTCGAGCACCTTGGACCGGCGCGGACGGTCGAACCACTCGTCGAGCGTGAGCTCGAAGCTGTGCTCCTTGTACGCTTCCTGCACCTCGCGCAGGGCGTCGACGAAGCGGTGCCCGCGCACCATCACGGAGACCTCGAGGTTCAGGCTGAACGAGCGCATGTCCATGTTGCTCGACCCGATCACCGACACCTCGTCGTCGATCGTGAAGTGCTTCGCGTGCAGGATCGTCGGCGCGCGGTACAGCCAGATCCGCACACCGGCGCGGAGCAGTCCTTCGTAGTAGGAGCGCTGCGCGTGCCAGGTCATCGCGTGGTCGCCCATCTCGCCGACGAACAGCTCGACGTCGACCCCGCGCTGCGCCGTCGTGGTGATGGCGTAGAGCATCGAGTCGTCCGGCACGAAGTACGGCGACGTGATCGAGACCTTCTGCTGTGCCGAGTAGAGCAGCGCGTTGAACAGGCGCAGGTTGTTCTCGCCGTCGAAGCCCGGGCCGGACGGCACCACCTGGCAGTCGAGCGCGTCGCCGCGGTCGGCCCGCTGGACGGGGTCGCTCTCGCGCAGCAGAAGCTCGTCGGTCTCGCTGTACCAGTCGGTGACGAACAGGGCGTTGAGCCCCGCGACGACCGGTCCCTCGAACCGGGCGAACAGGTCCTTGTAGACCATGCCCTTCTCGACGTGCGACTTGATGTCGTACGACGCGTCGATCAGGTTCTGCGAGCCGGTGAACGCGACCGAGCCGTCGATCACCATGATCTTCCGGTGGTTGCGGAGGTCGGGGCGCTGGAACTTCCCCTGCAGCGGGAGGAGGGGCAGCATGAGGTGCCACTCGATGCCCGCCTGGTCCATGAACGACAGGGTGTCCTTGTAGCCCGGGTACCCGCGGCTGGCCCAGTGGTCGAGCAGGAACCGCACGGTCACCCCACGGGCCTGCGCCCGCGCGAGCGCCTCGAAGAACGGGCGCGTGGTGTCGTCGAGCGTCGCGATGTAGAACTCGACGTGCACGAACCGGCGGGACTGGTCGATCGCCCGGGTCATCTCGGCGATGGACTCCTCGGAGTCGGGGTAGAGCTCCGCGGAGTTGCCGCCGACCAACGGCATCGCGCCGAGTTCGCGGTTCAGCCGCGTGACGCTCTCGAGCCACGCGGGCCACGGGTGGTCGCGCCGGACCCGCTCGATGCCCTCGGTCTGCTCGAGGATGTACGCGTTGATCTCGGTCTGCTTCTCGCGACGGGCGCGGGGGAGCTTCGTCGACCCGATGACCAGGAAGACGATGAAGCCGATGTAGGGGATGAGGAAGATCGCGAGCAGCCACGCCGTCGCGGTCTGCGGCTTCCGGTTGATCGGGACGTAGATGATCGAGAAGACGCGGATCGCCAGGTCCAGCAGGACGAGCAGGACGGTGATGACGACGCTGAGCCAGTGCTCCACGGGGTGTCGGGTGTCGTTCGCAGGGGCCGCGGGTCAGCGGAAGTTGATGAACTGCAACGGGACGTCGAACTCTTCACCCTTGAGGAGCTGGATCGTGTTCTGCAGGTCGTCACGGCTCTTCGACGAGACGCGGAGCTCGTCACCCTGGATCTGGCTCTTCACCGTCTTCGGGGCGTTGGCCCGCAGGAACGCGCCGATCTTCTTCGCCACGTCCTGCTCGATGCCGTTCTTGAACTTCACCTCGATGCGGTACTCCTTGCCCGAGGGGTACGGGTCGCCGGCGTCGAGGCTCTTCAGGCTGATGTTCCGCTTGATCGCCTTGCTCTGCAGCACGTCGAGGACCGCCTTGGCGCGCTCTTCCGAGTTCGCCTTGATCAGGACGTCCTCGCCGCTGAACGCGACCGAGGCGTCGGCGCCCTTGAAGTCGTACCGCTGCTCGATCTCCTTGGCCGCCTGGTTGAGGGCGTTCTCCGCCTCCATCTTGTCGACCTTGCTGACCACGTCGAAGGAACTGTCTGCCATGCGGAACAGCCTAACGGCGGACGGGAGGCCCGGTTCCGGTCGCGCGGATCGGCTCGCTGTGGTCACGACCACCGTCAGCCATCCGCTATGCTTTTGTGCGCGCCTTCGGTTGGTGATCACACCGGCTGGGTGCGCATGGCAAGTTACCCAAGCGGCCAAAGGGATCTGACTGTAAATCAGCCGGCGTAGCCTTCGGGGGTTCGAATCCCTCACTTGCCACCATCTGATCGGCCCCGTCCACTGCGGACGGGGCCGATGGTGTTTCCGGGAGGATGGGTGCATGGCATCCGACCCCACACCGTCCCAGTTCGCCGACCTCGCCGAGTCGATCGCCCGTGACGCAGCGGCGCTGGCCGCACGTCGCCGCGCCGAGGGGGTCGAGGTCGCGGACCGGAAGTCGAGCATCGTCGACGTGGTCACGGCCGCCGACCGCGAGGTCGAGGCGCTCATCCGCGCCCGCATCGCCGAGGCCCGCCCCGACGACGCCTTCCACGGCGAGGAGTCCGGGTCGGCCTCCGGTGCCTCGGGCATCACCTGGGTGGTGGACCCGATCGACGGCACGGTCAACTACCTGTACGGCAGCGCCGAGTACGGCGTGAGCATCGGCGTCGTGCGCGGCGCACCCGACCCGATGACCTGGGAGCCGATCGCGGGCGTCGTCGTGGCGCCGGCGACGGGCACCGTCTTCCGCGCGGCCGTCGGCCAGGGCGCGACTCGTGACGGGGAACCGTTGTCCGTCGCCGCGCCCGGTTCGCTCGCCGAGACGCTCGTCGCCACCGGGTTCGGGTACACGGCCGACCGTCGCCGGGAGCAGGTCGCGGTGCTGGCCGGACTCATCGGCGAGGTACGGGACATCCGCCGCGGGGGAGCGGCGTCGCTCGACTGCTGCGCCGTCGGGGCGGGCGTGGTGGACGCGTACTACGAGCGCGGGATCAACCCGTGGGACATGGCCGGCGGCGCCCTCGTCGCGCAGGAGGCCGGCGCGGCCATCCGCATCTGGGAGGCCGGAGGGACGCGCTCCTTCCTGTTCGCGAGCCCCGCCGTCGCCGACGAACTCGAGGCCCTGGTGCGCGGTCTCGAGGCCGGTGCGCTCGGAGCCGTGCGGGCCTGACGACGTGCCGATCCCCGGGTCCGGGGGTGCCGGGCGGACCTGACCACGACTGGCGACCTGCGACCTCGCCTGCTAGCGTGCTCAGGTCCCGTTATCTGCTCGTTACCAACGAGTGAGCCCTTCTCTGATCAGGATCGCCACCGCACGCATGCCCCGTACTCCTCTGTCGTCCGCTCCCACCGACGGTTCCGTCGACGCCGCCACCCCGGTCGTCCACCAGACCCGACGCGCTCGGATCGAGGCGGAGCGAGCCGCGGCGAAGGGCACGGTCGTGGCGCAGGAGGGACAGGGCTCGACGGGTCCGAGCTTCGACGACGTGATCGGTGCGGTCACGCCGGGAACCCCCGCGGCCCCCGTGTCGCCGATCGACCTCGCACCGGCATCGCCCGTGCGCCCGGCCTCCCCAATCGTGACGCCGCCGGCCCCCACCTCGCCCGTCGTGCACGCCCAGCGGGTGGCTCCCGTTGCCGCCGCTGCCTCGGCGTCGCAGCCGCGTCGTGTCACGGGGCAGGTCCCCGCATCGCGCCGCCGCAGCAGCCGTCCGGCCACGAAGACCCCGGTCGACCGCGCGACCCGTCACATCCGGTCCACGGCCGCCACGACCCCCGCAGCAGTGCGGTCCCCGAAGCAGGGCGCGTCGTTCCGCCGTGCTGCCTCGCGCGTGACCGCGGTCGGCGCACTGCTCTTCGCAGCAGGCCTCGTCGTCTCGACCTCCCTGCCGGCGCAGGCGCTCTGGGTCCCGGCGTCCGGCTCGACCGCGGCCCGTGCCACCGTCGACGGCGCCACGCAGTCGATGCAGGTCGGTGCCTCGGCCGACGGATCGACCGCCCGTGACCAGTACACGGTGTCCGACGCCACGCAGTACGCGAACGTCGACTCCTCGACCTTCACGAACGACCCGACCGGCACCATCCAGTGGCCGTTCCTGACCGGCGTCCCGATCACCTCGGGCTTCGGTGGACGCCAGGTCGCCGGGTGCTCGTTCTGCTCGACGAACCACATGGGCATCGACTTCGCCCCGGGCGAGGGCACCCCGATCGGCGTCATCGCCGCCGGCACCGTGATCAAGGTGCAGGCGAACGACGGCGGCTTCGGCAACGACGTCTGGGTCGAGCACGACGTGGACGGCAAGCAGTTCGTCAGCGTCTACGGCCACATGGAGGACAACTCCTTCAAGGTCGTCACCGGCCAGCACGTCGAGGTCGGCGACATCCTCGGTCTCGTCGGCAGCACGGGCAACTCCACGGGCCCGCACCTGCACCTCGAGGTGCACGTCGACGGGGTCCCGGTGGACCCGCTGGCGTGGCTCAAGACCAACGCGAACTAGCGGCCCACGACGCGGCACGCCCGGGCGTCTCGTCCGGTTCCGGAGCAGCGTCGGAGGTCTGCTATCCTCGTGTGGTGCCGTTCGCGGCACATCGCCCCGATAGCTCAGTGGTAGAGCACCTCCATGGTAAGGAGGGGGTCGTCAGTTCAATCCTGACTCGGGGCTCCGACCCGGTGCGCGTGCCGCTCCGGATCTCTGGCGGGGTAGCTCAGTTGGTTAGAGCACACGACTCATAATCGTGGGGTCGCGGGTTCAAGTCCCGCCCTCGCTACACGCAAGGCCCTCTCGTCCAGGATCCCCTGGGTCAGGGGGCCTTCTCTGTTGCCGGCCCTACTTCGATTCTCGGGGCCCACCCGCCGCGCGTTCAGTCCGCCACCTGCACATCGACCGCGACGTTCTCCTGCGCGGCGAACTGGGTGCGGTGCAGCTCCTCGTACCGGCCACCCGCGGCCAGCAGTTCGTCGTGCGTGCCGCGCTCCACGATCGATCCGTCCTCGACCACCAGGATCATGTCCGCGCTGCGGATCGTGGAGAGCCGGTGCGCGATCACCATCGCCGTCCGCCCCTCGAGCGCCTCGCCGAGCGCAGCCTGCACCGCCGCCTCGGACGTCGAGTCGAGTGCCGCCGTCGCCTCGTCGAGGATGACGACGCGCGGCTGGGCGAGCAGGAGCCGGGCGATCGTCATCCGCTGGCGCTCGCCCCCGGACAGCCGGTAGCCGCGTTCGCCCACCATGGTGTCCAACTGGTCGGGGAGGGACCGGATGAGCGGCTCGAGCCGCGCACGGCGGACGGCGTCCCACACCTCGTCGTCGGACGCCTCGGGCCGTGCGAAGCGCAGGTTGGAACGGATGGTCTCGTGGAACAGGTGGCCGTCCTGCGTCACCATGCCGAGGGTGTGCCGCATCGAGGCGAACGTGACGTCGCGGACGTCCGTCCCGGCCAGGCGCACCGCGCCGCTGTCGACGTCGTACAGGCGCGCGAGCAGCTGTGCGACCGTGGACTTGCCGGCCCCGGACGAGCCGACCAGGGCGACGGTCTGCCCCGGCTCGATCCGGAAGGACAGTCCGTGCAGCACCTCCTCGCCGCCGCGGGTGTCGAGCGTGGCGACCTCCTCGAGCGAGGCGAGGGACACCTTGTCGGCAGACGGGTAGGCGAACCGGACGTCGTCGAACTCGACGGAGACGGGGCCGTCGGCGATGGTCACCGCGTCGGGCTGCTCCCGGATGAGCGGTTCGAGGTCGAGCACCTCGAAGACGCGCTCGAAGCTGACCACGGCGCTCATGATCTCCACCCGCGCGTTCGCCAGGCTCGTCAGCGGGGCGTACAGCCGGGTGAGGAGGAGTGCCAGGGTGACGACCTCGCCGGTGTCCAGCCGGCCGGCGAGCGCGAGGAAGCCGCCGAGCCCGTAGACGAGCGCCAGGGCGAGCGCGGAGACGAGCATCAGCGCGGTGAAGAAGACGAACTGCAGCATCGCGGTCCGGACACCGATGTCGCGGACCCGGGCGGCACGGACGCGGAACTCCTCGGCTTCCTCGTCGGGTCGGCCGAACAGCTTGACGAGGGTGGCGCCGGGAGCCGAGAAGCGCTCGGTCATCTGCGTGCTCATCGCGGAGTTGTGGTCGGCGGCCTCGCGGCGCAGGGCGGCCAGGCGGCTGCCCATCCGGCGTGCGGGCACCAGGAAGACCGGGAGCATGACGACGGCGAGGACCGTCACGAGCCACGAGGTGCTGAGCATGACGATCAGGGTGAGGACCAGCGCCACGAGGTTCGTGACCACGCCGGACAGCGTGCCGCTGAAGGCCTGCTGGGCGCCGATCACGTCGTTGTTGAGGCGGCTCACGAGCGCACCGGTCCGGGTGCGGGTGAAGAACGCGATGGGCATCTTCTGCACGTGGTCGAAGACGGCGGTGCGGAGGTCCAGGATCACGCCCTCGCCGATCCGCGCCGAGTACCACCGCGTCGTCAGCGACACGGCGGCGTCGGCCACGGCCACCAGGGCGATGACCACGGCCAGCCGGACGATCGTCGAGACCTCTCCGCGGGCGACGATGACGTCGACCACCTGACCGGCGAGGACCGGCGTCGCGACCGCGAGGAAGGCGCCGACGACGGACAGACCGATGAACACCAGCAGCTTCGCCCGGTACGGCACCGCGAACGTCAGGATCCGTCGGACGGATGCGCGGGAGAACCCGTGCTTGCCGCCCTGCGCGGACGAGATCTTGTACAGCGAGCTCCAGGCTGCGCTCTCCATGCTCATGGCGGTTCCTTTCCGGGGCCCCTGGCCCAACCTAGATGGCTGGCCGGCTCCCCGGTGACCGCTCCTGTGGCGGTGCGCCGCGCGGCCACCCGCCGGAGGCCGTCGGGCCGGCCTACTGCGTGCGGTGGGAGCCGGTGTCCGTGCGCGTCGCGAGCACCCCGGCCGCACGGAACGCGTCCTCGACCGCGGCGGTGACCTGCTGCCAGGCGGCCCGTCGCCGGTTCGCCCCGATGCTGCCGCCCGACACGGCCGTGCCGTGCCCGGCCCGGCGCAGGGTGATCGTGGTGGTGGCGCCGTCCACGACCGTCGACAGCTCGTACCGGCGGTACTCCCGGGCCGGCTGCACGAGCGCACCGAGCAGGATGGTGAGCGTGCGGCTGCCCGCCGTCGCGGTCATCGTGCCACCCGTCGACTCGACGTGGTGGCCCGTGCGGCGCAGCGCGGCGGCCGCGACCTCCATGGCGGTGCACCGGTCTCCCGTGTGCACGGCGAACTCCGTCGTGGTGTCCATCGGCCCTCCCCGTCCCGAACGAACCCGTGCCGCACGGCACGCTCCGATTCCCCCGAATCGGTCTCAGACAGTCTAGCTGAAGCGTTCTCATCGATCACCGGCCTCCGGACGTGCCTCGGTAGACTGCCGTGGTGTCAGTGAACCCCGAGCTCGTCGGCAGGACGTTCCCGCCGGCCCAGCCCTACCTGGTCGGCCGCGAGAAGGTGCGCGAGTTCTCGCGTGCGGTCTTCGCGACCAACCCCGTCCACCATGATCCGGGCGCCGCACGTGCCGCCGGGTACGCCGACGTGGTCGCGCCCCCGACGTTCGCCGTCGTCGTGCAGGAGGCCACGCTCGCGCAGCTCCTGAACGAGCCCGACGCCGGCATCGACTTCTCGCGCGTCGTCCACGGCGAGCAGTCCTTCACCTACGACCGGCCGATCGTCGCCGGTGACGAGCTCACCGCGACCCTGACGGTCACCAGCGTGAAGACCCTCGGCGGCAACGCGATGGTCACCGCCCAGAGCACCATGAACGACGCCGAGGGGGAGCACGTCGTCACGGCGACCTCCACCCTCGTGGTCCGAGGAGACGACGCATGACCGCCGCACCCGCCACCGCGCTCGAGGTCGGCACCGTCGTCGCCGAGCGTGACGTGCACATCACGCGCGACTCGCTGGTCCGGTACGCCGGCGCCTCGGGCGACTTCAACCCGATCCACTACCGCGACGACGTCGCCGCCTCGGTCGGTCTGCCCGGTGTCCTCGCCCACGGCATGCTCACGATGGGCATCGCCGTGCAGCCGGTCGCCGAGTGGCTCGGCGACAGCGGCTGGGTCGCGGGCTACGGCGTCCGCTTCACGCGCCCCGTCGTCGTCGACCCGGAGCAGGGTGCCACCGTCGGCATCGTCGCGAAGGTCGGCACCGTCGACGAGGACGGCCGGCCGAAGCGCATCGACCTCACCGTGACCGCCGCCGGGCAGACCGTGCTCGGCAAGGCGCAGGTCACGGTGGTGTTCCGCTGACCGTGTCCGAGCCGGTGCTGGCCGACCTGACGACGCTCCGCGTCGGCGGGGCCGCCACCCGGCTGCTCACGGCCACGACGACCGACGAGCTCGTCACCCACGCGCTCGACGCCTTCGACGACCACGAGTGGCTCGTCCTCGGCGGCGGCAGCAACCTGCTGGTCGCCGACCAGGGCTTCGACGGCACCGTCGTGCTGGTCCGGACGACGGGCGTCGACGCCGACCGCGACGCCGACGGCGTCGCGGTGCGCGTCGCTGCGGGGGAACCGTGGGACCCGTTCGTCGCCACGACCGTCGCGAACGGCTGGACCGGCCTGGAGGCCCTCAGCGGCATCCCGGGCACGGTCGGTGCGTCCCCGGTGCAGAACATCGGCGCCTACGGGGTCGAACTCGCCGACGTGCTCACCCGCGTCGAGTTCCTCGATGCGGCCACGGGGGAGCGCGCGTGGGTCCCGGCAGCCGAGCTGGCGCTCGGCTACCGCACGTCGACCCTCAAGCACGGTCGGCGCGGTGTCGTGCTGACGGTCGAGTTCCGGCTCGGGCTCGCGGGGGAGCACGGTGTGCCCGTGCGCTACGCGCAGCTCGCCGGTTCGCTCGGGGTCCAGCTCGGTGCGCTCGTGCCACCCACGAGCGTCCGCGACGAGGTCCTGCGGCTGCGCGGCTCGAAGGGCATGGTGCTCGACGGGGACGACCACGACACCTGGAGCGCCGGGTCGTTCTTCACCAACCCGATCGTCTCGCCGGCGTTCGCCGAGACCCTGCCGATGGACGCGCCCCGCTGGCCCGCGGGTGACGACGTCAAGCTCAGTGCCGCGTGGCTCATCGAGCACGCCGGCGTCCACCGTGGCTACGCGGTGCCGGGCTCCCGTGCGGCGATCTCGTCGAAGCACACCCTCGCGCTGACGAACCGCGGCGGGGCGACGGCCGCGCAGGTGGCCGAGCTCGCACGGTTCGTGCAGGTGACCGTCCTGAACCGCTTCGGGGTATCGCTCGTCCCGGAACCCGTCGTGGTGGGCGACCTGCTCGGCTGATCGTCCGCGCGACGGGACGGACGAGCACGACGCACCACGGGCCTCCCGGAACGCAGAACGGGCCACCTCGACGAGGTGGCCCGTTCTGTGTTCCCGAGGTCTACGCGAAGAACGCCGCCAGTCGGGCGACGCCCTCGGCGATGTCGTCGTCGCCCAGCGCGTACGACAGGCGCAGGTAGCCGGAGGGGCCGAAGGCCTCACCCGGCACGACCGCGACCTCGGCGTGCTCGAGGATCAGGTCGGCCAGCTCGAGCGTGGTCGTCGGGGTGGTGCCGGCCCACTCGCGACCGAGCAGCGCGGTGACGTCCGGGTAGACGTAGAAGGCACCCTGCGGGGTCGGCGTGCGGAAGCCCGGGATCGCGTTGAGGCCGTCGACGATGGCCTTCCGTCGGCGGTCGAAGGCCTCGCGCATGGCGGCGACGGGCTCCTGGGGACCGGTCAGGGCGGCGATCGCGGCGCGCTGCGACACGTTCGAGACGTTCGACGACAGGTGCGACTGCAGGTTCGACGCGGCCTTGACGGCGTCGGTCGGGCCGATGAACCACCCGACGCGCCAGCCGGTCATCGCGTAGGTCTTCGCGACGCCGTTCACCAGGATCGTGGTGTCGGCGAGGGCGGGGACCTCGGCCAGGATGCCGGCGAAACGGACGCCGTCGTACACCAGGTCCTGGTAGATCTCGTCGCTGATCACCCAGATGCCGTGCTCGAGCGCCCACTCGCCGATGGCCCGGGTCTGCTCGGCGGAGTACACGGCGCCCGTGGGGTTCGACGGCGAGCAGAACAACAGTGCCTTGGTCGCCGGGGTGCGGGCGGCCTCGAGCTGCTCGACCGTCACCAGGTAGTCCTGGTCGCTGCCGGCGAAGACCTCGACGGGCTCGCCGCCGGCCAGCCGGATGGCCTCGGGGTAGGTGGTCCAGTACGGCGCGGGCAGCAGGACCTCGTCACCGGCGTCGACGATGGTCTGGAACGCCTGGTAGACCGCCTGCTTGCCACCGTTCGTGACGATGACCTGCGACGGCTCGACGGTGATGCCGGACACCCGGGCGGTCTTGTCGGCGATGGCCTGCTTGAGTTCGGGCAGGCCGGTCGCGGGCGTGTACCGGTGGTTCTTCGGGTCCTGCGCGGCAGCGACGGCCGCGTCGACCACGTGCTGCGGGGTCGCGAAGTCGGGCTCGCCGGCGGCGAACGAGATCACCGGACGCCCGGCGGCCTTGAGCGCCTTGGCCTTCGCGTCGACCTTGAGCGTCGCGGACTCGGCGATGGCCGCGATGCGGGACGCGATGCGCGGACGATCGGCCGGCGCGGTGGCGAGGGTGTCGACGGACACGTGGGCGGTGGACTCGGGGCCTGGGGCTGCGGTGCTCACGGAGTCCAGCCTACCGGCGCGGCACGCCGTGGAAGGGGCCAAGTGGACACCGTGTGACGGACTCCCGTAGACTCGTCCACCGGAACGCGGATCGGTGACGAACCGTGTTGCGAAGGGCGGTGGCTCAATTGGTAGAGCAGCGGTCTCCAAAACCGCAGGTTGCAGGTTCGAGTCCTGTCCGCCCTGCAACTCTGGAAGGGTAGAAGTTGGCGAGCAAAGACATGGAGACGACGGCGGACGACGTCGTCGCCAAGGCGAAGCAGGACCGGGCCGAGCGCCGCGGGCCCATCGCTGCCATCGTGCTCTTCATCCGTCAGGTGATCGGCGAACTGCGCAAGGTCGTGACGCCGACCCGCAAGGAACTCTTCAGCTACACGGGCGTCGTGCTCGTGTTCGTCGTCGTCATGATGATCCTGGTGTCGATCCTCGACTTCGTGTTCGGTCTCGGCGTCGGGTACGTCTTCGGCAACGGGCCCACGGCCTGACCCTGACGTCGACTGCCGTGTGCGGTCGTCCTCGAGGAGTACGGTCGCCCGAGACGGCGTCGATCGTGACGGCGTCGCTCGTGACCGTGAACGAACGCCAACCCGACCCGAACCACCGAACGGAAAGAATCGACTGTGTCTGACAACTCCCGCGATGACATCGACCTCGCGACGGCTGCCGAGCAGTCCTCCGAGGTCGAGGAGAACCAGGAAGGCGACGTCGAGACCGGCGAAGGACGCTCCGTCGAGTCCGCTGAAGAGCGTGCGATCTCGATCGAGGGCGACGACGACGAGTCCCTCGGCCTCAGCTCCGAGCCAGACGACGGCACCGTCGACGCCGGCCTCGACGAAGCACTGACGGCCCTGCAGGAAGCCCGCGACCCCGAGGCCGACGCCGTCGTGGACGACGCCCTCGAGATCGACTCCGCCGACGAGGCCGAGGCCGCCGTCGAGGCCGTCGAGGACGAGGAAGAAGTCGAGCTCGAGTCCGAGACCGCCGCCGAGGCGAACGAGACGCTCGCCGCCGACGAGGCACTCGACGCCGAGGACGAGGACGACGAGCCCGCCGAGGTCGACCCGTACGAAGCCTTCAAGGCCGAGCTGCGGATGAAGCCGGGCAAGTGGTACGTCATCCACTCCTACGCGGGCTTCGAGCGCCGCGTGAAGTCGAACATCGAGAACCGCATGGTCTCGATGTCGATGGAGGACTACATCTACCAGGTCGAGGTCCCGATGGAGGACGTCGTCGAGATCAAGAACGGGCAGCGCAAGCTGGTCACCCGCGTCCGGATCCCCTCGTACGTGCTCGTCCGCATGGACCTCAACGAGGACTCGTGGTCCGTCGTCCGGCACACCCCGGGCGTCACCGGCTTCGTCGGCAACGCGCACAACCCGACGCCGCTCCGCTTCGACGAGGCGTTCGGCATGCTCAAGTCCCTCGTGCAGGTCGCCGAGGCCGCCCCGACCAAGGGCGGCGCGAAGGGCAGTGGCCTGCAGGCGCAGCCCGCAGCCGAGGTCGACTTCGAGATCGGCGAGACGATCACCATCAAGGAAGGCTCGTTCGCGGGCCTGCCGGGTTCGATCTCCGAGATCAAGCCGGAGAGCGGCAAGCTCACCGTCCTCGTCTCGCTGTTCGAGCGCGAGACCCCGGTCGAGCTCAGCTTCGACCAGGTCACCAAGCTCTAGCGACCACCCAGATGTAGCGATCACCGAGATCGACTACACTGAACGGGTTTGGGCCCGCGCGCCTCGTGCGAGCGGGCCTTCACCGCTGTCCGGAACGGCCGGACCAGCGGGAGAGTGCACGGATCCCCGTGTGTTCGATTCCAGGAGGAAGACAAGTCATGGCACCGAAGAAGAAGGTCACGGGCCTGATCAAGCTGCAGATCAACGCGGGAGCCGCCAACCCGGCCCCCCCGATCGGTCCGGCGCTCGGTCAGCACGGCGTCAACATCATGGAGTTCTGCAAGGCGTACAACGCGGCGACCGAGTCGCAGCGTGGCAACGTCGTGCCGGTCGAGATCACCGTCTACGAGGACCGTTCGTTCACGTTCGTCCTGAAGACCCCGCCGGCCGCCGAGCTCATCAAGAAGGCTGCTGGTGTGCAGAAGGGGTCCTCGACCCCGCACACGGTCAAGGTCGCGAAGATCTCGATGGACCAGGTCCGTCAGATCGCCGAGACCAAGCAGGCCGACCTGAACGCCAACGACATCGAGCAGGCCGCGAAGATCATCGCCGGCACCGCACGCTCGATGGGCATCACGGTCGAGGCCTAAGCACCGATCGGGCTCCGGCCCACCACCAGACACCTTTCCGTGGGAGAGCCTCGCCGGCTCGCCAACCACGTATCTCGCAAGGAGACCACCATGGCGAAGAAGTCCAAGGCCTACCAGGCCGCGGCCGCGAAGATCGAGGCCGACAAGTTCTACACCCCGACCGAGGCCGTCGCCCTGGCCAAGGAGACCGGTTCCTCGAAGACCGACTCCACGGTCGAGGTCGCGCTGAAGCTCGGCGTGGACCCCCGCAAGGCCGACCAGATGGTCCGCGGCACGGTCATCCTGCCGCACGGCACGGGCAAGACCGCCCGCGTCATCGTCTTCGCGACGGGTGCGGCTGCTGAGGCCGCCATCGCCGCCGGTGCCGACGAGGTCGGTGGCGACGAGCTCATCGCGAAGGTCGCCGAGGGCTACACCTCGTTCGACTCCGCCGTCTCGACCCCGGAGCTCATGGGCAAGGTCGGTCGTCTCGGTAAGGTGCTCGGCCCGCGTGGCCTCATGCCGAACCCGAAGACCGGCACCGTGACCCCGAACGTGGCGCAGGCCGTCAACGACATCAAGGGCGGCAAGATCGAGTTCCGCGTCGACAAGCACGCCAACGTGCACTTCGTCGTCGGCAAGGCCTCGTTCACGCCGGAGCAGCTCGACGAGAACATCTCGACCGCGCTCGAGGAGATCAACCGCCTCAAGCCGTCGTCCTCGAAGGGCCGTTACGTCATGAAGGGCGCCGTCTCGACGACCTTCGGTCCCGGCATCCCGCTGGACGTCAACAGCATCTGAGTCGAGAGACTCGTGGAAGGGCCCGCACCGGCAACGGTGCGGGCCCTTCCTGCACGTCGTCGCCGTGTGCCGATACCGTGGAGCCGTGCGCACCCTCGTGAACTCGCTCCGACTGATCGCCGTCATCGCCATCGTCGTCGCGGTCGTGGCGCAGTGGCTCGAGAGCTCGCAGACCCCGACCTACTCGTTCTGGAACTTCTTCGGCTACTTCACGATCCAGTCGAACCTGATCGTCGCCGTGGCCCTCGCGGTGACGCTCGTGGCCGCAGCCCGACGCAAGCGGGCTGACCTCGCCGTCTCGGTGCTCCGTGGCGCCGCGACGGTGTACATCGCGACGACCGGCATCGTCTACAACACGCTGCTCACGGGCGCGAACGTGTCGGCCTCGGTGCCGTGGTCGAACGACATCGTGCACAAGATCATCCCGGTGTACGCGGTGCTCGACTGGCTGCTGTTCTCCGACCGCGCACGGCTGCTGCTCCGCCACGTGTGGTGGTTCCTGCTCTACCCGGCCGTCTGGACCACCGTGGTGCTCGTCCGTGGCGCGACCGACGGGTGGGTGCCGTACCCGTTCCTCGATCCGGCGCAGGGCTACGGCGTCGTCGCGATCTACGTGGTCGGGATCGCGGTCTCGATCACCCTGCTCGGCATCCTCGTCGTGGGGATGAGCCGGCTGCGGATGGTGAAGGTCTAGCTGGTGGCGGTCCAGCAGACGGGCTAGGAGCGGAAGCCGCGCAGCTTGTCGAGCACCAGGTCGGCGAGCTGGACGAGCCCGCGGATCTGGTCGTCGTCGCGGTCGACCCAGCGGCACTCGGGCTCGTCGGCGACCGGCACGAAGCCGTCGTGTCGTTCCCAGACGAACAGGGTGCGGTCGGCACCGAGCACGTACTGCTGCCACCAGATCTGCCGGAGGTAGTGCCGGGGGATGCTCCGCCAGGCCTTGCCGGTGGTCTTGATCTCGGCGAGCACCACACGGGACGACTCGTCGACCCCGACGCCGTCCGGGGTGGCGAGGTGCGCGCGGTTCGCAGCGGCGTGGAACAGGTGCGCCGAGGGCTGGATGCCGTGGGTGGCGGCCGCCCAGGCGGCGATGACCGGTTCGCGGTCCTTGCCGTGCTCGGTGAACGCGTTGCCGGAGAAGCGGGAGCCGTAGCGCTTCTCGGTGACGACGGCCTCGACGGCGCGCAGCGAGGCGAGCCGGGCGACGTCGGTGGCGGTGATCCCCATGGCGCGGGCGCGGAGCCAGGCGACGCGGTCCGAGGAGTGCGCGACGATGCGCTCGGTGTGGCCACGCAGGGCGGTGAACGCATCACGCGCAGCCGGGACCGGTGTTCCGGAGGCGGGATGCGCCCCCAGACCGGGGTCCAGGTCGCCCCACAGGGTGGGCTGCACGATCGTCACCCGACGATTGTCCCCCCGACCACCGGCAAGACCGAAACCGACGCGCTCACGCGATCGCGGGTGTGCGTCAGGAGACCAGTTCGCGACCCTCGGCGAAGGCGACCAGCTCGTCGACCCCGGCGGGGGAGAGGGCGTACCCGATGGCGAGGGCCGCAGCTCCCTGCAGCGCGGCGAGGGACCCGGCGCGGGACTGCACGATGACGAGGTGCTCACTGGCCAGGGGCATCGAGCGGGAGTAGACGACCTCGCGGACGCCGGCGAGCAGGTGCTCACCGGCCTGCGTGATCGATCCGCCGAGTGCGATGACGGACGGGTTGATGAGCGAGATGCAGGTCGCCAGGACCTCGCCGATGTCGCGACCGGCCTGTCGGACGGCGTAGATCGCGTCGAGGTCCGACCGGTTCACCAGGTCGATCACGTCCGCACCCGTGTGCACGTCGTGCCCCTTCGCGCGGAGTGCGCGGGCGATCGCGGGACCGGAGGCCACGGCCTCCAGGCAGCCGGTGTTGCCGCAGTGGCAGGGGACGTCGCCGGCGCGGGAGACCCGCACGTGGCCGATGTCACCCGCGGTGCCCTGGGCGCCACGCTGGAGCCGACCCTCGGAGACGATGCCGGACCCGATGCCGGTGGCGACCTTCACGAACAGCAGGTGGTCGACGTCCGGCCAGCCGTGCTCCCGCTCACCGAGGGCAGCGATGTTGACGTCGTTGTCGAGCAGGACGTGGGCTGCGATGTGCTGGCGGAGCCACGAGGGCACGTCGAAGCCGTCCCAACCGGGCATGATCGGCGGGTTGGCCGGGCGGCCGGTGGAGAACTCGACGGGCCCGGGGACCCCGATCCCGATCGCGATGACGTCCTGTCGGCTGCGCCCGACCTCGGCGAGCAGGTCGTCGATCGTCTCGACGAGCCAGGACAGCGTCGGCACCGGACCGGCGGCGATGTCGATCCGGGCCTCGCGGATGGCGAGCGGTGCCGCGACCAGGTCGGTGACGGCGACGCGACCGTGCGAGGCGCCGAGGTCGGCGGCGATCACGAGCCGGGCGCGGGGCTTCAGCGCCACCTGGGCGGGCGGACGGCCGCCGGTGGAGACGGCGGTGTCCACGGCGCCGACCAGCCCGATGTCGATCAGGGAGTCGAGGCGCACGCCGATGGTGGAGCGTGCGAGTCCTGTCAGTGCGGCGAGCTCGGCCCTGGTGCGCGGCACGCCGTCGCGGAGGATCTGGAAGAGCTCGCTCGTCCCGACCGGAGGCGACGCTGCCGTCCGGTTCAAGTCGACCATGTGGGGAGTGAAGCACACATCGTTCGCGCCACGCAATGAAGTCCGTCGACATTCCTCGGACTTCTGCTTGACCGCCGACAAAAGTGCTCGTAGTGTGACGATCGGTCAGTGACGACCGCACCATCTCGACGAGGAGAACCCCTGGTGACCCAACCGCTCTCGGTCCAGCTCTACACGGTCCGCGATGCCCTCGGTGCTGATCTGCCCGGCACCCTGCAGCGCATCGCCGACATCGGCTACACGAACGTCGAGGCCTTCGGCTTCGTCGACAACGCCGACGAACTCGCCGCCGCCCTCCGCGACGCCGGCCTCGCCGCCCCGAGCGGCCACGCCCGTCTGCTGGACGCCGGCGAGCAGGACCTCGAGCGCATCTTCCACGCCTCCACCACCCTCGGCTTCGGGACCCTCATCGACCCGCACATCGACGAGTCCCGCTGGACCACCCGCGAGGACGTCGAGGCGATCGCCCGCGAACTCAGCGCCCTCGCCCCGCGCGCCGCCGACCACGGCCTGCTGCTCGGCTACCACAACCACGCGTTCGAGTTCTCGAACCGCATCGACGGTGTCAGCGCCTACGAGGTCTTCGCCGACGCCCTGTCCGACGACGTCGTGCTCGAGCTCGACACCTACTGGGTGCAGGTCGGCGGGGACGACCCGGTCGCGGTCATCGGCAAGTACGGCGACAAGGTCCAGTTCCTGCACGTCAAGGACGGCGACGGCTCGCACGACGACAAGCAGCAGGTCGCCGTCGGCAACGGCATCATGCCGATCCGCGAGATCATCGCCGCGGCGCCCGACGCACTGCACGTCGTCGAGCTCGACGACCACGAGGGTGACGTCTTCCAGGCCGTCGCCGACTCCTACACGTTCCTCGAGGGGGCCCGCGCATGACCGACACCACGACCGCAGCCGCAACGGCGACCGACAGCGCCACCCGCACCGGCCCCGTCGGCGTCGGCGTCATCGGCGCCGGGGTCATCTCGGACCAGTACCTGTCGAACCTCACCGTCTTCCCCGACGTGACGGTCCGCTTCATCGCCGACATCGACCTGCCGCGCGCCGCCGCCCAGGCCGAGAAGTGGGGCGTCCCCGGATCGGGCACCGTCGAGGAGCTCCTGGCCGACGACGACATCGAGATCGTCGTGAACCTGACGATCCCGGCCGCCCACGTCGAGGTCGCGCTGCAGGCCCTGGCCGCCGGCAAGCACGTCTGGGGCGAGAAGCCCTACGCCCTCGACCGTGCCAGCGCCGCGGAGCTCCGCGACGCCGCGGCCGCCGCGGGCAAGACCGTCAGCGTCGCCCCGGACACGTTCCTCGGCGCCGGCCTGCAGACCGCGCTCCGCACCATCCGCGACGGCCGCATCGGCACCCCTCTGAACGGCCTGACGCTCTTCCAGAGCCCCGGCCCCGAGTCGTGGCACCCGAGCCCCGAGTTCCTCTTCGCGTACGGCGCCGGTCCGCTGTTCGACATCGGCCCGTACTACATCACCACCCTCGTCCAGACGTTCGGACCGGTGAAGAAGGTCACGGCGACGGCGTCGAAGTCCCGCGCCACCCGCACCATCGGCTCCGGGCCGAAGGCCGGCACCGAGTTCCCGGTGGACGTCCCGACGAACCACTCCGCGCTGATCGAGTTCGAGAACGGCGGGAGCGCGCAGAGTGTGTTCTCGTTCGAGTCCGACCGCGGCCGCACCGGCTTCGTCGAGATCGCGGGGGAGACCGGCACCGTCGTGTTCCCCGACCCGAACAACTTCGACGGCGACACCGAGCTGTACGCCCTCGGTTCCGAGGAGTCCGAGACGATCCCCGCGGTCGGCTCCACCTACTCGCGCGGCACCGGCGTGGTCGACCTGGCCCGCTCGCTGCGGGCCGGCGACGAGAACCGCGTCCCCGGTGCGCTCGCCTTCCACGTCCTCGACGTGATGGTCTCCATCGCCGAGGCGGCAGAACGTGGCGAGGCGGTGCTCGTCGAGAGCACCGTGTCGCCCTCCCCGACCCTCCCCGAGGGCTGGGACCCCGCGGAACGCACCCTGGCCTGACCGCCAGGGCGCTGCCCGCAACCCACAGCAGCACCCGACCAGCACCATCCGCAGCACCAGCTCCACCTCTGCACCATCCCCTGCACCATCTCAACGACGAGAAAGTAGAGAGTCATGCGCACTGCCATCCGCGCACTGGCCATCACCGCGGCCGCCGCACTCACCGTGTCCGGCCTCGCAGCCTGCTCCTCCGGATCGTCCGGCGACTCCGGCGACTCCAAGACGCTCACCTACTGGGCGTCCAACCAGGGCACGTCCCTGCAGAACGACAAGGAGGTGCTGACCCCCGTCCTCAAGAAGTTCACCAAGGAGACCGGGATCAAGGTCGACCTCCAGGTCATCGGCTGGAACGACCTGCAGAACAAGATCCAGACCGCCGTCACCTCGGGCCAGGGCCCGGACGTCGTCAACATCGGCAACACCTGGGCGACCTCGCTCCAGGCCACCGGCGCCTTCCAGGAGTTCGGTGACGCCGAGATGAAGGCGATCGGCGGCGAGGACAAGTTCGGCAAGGTCGCCCTGTCCACCGGTGGCGCGCCCGACAAGACGGTCACGAGCGTCCCGCTCTACGGCCTCGCCTACGGCCTGTACTACAACAAGAAGATGCTGTCGGACGCCGGCATCACCCCGCCCACCACGTGGGAGGAGATGGTCTCCGACGCCGAGAAGCTGACCAAGGGTGACACCTACGGCTTCAGCCTCGCGGGTGGTTCGTACACCGAGAACTCGCACTTCGCGTTCATCAACTCGGCGCAGAACGGTGGCGAGTGGTTCGACAAGGACGGCAAGCCGACCTTCACCTCGAAGGCCAACGTCGACGGCATCAAGCGCTACCTCGACCTGATGCAGGACTCGAAGGTCGCCAACCCGTCGAACGCGCAGTACGACAACGCGACGCAGTCCACCACGGACTTCGCGAAGAAGAAGGCCGCGTTCATCCTCAACCAGAACAACGCGAACGCGACCATCGAGTCCCTCGGCATGAAGTCGGACGAGTACGGCGTCGTGGCGCTGCCCGCCCCGAGCGGTGGCGAGCAGATCGCCTCGTTCCCGGCTGGCATCAACCTGTCGGTCTTCAAGAACACGAAGAACAAGGACGGCGCGCTCAAGTTCGTCAAGTACATGACGAGCATGGACACGCAGACGACGCTGGACAAGCCGTACTCGGCTCTGCCGGTGCTCGCCGAGGCTGCTGACTCCGTCACGGACGAGCAGACGAAGACGTTCCTCGACATCTACAACAACAAGGCGAAGCCGCTCCCGCTGGTGCCCGCCGAGGACCAGTTCGAGTCCACGGTCGGCAAGGCGATGAACGACATGTTCGCCAAGATCGCGACCGGTTCCAAGGTCTCCGAGGCCGACATCAAGTCGGCACTGCAGACCGCCCAGGACCAGGTGTCCCAGGCCGCCGGTTGATCCACCCTGGAGGCCCGGGTCGCGTCCGCCGGACGCGCCCGGGCCTCCAGCCCCTGACGTTCCAGGGCCGACCACCCGTCGGCCGTGAGGCGGACGCCGCAGGGCCGACCACGCGTCGGCCGTGCGGCTGACGCCCCACGCACCCCGCGCCTCCCGGCCGCTGCCACGGCCCGCGCGGACCGCACCTGCACGCCCCTCCTGCCGAAAGGCCCCACCAGATGTCCACGACGGTCCTGCCCGACTCGGAGCGCATCGACCTGACGCACACGAAGGCCCCGACGATGTCGGGCCGTCCGCCAGGTCGCAAGCGCAAGACCCACTGGCTGCCCTACGCGCTCGTCGCGCCGGCCATCCTGTTCGAGCTGCTCATCCACATCGTCCCGATGCTCACCGGCATCTGGATCTCGTTCATCCAGCTCACCAAGTACTTCATCGCGAACTGGGGTGCCGCGCCCTTCGCCGGGTTCCGGAACTACCAGGTCGTCGTCGACTTCGACCAGGCGATCGGCCGTGGGGTCCTCAACTCGTTCCTCATCACGTGCGCCTTCACAATCCTCGTGGTCGGGCTCTCCTGGACCTTCGGCATGGCCGCGGCGGTCGCGCTGCAGAAGCCGTTCGCCGGACGCGGGCTCTTCCGCACCCTGTTCCTCGTGCCCTACGCGCTGCCGATGTACGCCGGTGTGATCACCTGGAAGTTCATGTTCCAGCGTGACTCCGGGGCCCTGAACCACCTGCTCGTCGACCAGCTCGGTCTCTTCGGCGGGGACGCCCCGTTCTGGCTCATCGGCAACAACGCCTTCGTCGCCGTCGTCGTCGTGGCGATCTGGAAGACCTGGCCGTTCGCGTTCCTGATGCTCATGGCCGGTCTGCAGTCCGTCCCGAACGACGTCTACGAGGCCGCCTCGGTCGACGGCGCCAAGCCGTTCCGCCAGTGGCGCTCGATCACGCTGCCGATGGTCCGCCCGGTCAACGTGACGCTCGTGCTCGTGATGTTCCTGTGGACGTTCAACGACTTCAACACGCCGTTCGTGCTGTTCGGCTCGACCGCCCAGCCGCCCGCCGCGGACCTGCTGAGCTTCCACATCTACAACGCGTCGTTCATCACCTGGAACTTCGGTTCCGGTGCCGCGATGAGCGTCCTGCTCCTGCTCTTCCTGCTCGTCGTCACCGGCATCTACCTCGCCGTGACCAACCGGAGGTCCGTCCGTGCGTGAGACAACTGGCGCCAAGTCCTTCAAGATCATCACCCTGGTCGTCCTGACGCTGTTCACGGTCGTGCCGCTCTACGTGATGATCACCACGGCCATCAAGCCCCTCGGCGACGTGCAGGACAACTTCACGTGGATCCCGTCGAGGATCACCTTCCAGCCGTTCATCGACATGTGGTCGACGGTGCCGCTCGGCCGGTACTTCATCAACTCGCTCGTGGTCTGCACGGTGGCGACGGTGTTCTCGCTGATCATCGCGACGTTCGCCGCCTACGGTGTCTCGCGCTGGAACTTCAAGGGCAAGAGCACCTTCACCACCGCGGTGCTCTCCACGCAGATGTTCCCCGGCGTGCTGTTCCTGCTGCCGCTGTTCCTGATCTTCACGAACCTCGGCAACACCCTGGGCATCCAGCTCGTCGGCTCGTGGCTCGGCCTGATCATCACGTACCTGACCTTCACGCTGCCGTTCTCGATCTGGATGCTGGCCGGGTACTTCGAGACCATCCCGCGCGAGCTCGACGAGGCCGCGATGGTCGACGGTTCGGGCCCGATGGGTGCGCTGTTCCGGGTCATCCTGCCGTCGGCCCGCCCGGGTCTGGTGGCGGTCGGGATCTACTCGTTCATGACGGCCTGGGGTGAGGTCCTCTTCGCCTCGGTCATGACGAACGGCCTCGGTTCGACCCTGGCGGTCGGTCTGCAGCAGTACTCGACGCAGACGAACGTGTACTGGAACCAGGTCATGGCGGCGTCGCTCGTCGTGTCGATCCCGGTCGTGGCCGCGTTCCTCGTGGTCCAGCGCCAGTTCGTCGCCGGCCTGACCGCCGGTGCCGTGAAGTAGGCGGTCGCCCCTTCCGCAAAACACCGGTGTTCGCGCTCGACGCCCCCGCATGACGCGGTGCGCAGCGTGAACACCGGTGTTTTGCCGTTCCCCACCGACCCCACCGACCCCGACCACCCGACGACCGACAGGATGGAACCATGAGCGACGAGACCCGAGGGCGGCAGCTGCTGCCCGGACAGACCAGCCGCGTGCACGTGTACGGCGTCGAGTCCCGCACCTCGCGGCTCGTGTTCGAGTCGGCCACGGTGCTCGTCGAGGCACCGAACGTCCTGGACGCCGAGACCCTGGTGCTCAACGGCGACGGCGACCTGTGGCTGCTGCGGCTGCCGTCGGCCGACAGCGGCACCGTCCTCGACGAGACCGCGCTCGTGCCGGTGCCGATGGACGGCGTCGACGAGATCAACAACGACCACGTGCTCGAGCCGTCCGGCAGCTCCATCGTGGTGAGCGCCCGCGACGGCGAGCTCTACCGCGTCCCGCTGCCCGAGGGCGGCCCCGCAACCCGGATCACCAACGTCGCGTCCGCCCTGCCCACCAAGCGGAAGTTCTACCTGCACGGCATCGCCCCCGACGGCAGCGCCCTCGCCGCGATCGTGGGGGAGCTGTCCGAGGACGGCGTCTGGACGACCGACGTCGCGATGGTCGACCCCGAGACGGGCGATCCGACGTTCGTCACGCGGGACGAGCACCCCGATGACGGCTGCGCCATCAGTCCGGCCGGCGGGATCCTGCTCTGGAACACGGAGCGGTTCACCCCCGGCACCGCGCAGCTGGCGGTGCGCTGGCCCGGGCACGACAGCCCGGTCCGCCTGACGAACGACGACCGGGTGAACTGGTTCCCGCACCTGTCGCCGGACGGCGCGCACCTGCTCTACCTGTCGTACGAGCCCGGCGTGCAGGGCCACCCGGCGGACCACCGCGTCGAACTCCGGCTGCTGCCGGGTTCGCTCGTCCGCGGCGCACGGATCGCGGTCCGGCCCGAGACCCTGGTGGCCCTCGACGGCGGGCAGGGGACGGTCAACGTGCCGCCGTGGGCCCCGGACTCGGCGTGGTTCGCGTACTGCGACTACCCGGTGGCCGGGTAGCGGCGGCGTCTGCGGCGCCGGGGGCGGCGGCGTCCTCACACGCTGAGCGACAGTCCACGCGCCGCCGGACGCGTGGACTGTCGCGCAGCGCGAAACGCGGACGGACACCCCGCCGCCCGCCGCCCCGCCGCCCCGCTAGACCTCGCGGACCTGCCCCTGCTTGATGTGCAGGCGACGCTCGGCACGCTTCGCGACCCACGAGTCGTGCGTGACGATGACGACGGTCAGGCCGCGCTCCCGCCACTGCTTCTCGATGAGCGCCATGATCTCGTCGCGGGTCGACTCGTCGAGCGCACCCGTCGGCTCGTCGGCGAGCAGCACGCTCGGGTTCTTCACCAGCGCCCGGGCGATCGCCACGCGCTGCTGCTGTCCGCCGGACAGCTCGGCCGGCAGGTGTTCCATCCGCTCACCCAGTCCGACCTCGCGGAGGGCAGCGACCGCACGCTCGCGGACCTCGCTCCGGGACCGGTTCGCGAGCGACCCCGCGAACGCCGTCTCGACGTTCTCGAGCGCCGTCAGCGTCGGGATCAGGTTGAAGCTCTGGAACACGAAGCCGATCTCGGTCGCCCGCAGGTCGGTCAGTGCGCCGTCGCCGAGCTTCGCCACGTCGCGGTCGCCACCGAGGTGGATCGACCCGGCACTCGGCCGGTCGAGTGCTCCGAGCATCTGCAGCAGCGTCGACTTCCCGCCGCCGGTCGGCCCCTGGACGGCCACGAGCTGCCCCTGCGGGATCGTCAGGTGGACGTTCGTCAGGGCGGTGACGGTCCGGTTCTTCTGCTTGTAGGTCTTGCTGACGTTCGTCAGCCGGTACATCGGACTGGAGGCACGGCTCGCCTCCGCCTCGCCGGTCGCGGTGTCGGTGCTGGTCACGGTTGCTCCTGTCGTCGGTTCGGTCGTGTCGGTGCGGCCCGGCATCAGGCCACGCTCCGGAGCGCCTCGGCCGGACGGAGCCGGCTCGCCCGCCAGCCGCCGAGCGCGCCGGCGATGAGGCCGCCGAGGATCGCGAGGCCGATCGCCAGCAGGATGATCTCGACGGTCACCGGGGCGTGCAGGACCACGTCGGTCGTCGACGCCGTGCTCGCGCCGCCGCCGAAGCCCCCGGCCGGTGCACCGCCCGTCGTGCCGCTGCCCGCGGCCGCGGTCGCTGCGCCGCCGGGCATGCCACCACCGCCACCGGCACCCCCGCCGGTCGTGCTCGAGGCGCTCGCCGAGATCGTCGGACTGATGACGTTCACGACGAGGATGCCGATCAGGCCGGCCGCGGCGCCGAGCACGCCGCCGATCAGGCCCTGCACCAGGGACTCGCCGGCCACCTGTCGGGTGATGCGGCCGTTCGACCAGCCGATCGCCTTGAGGGTCCCGAACTCGCGGGTGCGGCGGGTCACGCCGGAGATCGTGAAGAGGATCGCGATGAGGAACGCCGCGGCGAGCACGACGATCGACAGCCACTTGCCGAGGTTCGAGACCAGGCTCGACGCGGTGCTGAGCGACCCGGACACGCTCGATGCCAGGTCGGCCTCGGTGGAGACGGTGGCGCTCGTCAGCTTCGCCTGCAGTGCGGACTTGATGGTGCTGACGTCCGACGACGACTCGGCGGAGACGTAGATCGAGGTGACCTTGCCGTCGAGGTCGGCCAGCGCCTGCGCGGTGTCGAGCGGGATGTAGGTGTTCGAGCCCGTGGTCGAGGCCGAGCCGGTGGAGCTGACGATGCCGATGACGGTGAAGTCCGTGCCGCCGATGTCGACGGTGTCGCCGACCGCCTTCGACTCGCTCTTCGCGTACGACGCATCGAGCACGACGACGTCCTTGCCCGCGTCCTTCGCGGCGAAGGTGCGCCCCTTCGTGAGCTCGGTGCTCGTGAGCGGACCGACCGTCGCGCCGGACACCGGGATGCCGGTCACCGTGAACGAGTCGACGCTGAACGACCCACCGCCGAACCCGCCGCCACCGCCGGTGTCCCCGCTCGGCGGACCCTGCTGGGTCGTGCTGTCGCTGCTGGAGTCGCTGCTGCTGTCGTCGGTCGACTGCTGCTGGACCTGGCCGGAGAACGTGCTGTTCTCGAGGGTCAGCACACCGGTCGCGGCCTTGACGCCGTCGGTGCTCGTGATCGTGGACAGGTTCGCGGCGTCCAGTGTGCTCGTGCCGCGCGCGACCGCGAGCCGCGACTGCGACAGGTTGGTCGAACCGCTGTCGTCGTCGCTGTCGCCCTGACTGCCGAAGTCGAAGCTCGGACGCCCGCCGTTCGTCGACGCCGTCGCGGTCTTGGTGACGGTGATGTCGGTGCCGACGCCGTAGACGGACTGCAGAACGCTCGACTGCGCTGCCTGCACGCCACCCGAGATCGACGACACGATCACCACGAGGGCGATGGCCAGGGCCATCCCGATCGCGATGATGACCGTCTGCTTCTTGCGGTTCGTGAGTTCGCGCCTGAGGTAGGTCAGGAACATGGTTCTCCTCGGTGGTGGCCGGCTGGGGTCACCGGCCGCGCAGAGCACGCGGCGGGGCCGACGGAGGAGAACCTAGGCACGCTGTCGATGACCGGCCCATCGCGGACCTATGAGGCGACTAAGGGCGCATCAGCCGACGTCGCCGTACCGCTGGCGCAGGTGCTCCGCGTACCCGCCGGGGGTCCGGCCGGCGAAACGCCCGCTCGTCACCACCGGCAGGTCGACGGTGGCGTCCACCCGGAAGCCGAGCGCCCGCGCCCGGGCCACCAGCCGCGCGTCCTCGTGCTCGGGCACGGGGTCGAACCCGCCGAGGCTGACGTACGCCGCGGCGAGCACGCCGAGGTTCGCGCCGTGCACGTGGCCGAGGGCAGCACCGGGCGGGTGCGCCAGCGTCCAGCGGTCGAGCACCGCGGGCGCCAGGTCGTCCGGGTCGGGGACGACGGCGCCGACGAGCACCTGCGCGCCGGACGCCAGGGCGTCGCACTGCTGGACGAGCCACCGTTCGTGCACCCGGGAATCGGCGTCGGTGTGGGCGAGCCACCGGGCCGCCGGGTCGCCGTCGTGCGCACGGAGGGCGTGCGTTGCCCCGATGGTCCGTGCCCGACCGACCCCGACACGGTCCGTGGTCAGGACGTCGACCGGGTACCGCGCGACCACCGAAGCGGTGCCGTCCGTGCAGCCGTCGAGCACCACCGTGACGGCGGCGTCGACTCCGGGTCGCTCCGCGGCGAGCCGGTCGACGGCCACAAGGAGCGCATCGAGGCACGCGGCGATCCGGTCCGCCTCGTCGTGCGCGGGGACGACGACGTCGATGCGTGCACGTGATTCCGGTCGCGTCACCGGATGATCCCCTCGGCCCGGGCCACCGAGGTGACCGCCGGGCCGGGAAGGACACTCAGGACGAAGTCCTCCTCCACGTGCCGGAGCAGAGCGGGACGCGGCCACCGTTCGGTCAGCCGCGCGTCCACCGCGTCACCGCTCGACACGGCCTCGTCGTCGGGATGCCGCCAGTGGCAGGCCACGAGCACGCCGTCGTCATCGAGCGACCCGAGCACACGGTCGATCGTCGCGTCGAGGTCGGCGGGCGACAGGTAGTACCCGACCTCGGACATCACCACGAGGTCCCAGCGCCCGTCCGGCCACTCCGCCGGCAGGGCCGCCTGCACGAACCGCGCGGTCGGGGCACGGCGGGCAGCACGCTCCAGCGGTGCCGCCGAGATGTCGGTGCCGAGCACGTCGTCCGCGCGTTCGGCGAGGGCGGCCGTCAGGACCCCGGTGGCACAGCCGAGCTCGAGCGCCGACCGGTAGCGCGGGCGGGGGAGCGCCGCCAGCGTCACGGCACGCTTGCGCTGCTCGTACCAGGACCCGTCGAAGTCCCACCCCTCGGGCTTCCGGTCGTAGTGGGCGTCGAACGACTCGCGAGACCGCGACGGGGCGGGCCCCGGCGCGAAGAACCACTCCGTCGTCCGCAGGTGGTGGGCGGCGTGCCGGTCGTCGACGATCGCCTCGTCCCCCGGCGCGGGCGACAGGGGCCGGGTCTGCGACGGGTAGGCGTCGAGGGCGGCACGCTTCCGGGCGACGAGGTCGTCGGGCAGCGACAGGGCCCGGACGTCGTCCCACGGGGCGACGGAGCGGTCCGGGTCGTCCCAGTGCCAGGCCCAGACCGGGTACGCGAGCAGGTCGACGTCGGCGGCGCTCGCCGCGGCGGCCTCGGCGACCTCGCCGGCGATGCGGTGGTCGCGGTGCCCGTCCCCGCGCCACGGCGCGACGAGCAGCACGGGGCGGGCGGCGTCGGCGAGCACCGTGTCGAGGGTGTCGACGACACGGTCTCGGTGTTCGCGGGTCGCGCCGTCCGGGATCCCCGCCGAGGTCGACGTCACGTCGGGGTGCAGGGTGCGCAGGGCCGCCACGAACTCGTCGTCACGGGCGGCGGCGAGCGCCTCCGGGGTCGTCGTGGGGGAGTCCGGGTGGGAGCGCTCGCCGCGGGTGAGCAGCAGCACGTGCACGGGGACGCCGGCCGCTGCAGCTGCCGCGATCAGCCCACCGGCGCCGAGGGTCTCGTCGTCGGCGTGGGGCGCGACGACCACCACCGATCCGGTGCCGGCCAGGTCGATCGCCGGCGCGTCCAGGCCGTCGAGGAACCCCGTCCACGCCGCCGGGTCGGTGCCCGGCTCACGGTGGTCGAAGCTCACCACGCGACACCGCCCCGCTCGAGCACCATGCGGCCGATGCGGGCGAGGTCGCGGGCGCCGTGGTCCTGCAGGACGTAGAGCTCGAGGTCGGCGACCCGCGCGGCGACGGCGGGGTCGGCGGTCAGCGGAGCCGGGCCGATGGTGGCGACCACCCGCTCACGCACGGCGTCGACCGATCGGCGCACCCGAGACCGGACGGTCTGGGCGAGCAACCGCCAGTCGGTGTCGTCGGAACCCTGGTCGAACCCGTCGATCCGGGCGGCGGCGTCGGCGAGGGCGTCCTCGGCGTCGGCGAGGTCGGCCACGGTGGCGCCGAGGGCGGCCTGCAGCAGCTCGGACTCCGGGTGCGCGGCCGCGGTCTCGCGGAGCACCCGGGCGAGCCCGACCGCACCGCCCCACCAGCAGGCCGCGACGCCGATGCCGCCCCAGGCGAAGCCGGGACGGCCGAGGTACCAACCGGGATCGCCGACGGGTCGTGCCCGGACGCCGTCGAAGTCGACCGGTCCGCTCGGCACGTCCGGCATGCCGCGTGCGACCCAGGCGTCGTCGTGAACGGTGACGCCGGGCTGTCGCAGGTCCACGGCGACGAGGACCCGCTCGTCACCCAGGTGCGCGGTGACCAGGGCGTGCGAGAGCGTCGAGGCGAGCGAGCACCACGGCTTCGTGCCGTGCAGCAGGACCGTGCCGTCGTTCTGGGGCGCGGCATCGAGCCGGAGGCCCGGGCCCTCGGCGGCGAAGACACCCCAGGTCGAGCCGTCCGCGACGTCCACCCCGGCCTGTGCCAGGATCCCGAGCGCGTCCAGGTGCGGTTCCACGGTGCGGGCGGTGGCGACGTCCGCCGCGGCGACCGCGGCGAGCGTGCCGAAGAACCCGCCGGCCGTCCCGGCGGACAGGGGTGGGGTGGTGGCGGCGACCGCTCGTGCGACCGCGAGGCGGTCCGTCGGTGTCGAGCCGGGCCTCCCGGTCGTCCGTTCGATCCGCGCGGTGTCCAGGTGCCGGGCCGACGGGGGCCAGGCTGCAGATCGCAACATGCTCCCAACGTACGGAGCGGCACACGTGGACGTGTCCTCGATCCACAGAACGCACTGGGCCGTGCCGCAGACGACTCATAGGAACTTCTCGATACTCGAAGACGTGACCATCTCCCAGCCCGCAGCAGCCCCGCGCCTCACGCGTGCCGACGGAACCCCGTTGCGCATCCTGGTCGTCGACGACGAAGCCAGCCTCACCGACCTGTTGTCCATGGCGCTCCGCTACGAGGGCTGGGACGTCAAGAGCGCGAACGGCGGCCAGGACGCCCTGACGACGGCGCGGGAGTTCAAGCCCGACGCGATGGTGCTCGACGTGATGATGCCGGACCTCGACGGGCTGCAGGTGCTCAGCCGGCTGCGGCAGAACAACGACGACACCCCGGTGCTGTTCCTCACCGCGAAGGACTCGGTCGAGGACCGCGTGACCGGGCTCACCGCGGGCGGCGACGACTACGTCACCAAGCCGTTCTCCCTCGAGGAGGTCGTGGCGCGGCTGCGTGGGCTCATCCGCCGCTCGCAGATCTCGATCTCCGAGGCCGGCGACTCCCGCATCGTGGTCGGCGACCTGGTGCTCGACGAGGAGTCGTACGAGGTGCACCGCGCCGACCGTCCGATCGAACTGACCGCCACCGAGTTCGAGCTGCTCCGCTTCCTGATGCGGAACCCCCGCCGCGTGCTGTCGAAGGCGCAGATCCTGGACCGCGTGTGGTCGTACGACTTCGGCGGCAAGTCGTCGGTCGTCGAGATCTACATCTCCTACCTGCGCAAGAAGATCGACGCCGGTGAGACCCCGATGATCCACACGGTGCGCGGCGTCGGGTACGTCATCAAGCCGACCTCGTGACCCTGCGGCGCCGGCTCGTCCTGAGCATCGTCGCCCTCGTCGTCGCCGTCAGCGCGGTGATCGGGGCAGCCAGCATCATCGCGCTCGCCTCGATCCAGACCAGCGCGATCGACAAGCAGATCACGAGCGCCACCCACCGGGCGCAGCGGTACCTGCAGCAGAACCAGTCGGGGCAGCCGAGTATCGACCTGTCCCGACCGTCGGGGCAGGCCGCCGGAACCCTGACCGCGTACTTCGTCGACGGGCAGGTCGTCATCGCGAACGTGCTCGACGACTACGGCCGCCCGAGCGGGGTCCCGCAGACGAGCGCCGAGGCACTGGGGTCCGTCCGCGTGGACGCCGACCCGGAGACGATCGACCTCGGCTCGGACGTCGGGCGGTACCGCCTCGCCGCCGTCAACGTCGGCCCGGCCGTCCTGGTCGTGGGGCTCCCGATGGCCCCCGTCTACGACAGCGTCTGGAAGCTCTTCGGGGTCGTCCTCGCCGTCGTGGCGACCGCACTGGTCGCCGGTTCGATCGTCGCCGCGTTCGTGGTCCGGCAGTCGCTCCGACCGCTCGAGCGCGTCGCGGAGACCGCGTCCACCGTCGCGCGCATGCCGCTCGACCGCAGCGACGCCCTCGACGGTGTCCGCGTGCCCGACACCGACCCCCGAACCGAGGTCGGCCGGGTCGGCAGCGCGTTCAACCGCATGCTCGGGCACATCGGCAGTGCGATGCAGGCCCGGGAACGCTCGGAGCAGAAGGTGCGGCAGTTCGTCGCCGACGCCTCGCACGAGCTCCGGACCCCGCTCGCCTCGGTCCGCGGGTACGCCGAGCTCACCCGGCGCATGGGCGGCGACCTGCCGAAGGACGTCGTCTACGCGATGAGCCGCATCGAGTCCGAGTCCATCCGGATGACCTCGATGGTGGAGGACCTGCTGCTCCTCGCCCGGCTCGACGAAGGCCGCGAGATCCAGTTCGCCGAGGTCGACCTGACCGGCCTGGTGCTCGACGCGGTGAACGACGCACACGCCGCCTCGCCGGAACACCCCATCGAGGTCGACGTCCCGCCGGAGCCGGTGACCATCACGGGCGACGCCGCACGACTGCACCAGGTCATCGTGAACCTCGTCACGAACGCCCGGACCCACACGCCTGAGGGCACCCGCATCACGGTGGGCCTCGCGCCGGTCGACGGCGGAGTCGACCTGACCGTGCGCGACACCGGCCAGGGGATCGACCCGGAGTTCCTGCCGAAGCTGTTCGAGCGCTTCGCCCGGGCCGACAGCTCGCGGTCCCGCACGGTCGGGTCGACCGGCCTCGGGCTCGCCATCGTGGACGCGGTGGTGCAGGCGCACGGTGGCCGGGTCGAGGTCACGAGCGAGCCGGGAGACACCGTGTTCATGGTGCACCTTCCGCGCGACCCTGCTGCGGCTGCCGCCGCGGCGGGGGCTGTCGCGTCGTCGTCGGCTGACCCTGCCGGGTCCGCGGACTGGTCGGCGACACCCGCTGCGGTGGACCGTACCCACTGACGGTCGGGAGGCGCGGGGCGGGGCCGCCCCGTGCCTCCAGTGGGGTGTTTGGTGACGCCCACAGCGTCTGGTACAGTTCTCGAAGCCAAAGACCGCCGGATGTCGTGCTGCTCGCAACGTGTTTGTGAACATCGTGACCGAAGGTCCTCACTCGTGAGGCATCCCGCGCAGGTGTTCCGAACCACTCCCACCATCTGGTGAGAGCAGCTCCGAGCCTCTGCGCCGGAGCTTTTTTCGTTCGTGGACCTGGGGCTGCCGGCAAGACCCCCAAGGAGAACCATGGCGAACAAGGAAGCTGCGGTCGCCGAGCTCACGGAGTCCTTCCGTAGCTCGAACGCCGTTCTGCTCACCGAGTACCGCGGTCTCACGGTCGCGCAGCTCAAGGAGCTCCGCAACTCGATCCGTGAGCACGCCACGTACGCCGTGGTGAAGAACACGCTGACCAAGATCGCGGCGAACAACGCCGGCATCTCGTCGTTCGACGACGAGCTCGCCGGTCCGTCCGCTCTCGCCTTCGTCCACGGTGACACCGTCGCCGTCGCGAAGTCGCTGCGTGCATTCGCCAAGGCGAACCCCGAGCTCGTGGTGAAGGGCGGTTACTTCGACGGTAACCCGCTCACCGCGACCGAGGTGGACAAGCTCGCCGACCTCGAGTCCCGTGAAGTGCTGCTCGGCAAGCTCGCCGGCGCACTCAAGGCCTCGCTGTTCGGTGCTGCGTACCTGTTCCAGGCACCCCTCTCGCAGGCCGTCCGCACCGTGGACGCCCTTCGCGAGAAGCAGGAGTCCGCGGCCTGATCAGGCTCGCGTTCATCAACCACACGTACTAGCTAGTAGTAGGAGAAAATCATGGCGAAGCTTTCGCAGGACGAGCTCATCGAGGCCTTCAAGGAGCTCACGCTCATCGAGCTCTCGGACTTCGTGAAGAAGTTCGAAGAGGTCTTCGAGGTCACCGCGGCCGCCCCGGTCGCCGCTGCCGCCCCCGCCGGCGCAGCTGCTCCGGCCGAGGCCGCTGAGGAGAAGACCGAGTTCGACGTCATCCTCAAGTCCGCTGGTGACAAGAAGATCCAGGTCATCAAGGAGGTCCGTGGCCTGACGTCGCTCGGCCTCGGTGAGGCCAAGGCGCTCGTCGAGACCGCCGACGCCAAGATCCTCGAGGGTGCGAACAAGGAGACCGCCGACAAGGCGAAGGCGACCCTCGAGGCCGCTGGCGCCACGATCGAGCTCGCGTAGTCTCGACCGTTCCGGTCACGAAGGCCGCTGCCCCTCGGGGCGGCGGCCTTCGTCGTGTGCGGGGGCCGCGCGCGGCGGGCGCGGCGACGTTTCGCGCTCAACGACACTTCACGCGCGCTCCGGCCCCTGAAGTGTCGGTCAGCGCGTGAGGTCGTACCGCTCAGATGAAGACGCCGTGCGAGCGGAAGAGCGCACGGAGGCGGTCGGGCTCGACGAGGTGCCACCACGTCACGCGGATGACGGCCCTGACTGCGGGGAGCGCGCGGAGCCGGTCCTCACGACGCTTCTCGGCCCAGAGGACGTCCGCGGGATCGCGCCCCTGCAACATCGACGGGTCGACGTACTTCTGCCGGCCGTCGAACTCGACGACGACGCCGAGTGACGGGAACCAGAAGTCGACGCGGTCGACCGTGCCGTCGCGGTGCCGGAACTCGACCTGCGGCTCGCACGACGGGAGTCCGACCTGCACGAACCGGATCGCAGCGAACGATTCGCCGACCGACTCGTGCCGTGCATCGAGCGCCGAGAGGACCGTCTCGGCGTGCACCGAGTCGCGTGCAGGACGGACGGGGACCACGCCGCGGAGGTCGTCCAGGGTGAGCACCCCCTGACGGATGCCGGCATCGACGGCCACGGCGGCGACGTGGGGCGACCCTGTCGTGATGAGCGCCGCCGCGGTGTCCAGGGGAGCCGTGACCGGTACGCCGTCGAACGCCGTGGCAGCGGTCCGCGGCGTCGGACCGCTCGGATGACGGATGAGACCGGCTCGGTGCTGGATGACCGAGACTGCCGGGTCGACCACGTGGACCCGATCCGGTGCGTCCCCGACCAGTGGCCAGCCGTGGATCAGCGCGGCGGTGACGTGGGAGAACACCGAGCCAGGACGCAGCCGTGGCGCGATGGCCCGCGCACGGGCGAGGTGCTGGCAGACAGCGCTCAGCGCTCCCCACTCCTCGGTCACGATGTACACGCCCGCGAGCAGGCGGACCAACGATCCCGAGGCGTACCGACGTTGCAGGAGTCTCGCGTGGGTCGGGTCCTGTGCGGTGGCACGGAGCAGGTGCGGGCGGTGGGTGCTCTCGTTCATGCCGTGATGTTCGTCGACGGCGACTGCCGCCGGTGTCCGAACAGGGCATCTGTGGACGAGGCGGTCTCAACGTGGCCGCTGTGGACGAGGAACCGCGTGCGAGTTCACGCGCTCAGCGACACCTCACGGGGGACGGCGCGCGTGAGGTGTCGGTGAGCGCGTGAGGTCGGCGCGGCGGGCGCGGCGCGGCGGCGCGTCAGCGCAGGGTGCTGTGGCGGCGGCCGTAGGCCAGGTAGAGCAGGGCGCCGGCGACCATCCAGATGCCGAAGGCGATCCAGGTGGTGGCGCCGAGGAACACCGCGAGCAGCACGCAGCTCAGGGTGCCGAGGATCGGCACGACGGGGAACAGCGGCACCCGGTACGAGCGCTCCAGGTCGGGCTGCGAGCGGCGGAGCACGATGACGGACACGTTCACCAGGGCGAAGGCGACGAGGGTGCCGATGCTCGTGGCGTCGGCGAGTTCACCGAGGGGCACGAGCGCGGCGACGATCGTCACGGCGATGCCGATGATGAGCGTGTTCGCGATCGGGGTGCCGGTGCGACGGGAGACCCGCCCGAAGACCTTCGGTACCAGGCCGTCGCGGGACATCGTGAGCAGGATGCGGGTCTGGCCGTACAGGACGGTGAGGACGACACTGGCGATGGCGACGACGGCGCCGATCGAGAACACGAGGGCGACGAGCGGCTGCCCCGTGACGTCGACCACGATGCGGACGAGTGACGCTTCGGACGACGAGAACGCGGTCCACGAGCGGGCCCCGACGGCGGCGATCGCGACGAGGATGTACAGCGCGGTGATGAGCGCGATCGAGCCGATGATCGCCCGGGGCAGGTCGCGGCGGGGGTTCTTCGCCTCTTCACCGGCGGTCGAGGCGGCGTCGAAGCCGATGTACGAGAAGAACAGCCGTGACGCGGCGGCGGTGACCCCGGCGGCGCCCATCGGTGCGAGCGGCTCGAAGTTCTGCGCCCGGAACGCCGTGAACGCCACGATGACGAAGAAGACCAGCAGGGCGATCTTCACGATCACCATGACCGTGTTCACCCAGGCGCTCTCGCGGGCACCGGGCAGCAGCACGACGGTGGCGAGCAGGACCAGGACCGCCGCGGGCAGGTTGACCACGCCGCCGTCGACCGGGGGCGCGGCGAGCGCGGTGGGCAGGTGCAGGCCGAACACGCGGAGGGTCTCGTCGACGTACTCGCTGGCACCCACCGCGACCGCGGCCACCGAGACGGCGTACTCGAGCACGAGGCACCAGCCGCAGATCCAGGCGATGCCCTCGCCCATCGTGGCGTACGTGTACGAGTAACTGGACCCCGAGGTCGGGACGGCGCCTGCCATCTCGGCGTAGGAGAGCGCGGACAGCAGCGCGGCGATCCCCGCGACGACGAACGAGATCCAGACGGCGGGACCGGCGAGCGGGACCGCGGTGCCGAGGACGACCAGGATGCCGGTGCCGAGCGTGGCCCCGACGCTGATCATCGTCAGCTGCCAGACCCCGAGCGATCGGCGGAGGGGTTCACCGTTGACACCTCGGGAGGCTTCGGCCTGCAGCTGCTCGATCGGCTTGCGGCGGGCGATCTGCGCCCCCAGGGACGTGGGACGTGACGGCGCGGACGACATGGGACCTCGGTGGTGCGGGGACGGGGACGGCACATGCTCGCACGCCCCCTGAACGGGGTCAAATACTGCGGTGCTGTGGAGAGAGCGGTCGATGTCCGAGCGCGGGGCTACGGTGGCTCCATGAGCATGGGACACGGCGGGCGAGGCGGCGGTCCGCGCGGGGGTGGGCGCATCTCGAGCGGCGACTTCCGCGCGCAGAAGGCCGCCAACGCCGAGGCGCCGAGGATCCCGCACCTGGTCCGGCGCATCGCCGCGCTGTTCGAGCCGCACCGTCGGGCGATCGTGCTCACGGTCGTCCTCGTGCTGATCGGTGCGGCCATCTCGGTCGTGCCGCCGCTGCTCACCCAGCAGGCGTTCGACCGCGGGCTGTTCCCGCCGTCGGGCCGCCCGGACGTCCCGGTGCTGATCGAGCTCGTGTCCGCGATGGTCCTGCTCTGGATCGCGAGCGCCGGGGTCGGCGTCTGGCAGACGTACCTGACCGCGACGGTCGGCAACAAGGTCATGGGTGCGATGCGGATGCGCCTGTTCGCGCACCTGCAGCGGATGGAACTCGCGTTCTTCACCCGCACCAAGACCGGCGTCATCCAGTCCCGCCTGCAGAACGACGTCGGCGGCGTGGCGAGCGTGCTGAACAACACGATCTCGTCGGTGCTCGGCAACACCGTGACCGTGATCGCCGCCGTGGTCGCGATGCTCCTGCTGAGCTGGCAGATGACGCTGGTCGCCGTGGTCCTGCTGCCGCTGCTGGTGATCGCGCAGCGCCGCGTCGGCCAGGTCCGCGCCCGCATCGCCGCGCAGACGCAGGAGTCGCTGTCCGACATGACGGCCATCACGCAAGAGGCGCTGAGCGTCTCCGGCATCCTGCTCGCGAAGAGCTTCAACCAGCAGGCCAGCGAGACCCGCCGCTACGGGGACGAGAACCGCAACCAGATCACCCTGCAGGTGCGCCAGCAGATGTCCGGGCAGTGGTTCTTCGCGATCGTGCAGATCTTCCTGTCGATCATCCCGGCGATCATCTACGTCGTCGCCGCGTACCTGATCATCGGCGACGTCCCGATCACGGCCGGGACGATCGTCGCGTTCACGACGGTGCAGTCCCGGCTGCTGTTCCCGACGGTCGGGCTGCTGCGCGTGGTCCTCGACCTGCAGACCTCCGGTGCGCTCTTCGCCCGCATCTTCGAGTACTTCGACCTCAAGCCGGCCATCACCGACTCGCCGACCGCCCGGCCCGTGGACGAGTCGAAGGTCGGCCACGTCGCCTTCGACGACGTCGTCTTCACCTACCCCGACGGCGAAGCCGACAAGCCGACCCTGCGCGGGGTGTCGTTCGAGCTGCGCCCCGGGCAGTTCGCGGCCTTCGTCGGTCCCTCCGGCGCGGGCAAGACGACGGTGTCCTACCTGGTGCCCCGGCTGTACGAGGCGACCGAGGGCTCCGTGCGCTTCGCCGGGCAGGACGTCCGCGACCTGGTGCACGAGGACCTGATGCGGCACGTCGGCATCGTCAGCCAGGAGACGTACCTGTTCCACGCCACGATCGGTGAGAACCTGCGGTACGCCAAGCCCGACGCCACCGACGACGAGCTCGAGCGTGCGGCCCGTGCGGCGAACATCCACGACACGATCGCGTCGTTCCCGGACGGCTACGACACCGTCGTGGGGGAGCGCGGCTACCGCCTGTCCGGTGGTGAGAAGCAGCGCATCGCCATCGCCCGGGTCATGCTGAAGGACCCGCCGGTGCTCGTCCTCGACGAGGCCACCAGCGCGCTCGACTCCATCTCGGAGCACGTCGTGCAGACGGCGCTCGACACGGCGGCGGCCGGGCGGACCACCATCTCCATCGCGCACCGGCTGTCGACGATCCGCGACGCCGACGTCATCTTCGTCCTCGACCACGGCCAGATCGTCGAGCAGGGCACGCACGACGAACTCCTCGCCCTCGACGGCACGTACGCGCAGCTGCACCGACAGCAGAACTCGTCGGCGGACGTCGTCCGCCCCTGACGGTCGCGACCGGGCGCCGGACGGGAGGCCCGTGGCGGCGTCCGCACGGGCCTCCCGTCCGGCGCGCAGCGCGACCAGGGCACGCCGTCCGCCGCGGGATCCCGGAGCGTTGTCCGCACACGACACATCCCAGCGGGACGCGGGGACCGCGTCCTAGACTCGACGGCGTGCGTTACGCGAACTCCGTCGTCGACCTCGTCGGCGACACCCCGCTCGTCAAGCTCAACCGGGTGACCGAGGGGGTGCGGGCGACCATCCTGGTGAAGGTCGAGTACCTGAACCCCGGTGGGTCGTCGAAGGACCGCATCGCCACCCGGATCATCGACGCGGCCGAGGCCTCCGGCGATCTGCGCCCCGGCGGGACCATCGTCGAACCGACCTCCGGCAACACCGGCGTCGGCCTGGCCCTGGTCGCACAGCAGCGCGGCTACCGGTGCGTCTTCGTGCTGCCCGACAAGGTCGGCGAGGACAAGCGCAACGTGCTGACGGCGTACGGCGCCGAGATCGTCGTCACCCCGACCGCGGTCGCGCCGGAGCACCCCGAGTCCTACTACTCGGTGTCGGACCGGCTCGTGCAGGAGATCCCCGGCGCCTACAAGCCGAACCAGTACGCGAACCCGAACGGTCCCCGCAGCCACTACGAGACCACCGGTCCGGAGATCTGGCGCGACACCGAGGGGCGGATCACCCACTTCGTCGCGGGCGTCGGCACCGGCGGCACGATCTCCGGCACCGGACGGTACCTGAAGGAGGCGTCCGACGGCGGCGTCCGCATCGTCGGGGCCGACCCCGAGGGCTCCGTCTACTCCGGCGGCACCGGTCGCCCGTACCTGGTCGAGGGCGTCGGCGAGGACTTCTGGCCGAGCGCGTACGACGCCGGCGTGCCGGACGAGATCATCGCCGTTTCGGACGCCGACTCCTTCGCGATGACCCGGCGCCTGGCGCGTGAAGAAGGACTGCTCGTCGGCGGCTCGAGCGGCATGGCCGTCGTCGCGGCACTCCGCGCCGCCCGTGACCTGACCGAGGACGACGTCGTCGTCGTGCTGCTGCCGGACGGCGGCCGCGGCTACCTCGGCAAGATCTTCAACGACCGGTGGATGCGCTCCTACGGCTTCGGCGAGACCGACGACGAGCGCACCGTCGGCTCGCTCATCGCCGGCAAGGACGGCCGCCTGCCCGACCTGGTGCACGCGCACCCGGCGGACACCGTGCGCGACGTCGTCGACATCATGACCAAGTACGGCGTCTCGCAGATGCCCGTGCTCAGCGCGGAGCCGCCCGTCGTCATCGGCGAGGTCGTCGGCGCCGTCGAGGAGAAGGCACTGCTCGAGCAGGTCTTCACCGGCACCGCGAAGATGTCGGACGCGCTCACCGGCTTCGTCGGCGACCCGCTGCCGCTCATCGGCGTCGGCGAGTCGGTCTCCGCGGCACGTCGAGCGCTCGAGTCGGCCGACGCGCTCCTCGTCGTCGAGGACGGCAAGCCCGTCACCGTGCTGACCCGGCACGACCTCCTCACCTACCTCTCCGAGTAAGGAACCACCGAGCATGACCGAGTTCAGCACCCGGGCCGTCCACGCCGGCCAGGAGCCCGACGAGACCACCGGCGCCGTCATCCCGCCGATCCACCTGACGTCGACCTACGTGCAGGACGGCGTCGGCGGCATGCGCAACGGCTACGAATACTCGCGCGCCGGCAACCCGACGCGCGACTCGCTGCAGGTGCTCCTCGCCGACCTCGACGGGGGCGTCGCGGCGTCGTCGTTCGCGTCCGGGCTCGCCGCCGAGGACGCCCTGCTCCGCGCCGCGCTGGTCCCCGGTGGCCGTGTCGTGATGGGCAACGACGTGTACGGCGGCACCCACCGCCTGGTGAGTCGGCTGCACGTTCCGTGGGGTGTCGAGCTCGTGGTCGTCGACATGAGCGACCTCGACCAGGTCCGCGCGGCACTGCAGGGGGCACCGGCCACCACGGTGCTGTGGGTCGAGACGCCGACGAACCCGCTCATGAAGATCGCCGACATCGCCGCGCTCGCGATCCTCGGGCACGAGTCGGGCGCCCTGGTGGTCGTCGACAACACGTTCGCGTCGCCGTACCTGCAGCAGCCGCTGTCGCTCGGCGCCGACGTCGTCGTGTACTCGACCACGAAGTACCTCGGCGGACACTCCGACGTCGTCGGCGGAGCCGTCGTGCTCGCGGACGAGGAGCTCGCGGCGAAGGTGCAGTTCCTGCAGTTCGGCGCGGGTGCGATCTCGTCGCCGTTCGACGCCTACCTGACCACCCGTGGCATCAAGACGCTCGCGGTGCGGATGGAGCGGCACTCGCGGAACGCGCAGGCCGTCGCCGAGGCGCTCGTCGTCGCGCCCGGCGTCGAGCGCGTCTACTACCCGGGCCTGCCCGACCACCCGGGGCACGACGTCGCCGCCCGCCAGATGCGCGGCTTCGGCGGGATGCTCTCGGTCGCGCTGTCCGGCGGCGCCGAGGCCGCGAAGCGGTTCGCGGAGTCGACGGAGCTGTTCGCCCTGGCCGAGTCGCTCGGTGGCGTGGAGTCGCTCATCGGGTACCCGAGCGAGATGACCCACGCGTCGGTCAAGGGCACCGAGCTGGCCGTGCCGGAGAACGTCGTGCGGCTGTCGGTCGGCATCGAGGACGCCGGCGACCTGGTGGCGGACCTGGAGCAGGCGCTGACGCGCTGACGCGTGGCCCGGTGACGCGGGACCGCTGACGCGGGACCACTGCCACACCCTCACCCCTCGCCCCTACGATGTCGTAGGTGAGCACAACGGCGTCGCGGACCAGCCTGCTGAGCGGGCCGTACGCCCTCGCGACGATCGGCATGGTCGCGATCGTCGGCGTCGCGGCGTTCCAGAACCTGGCGATGACGACGATCATGCCGGTGATCAGCCGCGACCTCGACGGCGAGACCCTGTACGCGCTCGCCTTCGCCGCCCCGCTCGCCGCCGGGGTGCCGGGGATGGTGCTCGCCGGCAACTGGACGGATCGCGCCGGTGGCCGGATCGTGGCGTGGGTGTCGGCGGCGTTCTTCGCCGTGGGGACCGCCGTGGTCATGCTCGCGCCGACCATGGAGGTGTTCCTGGCCGGCCGGCTCATCGAGGGGTTCGGTGCCGGGGCCATCGACGTGGTGCTCTACGTGCTGGTCGCCCGGATCTTCCCCGCCGAGCTGCACGGCCCGGTGTTCGCCGGGTTCGCCGCGGCCTGGGTCGTGCCGGCGTTGATCGGCCCCGCCCTGGCCGGCATCGTCACCGACACCTGGAACTGGCACTGGGTGTTCGCCGGGGCGCTGGCGATCGCGCTGGTCGCCTTCGCCCTGCTCGTGCCGACCCTCGGCCGGGTGCACGCTCCGGCCGCGTCGCTCCGCCCGCCGTGGCAGCGGCTCAGGATCGGCTGGTCGGTGGCCGCTGCCGTGTCGATCCTGCTGCTCAACGTCGCGCCCGACCTGACCCCGTGGGGCATGGTCGCGGCGGTGCTCGTCGGGTTGGTCGGCACCTGGTTCGCCCTGCGGCCGCTGCTGCCGACCGGCACGTTCCGGGCCGCGGCCGGGCTGCCGTCGGTCGTGCTGCTGCGCGGGCTCGTCGCCGCGTCGTTCTTCGGGAGCGAGGCGTACGTGCCGTTCCTGCTGCAGGCCGAACACGGGTTGTCGCCGTCCGCTGCGGGGCTGGCCCTGACGGTGGCGGCACTCAGCTGGGCCGCTTCGAGCTGGGCGCACGGTCGTCTGGGGGAGCAGCGGCTCACCGCCCGTCGCACCTTCGGGGTCGGGCTGACGCTGGTGCTCGTCAGCCTGGTGACCGCGCTCGCGGTCGCGACGTTCGACCTGTCGTGGTGGGTGCTGGTCGTCGGCTGGTTCGTCGGTGGCGCGGGCATGGGCGCGATCTACCCGCGCGCCTCGATGCTGACCCTGCGGTTCTCCGGCGAGGGCGACGACGGCTTCGCGAGCTCGGCCCTGACGATCGCTGACGCAGCCGGCAGCGTGATCGGTCTCGCGGTGACCGGCCTGCTCTTCACCGCGACCGGTGGTGCCGACGGCACGGTGTCGTTCCCCCTGGTCTTCGCGGCGATGGTTGGTTTCGCTGCGCTGGCGATCGCGGCCGTCCGACGGCTCGGCCCTGTGCCGGCGCCGGCGACGACGGCCCCGGTGGGTCCGGGCGGATCCGTCCCGTCGCGAACTCCGTCGTCGCACGGCCCGGCCGCCGGGTAGCGTGGCAGACCGGACCGAAGAGGAGACCCCGTGCTGCGCATCGTCGCCGTGACCGTCGCCCTGGCGGCGGCCCTGACCCTGGCCGGGTGCCAGGGCACGACGTCGGCTGCCCCCACACCGGTGCAGAGCACCGACCTGACGAGCTCCGACGGCGGTTTCGACCAGCAGGCAGTGATCGGTGTCGTCCTGCTCCACGACGACGCGGCCCTCGCCGACCGGCTCCGCACCGACCTGACCGACGCCGGGTTCCGGCCCGACGTCCGGGTCGCTCCGGCATCGGGCGCTGCGGCGTCACAGCAGACCGCGGTCGCCCAGCTCGTGCGCAAGGGCGCCAAGGCCCTGCTCGTGCACGCGGCCAAACCGTCCGCCCTGACCGGTGTGATCCAGACCGCCCACGACGCCGGGGTCGTGGTGGTGTCCCTCGGCGACCCGCTGCCCGCCGCCGGCACCGGTGGCGACGGCGTCTCCGCCGACTACCGCGTGCCGTCGGAGGGTGACGACGCGGACGTCGCTGCCACCGCGGTCGAGGTCGTGCAGTCCCTGCAGCGCGGCGAGAAGCCGGAGACCGACCCGTCGGACGGCGACACGACCGACGCCGAGTAGGCACGCGCAGCACGCGCAGCACGCGCAGCACGCGCAGCACGAGCAGCACGAGCAGCACGAGCACGGCAGCAGGCCAGCACCCTCGCGATCACACGACCGAACCGAACAGCCCGCTCAGCTCCACCACGCCGGGAACGACAGCGTGATCGTCTCCACCAGCGCCTTCCGCGACCGTCGGGGCCCCGCCAGCCAGGCCTCGATCGCCCCGACGAACCCCTGCGCCACGAACCCCGCGGCGACGTCGTCGAGCAGCTCGGGCCGGCGTGCGGGGTCGAGCTCGCGGATGTGCAGGGCACTCGACACCGTGAAGTGCTCGACGAGCAGCCGGTGCAGCGACGCGTCGTTCGGGTCCGGCAGCGCCTTGCCGTAGATGTCGCGGTGCGTCGTCACGTGCTCGACGACGGCGTTGATGCCGCGCCGGGTGATGGCTGCGAGCTCGTCGGCTCCGGCGCCCCGGTCGGCGGCGGCTCGGCGCTCGTCGGCGTCGTCCTGCCGGATGCGGTCGAGTTCCGGCGTCAGGACGTCGGCGAGCAGCGACCCGGGGGAGACGGCGTGTGAGTAGAACGTGGCCCGGTTGATGCCGGCGGCACGCGTGACGTCGGCGACGGTGATCTCCGAGACCGGTCGGTCCGCGGCGAGTCGCAGGATCGCCTCGCGCAGCGCTGCAGTGGTGTGCAGGATCCGGGCATCCACCATGACGCCCACCCCCTTCTGATCCGCTTCACCCGGAAGGCCCCCGAGCAGTCCGACGCTACCGCATGGTCCGCGCGCGGCCGAGGGGCAGCACGAGCCGCTTCACGCGGGCGGCCGGCACCGGCGGCGCCGAGCACGCACCGGCGACCGTAGGATGGTTCCGCGGACGAATCGATTCGATCGACCCGCGATCACCCCCGCCCCCTCATCGTCGAAGGACTCCTGTCTCGTGACCGCGCCCGCCACCACCGGTTCGCTCCGGGTCGTGCTGCACCCGGGAGACTCGCTCTCCCGCGGGCAGCGACTCGTCTACGTCTTCGTCCTGGGCGCCCTCACGGCGCTCGGTCCGTTCACGATCGACCTGTACCTGCCGGCGTTCCCGGCGATCAAGGACCAGTTCAGCGTCACCGACGGTGCGGTCCAGCTGACGCTCACCGCGACGACGCTCGGCTTCGCCATCGGGCAGCTCCTGGTCGGCCCGTGGAGCGACAAGGTGGGTCGCCGACTGCCGCTGATCATCGCGACGACGGTGCACATCGCCGCGTCGATCGGCGCCGCGACCGCGCCGGACATCGAGCTGCTCGCCGTGTTCCGCGTGCTGCAGGGCATGGGCGCCGCAGCCGGTGGTGTCGTCGCGATGGCGACGGTGCGTGACCTGTTCGGCGGCAAGCCGCTGGTGCGGATGCTGTCCCGCCTGGCGATGGTGAACGGCCTCGCGCCGATCCTCGCGCCGCTCATCGGTTCGCAGATGCTGCAGATCACCAGCTGGCGCGGCATCTTCGTCTTCCTCGCCTGCTACGGCCTGGCGGTGGTGATCGCGTCGATCCTGCTCATCGTCGAGACCCTGCCGCCGGCCCGCCGGCACGAGGCCGGGCACTCCACCATCGGCCAGCGCTACAAGGCGCTGTTCTCCGACCGGATCTTCGTCGGTGTCGCGCTCATCGGCGCCATGGTGTTCAGCGGGCTGTTCTCGTACCTCAGCGCGTCGCCGTTCCTGTTCCAGCAGGTCTACGGGCTCGACGCCCAGCAGTACGGACTGCTCTTCGCCGTCAACTCGGTCGGGGTCGTCCTCGGTGTGCAGATCTCGTCGCGGCTCGCCCAGCGCGTCGGTCCGCAGTGGATCCTGGCGTGCTCGACCGCGACCCTGCTGCTGGCGTCGGTCGCGATCATCGTCCTCGACCAGCTCGGGGCCGGTCTGGTCGGTGTGCTGGTGCCGCTGTGGTTCTTCATCGCCGCGTGCGGGTTCTCGTTCCCGCTCGTCCAGGTCATCGGTCTCGCCGCCCACGGAAAAGAGGCGGGGACCGCCGCCTCGGTGCTCGGTGCCCTGAACTTCGGCGTCGCCGGGCTCATCTCGCCGGTCGTCGGTTGGCTCGGCATCACGACGGCCACACCGATGGCGATGGTGATGGCGTCGACCGCCGCCGTCGCGATCCTGATGCTCTGGTTCGTGGTCCGCCCCCGGACGGTCCCCGCGCTCACGCACTGACGACCCGGACCGCCGCGCGCTCCGGTCCCTAGGCTGAGCCCATGAGCGACGCGACGGAGCGGGCACGGGTGGCTGCCGAGGCAGCGAGGCGGGCCGCCGACGAGGCACGTCGGCTCGCCGACGAAGCGGCGCGGCGAGCCGAGGAGCTCGCCGCCGCACTGGCGGTGGAGGAGCAGACGGAGCGCACCGCCGACGCGGAACCCGCGGTCGTCGGGTCCCCACCACCCACCGGCCTGGAGGCGCGGCTCACGCCCGACGCGAAGCCCGCCCCTGCGGCCGCACCGGCTCCGACCACCCCTGCCGCGGCGGCCGCACCGGCTCCGACCACCCCTGCCGCGGCGGTCGAGGCGACCGCCCCGGATCCGGTGGCGACGGCGGCGACCGGCGCCGCGCCTCCCGTCCGGGGTGGGACCGGACCGCTCGGACCGGACGCGGTCTCGGCGATCCGTGACGGCTACGCCGTCGACGGCGGTGCGATCGAACTCGGTGCACTGGTCAACGGCGCAGCGGTGCCCGAGGTGCAGGTCCGCATCCCGCTCGCGATGCTGAACCGGCACGGGCTGGTGGCCGGGGCGACCGGTACCGGCAAGACCCGCACGCTGCAGGTGCTCGCCGAGCAGATCGCGGCGAACGGGGTGCCGGTGTTCGCCGCCGACATCAAGGGCGACCTGTCGGGTCTGGCCGTCGCGGGGCAGGCGACCGACAAGCTGCTCGACCGCACCGCGGGCATCGGCCAGCAGTGGCAGGGCGTCGCGAGCCAGGCCGAGCTGTTCTCGCTGGGCGGGCAGGGTACGGGCGTGCCGATCCGTGCCACCGTCTCCGGGTTCGGGCCGCTGCTGCTGTCGAAGGTGCTCGGCCTGAACGACACGCAGGAGTCCTCGCTCGGTCTGGTGTTCCACTACGCCACGCAGCAGGGTCTGGCGCTGGTGGACCTCGACGACCTGCGGAGCGTGCTGACGTTCCTGGTGAGCGAGCAGGGCAAAGGGGAACTCGCCGAGCTCGGGGGCCTGTCGAAGCAGACCGCCGGGGTGATCCTGCGCGAGCTCGTCACCTTCGCCGACCAGGGCGCCGACCGGTTCTTCGGGGCGCCCGAGATCGACACGCAGGTGTTCCTGCGGACGGCGGCGGACGGGCGGGGGATCGTCAGCCTGCTCGAGGTGCCCGGTGTGCAGGACCGGCCGGAGGTCTTCTCGACGTTCCTGATGTGGTTGCTGGCGGACCTGTTCAACGAGCTGCCCGAGGTCGGCGACCAGGACGAGCCGAAGCTCGTGTTCTTCCTGGACGAGGCGCACCTGCTGTTCAACGGGGCGTCGAAGGACTTCACCGAGCAGATCGTGCGGACCGTGCGGCTCATCCGGTCGAAGGGCGTCGGGGTCTTCTTCGTGACGCAGACCCCGAAGGACGTGCCGAACGACGTGCTGGCGCAGCTCGGGTCTCGCATCCAGCACCAGCTCCGCGCCCACACCCCGGACGACGCGAAGGCGCTCCGGGCGACGGTGTCGACCTACCCGACGAGTGACTACGACCTGGGCGAGGTCCTCACGTCGCTCGCGACCGGCGAAGCGATCGTCACGGTGATGAACGAGCGGGGCGCACCGACCCCCGTCGCGTGGACCCGGCTGCGCGCACCCCAGGGGTCGATGGACCCGATGCCGGCCGACGAGATGGCCGCGCGGGTGCAGGCCTCACCGCTCCTGTCGACCTACGGCACCCGCGTCGATCCGGACTCGGCGCGCGAGGTGCTCGCGCGCCGGATGGAGGCGGCGGCCGCTGCAGCCGACGCCGCTGCCGCAGCCGACGAGGCAGCTGCCGCCGCGGCGGACGCATCGGCGGATGCCCAGCAGGAGTACGAGCGGCAGCAGCGGGAGTTCGAGCGGGCCGAGCGAGCGTCGGACGCCCGGCGGTCCGGTCGGTCCGGCGGCTCCGGTCGGTCGGGCGGGACGCAGCGGTCCGGGACGCGGCGGTCCGGGACGCGGCGATCCGCGGGGGACCCGCTGTCGGACCTGCTCGGCTCCGGGCTGGGCGGGACCATCGCGAAGGAAGTGGTGCGCGGGATCTTCTCGACGCTGCGGCGTCGGCGCTGACTGGTGCCGCGCTGACCGGTGCGGTGCTGACCGGTGCCGTGCTGACGGGTGCCGTGCGGTGGCCGCTGGCCGGTCCGCCGGTGGGTCAGGGGGCGTTGAGGCCGGCGAACTCGACGGCGAGCAACCCGCCGACGACCAGCACGACGAGGCCGCCGACGAGCAGGAACGCCGACCGCTGCTCGTACCAGGCGCGGCTCGTCGGGTAGCGCTTCGCGAAGGTGCGGGAGGAGACCGGCCGCGACTCTTCGACGACCTGCACGCCGAGCGCGTCGACCACCCGGTCGAGCCCGTCGTCGCCCCACACGTCGGCGCGGAGCCGGAAGAGGTGGGTGCCGGTCCGGTCGAACGCGACGAGTTCCCGCACGGTCCGGTCCACGGACGAGCCGAAGGTCGTGGCGAGCACCAGGCTGTGCACGCGGTCGCGGGGGATCCGACGGTGCGCCGTGAGGACGCCACGGATCGTCAGACCGTCGTCGTCGATCCCGATGAACGCGGTGTGCAGTCGGACGAACACGATGCCGACGGCCGCGGCCATCGCGACGACGATGCCGGCGAACACGGCCCACGTGCGGAACGGGAACGAGACCCAGACCAGGGCGACGGCGAGCGGCACGGCCGAGAAGGCGATGCTCAGCGCGGTGGAACGGACGAGGGACCGGCGCGGACGGAGGACCGTGTCGAAGACGGCGGGCCGCACGGGCACTGCGGGCACGGTGGTGTCCCCCATGGCGCGTCTCCTCGTCCCCTCGGGTGTTCCGGGCACGCTGACCAGCACGCCCTCCGAGCGACGCCCCTGCCGCTCGATGCACCGCGGTCGGCTCGTCCCGGAGCCGTTCGCTCGGCCAGCATAGGCGACCGACGGGTACCGGGGACAGCCCGTTCCACCCCTGGTCGGCGTTTCCCGGCCAACCGAGGGGGAACAGGGCACGCGCTCGTCCGCAGGGTGGGGGACCGATCGACCGTGGAACGACGAAGGACCCGCACCGATCGGTGCGGGTCCTTCGTGGGTGTTGCGGTCTTGCTCGCTGCGGAGAATGGGGGATTCGAACCCCCGAGGGCTTGCACCCAACACGCTTTCCAAGCGTGCGCCATAGGCCACTAGGCGAATTCTCCTGACACCGTCTCGCGACGGCGACACCCAATGGTACAGGTTCTCCGAGGTGCTCACGACCGCGTGTCGTCGGCAACGGTGCTCCCAGATGTCGTGACATGTGCGGCGACTACCCTGGGCCTCGTGTCGACCCGCATCTACATCACGTCAGCAGAAGGGCACACGGGCAAGAGCACCGTCGCCCTCGGTGTCCTCGAGACCCTCGCCCGGTCCGTCGGCCGCGTCGGCGTGTTCCGGCCCGTCGCCCGCTCGGTCGTCGAACCCGACTACGTGCTCGAGCTGCTGCTGCAGCACACGGCCGTCGGCATCTCGTACGACGACGCGGTCGGGGTCACCTACGACGACGTGCACGCCGACCCCGAGGCGGCGCTCGGCACCATCGTCACCCGGTTCGCCCAGGTCGAGCGGCAGTGCGACGCCGTCGTGGTGCTCGGGTCCGACTACACCGACGTGGGCAGCCCCACCGAGCTGTCCTTCAACGCGAAGGTCGCCGCGAACCTCGGCGCTCCGGTGCTCCTCGTGCTCGGTGGCCGCGACGCCGCCGAACGAGCGGCCCGCACCCCCGAGGGCATGGCGCAGGTGGCGGACGTCACGACGAGCGAGCTGCGGGCGGCACACGCGCAGCTGTTCGGCGTCGTGGTGAACCGTGCCGACCCGGACGCCCTCGCCGCCATCGTGACGAGCGTCGAGCAGGCCGTGCACGACGACCACCCCGACGTCCCGGTGTGGGCGATCCCCGAGGACCGTGTGCTCGTCGCCCCGACGGTCCGCGCCCTGCTGCAGGCCACCGGCGCCACCCTGGTCCGCGGTGACGACGCCCTGCTCGACCGTGAGGCCCTCGGTACCGTCGTCGCGGGCATGAGCATGGAGAACGTGCTGCCCCGGCTGATCGAGGGCGGCATCGTCGTCGTCCCCGGTGACCGGAGCGACGTCCTCATCGCCACGCTGCTCGCCAACCAGTCCGAGACGTTCCCGAGCCTGGCCGGCGTCATCCTGAACGGCGGGTTCGAGATCGCCCCGCAGGTGTCCCGGCTGCTCGAGGGCCTGTCGAGCTCGCTGCCGATCGCGCAGAACGACCTCGGCACCTACGACACCGCCCTCCGGATCACCCAGACCCGGGGCCGCCTGGCCGCCGACTCGCCCCGGAAGGCCGACCTCGCGCTCGCCCTGTTCGAGCAGCACGTCGACGCCGAGGCCCTGCGCGACCGCCTGCAGCTCGCTCCGTCCGGGGTCGTCACCCCGCTCATGTTCGAGCACGGCCTGCTCGACCGGGCGCGCAGCTACGGCAAGCGCATCGTCCTGCCCGAGGGCGAGGACGACCGCATCCTCCGCGCCGCCTCCACCCTGCTGCAGCGCCAGGTCTGCGAGCTGACGATCCTCGGCGACCCCGCGGCCATCCGCACGCGGGCCACCGAGCTCGGCCTCGACCTCGAGGCCGCGCAGCTCGTCTCGCCGTTCGACCCCGAGCTGCGTGAGCGCTTCGCCGAGGAGTACACCCGGCTCCGTGCCCACAAGGGGATGTCGATCGAGCTCGCCCGCGACACCGTCACCGACGTCTCGTACTTCGGCACGATGATGGTGCAGCTCGGGCTCGCCGACGGCATGGTCTCCGGCGCGAAGCACACCACCGCGCACACCATCCGGCCGTCGTTCGAGATCATCAAGACCCGTCCGGACACCTCGATCGTGTCGAGTGTGTTCCTGATGGCGCTCGCCGACCGCGTGCTCGTCTACGGCGACTGCGCGGTGATCCCGGACCCGACGAGCGAGCAGCTCGCCGACATCGCGATCTCGTCCGCCGAGACCGCGACCCAGTTCGGCATCGACCCCCGAGTCGCGATGCTCAGCTACTCCACCGGCGACAGCGGCTCCGGAGCCGACGTCGACAAGGTGCGCGCCGGCACCGCGTTCGTGCGGGAACGCCGGCCAGACCTGCTCGTCGAAGGCCCGATCCAGTACGACGCCGCAGCCGACCCCACGGTCGCGTCGACCAAGATGCCGGACTCCCCGGTCGCCGGCCGCGCGACGGTGTTCATCTTCCCGGACCTCAACACCGGCAACAACACGTACAAGGCCGTGCAGCGCTCGGCCGGCGCCGTGGCGATCGGCCCGGTCCTGCAGGGCCTGCGCAAGCCGATCAACGACCTGTCGCGCGGCGCCCTGGTGGGCGACATCGTGAACACCGTCGCGATCACCGCGATCCAGGCCGGCACCGCGACCGACGCGGCCTGACCGCCCGACCCGCACCGCGCCTCCAGGCCCGACAGAAAGTGACCACCCCGTGACCGCAGCCCTCGTCGTCAACTCCGGCTCGAGTTCGTTCAAGTACCAGCTCATCGAACTCGAGGACGAGCGCACGCTCGCCTCCGGGCTCGTCGAGCGCATCGGCGAGCCCGCCGGGGCCTGGAAGCACACCAACGCGCTGACGGGGGAGTCGTCGTCGAACGACGCCGCGTCGGTGCCCGACCACGCGGCCGGTTTCCAGGCGATGATCGACGCGTTCGCGAAGGTGGGCCCGTCGTTCGACGAGCACCCGCCCGCCGTCGTCGGCCACCGCGTCGTGCACGGCGGGACCACCTTCGACCGCGCGACGGTCGTCACGGACCAGGTCGAGCAGCAGATCGAGGACCTCAACAGCCTCGCACCGCTGCACAACCCCGCGAACCTCGAGGGGATCCGCGCCGCGAAGCAGGTCTTCTCGGACGTCCCGCACGTCGCCGTGTTCGACACCGCGTTCCACCAGACGATGCCGCCGCACGCGTACACGTACGCGATCCCCGCCGACCTGGCCGCCGAGTACGGGATCCGCCGCTACGGCATGCACGGCACCAGCCACAAGTACGTCTCCGAGCAGGCCGCGGAGTTCCTCGACCGGCCACTCGCCGAGCTCAAGACGATCGTGCTGCACCTGGGCAACGGTGCCTCGGTCGCGGCGATCGACGGCGGGAAGTCCATCGAGACCTCGATGGGGCTGACCCCGCTCGAGGGGCTCGTCATGGGCACCCGTTCCGGCGACCTCGACCCCGCTGTGCTCATCCACCTGCACCGCGAGGCCGGGATGACCTTCGACGAGCTCGACACCATGCTCAACAAGCGGTCCGGTCTGCTCGGCCTGACCGGCAACGGCGACATGCGGGACGTGCAGGACGCCGCCACCAAGGGCGACGAGCAGGCGGAGGCGGCGCTCGCCGTGTACCGCCACCGCATCCGTCGGTACGTGGGCGCCTACACGGCACAGCTCGGCGGCCTCGACGCGGTCGTGTTCACGGCGGGGGTCGGCGAGAACAACGCGCTGCTGCGGCGGCGCGTGCTCGCGGGGCTCGAGCACCTGGGCATCGAGATCGACCCGGACCGCAACGAGCTGGCGTCGCGCGACGCCCGCCGCATCTCCACCGACGGCTCACGGGTCGCGGTGCTCGTGATCCCGACGAACGAGGAGCTCGAGATCGCCCGGCAGTCGGCCGCGGTCGCGCTCTGACGCGTGGGGCGCGTGGGGCGCGTGTCGCCTCGCGTCGGCGCGCCGGCAGGCTGCGGACGGGAGGCGCGGGGCGGGCTGGCTCCGTGCCTCCCGCCCGTCCGTGGGGCGCGTCCACCGCACGGTGCGGCCGGCGCCGACCGGTCAGGTCAGGGCGCCCAGCGCCGCCGGGATCGGGGTGTCGCCGCTGGTGACCTCGAACTGCACGCCGACCGCGGCGTCGTCGAGCAGGGCGTGCAGGACGACGGTCGCGACGTCCGCACGAGGGATCGAGCCGCGCGGGACGGTCCGGCCGACGTGGACCGTGCCCTGCGGCGGCGTGTCGAGCAGACCGCCGGGACGCACGATCGTCCAGCGGAGGCGTCGGGCCCGCAGGTTCGCGTCCGCCTCGGCCTTCGCCCGCAGGTAGACCTGGAACACCGCGGCGTCGTCCTGCGCGGGCACGACGGCGAGCTCGGGGTCGTAGGTGTCGGCCGCCATCGCGGAGATCATCACGTAGCGCTCGATGCCGGCACGCTCGGCGGCGTCGGCGAGCAGGATCGCACCGTTACGGTCGACGGTGAGCTTCCGCTCGGCGCCGCTGTTCGGCCCGGCACCGGCGGCGAACACCACGGCATCGACACCGCGCAGGCGGAGCGCGAGGTCGTCGTCGCCGAGCTGCTCCAGGTCGGCGACGATCGCACGCGCCCCCTGTTGCTCGACGTCGGCCACGTGCGCGGGGTTGCGGACGATCGCGACGGCGTCGTGGCCGGCGTCGGTGATCTGGCGGGCGAGGAGCAGGGCGATCTGGCCGTGTCCTCCGGCGATGGCGATCTTCATGTGTTCGAGTCTGCCCGTCGCGTCCGGTAGACTTCTCGGCGGCTCCTCACGTGACGCCATCCAGGCCAACTCCCCCAGGGCGGAAACGCAGCAAGGGTAACCAGGCTCTGGCGGGTGCGTGAGGAGTCTTCTTCGTTCCGGGTCGAGTCAGCTCCCCGGTGTCGCCCCCCGTTCGGGAGGTCTCGCGTCCTTTTTCTTCGATGCTTGCGGACAGCTTCCTGATCATGTGTAAAGATCTGCCTCAGGAATCCCCAACCAGGATTCCGACCCTCCACCGCCTCACCAGCGGAGGAGCCTCCACCGCCTCACCAGCGGTGGATTCCGAGGATCAGGTGGCGGGCGCGCCCGCCAGGAAAAGAGACACGCATGCGCAGGCACGCGTCGCTGCCCGGTACCCCCGTACCCTCCGCAGCGGACGAACGGACACGACGGATCACCCGCGCCGACGGCCGAGCTCGAGGACGAGCGACGGACGGTCGGCGGCTCCTCCTGCGCGGCGGCGTCGTCGCCACGGTGACGGCGCTCATCGCCGCCACCGTGGCGATCCAACCCGCTGCGGCCGCCCAGACCGACGTCGCCGAGGCCGAGGGGCTGCTGCTCAGCGGCTCCGGCATCGTGAACGCCGACGCGGTCGCCCAGCTCGGCGGCGCGTACTCCGCACGTGGCGCGAGCTCCGGCGGCGGCACCACGAACCAGCCGCTCAACCTGACGGCGCTCAACGCGGTCGGGGTGGACCTCGGCAACGACGTCGACCTGCTCGGCCCGAACGGCATCCTGACCCTCGGCGTCGACGGTCAGTACGCCACGACCTCGGCCGCGGGCGCGACCGCGTCGTCGGGGCTCCTGACGAACGACGGCGGCATCGGGGTCGGCACCGGATCCGGCACCGGCGCCGCGACGGTCAACCTCAACCCGCTGTTCTCGCGCGTCGGCGCCGACACCACGGTGCTGTCGAACGCGCAGCTGCGGGTCGGGGCCCTGGCGTCCCGGATCCAGGCGACGCGCGGCACCACGGTCGGGACGACGACGGACTACCGGATCGCCGGCGCGGACCTGAACCTGACGAGCCCGGCGGTCGCCGGACTCAGCACCGCGCTCCGGAACGACCTGCGCACCTTCTCGGGCACGGTGAACTCCGCGGTCGGTGCCGACGGCGCGCTGTCCGGCACGACCACGGCGCTGACGGGCGAACTGCAGCGGCTCCTCCGCACGACGAGCCTCGGACTCGTGAACGTCAACGGAACGACGGTCACCGCGACCGTCGACCTGAACCTCGACGACACCCTGACCCGTGTGCTGCAGCAGCCGCTCACGGACGGTGCGGTGACGATCACCCCGTCGACCGGCGCGATCACGGTCGACCTCGACCGGCTCACCACGCTCAACGGTCAGCCGGCGAACACGTCGGTGCTGACTGAAGCGGCCGTGAGCTCGATCAACCGGAGCATCACGACGATCCTCGGCACGCAGCTGCCGACGGCGCTGCAGACCGCGGTCGTCAACACGATCAACTCGACCGCCGTGCGGGTGAACGTCACCGCGAACGTCAACCTCGCGGGCATCCCGCTCACCGCACTGGCCCTCCGCGCGGACACCACGCTCGGCGCCCTCGCCGGCACGTCGCCCGCCACCGCGACGGTGACCGCGACGGGTGGGCCCCTCGGGCTGAACGTGCTCGGCGCCCTGCTCGCCCCGGCGGTCAACACCGTCGTCATCCCGGCGCTGCAGACCATCGTGCGTCCCCTGGTGACGGGCACGGCCCTGACGAACCTCGGCACGACGCTCACGGCGACGACCTCGGCCGTCTCCACCCTGCTGAGCCCCGTCGTGCTGCTGCTCCGTCAGGTCGTCGACCTCACCGTGAACGCGCAGGACACCACCGGCTTCCGCGACCCCCGTGGGTACGACACCGGATCGCGGAGCGTGCACGCCCTGCGGCTCTCCGTGCTCCCCGGGGCGAACGTCGCCACCGTGGACCTCGCCACGTCGACCGTGCGCGCCACGGCGTTCGCGGCTCCGACCATCACGGCGCCCACGGCCGGACAGCAGTTCACCGTGCCGTCGGCGACCTCGACCCGCAGCGTCGTCGTGAGCGGGGCCGGGGAGCCCGGCGCCACCGTGGCCGTCAGCCTCGGTGGGGACCGGACCGGCACCGCGACCGTCGCTGCCGACGGGACCTGGACGACGACCATCGCCGACGTCCCCACCGGTGCGTACACCGCGACCGCGACCCAGACGGTCGGCGGCACCGCGGCCGGCACCGCGACGCAGGACTTCTCCGTCGTGGCCCAGCGCGCCCTGACGATCACCACCCCCACGGCCGGTCAGACCTTCACGACGACGGGGGAGACCGCCCCGGTCACCCTGACGGGCACCGCGACGGCGAACGCGCGCATCAGCGTCGACCTGGGCGCCGGCGTGACCGCGACGGGCACGGCGGACGACGCCGGCGCCTGGAGCGTCACCGTCCCCGAGGTCCCGGTGGGCGAGCAGACGGCGAGCGTCACGCAGACCGTCGGCGACACGACCTCGGCACCCGTGACCCGGTCCTTCCGGGTCGTGGCCGCGGCCGGCCTGACCGTCGACACCCCCACGGCGGACCAGGACTTCCCGCTCGCCGGCGACACCCGGTCCGTCCCGTTCTCCGGCAGTGCCCAGGCCGGTGCCCGCGTGGACGTCGACCTCGGTGACGGCCTGACCGCCACCACCCGCGCGAACGCCGACGGCACCTGGTCGACGAGCGTCACGGACGTCCCGGCCGGGGAGTACTCGGCCGAGGTCACCCAGGCCGTCGGCGGCACCACGAGTGCCCCGGTCACCCGGGACTTCACCGTGACGGCGGCCCCCGCGCTGACCATCGACGAGCCGGCCGACGGCAGCACCATCACCGTCGCCGACGAGAGCTCGACCACCCCGGTGACGGTGTCCGGCTCGGCCGCCCCGAACGCCCGGGTCACCGTCGGCATCGGTGGTTCCTTCACCGCCGCGGTGACCGCGGACGAGGACGGTGCCTGGACGACGACCTTCGCCGACGTCCCGGTCGGAGAGCGCACCGCCACTGCGCGGCAGAGCGTCGACGGCACCACGTCCGGCCCGGTGGGGACCACCTTCACCGTCGAGGCGGGCGACCCGCTCGCGATCACCTCGCCGGAGGACGGCGACGTCGTCACCGTCCTCGACGCCGACACCACCACCGACCTCGACCTGGCAGGCACGGCCGAGGCCGGCGCCGAGGTGCGGGTCTCGCTCGGCGACGGACTGACCGCCACCACGACGGCCGACGACGACGGCACCTGGACGCTGACCGTCACCGACGTCCCGGCCGGCCGGTACACGATCTCGGCGACGCAGACCGTCGGCGGGACCACCTCGCCGGCCGTCCGCCAGGTCGTCACGGTGCAGGCGGGCGCCCAGCTCGCCGTGACCGCTCCGGCGCAGGACGCCACGGTCACGGTCGCCACCGACGACTCCGTCGTCGACGTCACCGTGCGGGGCACCGCGCAGCCCGGCGCCCGCATCGAGGTCGTCCTGGACGACGGCGACGCGGTGTCCACGACGGCGAACCCGCAGGGCGCCTGGTCGGTGGTCCTCACCGACGTCGGCACCGGCGACCACACCGCGACGGTCACCCAGACCGTCGACGGTGCGACCTCGGCACCGGTGGACCGTGACTTCGCGGTCGAGGCCGGCGACGAGCTCGTCATCGTGGCACCGGGTGACGCCCAGCAGGTGCCCGCCGGCACCGGCGGCCAGGCCAACGTGGTCGTCCGCGGCACCGCGGAGCCCGGCGCGACCGTCGCCGTCACGATCGACGAGGGCGACCCCGTCGAGGTCGTCACGGACACGGCCGGCAACTGGGAGCTCCCGACCACGCAGCTCGGCATCGGCGAGCACGCCGTCGAGGCCGTGCAGACCGTGAACGGCACCGACGGCCCGGTGGTCACGCGTGACTTCACCGTGGTCCCCGGCAACGCCATCGTCATCGACACCCCGGCGAGCGGCGCACGCTTCGTCGTGGTCGACGCCGACGCCACCGCGACCGTCCGGATCACCGGCACGGCCGAGCCCGGCGCCGCGGTGACCGTCTCGGTCGGCCCCGGCACCCGGTTCACCACCACGGCTGACGACGACGGGCGGTGGGCGGTCGACGCGACCGGTCTCGCCCCGACCGGCGTCTACACGGCGTCGGCCAGCCAGGAGGTCGAGGACGTCGTGACGAGCGCCGTCCCGATCACCTTCGAGGTCGTCACGGCCAACGCGCTGACGATCACCGGTCCGGACACGGACCCGATCACGGTCGCCGGCCCCGACGTCGAGCGCGACGTCACGGTCACCGGCACCGGCCAGCCCGGTGCCGCGGTCACGGCGACCCTCGCCGGCTCCGAGGACCAGGAGACGACGGTCGGTGCCGACGGCACGTGGTCGGTCACCTTCCCCGACCTCGGCGTCGACGCGCACCAGGTCACGGTCACCCAGACCCTGGCCGGCACCGTCTCCGACCCGCGCACCTCCGACCCGGTCGAGCGCACGGTCACGATCGAGGCCGCCGAAGCCGTCACGATCACCGCACCGGGGACCGACGCGGTCCTGCTCGTGCCGGACGCCGACGCCACGCGCGACGTCGTGGTCACGGGTTCGGCGGAGCCGGGCGCGCCGGTGACGGTGCGACTCGGCGACGACGAGGCGACCACCACCGCGGACGCGGACGGCGACTGGACGGTCACGTTCGGTGGGGTCGGTGTCGGCACCCCGACGCTCACCGCCAGCCAGACGGTCGGCGGGACCACCGCCTCCAGCCCGGACCAGACCGTCACGGTGCGGGCCGGGACCGCGCTCACCATCGTGACCCCGGAGGACGGCGACGTCCTGACGGTCGCCGACACGTCCGGCACCGCCGACGTCGAGGTGACCGGTCGGGCGCAGCCCGACGCCGAGGTGACGGTCCGGCTCTCGACCGGCGAGTCCGAGACGGTGACCGCGGACGAGGACGGCCGGTGGGAGACCACCTTCCAGGACGTCCCGGTCGGTGACCACCGCGTCGCCGCGACGCAGGTCGTCGGCGGACAGACCTCGACGCCGGTGACGGCGGCGGTGTCGGTCCGTGCCGGCGCCCCGCTCGTCGTGTCCACGCCGCGGGGTGCCACCACCGTCACGGTGGCGGACGACGACGCCACCACCGGGGTGGACTTCGCCGGCACCGGGGAACCGGGCGCGACCGTCACGGTCGACCTCGGCGATGGCGGGACCGCGACGGCGACCGTGGACGAGGACGGCCGCTGGGCGACCACGGTCGAGGACGTGCCGACCGGCTCGTTCACGGCCTCGGTCACGCAGGCCCTGAACGGCACCACGAGTGCGGCGGTCGAACGACCGGTGTCCGTGGTCGCGGCTGCCGACCTGATCATCCGTGAGCCCGGCGACGACCCCATCACGGTGGCCGACGGTGACGCGACGACGACCGTGACGGTCGCCGGTGACGCCCAGCCCGGCGCCACGGTGACGGTCACCGTCGACGACCGCGACCCCGTCGCGGTCACCGCCGGTGACGACGGGTCGTGGAGCGTCGACGTGCCGGACCTCGGTGTCGGCGAGCACACCGTCGAGGTGACGCAGACCGTGGACGGCTCGACCTCGACCACCCCGGTCGGGACGACGTTCGAGATCGAGGCGGGCGCGCCCGTCGTCATCACCGAGCCGACGGCCGACCAGGAGTACACGGTCGCCGACGGGGACGGCACGACGACGGTCGACGTCGCCGGCACCGCCGAGCCGGGCGCGACCATCGTGGTCGACCTGGGCGACGGTCGCACCGAGTCGACCACCGCGGACGACGACGGCGCGTGGAGCGTCTCGGTTCCCGGTGTGCCGGCCGGCACCACGACCGTCAGCGTCACGCAGCGCGTCGACGGCACCGAGTCCGCGCCGGTGACGGTGGACGTCCGCGTCCTCGTCGCCGACCCGATCACGATCGCCACCCCGGCGGACGGGACCACGATCCGGGTCGCCCAGCGCGACTCGCTCGCGACCCTCACCGCCGCGGGGGCCGCCGAGCCCGATGCCGAGGTCCGTGTCACGATCGACGGCGGCGACGCCCGGACCGTGACCGCGACCGACGCCGGCACCTGGAGCGTCGACCTGCCGGACACCGCCGTCGGCGAGCACACGATCCGTGCGACCCAGACGGTCGACGGCTCGACGTCCGCAGCGGTGCGCAGCACCTTCACCGTCGCACCCGGTGCGGCGCTGACGGTCACCGCCCCGGCGGACGACACCACGTTCACCGTGCCGAGCACCGACCCCACCGCGACCGTCCCGGTCGGCGGCGAGGGCCAGCCCGGCGCGACGGTCCGCGTCGTCCTCGACGACGCCGACCCGGTCGTGGTCCGTGTCGGCACCGACGGACGGTGGGAGACCACGCTGGTCGACGTGCCGGCGGGCGAGCACACGCTCGTCGTCAGCCAGGTCGTGAACGGCACGACGTCCGACGCGATCGAGCGTGACGTGACCGTCGTGGTCGCCGCCGCGGACGCGATCGTCGTGACCAGCCCGGCCGACGGCGCCGACCACCGGGTGCTCGGCGGCTCGACCGACGTGCGCGTGACCGGTACCTCGGCACCGAACGCCGCGGTCTCGGTCCGCATCGACGACGGCACCGCGGTCACGACGACCGCGGACGACGACGGCGCGTGGTCCGTGACGGTGCCGGACGTCGCCGAGGGGACCCACACCGTCGCCGCCAGCCAGACGGTCGACGGTGCCACCACCGACGCCCCGCGGGTCGGCTTCACCGTGACGGCCGCGACGCCGGTCGTCATCTCGAGCCCGACCGACGGCCAGGCGTTCCCGACCACGGGGTCGACGACGTCGGTCCCGGTGAGCGGTACCGCCGAGCCCGGTGCGACCGTCACGGTCGACGTCGACGGCCGGAGCGCGACGACGACCGCCGGTGACGACGGTTCGTGGACGGTCACGATCGGTGGCGTCCCGCTCGGGGACCACACGGTGTCGGTGACGCAGACGGTCGGCGGTCGGACCTCCGACCCGGTGACCGCCGACGTCACGGTCGTGGCCGCGCAGGAGACGGGCATCGTCATCACGAGCCCCGACCCCGGGCAGCTGATCCCGGCGGACGGGTTCGGGGACACCGGCTCGTTCACGGTGACCGGTCAGGCCACCCCCGGCGCCGCGGTGACGGTGACCCTGTCCACGGGGCAGGTCCGCGCCACCACCGCCGACGACGAGGGTGCGTGGAGCGTCGTGTTCGAGCGCGTCCCCGAGGGGGAGTGGACGATCAGCGCCACGCAGTCGGTGAACGGCACGACCTCGGCGGCGCCGCAGGTGCCGATCGTGGTCGACACCCTGGAGCCGCTCGCGGTCACCTCGCCGACACCGGGTTCGCAGTACACGGCGGACGAGGACGGTGACCACGACCTGATGGTCACCGGTACCGCGGAGCCCGGCGCGACCGTCACCGTGCAGCCGATGGGCCGCGACGCGGTCGCCACGACGGCCGACGAGGACGGCACGTGGTGGGTCATGGTCGGGCTGCCGGTCGGCGGGCACATGCTGCGCGTCACCCAGTCGGTCGGCGGGTTCACCTCGCAGGCGCAGATGCTCCGCGTCATGGTGATGGACGACGCCGTGGACCCGGAGGAGCCGGGCACGCCCGGTACCCCCGGAACGCCCGGTACGCCCGGGACGCCCGGTACGCCCGGACTGCCCGGCACGCCGGGGACCGGCGGGGGCTCCGGGACCGGTATCGGGGCCGGCAACGGCACCGGCGGCGGCTCCGGGAACGGCTCCGGCAACGGGATCGGTGGCTCCGGCAACGGCACCGGTGACCTCGCCTGGACCGGCGCGGACGTCGTCCCGATCGCCGGCACCGCGGCGGGCCTGGTGGCCCTCGGGTTCCTGCTGCTGGGGCTCTCCCGCCTCGCCCGCGGGTTCCGTCGCCGCACCCGCGGCTGAGTCCGCACCAGCGTCACACACCGCGCCTCCCGCCCGTCGACCAGACGGACGGGAGGCGCGGTGCCGTCCGGGCGCTCGGCCCACCGCCTGTGGGTGGTCCGGCCCGGCGGGACGACCTGTGGACGGGCACGCGGGTTGTCGGTCGTGACGGCTACCCTTGTCGCGTGGTCACCGCCCTGTATCGCCGTTACCGGCCCGAGAACTTCGCCGAGCTGATCGGGCAGTCGCAGGTCACCGACCCGCTCCGCACGGCGCTCCGCACGAACCGCGTCAACCACGCCTACCTGTTCAGCGGCCCGCGTGGCTGCGGCAAGACGACGTCGGCCCGCATCCTCGCGCGCTGCCTGAACTGCGCCGAGGGCCCGACCGACACCCCCTGCGGTGTCTGCCCGAGCTGCGTGGAACTCGCCCGCGACGGCAGCGGTTCGCTCGACGTCATCGAGATCGACGCCGCGAGCCACAACGGTGTCGACGACGCGCGTGACCTGCGCGACCGTGCCGTGTTCGCCCCGGCCCGCGACCGCTACAAGATCTTCATCCTCGACGAAGCGCACATGGTGACGCCGCAGGGCTTCAACGCGCTGCTCAAGCTTGTCGAGGAACCCCCGGAGCACGTCAAGTTCATCTTCGCGACGACCGAGCCCGAGAAGGTCATCGGCACCATCCGGTCGCGCACCCACCACTACCCGTTCCGGCTCGTCCCGCCCGCGGTGATGCTCGAGTACATCGAGCAGCTCTGCACGCAGGAGTCCGTGTCGGTGGCCCCCGGCGTCCTGCCCCTGGTGGTGCGTGCCGGCGGCGGATCCGTCCGTGACACCCTGTCCCTGCTCGACCAGCTGATGGCCGGCAGCGAAGACGGGGCGATCGCCTACGAGCGTGCCGTGGCCCTGCTCGGCTACACCGACGCCGCCCTGCTCGACGACGTCGTCGACGCCCTGGCCGTCGCCGACCCGGCGTCCGCGTTCGCCGCGATCGACCGTGTCGTGCAGACCGGACAGGACCCCCGCCGCTTCGTCGAGGACCTGCTCGAGCGCCTGCGCGACCTGATCGTCGTCGCGGCGACCAACGAGAGCGCCGCCGCGGTCCTGCGCGGGGTCTCACCGGAAGAGCTCGACACCATGAGCCGCCAGGCCGGGGTCTTCGGCGCGACCGGGCTCTCCCGTTCCGCCGACATCGCGAACCGGGCCCTCACCGAGATGACCGGCGCGACCTCGCCCCGGCTGCACCTCGAACTCATGACGGCCCGGATGCTCGTGCCCGAGGCCGACGACACCCAGCGCGGGGCCCTCGCCCGGGTGGAGCGGCTGGAACGTCGTGTCGGGGTGGGCGACGCCGGTGGGCACGACGCCGGTGGACACCAGGCCGGCGCCGGCGAGCAGTCCGCTCCCGCCGTCGCCGCTGCACCGCGTCGTGAGCAGCCGGCAGCCGCGGCTCCTGCTCCCTCCCTCGCACCCTCGCCCGCTCCGGCAGCGCCTCGCACGACGCCCGAGCGTCCCGTCGAGCAGCCCGCCGCGCCGCAGGCCGACTCCGGAGCCGTGGCTCGTGACGCCGCAGCGTCGTGGGCAGCGGTCGCTCCGAGCACCCCTGGCGCACCCGAGCAGACCTCGGCCGAGCCCGCGAAGTCCTCGGCCGAGCCCGCGAAGTCCTCGGGCGAGCCCGCGAAGTCCGAGCCTTCGAAGCCCGCTGCCGAGCCGGTCAGTCCGTCGTCCACCGGTCAGGGCACGACGATCGGTGACGAGCCCGCCGTCCGGACCGTCGGTGCCGTCGGCTTCCAGCAGATGCGCGACTCCTGGCCGCAGATCGTCGAGCACGTGCAGCACGCCAAGCGTTCGGCGTGGTCGGTGGTCGTCACGGCGCAGGTCACCGCGCTCCGCGACGACGTGCTGACGCTGACGTTCCCGAGTCAGCAGGACGTCGCCTCGTTCAAGGAGATGTCCGACCCCTCGGCCAGCGTCAGCGAACTGCTGCGCGCCGCCATCGTGGACGTCCTCGGGCTCCGCGTGAAGTTCGTCGCCCGCGGGCCCGGACAGCAGCAGCGTCCCCAGCAGCAGCAGCAGCAGCAGCCGGCTCCGGCGCAGCAGGCCGCACCGGCCCAGCGTTCGGCCCCTGCTGCGCAGGCGCCCGCCGCCGCGAGCCCGGCTCCGGCTCCGGCTCCGGCGCCCACAGCACCGGAAGCCCCGGCGCCGGCGTCCGCTGCCGCCTCCACGACGACGGCCGCCCCTGCCACGGAGCCGAAGGCCGCGTCGGCAGCACCCGAGTCGACGGCAGCCCCTGCGCCGACGGCAGCGCCGGCGCCGAAGTCCGCGCCAGCGCCGAAGTCCGCGCCGGAGCCGAAGGCAGCGCCGACCGCGTCCGCGCCGCAGCGCGACCAGGCACCGGCCGAGCCGACCCCCGCTCCCTCCGGTGCACCGGTGACGGACTGGGCGGTCGCGACCATCCCCGCCAGCGACCCCACCGCCGACGCCGTCCCGGAGTCCGTCGAGCCCAGCTGGGCGGCCCCCTTCGGCACCGTGCCAGCATCCGCGCCGGTCGCCCCCGCCGAGGCGAGCACGCCCCAGCCGACCGAGCCGGCACCGTCGGCCGCACCCGCGCGACCGGCCGGTGCCACGGCCGGGCAGCCCGACCAGCCGACCACCCCGGGTCCGCAGGCGGCGTCCGGAGCGTCAGCCGTGCCTCCCGGCGGTCCTGTCGTGCCGGGCGTACCGGTCGACGACTACCCGCTCGATGACGAACCGTACGACGACGGCGCACCGTTCCCCGACCCGGGGATCGGACGCGGCGCAGCGCCCGCAGCCGCGGCGCCGGCAGCCCCGGCGCAGCAGGCCGCACCGCAGCGCGCGGCCCAGCCCGCCGCCGCTCCCGCACGCACCGCACCGCCCGCGCGCCGCGCCCCGGTCGCCGGCCGGTACGGCGAGGCCGTCGTGCGTGAGATCCTCAACGCCCAGTTCATCGAGGAGACCGCTCTCCACCAGGACGGTGCCTGATGTACGACGGGATCGTCCAGGACCTCATCGACGAGTTCGGCCGCCTGCCCGGCATCGGACCGAAGTCGGCGCAGCGCATCGCCTTCCACATCCTGCAGACCGAGTCGTTCGACCCGAGTCGTCTGTCCGAGCTGCTGGCCGACGTCAAGGAGCGGGTCCGCTTCTGCGAGATCTGCGGCAACGTCACCGAGAACGTCCAGTGCAGCATCTGCCGTGACCCGCGCCGCTCCCCGGCCACGATCTGCGTCGTGGAAGAAGCGAAGGACGTGGCGGCGATCGAGCGCACCCGGGAGTTCCGTGGGCTGTACCACGTGCTCGGCGGGGCGATCAGCCCGATCGACGGCATCGGACCGGACGACCTCCGCATCCAGCAGCTCATGACGCGCCTGGCCGACGGCACGGTGGCCGAGGTCATCATCGCGACCGACCCCAACCTCGAGGGCGAGGCGACGGCGACCTACCTCAGCCGGCTGCTCGTCCCGATGGGCATCCGCACCACGCGGCTCGCGTCGGGGCTACCGGTCGGCGGCGATCTGGAGTACGCCGACGAGGTCACGCTCGGTCGTGCCTTCGAGGGGCGCCGCGTCGTCGGCGGTTGACCCCCACGCAGGATCCTTGCGTCGGGGCCCGCTCGCACGCAACATCCCCGAAACACCGACTACCATTGTGAGACCGCGTGACCTCGCGGTGTCGCCGTCTCCGGGAGTACCAGCCAGTGGCCTTGATCGTGCAGAAGTTCGGTGGTTCATCCGTCGCGGACGCCGAGAGCATCAAGCGCGTGGCGAAGCGGATCGTCGAGACGAAGAAGGCCGGCAACGACGTGGTCGTGGCGGTGTCGGCGATGGGCGACACCACCGACGAACTCGTCGACCTGGCGCACTCCGTCACGCCGATCCCCGCCGGCCGTGAGCTCGACATGCTCCTGACCGCGGGGGAGCGCATCTCGATGGCGCTGCTCGCGATGGCGATCAAGAGCCTCGGGGTCGAAGCGTCCTCCTACACCGGCAGCCAGGCGGGCATGCTCACCGACGCCCAGCACGGCAAGGCCCGCATCGTCGACGTCACCCCGAAGCGCGTGCGCGAGGCGCTCGACTCCGGCCACGTCGCGATCGTCGCCGGGTTCCAGGGCTTCAACCGCACCACGGGCGAGATCACCACGCTCGGCCGCGGCGGCTCGGACACCACGGCCGTCGCCCTCGCCGCAGCACTCGACGCCGACGTCTGCGAGATCTACACCGACGTCGACGGCATCTTCACCGCCGACCCCCGTGTCGTGCCGAAGGCCCGCAAGGTCGACCGCGTCACCAGCGAGGAGATGCTCGAGCTCGCAGCCTCGGGTGCCAAGGTCCTGTACATCCGCGCCGTCGAGTACGCCCGGCGGCACGGCGTCACCCTGCACGTCCGGTCCTCGTTCAACAACAACGAGGGCACCATCGTCTACAACCCTGCCGAGGGGGAAACCGTGGAAGAACCGATCATCACCGGGATCGCCGGAGACCTCTCCGAGGGCAAGATCACCGTCGTGGGGGTCCCGGACCAGCCGGGCAAGGCCGCCGAGATCTTCACCAACGTCGCGCGCGCAGGGGCGAACATCGACATGATCGTCCAGAACGTGTCGGCGGCGTCGACCGGGCGGACGGACATCTCGTTCACCCTGCCGAAGGACCAGGGCCAGACCGTGCTGACGGCGCTCGAGGTCGCGAAGGCCGACATCGGCTACGAGAGCATCCAGTACGACGACCAGATCGGCAAGCTCGCCCTGGTCGGCGCCGGGATGCGCACGAACGCCGGTGTCTCGGCGCAGCTCTTCCGCGCCCTGCACGACGCGTCGATCAACATCGAGATGATCTCCACCTCCGAGATCCGCATCTCGGTCGTCACCCGCGCCGACACCCTGAACGAGGCGATGCGCGTCGTGCACAGCGCGTTCGGCCTCGACGCCGACGCCGAGGCCGTCGTCTACGCCGGCACCGGCCGCTGACGCCCGCTGACCCGTCGATCCGCTGAACCACCAGGAGCACCGCATGAGCACCCTCACCGTCGCCGTCGTCGGCGCCACCGGCCAGGTCGGCGCCGTGATGCGTCGCCTGCTCGAAGAGCGCGCGTTCCCGGCCGACCGGGTCCGCTTCTTCGCGAGCGCCCGTTCCGCAGGCACGACGCTGCCGTTCCGGGGCGAGCAGATCGTGGTCGAGGACTCCGAGCTCGCCGACCCGTCCGGCATCGACATCGCGCTGTTCTCCGCCGGGGCCACCGCCTCGCGGGCCCTCGCGCCGAAGTTCGCCGCAGCCGGAGCGCTCGTCGTCGACAACTCGAGCGCCTGGCGCATGGACCCCGACGTCCCGCTCGTCGTGAGCGAGGTGAACCCGCACGCCATCGACCAGGCGCCGAAGGGCATCATCGCGAACCCGAACTGCACGACCATGGCGATCATGCCGGTGCTCAAGGTGCTCGACACCGAGTCCGGGCTCCGCCGCCTGGTCGCGACGACCTACCAGGCGGTCTCGGGTTCCGGGCTCGCCGGGGTCGAGGAACTCCTGGGCCAGGCGAAGGCCGCGCTCGAGCAGGACACCGCTGCGCTGACGCACGACGGATCCGCCGTGACGTTCCCCGAGCCAGTCAAGTACGTCCGCCCGATCGCCTTCGACGTCGTGCCGCTCGCCGGCAGCATCGTCGAGGACGGCCTGGGCGAGACCGACGAGGAGAAGAAGCTCCGGAACGAGAGCCGGAAGATCCTCGAGCTGCCCGACCTGCTCGTCGCCGGCACGTGCGTGCGCGTCCCCGTGTTCACCGGGCACTCCATCTCGGTGCACGCCGAGTTCGAGCGTCCGCTGTCGCCCGAGCGTGCGACCGAGATCCTGTCGAGCGCACCCGGAGTCGAACTCTCCGACGTCCCGACCCCGCTGCAGGCCGCCGGCCAGGACCCGGCGTTCGTCGGCCGCATCCGCGCGGACCAGTCCGCGCCCGAGGGTCGCGGCCTCGTCCTGTTCGTCAGCAACGACAACCTGCGGAAGGGCGCCGCGCTCAACGCGGTGCAGATCGCGGAGACGATCGTCGCGCGCCGCTCCGTCGACGCGTAGCGCGCCGAGCGCGACCAGCAGACGGACAGGAGGCCCGTGGCGACACCGCCACGGGCCTCCTGTCCGTCTGTCGGATGCCGCCGGTAGGATCGACGGGTGGCAGAGCAGCAGGTGGACCCCATCGACGTCGTCCTGATCGGCGGAGGCATCATGAGTGCCACGCTCGGGGCCATCATCCACAGGCTCGAGCCCAGCTGGAAGATCCGCGTGTACGAGCGGCTCGGCACGGTTGCGCAGGAGTCCTCGAACCCGTGGAACAACGCCGGTACCGGGCACTCGGCACTGTGCGAGCTGAACTACACGCCGGAACTGCCGGACGGCCGTGTCGACATCGCGAAGGCCGTCACGGTCAACGAGCAGTTCCAGGTCTCGCGGCAGTTCTGGGCGCACCTGGTCGAGACCGGTGTGCTGCCGGAGCCGTCGAACTTCATCAACCCCACGCCGCACATCTCGTTCGTGTGGGGCGAGGCCAACGTCGCCTACATGCGTGCCCGGTACGAGGCCATGCGTGACCACCCGCTCTTCGCGGGCATCGAGTTCTCGGACGACCCGTCGCAGATCCGGAAGTGGGCGCCGGCGCTCATCCCCGGCCGCAAGAAAGACCAGCCGATCGCGGCGACCTACTCGGCGGCCGGCTCGGACGTCGACTTCGGGTCGCTCACCCGCCAGCTCTTCGACCAGCTCGAGATCGACGGTGTCGAGTTCGAACCCTCGCACCAGGTCACCAACCTGACCCGCTCGAAGGTGTCCGAGGGCTGGGTGCTCAACGTCCGCAACGAGATCGGCCGGTCGACGCAGCGCATCGCCGCGAAGTTCGTCTTCGTCGGCGCCGGCGGCGGAGCCCTGCACCTGCTGCAGAAGTCCGGCATCCCGGAGATCCGGGGCTACGGCGGCTTCCCGGTGTCGGGCGAGTTCCTGCGCACCGACGACCCCGAGGTGGTGCAGAAGCACTCGGCCAAGGTCTACGGCAAGGCCAGTGTCGGCGCCCCGCCGATGTCGGTGCCGCACCTCGACACCCGCATCGTCGACGGTGGTTCGTCGCTGATGTTCGGGCCGTACGCCGGGTTCAGCCCGAAGTTCCTGAAGCAGGGCTCGGTCCTCGACCTGTTCCGCTCGATCCGGCCGCACAACCTCCGCCCGATGCTGAGCGTCGCGTTCTCGAACTTCGACCTGGTCCGCTACCTGGTCGGCCAGCTCCTCGCGTCGAAGCACACCAAGTTCGAGGCGCTCCGTGACTTCATGCCGAGCGCCGAGCCCGAGCACTGGCACCGCATCACCGCTGGGCAGCGCGTCCAGGTGATCAAGCCCGACAAGGACAAGGGCGGTGTGCTGCAGTTCGGCACCGAGGTCATCACCGCCGCCGACGGTTCGATCGCGGGGCTGCTCGGGGCGTCACCGGGTGCCTCGACCGCCGTGCCGATCATGCTCACGATGCTGCACCGGTGCTTCCCGGACCGGTGGGACGCCTGGCAGGACGACGTCCGAGCGATGGTGCCGACCTACGGGCAGGACCTCGGGGACGACCCGGAGCTGGCGGACGCCACGCTCGAGCGCACCGCGAAGGTACTCGGCCTGCACCACTGAGGACTGCACCGGACCGCTCCGGCTTGCAGTCTGTTCGAACGTGTGTTCGAATGACCGCATGCGGTGGAGTGGACAGGCGATCGATGCCGAGCAGAGCGACGCACTGCCCGGGATGGAGTCGAACAGCGGGTTCGTCCGGAGCGTGACGACGCCCGAGTTCGCCGGGGTGACCTTCCACGAGGTCCTGGCGAAGAGCGCCCTGAACCGGGTGCCGAGCGCGGACGGGTCGGGGACGTACGGCTGGACGATCAACCCGTACCGCGGGTGCAGCCACGCCTGCGTGTACTGCTTCGCCCGCCCGACGCACACGTACCTGGAGTTCGACGGCGGCGCCGACTTCGACCAGCAGATCGTGGTGAAGACGAACGTCGCCGAGGTGCTGCGGCGTGAGCTCGGCAAGCCCTCGTGGGACCACCACCCGGTGGCGCTCGGCACGAACACCGACCCCTACCAGCGGGCCGAGGGGCGGTACCGCCTGATGCCCGGTGTGATCGAGGCGCTGGCGGAGTCGCGCACCCCGTTCAGCATCCTGACGAAGGGCACGCTGCTGCGCCGCGACCTCCCGCTGCTGGTCGAGGCGGCGAAGGTGGTGCCGGTCGACCTCGCGATGTCGATCGCCGTGTACGACGACTCGCTGCAGCAGTCGGTCGAGTCCGGCACCCCGACGACGTCGGCCCGGCTGGCGACCGTGCGGGCCATCCGCGACGCTGGGCTCGACTGCGCGGTGTTCCTCATGCCCGTGCTGCCGTACATCACCGACACCCGCGCACACCTCGATGACGCCATCGGTCGGGCGACCGCGGCCGGTGCGACGAGCATCATGTACTCGGCGCTGCACCTGCGACCCGGCGTCAAGCCGTGGTGGTTCGAGTGGCTCGGCCGCGAGCGACCCGACCTGGTGCAGCGGTACCGCGCGATGTACCTCGACAACACCTACGCGCCGAAGGACTACCGACGGTGGCTGTCGGAGCGCATCCGCCCGATCCTGGCGGCCCACGGGGTCGGACTGGGGCGGGTGGACCCGGCGACGGGGTCGATGGGCTTCTCCGAACCGCGAACGCTGCAGTCGGGCGTGCCAGAGGAGCAGTCGGTGCCGACGGTGTCACCGCTGAAGCGCGCCGACCCCGGCTTCGACCAGCGGCTGCTCCGGCCGGCGGCGGCACAGACGCTGTTCTGAGGGGTGTCCGTCCGGGTCGTGTCCGGTCCACGTTCGGGGGACAGCAAGACCCCGGTCCGGGCCGCTATCATCGTGCGGGTCGCCGCACGGCCCCGGATTCGGGGTACACGGCCGCTGCTCCGGTGGTTGGATCGTGGACGGCGCCCTCGCCACCCGGAAGGATCCACCTCGTGCTCGGCATCCCCACGCACCTCGCACCGCGAGTGAACGCGTGGTCGACCGTGCGCGCATTCCACGCCGGCGCCATCGGGTCCCTGTTGGCCGCGGCCATCACGCTCGTGCTCTACGGCCTGTCCGAGCCCGGGGTGCAGGTCGTCGGCACCGCGCTGGCGGTCGTCCCGATGCTCGCCATGATCGGCGTGCACGTGCAGTTCGGCACCCGGGTCTCGGCGATCGCGTTCCTGGCCGTCGGCGGTGTCTGCGCCTGGTGGTTCGCCGTCGGGGTCCAGCAGCAGGTGCCGACCGGGTGGGTGACCTCGTACCTGATGTCCCTCGTCGTGATCCCGCTCATCCTGGTCGGGGGAGCGGGGGCCGTGCCGAGCCGGGTCGTGCTGTGGTCCTTCGTGGGCTTCCTGACCGGACGACTCGCCACCTGGATCGCCATCGTGCAGGCCGACCAGTCGCCCCGTCCGCTCATCCTGGCCTGGGTCACCCTGGGCTTCGTGGTCGCGCTCGTGCTCTTCACCACCCGCAGCACGGGCCGGAGCGAACGGGTGCAGCCCGAACTCCTGCGCTCCGCGCGCGAAGAACACGTGTCCGCCTACCGCGCCGGGGTCGAGGCCGAGGCGTCCGCGATCCTGCACGACACCGTGCTCAACCACCTGGGCGCCATCGCCCTCGCGCCGGACGGCCCGATGGACCCGCACCTCGCCGAGACGGTCGACGCCGACGTCGCGGTGCTCACCGGCAAGGGGTGGCTCGCGCCGACCGCCCGCCCGCGTCCCGGGGCCGCGGCCGAGGCGTTCGGCGCCATGGTCGACGAGCACCGGACGCTCGGGCTCGACGTCACCGTCTCCGGTGACACCTCCGCGCTGGAACGCCTGGACCAGCGTGCACTGTCGGCGGTCGTCCGGGCCGTCGGGCAGTGCCTGGCCAACGTGCGGAAGCACGCGGGGACCGACGCCGCCGAGGTGAGCGTGTTCGACGACAGCGCGTCCTGCACCGTCATGGTCGTCGACGACGGTCGTGGGTTCAACGAGGACGCCACCGGAGCCGACCGGATGGGCCTCCGCGGCTCGGTGCGTGAGCGGATCGGCCGGGTCGGTGGCGACGTCCAGATCTGGTCGTCGCCCGGTTCCGGCACGAGCGTCATGATGACCGTGCCGTACGGACCGGTCACCGGCGCGGTCACCGTGCCGGTGGTCAGCGACGAGCGGGGGACCGAGCGATGACGGCGGCACGGCAGCGCGGGTCCCGCCGCACCGCGCAGCAGTACGACCCGCTCGGCGCGATGGGGTCGCGGCCCCTGGCCCTCGTGCTCGGGGCCGGCAGCGTCGTCTGGGCCCTGCTCGTGTCGATCTTCGACCGCGACGTCGTGGGCAGCCCGACACTCAGCGCCCTCACGGTGCTGCTCGTCGCGGCCTCGGCGGTGGTGGTGCTCGCTGCCTCGAGCCCGTTCCGTGCGCCGTTCCCGCGTTCGGCGTTCGTCGCGCACGTCGGGTTGCTCGGCCTGGCGTCGGTCACGAGCGTCGCGGCGCAGTGGGGGCCGGACCGCAGTGCCCTGAACGACTTCATGTCCCTGATCACCGCGACCGGCATCGTCATGGTCGCGCCGTACCGCCCGTGGACCGACCTGACGATCGGCGGAGTCGTCCTGGCCGCGGTGAACGCCGTGACCTGGGGCGCGGGTGCAGCCGAGTTCCCGCACGAGGTGCCGGTCGCCGTCGCGGCGTTCCTGGCCGCGGCCCCGACGCTCGTGCTGACCGCCGCGTCCGCGGTGTTCGCCTGGACCTTTGCGGGGCTCGCCGAACGGGTGCAGATCCGTGCCGGGTCGTACTCCGTCGCGCGTGCCGAGCGGGACGGCATCGCGGCGAGCGTGCAGCAGGACCGCTCGACGATCCTGTCCCGCGACGTCGCCCCGTTCTTCGCCGAGCTCCGCACGCGCGACGTCATCACCGACGCCGACCGTGCCCGTGCCCGCGCGATCGCCGACGGCATCCGGGCGTCCATGGTCGCCGACGCCGATCGCACCTGGTTCGAGCACGCCGTCCGGGTCGACGGCGGCCAGGCGCCGGTGGTCGACGACCCCGACGGCCTCATCGCGACGCTCGACACCGACCAGCGGGCGGTCGTCCGCACCTTCGTCCGCGCAGCGCTCCGCGCGTCGACCGTCGACCCGGCCGGGTTCCGCGCGACGGTGCGACGAGCACACACGGTGGCGGACCCGGCCGCCCAGGCGGCGTCCCTGGCAGCGTCGGCGCCCCTTGCAGCCCGGCCCGCGCAGTCGCCCGCACCCGCTCGGGTGACCGTCGACATGGAGCTCGCCGTGGCGGACTCCGACATCGGCATCCACCGCACCTTCGACCCCTACTTCGCCGTCCTCCGCGTGACGTTCCCCGACCTCGACGTCGCGGTCCGCCCTTCCGCCCTCGCACTAAGGTTCTCCTATGACCAGCACTGACCCGAACAGGCTCTCGGAGGGGTTGCCGTCCCTCCCGAACCCGGGAGCACGACGTGTGCGGCTGGCCATCCTCGACGACCACGAGGTGCTGCTGGACAGCCTGTCGAGCTGGATCGCGGTGAACGCGTTCGACTTCGACCTGGCCCTGACCGCGCACACCTGGCTCGAGATGGTCCACAGCGACAGCTTCCCGACCGACCTGGTGTTCCTCGACTTCCAGCTCAAGGAACCCGTCTCGATCGAGGCCCGCGTCCGCACCTGTCGTGCCGCCGGCGCGAAGGTGATCGTGCTCTCGAGCGTCGACAGCCGTGAGTCCCGCGACCGTGCCCTGGCCGCCGGTGCCGCGGCGTTCCTGTCGAAGTCGCTCCCGATGCGCGAGGTCATGGACGTCGCCCGCGAGATCATGGGCGTCGCCCGCGAGACCCCGCAGCCCCGGGAGTGGCGTCCGCTGCCGACGGGCGCCGCCGCCCACCAGCGGCCGAAGCTCAGCGCCGGTGAAGAAGAGGCGCTCCGGCTCTACGTGTCCGGCTACTCGACGAACGAGGTCGCCGCGCAGATGAACGTGCAGTACGAGACCGCCAAGACCTACCTGCGTCGCGTGCGCGAGAAGTACAGCAAGGTGGGCCGCCCCGCCTCGAAGAAGTCCGACCTCATCCGGCGGGCCGCCGAGGACGGGTTCCTCGCGTAGTGGCGAAGCTCTACTTCCGCTACGGCGCGATGAACAGCGGCAAGAGCACGGGCCTGCTGCAGGCCGCGTACAACTACGAGGAGCGCGGGCACCGGGTGCTGCTCGCCAAGCCCGCCGTGGACACCAAGGGCGACCGTGAGATCGTCTCCCGTCTGGGCGTCACCCGGACCGTCGACATCGTCTTCTCCCCGGACGCCGACGTGCGCCAGGCCGTCACCGCGGCCGGCGCCGTCGACCCCGAGTCGGACCGCCTGGACGGCATGGTGCGGGCCGTCAGCTGCGTGCTCGTCGACGAGGCACAGTTCCTCACCCCGCGGCAGGTCGACGACCTGCTGCGCATCGCGGTGCTCGACGAGATCCCGGTCATCACGTACGGCATCCGCACGGACTTCCGCACCGAGGCGTTCCCCGGCAGCGCCCGCCTGCTCGAGGTCGCGCACTCCCTCGAAGAGCTGAAGACCATCTGCCGCTGCGGCCGCAAGGCGGTCTTCAACGCCCGCACGGTCGACGGTCGGTTCGTCTTCGACGGCTCCCAGGTCGCGATCGACGGCGTCGACGTCGCCTACGAGTCGCTCTGCGCCAACTGCTACCTGACGGAGTCCGGCGGCCGCCTCGACGGCGCCTGACGCTCGGCGCCCGAGACGCCACCGAAGGGCGGCCTGGAGGCGCGGTACGGGCCCCGCCACGGGCCTCCAGTCCGCTGCACGGTGCGTCCAGGGCGCGCCGCACGCGTCCGCCGAGTGGTCGCGAACCGTCGCTGCCGCGACCTCCAGGCGACGCCTGGTGACCCGTCGGCGGCCGGGCGACGGCATGTCCTGACCGGTCGACGTCCAGGTCCGGGGTGGAATGCGGGCGGGCCCGCGTGCGTTGGTGACCACATGACCGACGACACCCTGCACCTGTCCGTCCTCGACCTGGCCACCCGCGAGTACGGCCAGTCCAACACCGAGGCCCTGCAGGGGTCCATCGACATGGCCGTGCACGCGGAGCAGCTCGGGTACGAGCGGTTCTGGGTCGCCGAGCACCACGGGATGCCGGGCATCACGTCCTCGGCTCCGGCGGTGCTGCTGAGCGCCGTGGGTGCGGCCACCTCGACCATCCGCATCGGTTCGGGTGGCGTCATGCTGCCGAACCACGCGCCCCTCGTCGTCGCCGAGCAGTTCGGCACGCTCCGTGCCCTGTACGGCGACCGGGTCGACCTCGGGCTCGGGCGCGCTCCCGGCACCGACGGCGCGACGGCGATGGCCCTCCGCCGTACGGATCGACTCGACGTCGACGACTTCCCGGACCGCCTGGCCGACCTGATCGGGTTCTTCACCGGCATGGGCGCGGAGAACCCGCTGGCCGGCATCCGTGCCGTGCCTGGCTACGGCGACGTGCCGGAGTTCTGGCTGCTCGGGTCCTCGGGCTACAGCGCCCAGGTCGCCGGTGCGCTCGGCATCTCGTTCGCGTTCGCCCACCACTTCGCGTCGGATAACACCGAGGCCGCGCTCGCCCTGTACCGCGACTCGTTCCGTCCGTCGCGCTTCCGCGAGACGCCGAACGCGCTGATCGGCGTGCAGGTCGTCACCGACGAGGACCCCGCCGTCATCGACGAGCAGAGCGCCCCGGGCATGATCTCGTTCATCCGGATGCGCTCGGGCCGGAAGCCTGAGCCGGTGTCGATGGACGAGGCGCGTGCCTACGAGTTCAACGACCTCGAGCGTCGGTTCATCGCCGCCCGTACCGAGCGTCAGGCCTACGGCAACGCCGAGCAGGTCGCGGAGAAGATCAACGCACTCGTGGCGTCGACCGGGGCGAACGGCGTGATCGTGTCGCCCGGTGCTGCGCAGGCGCGGTACCGGCACCAGGCGCTCGACGTCGTGGCCGGGCTGCACGCCGCCGGCAAGCTCGTTCCCGCGGGCGCGGCTGCTGCGTCCGTCTAGTCCGGGTCGCTTCGTGAGCAGGAATGGTCGGGTGTCCACTGGGCACCCGACCATTGCTGCTCACGGAGTTCCGTGGAGCCTCAGGTGAGCAGGCCTAGGCGCGTGGCCGCGGCGACGGCACCGACGCGGGAGCCGACGTCGAGCTTGCGGAACACGTTGTAGACGTGCCGCTTGACGGTGCCGATCGCGAGCTGCAGGTCGGCGGCGATCTCGGCGTTGGTGCGTGCGGCGGCGATGAGTCGCAGGACCTCGAGCTCGCGGTCGCTCAGCGGTGAGCCGGCACGGGCCTCGGTGACCAGGTCGACGGGGAACGTGACGGGAGCCGCATCGGCATGCGCCGCACGCGCGATCCGGTCGACGAGTTCGCGGCTCGGGGTGTCCTTCGTGACGAAGTCGACCGCGCCGGCGTCGAGCAGGGTGCGGCGGAGGACCGCGTCCCGGTGCATCGTGAGCACCACCACCCGGATGTCCGGGCGGGTGCGGCGGATCGTGGCGATCGTCGTCCGTGCCGGAGGACCGTCCAGCTCGACGTCGAGCAACAGGACGTCGACCGCGGCGGCCTCGGGGGAGTCGAGCACCTCGGCCGGTCGCTCGCCGTGTGCGACGACGCGGATCGTGGGGACCGCGGCCAGGATGGTGGCGAGCCCTTCACGGAACAGCCGGTGGTCGTCGACGATGGCGACGTGGGTGACGGTCACAGGGTGCCCCTCGGGATCCTCAGGCGGACGGTGGTGCCGTGCTGTCGGCTGCCGCGGGTGCTCTCGACGTGGAGCCGAGCGCCGATCACCGCGGCGCGCTCGCGCATCGTCTGCTGCCCGAGGCGACCGTCGACGTCGCTGTGCACGTCGAAGCCCGGGCCGTCGTCGGTCACCGTCACCACCACGGCAGCGGGCGACCACGCGAAGCGCACCGAGGCCGTCGACCCCGGGGCGTGCTTGCTGCGGTTCGTGAGCGCCTCGAGCAGGATCGTCAGCGCTTCCTCTGCCTGCCAGTTCGGCAGCGGGCCGGAGGTGCCCGTCGACTCGATGGACAGGTGGTCGTCGTCGGGGAACAGGTCGTGCACGTGGCGGCGGAGCGCGTCGTCCAGCAGCGCGTCACCGACGCGGGCGTGCAGGCTCACCGCGAGGTCCTGCACGTCGCCGAGTGCACTCCGGAGCAACCGTGCCGCGTCGTCGAGCTGTGCGGCGCGCTCGTCCGCGGGCGGGTCCGTCAGCAGGACGAGGTCGAGGCGCTGCAACCCGGCGAGGATGCCGTGTGCCACGCGGTCGTGCAGGTCTCGCGCGATCTGCGTGCGGGAGTCCAGGTGTGCCGTGGTGACACGCTGGCGCAGCGCCTCCGTGTACGCGACCGCTCCGGCCGGGAACCGGCTCCAGATGCCGGCGTGCAGGGCCCTGGTGGCCCGCAGGACCTCGGCGGTGGACGCCGCGCCGACCTCGTCGACGAAGACCGGCAGGTAGGCGTCGAAGAGCATCTCCGCCGCGAGCATCGCGCCGGCCGGGTGCTGGGCGTGCTCGGCGTGCAGACTGCCGGTCGCCAGGTGCTCGGGGTCGAGGAACGTGTGGCTCACGACGCTGCCGTCGGTCCCCGCCGCGTAGCGCTCGTGGGCCTCGGCGATCATCGACGTGACGTTCTCCGTCAGGTTCTTCGCGAGCACCGGGTCGTCCGCGATGTCGGGGAACTCCGCAGCGATCGTGGTGAGCACGGCGGCGAGGGGATGGTCGTTCTGCATGGCGTTTGCGAGCGTAGCGGGAGGTGGTGCTCGCAGCGGGGGACGAACGGACCGAGTGGGTCGTGCGACCCATCGGACGGTCGTGCTGCGCCCGGGGAAAGCAGAAGGCCCTGGTTCCGGAGAACCAGGGCCTTCTTCGTACTGTCTCAACACAGTGTCGGGGTGACAGGATTTGAACCTGCGACCTCCTCGTCCCGAACGAGGCGCGCTACCAAGCTGCGCCACACCCCGCGGTGTGATCACTCCGTACCGGAGCAACCCGACAATACTATCCGATGATCCAGGGTGCTCACGACCATCCGGCGAACTCCCGGGCGAGTCGGGTCAGGACGCCCGTGCGGAGAGGGTGACCACGACGGCCTCGGGTCGGCAGGCGAACCGGACGGGCGCGTAGATCGAGGTGCCGAGGCCCGCGGAGACCTCGAGCCACGACCAGTGGTTGCGGTGCTCCCACTTGTGCAGCCCACTGGCGTACCGGCGGGGGAGGTCGCTGTTCGTGACGAGCGCGCCGACCCCGGGGACCGCCACCTGACCGCCGTGGGTGTGCCCGGCGAAGATGATGTCGGCGCCCTGGGTCACGAAGGCATCGAGCACCCGACGGTAGGGGGCGTGCGTGACACCGATGGCGACCGGTGCTGGGCCGTCCTCGTCCTCGGACCACGGCACGTCACTGCGCATCTCGTCGACGTTGGTGGGGAGCAGGTCGAGCCGGTCCCAGTCGCGGTGCGCGTCCGATGTGCCGAACAGCTCGAAGCGGGAGCCGCGGAGTTCGATCGCGTGCGCCTGGTCGTTCAGATCGAGCCACCCGAGCGACTCGAAGAACGCCGTCTGCCGATCGATGTCGAGACCGACGGGCTCCGCGGCCTTGTGCATCCGGCTCGGCCCGGAGAAGTACTTGAGCGGGTTGCGCGGGGAGGGCCCGAAAAAGTCGTTCGACCCGTAGGCGAAGACCCCGGGCACGCCGCGGAACGGCTCGAGCGCGTACTCCACGGCGGCGTTCGCGGTCGCGTGGCCGAGGTTGTCCCCGGTGTTCACGATGAAGTCCGGTTCGACCAGGCTCAGGTCGCGCAGCCACTGCTGCTTGTCGGCCTGCCACGGAGCCATGTGGATGTCGGACAGGTGCAGGACGGTGACGTCGCGGGAGCCCGGCGGGAGCACCGGGACGGTCTCCCACCGGATTCCGAAACGGCGACGCTCGACGAGCGAACCCCACGCTGCCGACGCGGCACCGACGGCCGCGCCGGCTGCGAGGACCCCGAGTGCGGTACGACCGCGGGTCACTTGCAGTCCTTGGGCGCCTTGCCGTTCTTGTCGCCGTACAGGGTCAGCGTGACCGTCGAGTCCTTGTTGGCGTCGGTGTGCACGCCGGGCTCGACCGAGGCGACACGGCACTCCTTGTCGCCGCCGCCCTTCGCGTACTGCTCGGCGATGGCGACGTTCGTCAGCCCGACCTGGTTCAGCTGGGCGCGTGCGTCGGAGAGGGGCTTGCCCGTCACCGACGGCACGGTGATCTGCGACCCGTCGGAGGTGTAGACGGTGACGCTCGACCCGGACGACAGCAGCGAACCGGCCGACGGTGAGGTCGAGGTCACGGTTCCGGCCTTGCCGGCGCCCGGCTGCGCGCCGCCGTCGACGTAGGTGAAGCCGGCACCCGAGATCGCGGCGCGGGCCTCGTCGGCCGTCTTGCCGCGGAGGTCCGGCAGCGCCTTGCTGTTGCCGCGGAGGGCGGAGGTGTTCGGGTCGGTGAAGGCACCGGCGGGGTAGGCGGCGTTGATCGGGGTCATCGCCTGCTGCCACACGCTCGCTCGGACACCGGCGTACGTGCCGTTGACCCCGTTGCTGTAGTGCCGCAGGTTGTTGAGCTTGCCGTCGGTGTTGCCCTGCCAGTACGCCGTCGCGACCCGCGAGCTCGACCCGACGAGCCAGATCTGGTTCGCGGTGTCGGTGGTACCCGTCTTGGCGAAGAGCTGGGTACCGTCCGGGGTCTGCGCGCCGCGGGCGGTACCGCTGGCGATCGTGCCCTTCATGGCGTAGACAGCGGCGTGGGCCACCTCGGGGTCGAGCACCTGCTTGCAGTCCTTGGTCTGTCCGCCGAGCTGCTTGCCGCTGGGGGAGGTGACCTGCTCGATGGCGATCGGCTTGCAGTAGATGCCGTTGTTCGCGACAGCGGCGTAGGCGGCTGCCATCGTCATCGGAGCGATCTCGTTGACGCCGAGGACGGACGACGGGGTGTACTGCAGTTCGCCGCCGTCGGCGCGGTGCACGCCGAGGGACTCCGCCGTGTCGCGGATGTCGCACAGGTCGAGCTTCTGCGCCATGTTCAGGAACGCCAGGTTGATGGAGCCCGCGGTCGCGGCGGCCACCGTGTAGTTGCCGCTCTCACCGGGGCTGTCGTTCTTCGGGTTGTAGTTGCCCGCGGTGATCGGTGACCCACAGGCGGTCCAGCCGGACGACATGTTCCGTGGTGCGCCGCTGACGACCTCGTTGAGACCGTGACCAGCCTTGAGCCAGGCGAGGAGCGTGAACAGCTTGTACGTCGAGCCGGTCTGGAAGCCGCCGGAGTTGCCGTACTTGTAGTCGACGCTGTAGTTGATCGAGGTCGACGTCGGCGCGGACTTCAGGGACTGGTCGTAGTCCTTGTTCTGCGCCATCGTCAGGATGCGACCGGTGCCCGCCTCGATCGAGTTGAGCGTGGCCCCCAGCGCCAGGCCGGTCTCGGCCTTGTTGTCGTAGGTGTTGACGAGTCGCTTCTGCTCGGCGTTCAGGTCGATGTTCAGCGTCGTCTGGATCTTGTAGCCGCCGTTGCGCCACGCGGTGTCACGGGCCTTCTGCGACGATCCGAGCTGCGACATCTCCTTGACGACCTTGACGGCGTAGTCGCAGAAGAACTGCGATCCGTCGCCGACCGACGCCCGGCACCCCTGCGAGGGCTGGGTCAGGCGGACGTAGTCCTTCGGGTTCGAGGCGACGGCCTGGTCGTACTCGGCCTTCGTCAGGTTCTTCTGGGCGTACATCGACTTCAGGATGACGTCGCGCCGGGCGACGTTCGCCTCGTACTTCTTCGGGTTCGACAGGTTGCGCGCCTCGGGGTACTGCACGATGGCGAGCAGTGACGCCGCCTCGGCCGGGGTCAGGTCGGTCGCGCTCTTGTTGTAGTAGTGCTGCGCGGCGGCCTGCACGCCGTACGTCTGGTCGCCGAAGTAGGCGATGTTCAGGTAGGCGGTGAGGATCTCCTTCTTGGAGTACTTCTTCGCCAGCCCGATCGCGAGCTTCATCTCCTCGAGCTTGCGGGGGATGGTCTGCTCGACTGCCTCGTTGTAGGCCTTGACCTGCTCCTTCTTCGTGGGGAGCTCGAGGGCCTGCTGCATCTTGATGTTGCGGACGAGCTGCATCGTCAGCGTGGAGCCACCGCCGGAATCGCCGAGACCGCCCGCGAGGCTGCCGACGCCGGCGCGGACGAGGGACGTCATGTCGACGCCGCCGTGGTCGTAGAAGCGCTTGTCCTCGCCGTCGATCGCGGCGTTCTTGAGCTGTTCGCTGATCTGGTCGAACTTCAGCTCTTCGCGGTTCTGGTCGTACACGGTCGCGAAGTGCACGGACTTGCCGCCCGAGTACGCGTAGACCTCGTTGCGCTGCGGGAGGTCACCGATCTCTATGTACTCCGGCAGGGACTCGAACACGCCGATGGTGGACGTCGTCGTGACACCGGCGACCGCGATGGCCGGGGTGACACCGATGGTGACGAGCAGGCCGGCGAGGGCACTGAACCCGACGAATCCGATGAAGGCGCCGACTGCTGAGACGGGCTTGGTCCGCGATGCAGACGTCTTCTGGGCAGACATAGGATGCAGCCTAAACGACACCCCCGACTGAAAGGCTGGCAAGGAACCGCATGACTCGCTGGGAGTACTTCACCACGCCGCTGATGATCCACAACACCACCGCGATCCTCAACAACTACGGGGACGAGGGTTGGGAACTGGTCCAGATCGTCACCGGACCCGAGGGCGGTCTCGTCGCCTACCTGAAGCGCCCCAAGGCCGACGCATGAGCGTCTCCGACCGGCTCGCCGCCCTCGGCCTGACGATCCCCGCGGTCGCCGCGCCCGTCGCCGCGTACGTCCCCGCCGTCGTGACGGGGCAGTACGTGTACACGGCCGGTCAGCTGCCGTTCGTCGACGGTGCCCTGCCGGTGACCGGCAAGGTCGGCACCGACGTCGACGCCGAGACCGCCGCCGCCCAGGCTCGTGTGGCCGCGCTGAACGCCCTGGCCGCCGTGCAGTCGGTCGCCGGCTCGCTCGACCGCGTGGCGCGGGTCGTCAAGGTCACGGTCTTCGTCGCCTCGGACTCGTCGTTCACCGGTCAGCCCGGGGTCGCGAACGGCGCGTCGACCCTGGTCGGCGAGGTCTTCGGGGACGCCGGCGTCCACGCGCGGAGCGCGGTGGGCGTCGCGGTGCTCCCGCTGGACGCACCGGTCGAGGTCGAGCTGGTGGTGGAGCTCACCGCCTGACGGACCGTCAGCCGAACGCAGGACGCGAGCAGGGCCTCCAGTCTGGATCTGACTGGAGGCCCTGCTCGTCGTCACCGGGACTCCATGAGTTCCGAGATGGTCGCCATGATCGTCGGGTCGGCGAGCGTCGTCGTGTCGCCGATGCGGCGGCCCTCGGCCGCGTCGCGGAGCAGCCGCCGCATGATCTTGCCGGAGCGTGTCTTCGGCAGCTCCGGCACGATGACGACCTGGCGTGGCTTCGCGATCGCGCCGATCCGCTTGCCGACCCAGTTGCGGAGTTCCGCGGAGGCGGCATCGCGGTCGACGTCGGCGGCGGCCTCGGCCGTCAGGATGACGAACGCGACGACGGCCTGCCCGGTGGTCTCGTCGGCGGCACCGACCACGGCGGCCTCGGCGACGCCCTCGTGGCCGACCAGCGCGGACTCGATCTCGGCCGTCGACAGGCGGTGCCCCGAGACGTTCATGACGTCGTCCACGCGCCCCTGCACCCAGATGTCGCCCTGCCCGTCGAGCCGCGCACCGTCGCCGGCGAAGTAGCGGCCGGGGAACCGAGACCAGTACGTCTCGACGAACCGGTCCGGGTCGTTCCAGATCCCGCGGGCCATCGACGGCCACGGCTCGGTGATCGTCAGGTAGCCGCTCTCACCCGGGTCGGCGCGGTTGCCGTCGTCGTCGACTATCTCGGCGACGATGCCCGGCAGGGGCGTCTGCGCGGCGCCGGGCTTGAGCTTCGTGACGCCGGGCAGCGCGGAGATCATGATCGCGCCGGTCTCGGTCTGCCACCACGTGTCGACGATCGGCGTGCGGTCGTGGCCGATGACCTGCCGGTACCACTGCCAGGCCTCGGGGTTGATCGGTTCGCCGACGCTGCCGAGCAGGCGGAGGGTCTCGAGGCTGCGCGCCTCGGGGATCTCGCGGCCGGCCTTCATCGCCGCGCGGACCGCCGTGGGTGCGGTGTACAGGACGGTGACGCCGTAGGCGTCGACGAGGTCCCACCAGCGCCCGGGCTTCGGTTCGTCGGGGGTGCCCTCGTAGAGCACCTGGGTGACGCCGTTGGCGAGCGGGCCGTAGACGACGTAGGAGTGGCCGGTGATCCAGCCGATGTCGGCGGTGCACCAGTAGACGTCCTTCTCCGGGTGCATGTCGAAGACGTTCTTGTGCGTGTAGGCCGCCTGCGTCAGGTAGCCGCCGGAGGTGTGCACGATGCCCTTCGGCTTCCCGGTCGTGCCCGAGGTGTACAGGATGAACAGCGGCGTCTCGGCGGGGAACGCCGGGGCCTTGTGGGTCGGTGCCGCCTTGGCGAGTTCGTCGTGCCACCAGAGGTCGCGGTCGTTCCAGGCGATGTCGTTGCCGCCGCGCTTGACGACCAGGACGTGCTCCACCGTGTCGGTGCCCTCGCCGGTCAGTGCCTCGTCGACTGCGGGCTTGAGCGGTGAGACGGCGCCGCGCCGCCATCCGCCGTCCGCGGTCACGACGAGCTTCGCGCCGGCGTCCTCGATGCGGGCGCGGAGGCTCTCCGCGCTGAACCCGCCGAAGACGACCGAGTGCACGGCACCGATGCGGGCGACGGCGAGCATCGTCACGACGGCCTCGGGGATGAGCGGCAGGTACACGATGACCCGGTCGCCCCGGCCCACGCCGAGGTCGGTGAGCATGTTCGCGGCGCGCTGCACCTCGGCGGTCAGCTCGGCGTAGGTGATGCGGCGCGTGTCGCCGGGAGCGCCCTCGAAGTGGATCGCGACCCGGTCGCCGTTGCCGGAGCGGACGTGTCGGTCGAGGCAGTTCTCGGCGACGTTGAGCGTGCCGTCGGCGAACCACTTCGCGAACGGGGCGCCCGACCAGTCCAGGGTCTGCGTGAACGGGGTGCGCCAGTCGAGCAGGGAGCGGGACTGCTCGGCCCAGAACGCCTCGCGGTCGGCTGCTGCCGCGCGGTGGAGGTCCTCGCCGGCGACCGCGTCGGCCACGAACTCGGGCGGCGGCGCGAAGGTCGCTCCGTCGTCGCCTCGGGGGTCGGTCTGGGTCGGAGTGGACATCGATGTCCTTTCGCGTCGTTGCGGCCTCTGGTGGCATCCGTCGTGGGTGCGTGCGCGCATCCGGGGCGGTTGCGTGCGTGCATCCCTCGCCGGTGCCTGCGTGCATCCGGAGACTACCCCTCGGCCGGGTCGGGGCGCGGCACGCCCGGAGGTCGTGTCCGGGGTTGCCCTCGAGGGCCGATCGTGGGGTACAGTAGTTCCCGCTGGACTCGTTTCCGGCGGCATCGAATCGGATTCCCCCCAATCCCTCGATGTCAAGGCGGCACCTGTTCCCCCCAACCGGTGCCGCCTCTTCTGTTTCCGGGGGTCCGACTCGAGCGACGGTTGCTCGTCGGGCGCCGTCGTGTGCCCCGATCCGCGCAGGGACGCCGGTCGCGTGGACAGACCGGTCCATGCTCGTGCATGCATTCCGCATGTTCTTGCGTAGCAGGTGCTACGCGCAGTCCGGCCGCGGGAAGCGGGGGTGGTGGGTCACCCCGAGCGCGTCGGTGTCGCATCATCGACCGGGGTACGGCTTTCCGTTTCGGGGGACAAACCGGTCCGTTGGTGAGGCATTCCGACGTTGTCCACAGAAGTGGGGACCGTCTCTCCGGGGCAGTGGCGCGCTCCCTACCGTCGGCGGCATGCCCCTGCACCGTGCTCCTCTTCTTCCCCGCGCGTCGGCGTCGGTGTCCGCCGCGTCGCCGTCTCACGCCTCGGCGCCTGCTGCGTCGACACCGCCTGTGTTCTCGGCACCGGCGCGGCCGTTCGCTCCGTCGGCCCCCTTCCTGCCCGGAACCGCGCAGCCGACTCGTCGCCGGGCCGCCGTGGTCGTAGAGTTCGAGGAACTCGCCGCCCTGGTGGCGGATGCCACCGTGACGGACGTCCTGGTGCTCGGAGGCGTGGGGACGTGGGTCGACCGCGGGACCGGGCTCGAAGCCGTCCAGCCTCGACTGACCGAAGCGCGAGCCCGCGAGCTCGCGACCCGGCTCGTCGCGCTCGGCGGTCGCCACGTCGACGAGTCAAAACCAAGTTTTTGACATATTTTTGACCGGGACTTTGCCAGTTTCGAGGCTGTCAGGGGTGCAACCTCCGAAGCTCGTCCGCCAGCCCGTTCAAGTCGGGCACATGGGCCCACGGCGACTCGTTGGGCTGCGTCCCGTCGGAGAGTACGGCCCAGGCCCGCAGTCCCTCCACCTGAACAGTCCTGCGGCCGAAAAGGTCAGCGTCACGAGCCGGGCGCTCGGACGGCTGTGTACCGAGGAAAGCGAAGAAGGCCTTCTCCATTGCGGTCGGCCCGAGCCCCGGCCCGGCCTGTGTTGCAGCGCGGCTGCACACGGGGCAGAGATAGCCGTAGACCATCTCCGGCCGGCGCTGGCCACCGAGAGACCCCGGCTCCGCTCCGCGAAGCGGACCCCACGCGATGCCCGCGTGCCGTCGCGTGGCGAGCACCGATCCGACCCCGCAGAGCAGGCATCCGCGGAGTGCCGTTCGGAACTCCGTGCCCTCCGGCGGCTGGACCTGCCGCGGTCCGTCCGTTAGGTCGGCGAGCAGGGCAGCGAACGCCTCGTGCAGGCGGTCGCGCTGGTCCTCGGTGACGTGCGCCCAGCGGGCCCGGCTGGGTCGACTCGGATCGACGTCCACGCGGAGTGTGGGGAACAGCAGAGCGGACCAGCGCACGGCACCGCCAACGGCGCGAAGGTGCTCAACCGCGAGGCGCATCGACTTCTGGCCGCCCCTAGTGATGCGGCCTTCATCGAGCCCGAGGACGTCCGGGATGATGAGCAGCGCTTCGAACACCAAGGCGGCGTACCAGCGATCACCGAGCGCACGGGAGAGCTCCGGGTACTCGTCCACCAACGCTTCGGCCCTGGCATTTCGCTTTGCGCATCGGATGCACAAGCTCACGCGGATCTCTTGCTCTCGCTGATCCACGAAGACCGCACCCCCGCGCTTCTGTCGGAACTCTCGCTCCGTCGCGCGCACGGTCTCGACCGGTGCCAGCGGGTCCGTGACCCGGGCTCCGCAGTCGCGGCATCCAATAGGTTCCGCCTGGCCGGTCTGGCCCGCAGCGTGTTCGCCGAGGTAGGGCGTGCTCATCGGCTCGAGTCCTTTCGAACGGTGATTCGGACTTGCTTGGACCCCCTGGTGGTTGGGAGTGACTTGGTGGCGGCACCGGTGGGGGGAGACAGCGGGGCGCGAGCAGCGTCGACTCGCTTCGCCAGAGCGCGGGCCTCCTCGCGCCCGGCGTCGGTCCGGACGCGCTTCGACCACTCGGGCTCGGGTGACTCGAAGCGGGTTGGCTGCTTGATCTTGGCGAAGCCGTCCGAGTGATCGGGCGTTCCGTGACCGTGTGAGTGCTTCCCGCAGTGACAGGCGAACGTCTGCGTGACTTGCCCCTCGGTACTCACCCCTACGGCTCCTCGTGCCGCAAAGCGGCGCGTCGCTGCGCTGTCGATTTCGCGCCACCGGTCGGCCTGCGCGCGGTCGTTCTGCTCGCGCTCGTAGGAGGCACCCGCGGCTGCGGCGTTCTCTCGCTGCACAGAATCCGCGATCTCGGCGGCGGAGTGTGTGACGGGGATGAAGCGGGCGGGGCTCACCGAGCGCTCCTCACGGGGTGCCGGTTGGGGTGGCGGCGGTCCGGCTGCGATGTCTGCCCCGGGATCGAGAGGGCGGGGGAGGGGGCGCCGCTCACCTTCGTTCTCGTCGGGGTGGCGAGCGAGAAGGCGAGGCCCTGCTCGAACCGGACCCGGCAAAGACCCCGGAGTGCCGACGTGCAGTACGCGCCAGGCGAAGCGGCGCACTCGGGACAGGAAAGCGAGAGGGCAGCAGCGATGCGCTGACGGCTCCGGTCGAGGCCGTCGCGCACACGGCGCTCGTCCTTCAGCCGGATGTGCTCGGTCAGCGAAGCGGACTTCAGCATGGGCGTCCCTTGATCGGACGCTCGGCCCTACTGCCAGCAGCGAATGCGTCGGCTGCGAGAGATTCCGCTAGCCGTGACCCGAAGCGTACTACACTGGTAGGCGTGGTTTCGACATCAGGCGAAACCCTGCCCGCAAATAAGGAGTCTGCGATGGCTACTGACGGCACTCTCAACGCGAAGCCGACCGAGCGCACGCAATCGATGACGTCGCGCACGCAGACGTTCTCGTACCAGCCCTCGCGCGCAGCGCTGGCTGCTCGTTCGCTCGCGGCGGTAGAGCGGATCGAGGACCCGACTCAGCGCTACGAAGCGTTCTCCCGCCACATGCGCGAGTTCCCCTCGGTGCTTACGGCGTAGCTGCACGTAGGGCGTCCAGGGCGTCCGGTTCAGGCGGACTCCTCCGCTGGTGCGACTGCAGGCCACGGACCGGGCGCTCTGGACGCCTCGGCGTGTACGCGTCGAACGTGCGGTGTGGGAATCTATTGTGCTCATATGTCCGAAGCGCCCCACCCACGCATCCTGTTTGAAAACGTACCTGAGCATTTGAGGGAGCCCCTCCGGCTCCTTGCGGGCACATACGATTTCGTCGATGACGTTTTCGATATCACCGACATTCATGACTCGGACTGGGACTTGATCGTCTCCTTTGACGACACTCCATACGTTGGTGGGGGAATGCACGCGCTCACCTTTGGAGCACGGGTGCTTCCGTCGTGGGAATGGGGCGGCACCGAGGTCGAACCAACACGCGGCGAGGTGCTCAGTGCGCGGCACGTGTACACACCAATCTCGCTTGATGGGGAAGAGCGGCGGCTACTCGAGCGAACGATCGTGAGTCAGGACCCGGGCCCGCGAGGGAGAGTCGGGTTGATGAGGCTTCCGACCGGATGGACGCCCCTGGTGGTAGCGGGCGAGGAGCAGCTGCCATGGGCAGCCCTACTTGACTACGGAAGTCAGCGGGTATGGGCGCTCCCAAGCGAGACGACTGGACACGTCGAGTGGCTTGCCTTTGTGCTTCGAGCCCTACATGAGACGGACCAAGTTCGCTTCCCCGAGGCTCCGGATTGGCGTCTCGCAGACGAGTGGGCCACTCCCTCGGTTCGATCAGCAACGGCCGCGCTTGCGAGTGTCGAGGAACAGCGGCAGCGAGCGCTTGCCGAACTCGATCGAGAGGAAAACAGCGCGCGTGGCGCCGTGCATGAGGCGAGCGTCGATGCACAGGCCGGGTTCGGCAGGTTGCTGACCGAGCAAAGCAAGCCGCTGGAAGATGCGGTTTCTGCCGTGCTCGAATGCTTCGGGTTCGGCGTGCAAGAAATGGACGAGCATCACACGACGCAAAACGGTGCGAAGCTTGAAGATCTTCGAGTGAGCGTTGCGCGGGAGTCGGAACCCGACTGGACTTGCTTGGTCGAGGTGAAGGGTTACTCGAAGGGCGCGAAGGCGAACGATGTCGCGCAGATCACGAGTAGGCCGCTACTCGTCTTCTACAAGGAAACTGGCCGCGACCCCGATGGCCTATGGCACATCGTGAACTCCTACCGTGAACAGGATCCATCGACACGTCCGGTCGCACTTACAAGTGCCGGGGACCTAGCGGTCCTCGCAAGTGCCGGCGGCTGCTTCATCGACACTCGTGACTTGTTCCGCGCCTGGCGGGACGTGGAGGAGGGCGCGGTCAGCGCTGACGACGTTCGTGCGAGTCTCATGGCGGGTCGAGAGCGCTGGGAGTGGCCCGCGAAGGGTTCGGGCTCTTGAACGGACGAGCATCCGAGGATCGGCAGGAACCAACTCCCATCGCCGGGTCGGACGTGACCGACGACGAGGCGGCGGACGCGGCAGTGGCGAAGTTCCTGGAAGACCTCGGTATGTAGTGATGCACCGTGTCCCGTGTCCACGCGCTCGGACACGGGACACGGCCGTCTCACTGGCCGCCCTGTCCGCCGCTCCGAGAATGTCCCGTGTCCGGTGTCCCTAGAGGGATGAGTGTCCAAGGACACTCACCCTCTAGGACACGGGACACGGGACACTCTCGGCGGTCAGCGGAACTCGGACAGCAGCCAGCGTGTGCCGCGACCGTCAGGAACAGACACGATCAGACCGGACTCAACGAGGCGGTCTCGCGCCTCTCGGCGTGACTTGCCCTCGCGTCCACTACCCGTCAGGTCGGTTCCCGACAGCCCGGATCTTCCTGCCCCTCGAAGGCGATCGAGTACGTCCCGTTCTCCGGCCTCGTCTTGGTCGGACCCAGGCACCGTGCTCGTGCCTGGGTCTTGCGCGGGCTTGGTCGCGCGAGGGAGCAGCCGGAGCATCCGATCGTCGTCCATCGACACCTTGTGCGAGAGGACGACGGGGTCGCCCATCCGCGGAGCGGTGAAGAGTTCGCGGCTGGTCCAAGGGTGCACCGGGAATGCGCCGGCGGCGAAGTACCACAGCCCGTCCCACTCACCCATCGACTCGATACCGTTCATGGGCGTCGGGGCACGGCCCGGACCCACGGCGGACATGGGGGAGTGCAAGACGCCAAGCCCGTTCGGGATGCCTGCCTCCTGCAGTAGCCGACGGAATCCCGACGTCCACGCGCCGTAGCCAGATGTGTTCGACCCGAGCATTGCAGTCACGCCGTCGGCAATCACCGTAAGCGGTGGCACCCGTCTCTCAGTCAGCCCGATGAGGTCGTTCTCCCAACGCTGTCGCACGGCGTCGTCGGTGAGGTCGAATGCCCTCGCTCCTCCCGTTCTCAGAAGGTGCTCCACGACGAGCACGCCGTGCTCTTGCCAATGGTCGTCGTCGGGATCGTGGTAGCACGGCACAGCCTCGCGATAGTCGAACTCGAGGCCCGAACGCAGCAGCTCTTCGTGCACGGCTCCTGGGTTCGTTTCCGAGTTGATGAGCCACACGTCCCGCTCGCGTTCTTCCTCTGTGAGCTCGGCGGGGTCGAACTGGCCGAGGAAGCGGCGCTGCGGGAGGACCAGCGCTGCCGCTAGCTGGCACACGAGCGTCGTCTTACCGACACCTTTGGGGCCGGACAGCGCCGGGATTCGACCGTGATTCCAAAGTCCCGGGATGTACGGCCTCGTGGCGGGCTCATCGGTTGGGTCGAAGATCCGGCGCCGATTCTCGTACGCGCCCGTGATCTCGGCTCGGAGTCGTCGTGCCTCGGCTCCGGACACCGCTCGAGCTTGCCCCGGCGGATCGCCCGGGGAAACAACATGAAGCGGTCCCGCCTCGAACGCCTCGCGTGCCTCTCTGCTGTCGTTCCTGTCCACGAGCTTCGCCCAGCGCCATCCACCCCACTCATCCGGACGAATCGTGAACTGGTTACCGCTCGCATGGAGGAGGAGGACTGTCGGGCGTTCGGCCTCCGGCCTCATGATTCGGTCGCCTTCCGGAGTCGAGCGAGGGCTTCGCGCATCTCCCGGGCGACGGCAGCAGCGCGCGCGGGGTCGATAGGCAGCTCGGTGTGCACGGACCGAGTTTCAATGCCTGCACGTCGTGCAGCGGCGGAGCAGGGGACGCCGCAGTACCTCGGGCGAGGGTTGTTGCGGAGCGGGTAGTAGTCCCGGCCACACCAGTCGCACTTCCGTGGCGTCTTGCTCCGGTGCTTCGCAGCGTGTTCAGGCTGCCACCGATAGCTGCTCATCGGGGGACCTCCGAAGTGCTCGCGAGCGGCGCTGTGCTCAGCAAGGCGGCGACACGGGCCACCTGAGCATCGGAAAGCGGGGGGATACAGCCGACGTCCCGCTGGACCTCACCGTCTCGCCGCTTGGCCTCTCTCGCGGCGATACGGTCGATCACTTGGCGTCACCGTCCTCGATGATCGCCTCGACTTTGACGGGCAGCGGCACCAGCGGAGCGCCGCCAAAGCGGGACCGTCGGCCGTCCCGCATCCGGGGGTTGGTGAGCAGGGCCTGTTCTATCTCGTGCAGGTCGACCAGGACGGTGCCCTCGGCATCGACGTAGCCGCGGACGTAGAGCTTCGTGATCCAGTTCTTGACGGTCTGAACGCTGACCTGAAAGTGGCCCGCGGCGGCGAGCAGCGGGACTGGCTGGCTGGGAGTTGTGACGTTGGCCACGGTGGTTTCCTTCGCGTGAACGAAGTCCCCGGGTGTGTACCCGTTGCCCTGGACAATCCAGGCCCTGTCGTGTTGGCCCCGACAGGCGAACCACCCCGCCCGGCGACAGGTACAGCGATGGCGCTGAACTGCGTGAGGGGAAGGGATCTCGAAGTCAGCGACGCCCAGTCGCCGGCCCGTGGTTCGATCCGCGGGAGGGCTCACATGGCTTGCCTCTTCTACGAGCGCGCCCCTGTGGGGCTGCTGGCTCGCTTGTTCCAGTTTATCGGATTTGGGAGCGAAGCCAACCGGAAGTTTCCCATTTGCAGGGCGCTACGCGGCGCTCTCAGCGGTCTTGAGAGCGCTCGCGGCAGACGACTTGCGAACGCCCCGTTTCGCCCTGCAAACGGCAAATTTCCAGTTGTCAGCTGCAACTTGAAACGTCCAATGTGACCACTATGTAACGAGTTGGTAACGGCGGCGGTACATGTAACGACGTTACGCTAGTCTGAGTGTAACGAAAGGAGGTCCGACGTGATCGAACGGTTTGGTACAGCACCGTACGCGCCGGCATCGAGCGTGCTCGACGTGATCATGGCCAGGCGGAAGGATCCGACACTGCGCTACTTCGACAATGAGGCGCTGGAGAAGCTAGGGATCCGCGAGAGCTTGGTCCCGCGCACCGCGCAGGCGCTTCGTCTGCTTGACCTCCTCACGGACGATGGGTTCGTAACCCCGACCTTCGAGGGGTTAATCTCTGCACCTCCCGGCGACTTGCCTAGGGCGCTCGAGAAGCTGATCCGGCGCGCCTACAAGCCGATCTTCGAGGACCTTGACCCGACCGTCGCGTCAACGAATGCGCTGGAACAAGCCTTCGCGCTCTTCCAACCTCCCGGTCAGCGCTCGCGAATGGTGTCCATGTTCCAAGGGCTGATGAGAGCTGCTGACATGACGTCTGGGGACGACTCAGCCGCTGTGCGGGCGGCGATCGCCGCGGCAAACAGCGCTGCACGGTCCGCTAGCAAATCGGCCGTCAGTCGGGCAGCAGCCGTCGCCACCGAAGGCGCCTCACGTTCAGTCGGGAAGACCACAGTCAATCGGTCGGGCCGTTGGTCGTCAGAGGTGCAGGTGCCGAGGGTGCCCAACTCGTCCGCGGCGCAGCACTCACTGCAACTCGACTCGGGCGGGTCGGTCGACATCACGCTCGATGTCGACCTGTTCGCGCTCTCGAAATCCGACCGCGACTTTGTGATGGACCTCATCGATCGCATCACAAGCTACCGCGCCAATCGCCCGGGATCGTCCCGGGGCAGGTAGCTCCAACTAAAGACTTCTGGCCCGGCACCGTTCCCGCGGTACCAAGCCAGAGAACCGGCCCGAGGGGCTCGGTGGCGACTGTCTAGGTCCCCATCAGCTTACCGAAGTTTCCAGGATGTGCCACATCCGGCTTCTCCTCGGGCGCTTACTCCTGAGGAGGAGACACCACATGAGGCGCATCAGCGACTTCTACGGGATCACTGGATCCCTGCCCTTCGTCGACGTCGACTTGGACGACGACAACCGCTTGTACGTGGACCCCCACGCCATCAGGCTGATGGCGTTGCCGTCACCCTTCGCGCCGGACGCTGTGTCGTGCCTGGACACGTTCTTCGATGCCGTCACCAGTCGGATCATCCTGTGGACGCCCTCGGCGCTCAAGGAGGGTGAGGCGCTGCTTCAGAAGTTCTCCGAACCCCGCGAAACGCGGCTGGGCATGGCCGCTGCTGGGTTCCGTGGACACGGCGGTGCCCTCAAGGTCGGAACGGACATCTGGAACGCCCTCATCGGAGATGTTCGGGCGCTGATCAGGGTCGGCGTCATGAAGCAGGTCGAGGACATCCCGCTCTTTGTCGAAGGCGTCGACAACGACATCACCTCCGATTTGACCACGCGGATCATTTTTGGTCCTCTGGCCGCGTTCACGGCCGACATGATCGTCCGTTACCCGCAGTTCAGGACCGGTGGTGACGGCGTCAAGACCTTTGAGCGACAGGTATGGGACCCGTCGAGCAAGGCTTGGACGACTGCGGAAGTGGAACTGCCGGTCGTGGACGGCGAGCCCCTGCTCCTTGTGCCTGTTGGCTGGGCCCGGCCCAGGATTCTGATGAGCGCCAGGCGTTTTTGGAGCACGACCATCCTCTCGTACGCGCAGCTCGGAACGATGGTGGTCCTGAACGGCAAGGAAGTTCCGACTCCGAAGGACGTGCTCAAGAAGCAGAAGGGGTTCGGCCCGGGTAGGCGTACGAACATCCGGATCACGAAGCAGGCCATCGAATCGACTGAAGACCTCGTGAAGGCCTTCAAGAAGTTCGTGGACGGCAAGTTCTAGATCGACGTCGCGGTGCAGGGTTCGGCCAGCGGGCTGGCTGGATCCTGCACCACTTCATTCGATCTGCGTTATCCGAAGCCGCTCGGCGTCCCACGCCGAACCGCGATTCGTGGCGGGCAGAACCTCGACGCGGAGCACCGTCGAGAGCACCGCGCGCTGCACATCGAGCGGCGCTTCCAGGAACGCCTCGCCGGGATCCGTAGCCCGAAGTACGGGAGACGACGCGGACCGGCTTATGCCCTGCGCGAGCCGGGTGTCTACGTCGGCGAGCTCGGCCTCGACGCGCTCGGTGAACTTCCGCAGCTGAGCTCCGGTGATGTTCCCGAGGGCGTAGTCCGTCTCGAACGCTTCGAGGCGCGCGCTTAGTGCGACTCGGCGCTCGCGGTCGGCCGCGAGGTGTGCGTTCCCGGGGCTCATCGCTGCGACGATCCGAGGGTCGCGCACGAGTTCAGCCACCACGTTACGGATGTGCTCATCGGTCTGCTTCTGTCCGATTGTCAGGTGCGCCGACGACGAGCAGCGGTAGAGGTACCGGCGCTCGTACTTGCGAACGGCCGTGCCACCGTGAGGCGTCGCACGAAGGACGCCGCCGCACGCGTGCTCGGCGCCGTCCTCGCCCACCACGGGGACGCCGCAGCGGTAAATGCCGGACCCGAGCCACTTCTTCTCGGTGCTGGTGTTGATCCTGCGAGCTGGGTCGGTCAGGAGCGATACAAGGGCGCGCCACTCGTCCTCCGGAATGATTGCTTCCCACGAAGCGGGGCCGATCTCCTCGTAGGCGTACGACTGACCGGTCTTGCCCGGCAGGCCGCGCGCGAGAAGGCCCGCGTTCCGCGGCCGGATCAGCATGTCTCGCAGAGCGCCGTACTTCCACTCCGCGGAACGGCCGGTGGTCGGCACGCCCCGCTCGTTCAGCTCGCGCGTCAGGGCGGCGAGAGTGCGCCCTGCGAGGACCGCCTTGGCCGACTCGCGGATGACCTTTGCTTCAGATTCGCGGACGGTCACGCCGTCCTTCTCGAACCCGAACGGCCGGATGCCGCCCCGGTACTTGCCATCCGCTGCGGCCTGCATCTTCGCTCGCTGCACGCGCTCACGACTGTGGTCCACCTCGTGCTGCGCCGCCGCGCCGAGCATGCGCGCGACCATTCGGCCGGCGGGGGTCGCGAGGTCGTACGAGCCCGCCTGTGCGGTCTGGATCTGGAGGTTGTGTGCCTCGGCCACGGTGATGAACTCCTCGAGTTCTGCCGCCCGACGGTGCAGACGGTCCGGGTGCCAGGCGACGATGCCGCGGACCTGTCCGGTCCGCACGGCTTCCAGCATCGCCCGGTACTGCGGGCGCACCTTCCGGCGGTCGTAGGCGCTGATGTCGTTGTCCACGAAGACCGCCACCACGTCCCAGCCGAGGCGGTGTGCGAGAGCGCGGCAGTCAGCCTCCTGGCGGTCGACACCGAGCCCTGCCCCCGCCTTGTCGCGGCTGATCCGGGCGTAGATTGCAGCCGGAAGTCGTTCCGCAGTCGGCTTTGAGGCGTCGGGTTGGTTCATATGTCTATTTTATGGTTTTGACGAGACCACCCCGTGCGCGGACGTCCGGCACGGCGACGGCGTCCGGGTCCACGTCGTCCTTGCTCCGGTGTCCGTCGGCGGCACCGCCGTGTCGATCCGGCTGCCACAGGTCCAGCGACCCTCCCTCGCCACCCTCGAGCGCGGCGGCACCTTCGCGTTCGTCCCACGGTCGGTCGTCGAGGACGCCGTCGCCGCGCGCCGGAACGTCCTGGTCACCGGCGCGACCGGCAGCGGCAAGACCACCCTGCTCGCGGCGATGCTCGGCAACGTCCCCGTCGACGAGCGCATCGTGACGGTGGAGGACGTCGCCGAGCTCCGGATCGCCCACCCGCACGTCGTCGCGCTCGAGGCGCGGCAGGCCAACGCCGAGGGGGTCGGCGCGCTCGGCCTCGACCGGCTCGTGCGCGAGGCGCTGCGGATGCGCCCCGACCGGATCGTCGTGGGGGAGTGCCGCGGCGCCGAGGTCCGCGAACTCCTCTCCGCCCTGAACACCGGGCACGACGGGGGAGCCGGCACCGTGCACGCCAACGGCATCGCCGACGTCGCCGCTCGCCTCGAAGCACTCGGCGCACTCGCCGGCCTCGGTGCCGAGGCGCTCGCCCGGCAGGCCGTCAGCGCCTTCGACCTGGTCCTGCACGTGGAACGACGAGCAGGACAGCGGCGGCTCGGCGGCGTGGGCACGTTGTGCGTCGGCCCGGACGGGAGGCTCGAGGTGCGCCCGGTGGACGGGCTGCGGTGAACCGACCCACACCCGACGGCCCGGCGCGGGTTGCCGGGGTGCTCGACCGGGTGGCGACGCTGGTCGCGGCGGGAGTCCCGCCGCCGCGGGCCTGGCGGCTCGTCGGCGGACTGCCCGGGGCCGGGGGACCCGCGCAGCAGGACATCGTCGTCGTCCTCCGCGTGGCGGACCGGACGGGAGCGCCCGTCGCGGAGACCCTCCGTGGGCTCGCCGGCGCGCTCCGACGCGCCGCCGCCTCGGACCGCGCGATCCGGGTTGCCCTGGCCGGTCCGCGGACGAGCGCCCGGGTCGTGCTCGCGCTGCCGCTCTTCGGGCTGGGCCTCGGTGCGGCCTGGGGCGCCGGAGCCGTCGAGGTCCTGGTCGGTTCACCGGCCGGATGGGCGTGCTCGTGCACCGCGGCGGCCCTCGTCCTGGCCGGTCGGAGGTGGACCGCCCGGCTGGTCCGTTCCGCGACGCCCGACGGCCGCGTCCCCGGGGTGCTCCTCGACGCCTGGGCCGTGGCGGTCGCCGGAGGCGGGTCGTGGACCACCGCCGGGCAGGCCGTCGCCGAGGCATCCGCGGGAGCCGCCGCGCCCGCCGGAGACCTGGACCGGCTGCGGGAGGTCCTCGACCTCGCCCGGCGTGCAGGAGTCCCCGCCGCAGGGTTGCTCCGCCGCGCCGCCGAGGACGTGCGCGACGAGGCCGCTGCCGACGGGCTCGTGGCGGCGGAACGACTGGCCGTCCGACTGGTGCTGCCACTCGGCGTCTGCGTCCTGCCGGCGTTCGTGCTCGTAGGGGTGGTGCCCGTGGTGGTGGGGGTCCTCTCCTCCACGGTGGGCGGTACTGAATGACTTCTCCACAGATGCCACCGTGACCGCCTCGTCGACACCCCGGCCCGGACACGCTGGTCCCACCGAACAGAAAGGACGGACACCATGAGCACCACGTCATCCCCCGGCAACCGCACCCGTCGGACCATCCGCCACCGTCACCCGCGCCCCCTCGTCGCCCGCTGGGGGTCACGACTGCGGGACGACCGGGGATCGGCGACCGCCGAGTACGCGGTCGTCATCCTCGCCGCCGTGGCCTTCGCCGGTGTGCTCGTCGCCGTCATGCGGTCCGGCGAGGTCCAGACCATCCTCACCGACCTCGTCCGTGGCGCGCTCTCGCTGTGAGCGCGGCTCCGTGACCGTCGAGTTCGCGGTGGCGCTCCCCGTGGTGGCGATCGTGCTGACCGCCCTCGTCGCGGCGGTCCTCGTCGTCGACGCGCAGGGCCGTCTGCAACTCGCCGCAGCCACCGCCGCCCGGGCGATCGGGCGCGACGACGAGAGCCAGGGGCGGTCAGCGGCCGACCGGATCGTCCCGGGGGTCTCGGTCGTCGTCCGGTCGGACGGCGACCTGGTCTGCGTCGACGCCACGCGCGGCGCGACCGGTCCCGCCGCGGCGCTCCCACTGACCGCGACGGGGTGCGCCGCGGCCCGAGGGGGTTGACGTGACGAGTCCCGACGGCCAACGCGGCTCGGCGACCGTGCTGCTCGTGGCGGTCCTCGGCGTGGGTGTCCTCGTCGGGTCGTCGGCGCTCGCCGCAGCCGGTCACCGCACGCAGGCCATCCGGGCCCAGGGCGCCGCCGACGCCGCCGCCGTGGGCACCGCGGCGGCCGCCACCGGGCTGGTGCCGGGGGAGCCCTGCGCGGTCGCCACCCGGATCGCCACGGCGAACGGGGCCGCCCTCGACGCCTGCGAACTCGTCGCCACCACGGCCCGGGTCCGCGTGGTCGTGGGCACGGGTCCGTTCGTCGTCAGCGCACTCGCGGTGGCCGGTCCGGCAGGCGACCCGCCCGAACACTATGTGTATGGTGTGCCTGTCGGCCCGCGGTCACCGATGTCCCGGTCGACCCGGACACGCTCGTGGACAGGGCCGATCAGCACCATCGATCAAGGAGACACGTGCCAGGCACGAAGAAGCTCGTGATCGTCGAGAGCCCTGCGAAGGCGAAGACGATCGCGCAATACCTCGGTGACGGATACGAAGTCCAGGCCTCGGTCGGACACATCCGCGACCTCGTCGAGCCGAAGAACCTGCCGGCCGAGCTCAAGAAGGGCTCCCTCGGCAAGTTCTCGGTGGACGTCGACAACGGCTTCGAGCCGTACTACGTCGTGTCCGATGCCAAGAAGAAGACCGTCTCCGAGCTGAAGCGTGCCCTCAAAGACGCCGACGAGCTCTACCTCGCAACAGATGAAGACCGCGAGGGTGAAGCGATCGCGTGGCACCTGCTGCAGGTCCTGAAGCCGAAGGTCCCCGTCAAGCGGATGGTCTTCCACGAGATCACGAAGGAGGCGATCCAGCGCGCGCAGGAAGCCACCCGTGAGCTCGACACCGCCCTCGTCGACGCGCAGGAGACCCGCCGGATCCTCGACCGTCTCTACGGGTACGAGGTCTCCCCGGTCCTGTGGCGCAAGGTCGCCCCCGGTCTGTCCGCCGGCCGCGTGCAGTCCGCCGCCACCCGACTCGTCGTCGACCGTGAGCGCGAGCGCCTGGCCTTCGTCTCCGCCAACTACTGGGACCTCTCCGCCCGGTTCGAGAAGGCCGGCGAGTCCTCCTTCTCCGCGCGACTCGCCCGGATCCACGGCACCCGCGTCGCCTCCGGTCGTGACTTCGACGACCGCGGCACGCTCAGTGGTGACGTCGTCCGGCTCGACCAGGCCGCTGCCGCGTCGCTGACGACGGTCCTCGAGCGCGCCGGTGACGCCACCGTCCGCAGCGTCGACTCGAAGCCGTACACGCGACGCCCGGCCGCCCCGTTCACCACGTCGACGCTCCAGCAGGAAGCCGCGCGCAAGCTCCGTCTGTCCCCGCGACAGACCGCTCGTGCTGCGCAGACCCTGTACGAGAACGGCTACATCACCTACATCCGTACCGACTCGGTCTCGCTCTCGAAGCAGGCCATCGACGCTGCTCGCAAGCAGGCAGCCGACCTGTACGGTTCGGCCACCGTGCCCGACAAGCCGCGTCTCTACGCGAGCAAGAGCAAGAACGCGCAAGAGGCGCACGAGGCGATCCGTCCCGCCGGGGACTCCTTCCGCACCCCGCAGGACCTGCAGGGCACCCTGACCGGTGTGGAGTGGCGCCTCTACGACCTCATCTGGAAGCGCACCATCGCGTCCCAGATGGCGGACGCCAAGGGTTCGACCGCGTCGATCGTGCTCGGCATCTCCTCCACCGAGTCGGTCGAGGGCATCGCGTCGACCGCGAACGGCACCGACGCCGAGTTCACCGCCTCGGGCACCGTCATCACGTTCCGCGGCTTCCTCAGCGCCTACGAAGAAGGCCGTGACGAGGACCGCCACGAGTCCTCCGAGCGTGCCGGCCAGGACGTCGCCCTGCCGAACGTGGCCCAGGGCGAGCACCTCTCGGTCACCGACGTCGAGGCGAAGGGGCACGACACCACCCCGCCGCCGCGCTTCACCGAGGCGAGCCTCATCAAGACGCTGGAAGAGCTGGGGATCGGGCGTCCGTCGACCTACCCCACGATCAGCCCGACGATCATCGACCGTGGCTACGTCTCGCTCCGCGGCACGCAGCTGGTGCCGAACTGGATCGCGTTCAGCGTGGTGCGGTTGCTCGAGGAGTACTTCGGCGAGCTCGTGGAGTACGACTTCACCGCCGAGATGGAAGAAGACCTCGACCGCATCGCCCGCGGCGACGCCGACCGCGTGGACTGGCTCAAGGGCTTCTACTTCGGTGGCGGCGACGACGACCAGCGCGGCCTGCGGACCGTCATCGACAACCTCGGTGAGATCGACGCCCGCGAGATCAACTCGGTCGAGCTCGCTCCGGGCCTCACGCTCCGGATCGGTCGGTACGGCCCCTACATCGAGGTGCCGAGCGACGACCCCGAGAAGCCGCGGCGTGTCAACGTCCCCGAGGACCTCGCTCCCGACGAACTGACCGTCGAGAAGGCGAAGGAACTCGTCGACGCCCCGGTGATCGGGGACCGCGTCGTCGGGATCAACCCGGAGACCGGGAAAGAGGTCCTGGCGAAGGACGGCCGCTTCGGCCCCTACGTCACGGAGCGCACCCCCGAGCCCGAACCCACCGTGGACCCGAAGACCGGCGAGGTCGTCGAGGCGCCCGTAGCGGCGGAGGCCCCGGCGGCCGAGGCAGCTGCGGCGACCGCGACGAGCGAGACGGCGACGGCGAAGAAGGCCCCCGCCAAGAAGGCGCCCGCGAAGAAGACGACGAAGAAGGCCGCGGCGCCGAAGGAACGCACCGCCTCGCTCTTCAAGTCGATGGACCCGCAGACCGTCGACCTCGAGACCGCGCTGAAGCTCCTCGACCTTCCCCGCGTCGTGGGTCAGGACCCGGAGACGGGCAACGACATCACGGCGCAGAACGGCCGGTACGGGCCGTACCTGAAGAAGGGGACCGACACCCGGACCCTGCCCGGCGAGGACGCGATCTTCGACATCGACCTGCCCGGTGCACTCGAGCTGTTCGCGCAGCCGAAGTACGGCGGCAACCGCACCGCGAGCGCCGCCCTCAAGGAGTTCGACGCCGACCCGGTGTCCGGCAAGCCGATCAAGATGAAGGACGGCCGGTTCGGCCCGTACGTCACCGACGGCGAGACGAACGCGACCATCCCGAAGGGCGAGGACGTCGAGGCCGTCGACCACGCCCGCGCGGTGCAGCTCATCGCCGACAAGCGTGCCAAGGGGCCGGTCAAGAAGAAGACCCCGGCTCGTCGGACGGCGGCCAAGAAGAAGTGACCGGTCGCTTCATCACGCTCGAGGGCGGCGACGGCGCGGGCAAGACGACCCAGGCGGAGCTGCTCTCGGCGTGGCTCGGTGCGCACGGCCGGACCGTGGTGCGCACCCGCGAACCCGGCGGCACGGACCTCGGCGTCCAGATCCGGCAGATGGTCCTGCACGAACGGGGCCACGTCGCTCCCCGGGCCGAGGCGCTGCTGTACGCGGCCGACCGTGCCCAGCACGTCGAGACGGTCGTCCGTCCGGCGATCGCCCGTGGCGAGGTCGTCCTGCAGGACCGCTACATCGACTCGTCCGTCGCCTACCAGGGCGTCGCGCGCGGGCTCGGCGCCGAGCAGGTCCGCTCCGTCTCGGAGTGGGCAGCGGACGGTCTGGCACCGGACCTCACGATCCTGCTCGACCTCGACGTCACTGTCGGACGCGCCCGGGTGGCCGCGGCACGGGGGGACACCTTCGACCGCCTCGAGTCCGAGGCCGCGGCGTTCCACGAGTCCGTCCGTCAGGCCTTCCTCGAGATGGCCGAGGCTGAGCCATCGCGCTTCCTGGTGGTCGACGCCTCGGACCCGACCGACGCCGTGCAGGACGCGGTCCGTCGAGCGGTCGCTCCGCTCGTCGGGATCGACCCGGCATGACGGTGGTCACTGACAGGATGGTCCCGTGAGCGTGTGGGACGGCCTGACCGGGCAGGAAGAAGCGGTCGCGTCGCTGCGCAACGCGGCCGAGTCGACCGACGGCACAGGTGGCATGACGCACTCGTGGCTCATCACCGGCCCGCCCGGGTCGGGTCGGTCGAACGTGGCGACCGCCTTCGCCGCGGCGCTCGTGGGCAACGGCCCCGACGACGACCACACCCTGCGGCAGATCACCGCGAAGACCCACCCCGACGTCTCGGTGCTCACCACCCAGCGCGTGATCATCACGATCGACGAGATCCGGCAGCTCGTCACCTCGTCGTACTACTCGCCGTCGGTCGGGCGCTACCGCGTCGTCATCATCGAGGATGCCGACCGCATGACCGAGCGCACCTCGAACCTGCTGCTCAAGGCGCTCGAGGAACCCCCGGAGCGCACGGTCTGGATCCTCTGCGCCCCGAGTGAAGCCGACCTGTTGCCGACGATCCGGTCGCGCGTCCGCTCGGTACGCCTGCGCGTGCCCGGCATCGAGTCCGTCGCCGACCTGCTCGTCGCCCGGACCGGTGTCGACCGCGCCCTCGCGATGGATGCTGCTCGTCAGGCGCAGAGCCACATCGGCATGGCGCAGCGCCTGGCCACGAGCGAGCCCGCACGTGACCGCCGACGCCGGACCCTGACGACCGTGCTCGGTGTGCGGAGCGTGGGTGACGCCGTCATGGCGGCCGCCGAGCTCCTCGCCGTCGCCGACGAAGACGCCAAGTCCATCACCGAGCAGCGCGACTCCGAAGAGCGCGACGCGGCCCTGCGCTCGCTCGGGGTCGAACCCGGCGGGACGATCCCGCCGGCGCTCCGGTCACAGCTCCGCGCCCTCGAGGACGATCAGAAACGCCGTGCGACCCGCAGCCTGCGCGACGGCCTCGACCGGATCCTGGTGGACGTCTCCTCGCTGTACCGCGACCTGCTCCTGCTGGGGCTGGGAGCCCCGGCGGAACCGGTCAACCTGGCCATGCGAGACCAGCTCGAGCACGCGCTGCCGACGACACCGCCCGCTGCCGCGCTCGAGGTCCTCGACGCCGTCGCCCTGGCGCGCCAGCGCATCGCGGCCAACGTGGCGGCACTCCTGGCGCTCGAAGCACTGCTCGTCACCATCGCCCGCGCCCGCCGCTGAGGCACGGCGTGCGACAATCACGGCATGCCCGACGCTGAACCCGGCCTGCGCGAACGGAAGCGCCGCGCCACCCGGCGCGCCATCCAGCAGGCTGCGCTCCGGATCGCCCTCGAGGACGGCCTCGGCGCGGTCACGGTGGACGAGATCTCCCGGAGAGCCGACGTCTCGCCGCGGACGTTCTTCAACTACTTCCCGAGCAAGGAGCAGGCGATCCTCGGGGACGACCCGCAGCTGCCCGACGACGCGGCGTTGCGGGCGTTCGTCGACGGTGGTCCGAGCGGTGACCTGCTCGCGGACATCGGCACGCTGCTCGTGCACTCCACGCGCGAACTGATCGAGGAGCGCGGGCTCATCGAGGAGCGTCAGCAGGTCCTCCGCGCGAACCCGGAGCTGTTCAGCCGTCGGATGGCGTCCATGAAGGAGTTCCAGGCGGAGCTGCAGGCGGCCGTCGCACGGCGGCTCGAAGACGCCGACCCGGAGCTCGCCGCGGACCCTGAGGCGCTTCGTCGCCGCGCCGGTCTCGCGGCCATCGTCGCCCTCGCCGCCCTGCGCCACGCATGGTGGGAGTGGTCGGGTTCCGAAGCCGGGACACACCTGGTCGACGAGCTCGAACGGTCCTTCGCCGAGCTCGGCGTGCTGGTTTCGCGTTCACTCGTCTGAACCTGTATAGTCATTGCTCGTGCCACTCCGGACATGGAGTGTGCGCCGCCTTAGCTCAGTCGGTAGAGCGATTCACTCGTAATGAATAGGTCGTCGGTTCGATTCCGACAGGCGGCTCCGTGAACACCCCGGTCAGGTCCACTCGAAGTGGCTCTGACCGGGGTTTTCGTATTCCGGACGAATCCGTGTCCCTCGCCCGAGGGGCAGACGTCGGGCGTGATCGCGGGCTAGCCTTGTCCGCGATACGGGGGACACGATGACCGACCACCAGCCCAGCGCTCCACCGGCGATGACGCAGTGCTGAAGCGTGTCCTGGTCATCGTCGTGGTCGCCGCCACCGCCGGAGCCCTCGCGGTGACCGCGGCAGCCGTGCCCGAGTCCGTCGCGACGTCCGCGTCGACCTCGTCGCCGAGCACCGGTTCGTCCGCGACCCCGACGGCGTCCGCGACCGGCCCCGCGTACCTGGCGGACCGCGAGCCGACCTTCTCCGAGGACTTCGACACCCCCGCCGCAGCCGGCGGCCCCTTCGCCGAGACGTACCGGAACTCGTGGCAGCCGTACCCCGACGGCACCGGCGGCAAGTACTACTCGAACGAGGTCGTCAGCGCCCACGACGGCTACCTGGACGTCGCGATGGACGGTGAGCACGGTGCTGCCGGAACGTTCGGCACACCCACCGGCGCGTGGTCACACGTCGGCGGCACCTTCAGCATCCGAGCGCGGGCGACCGGCGGAGACGGCAACGGGATCGCGGTCATGCTGTGGCCGACGTCGAACGCCTGGGCCGACGGCGAGTTGAGCTACCCGGAGGGACAGTTCGACGGGTCGCCCCGTGTCTTCCACCACTCGATGCTGCCCGGGCTGGAGCGCCGCTTCGAGCACTACAACACCCGGGTGTCCTGGAACGAGTGGCACACCTACACGACCGAGTGGGTGCCGGGCAAGAGCGTCAGCTACTACCTCGACGGCAAGCTCGTGTTCACGGTGCCGCGCAACGTCCCCACCACTCCGCACCGTTACATGTTCCAGACCGGCAACTGGGGCGACCCGGGGCACGTCCAGATCGACTGGGTCCGCACCTACGACAGGTGAGTGACCAATCCCCCCGGACGGGGGCTCCGAATCAGTCCGGTCGTACGACCCGACACCCGTGTGCTCGCGTCGATGACCCGAACCTCGACGCGGGCGCGCGGACGGGAACGATCCCCGTTCTGGGGCTGCCCGACGGGCTCGGTGCGGTCCACGATGAGAGGGAACACGTTCCGTCGTCACCGAGAGGTCGTCATGCTGCTGTCCCTGGTCTACATGAGCGCGGCGAACGAGGTGTTCGACCAGGAGCGGCTCGACGCACTGCTCGAGCACGCACGGGTCCGCAACACCGCGTCCGGCCTGTCCGGTCTGCTCGTCTACAAGGACGGCCGGTTCATGCAGTTGCTCGAGGGCCCCGAGGCGGCCGTGCTCGAGACGTACCAGCGCATCATCGACGACCCGCGGCACACCGATGTCGGTCTGCTGGTCGAGGAGCGCATCCACACCCGGCGCTTCGGCGAGTGGAAGATGGCGTTCCACCGCGAACCGGACGCCGACCTGCCCGACGGCTTCGACTCGTTCCTCGCCGAGGGCGACGCGAGCGCCGACACGAGCCGTGCCCGTGAGCTCCTGCGCTGGTTCCGCAACCATCCGATGGCCGCCCCGGACGCGGCGCTCGGCAAACACCGCCGCTGACGACCCGAGGCGTCCACCGCCGCTGACAGCGCCGCCGCGGCCCACCTCGCGCTGGTAGACAGGACCCATGACGGTTCGCTGGGGAGTCATCGGCACAGGCGGCATCGCACGGTCCTTCGTGGGTGACTGCACCGCGGCCGGCATCGTGTTCACCGCCGTGGGCAGCCGCACCCGCGAACACGCCGAGGCCTTCGCCGCGGAGCTCGGCATCGAGCGGTCCCACGGTTCCTACGAGGACCTGGTGGCGGACGAGCGCATCGACGCGGTCTACGTCGCCACCCCGCACGTCCGGCACGCCGAGGACGCCCTGCTCGCGATCCGGGCGGGCAAGCACGTCCTGGTCGAGAAGGCCTTCACGATGACCGCGGAGGAGGCCCGTACGGTCGTCGACGCAGCTCGGCACGCGGGCGTCGCGGTGATGGAGGCGATGTGGACCCGCTTCCTGCCGCAGATGGCGATGATCCGCGAGATCGTCGCCGAGGGTCGGATCGGTCGCCCGATGGTGGTCGAGGCGACCCACCACCAGGCCCTCCCGACGGACCCGGGTCACCGGCTGCGCGACCCGGCACTCGGTGGGGGAGCGATGCTCGACCTCGGGATCTACCCGGTCTCCTTCGCGGTGGACGTGCTCGGCGTGCCGACCGCACTCGTCGCAGCGGGCACGCTGAGCGAGCAGGGCGTCGACGAGCAGATGGGCCTGGTGATGACGCACCCGGGCGGCGCGCAGTCGATGATCCACTTCGGGATGGACCTGCGGAGCCCGAACACGGCGTCGATCATCGGCGAGACCGGCCGCATCGACCTCGACTCCACCTGGTACACGCCGACCACCTGGCGGATCCGCGACCGCGACGGCGCCGTGGTCGAGGAGTTCGACGGTCGCGAGGAGCTCGCCGGCTACGAGCACGAGGCACGCGCCTTCGAGACGATGATCACGTCGGGCCGCCACGACGGCGGCCCGATGGACCCGGACGAGACCGTCGCGATCATGGCGGTGCTGGACGAGGCACGTCGCCTGGTCGGGGTCCGGTACCCCGCCGACGGTCCCGGCACGGCTCCCTGATCCGGCACCCGTCCTCGACGGATCCCGTCCCCGGCCTGGAGGCTCCTGCCGCAGTTCCGTAGGATCGGTCACGATGTCCGAGCAGCAGCCCACCACGCGTTCCGTCCCGGAGCGGTTCCGCGCCGCCGTCACCGCGGTGCGCGCCTCCGCCGCACGACGCCCGGTCCCCTGGATCGCGGGTGGTCTCGCGGCGCTGCTCGTGGTCGGCTCCGGTGGTGCCGTCGCCGTCGCAGCGGCCACGACCCCCGACTCCCGGACTGCCGCCGCGCCGAGCTCGACCCGGACCGCGTCCTCGGCTCCGGACCGGACGACCACCACGAAGCGCCCGACGGCGAAGCCGTCCCCGACGCCGACCGCCGACGCCCGCGCGGTGCCGGACGACCTCGCCGGCCCGTCCGCCCTCCGGACCTGCTCGATCGCGACGGCTGCGTCGGCGAGCGGCCTCGGCGACTTCGAGGGGTACGTGATGGACGCCGAGACGGGCAAGGTGCTGTTCTCGAAGCACGGCGAGCGGGCCGCCCAGACGGGCAGTGTCATGAAGACCCTGACGTCGGCGACCGCGCTCTCCGTGCTCGGGGGTGACCACCGCATCCCGACGACCGTCACACGGGAGTCCGCGAACACCGTCGCCCTGGTCGGGCACGGTGACGCGACGCTGTCCGCCGGCGGCGGCACCGTGTACCCGGGCGCCCCGACCCTCGCCCAGCTGGCACAGCAGGTGAAGGCGAAGGTGGGTGCCGCCCCGGTCACCACGATCGTCACCGACGACTCCTACTGGAGCGATGCCGACGCCTGGGACCCCACGTGGCCGGTCTCCGAGCGCACCATCGGGTACCAGCCGGAGGTCACCGCGCTGATGGTCGACGGCGACCGAGCGAACCCCGCAGCGGCGACGTCACCGCGGTCGGAGGACCCGGTCGGGCGGGCGGGCGTCGCCTTCCGCACGGCACTGGCGAACGCAGGAGTCGCGGGCGCCGGTTCCGCGCAGATCGTCAAGCGGGCGACGACGGGCACCGAGACGATCGCCACGGTGTCCTCGCAGCCGGTGTCGACGCTCATCGGGCAGATGATCCCGAACTCGGACAACACCCTGGCCGAGATGCTCGCCCGGGTGTCCTCGAAGGAGTCCGGGTCGAACGGCTCGGCGGCGTCCCTGTCGTCCGTGTACCAGTCGGCGCTGCGCTCCTACGGCCTCGACCCGGCCGGCATCGTGATCAAGGACGGCTCGGGCGAGAGCGCCTCGAACGCCGTGTCACCGGAGTTCGTCGCCCACCTGATGGTGCAGGTCGCCTCCGGCGCGAAGGGCCTCGGCACGCTCGCGAACGCCCTGCCGGTGTCCGGGCAGTCCGGTACCCTCGCCAGCCGGTTCACCGGCGCGAACGCGGTCGCCCGTGGCAAGGTGCACGCGAAGACGGGTTGGATCGACAGCGCGAACACCCTCGGCGGCTACATCGACGCCGCCGACGGGTCCCGGTTGACCTTCGCCTTCTACGCCATCGGTTCGCCGCGTGCGGCGGCACTGCCGGCACTCGACGCGGTGACCGCCGCGACCTACTCGTGCGGGAGCAAGCTCACCGGCTCCTGAGCCGACGGGTGTTGGATGGACCCATGGCAAGAGCACTGCTCGTCGTGGACGTCCAGAACGACTTCACCGAGGGCGGTGCGCTCGCGGTCACCGGGGGAGCGGCGCTCGCGAAGCGCATCACCGCGTTCCTCGGTCGGCACGGGGACGAGTACGACCTCATCGTGGCGTCCCGCGACTGGCACCACGGCGACGACGACAACGGCGGACACTTCGCCGGACCCGACGGACCCGACTTCGTCGACACGTGGCCGGTGCACTGCGTCGCCGGGACGCCCGGTGCCGACTACCACCCCGACCTCGACACCGCCCTGATCGACGTCGACGTCCTCAAGGGCCAGGGCACGCCGGACTACTCGGCGTTCCAGGCCGTGACCGAAGCGGGCGTCCCGCTGGCCGACGTGCTCGCCGAGCGCCGCGTGCACACGATCGACGTCGTCGGCATCGCGACCGACCACTGCGTCCGGGCCTCGGCACTCGACGCCCGCGCCGCGGGCCTCGACGTCGCCGTGTACGAGGACCTGGTGGCCGGCGTCGACGCCGAGCGCAGCGCCCGTGCGCTCGACGAGATCCGGGCGGCCGGCGGACACGTCGACCGCAGCGACATGGACGAGGGCCTCGCGAACCCAGGAGGAGCACGACTGTGACCGACACCACCACGAACGAAACCACCACCACCGTCGCCGACGAACACGTCCGCGTCGAGAACGTCCCCACCGGGCTCTTCATCGGCGGCACCTGGCGCGCCTCGTCCAGCGGGTCCACGTTCGCCGTGCACGACCCGTCGACCGGTGCCGTCCTGGCCGAGGTCGCCGACGCCACCCCCGAAGACGGCGTCGCCGCCCTCGACGCCGCGGCCGCCGCGCAGGAGTCCTGGGCAGCCACGGCCCCGCGCACACGGTCGGACATCCTGCGCCGGGCCTTCGATCTGGTGCACGAGCACGCCGACGACCTCGCGGCCCTGATGTCGCTCGAGATGGGCAAGCCGCTGGCCGAGGCCCGCGGCGAGGTCGTCTACGGCGGCGAGTTCCTGCGGTGGTTCTCGGAGGAAGCGGTCCGCATCACCGGCGACTACCGCACGAACCCCGAGGGCACCGGCCGCGCGATCGTGCTGAAGCGTCCGGTCGGCCCCGTCTACGCGATCACGCCGTGGAACTTCCCGCTCGCGATGGCGACCCGGAAGATCGGACCGGCCCTGGCCGCTGGTTGCACGGTGGTCGCGAAGCCGGCCGACCTCACCCCGCTGACGACCCTGTTCCTGGTCGAGCTGTTCCGCCGCGCCGGGCTGCCGGACGGAGTGCTCAACGTGATCCCGTCGAGCGACGCCAAGGGGCTGTCGGAGCCGATCATCGCCGACCCGCGCCTGCGCAAGCTGACGTTCACCGGTTCGACCCCCGTCGGTTCGGCGCTCCTCAAGCAGGCGGCGGACAACGTGCTCAAGACGAGCATGGAGCTCGGCGGCAACGCCCCGCTGCTCGTGTTCGACGACGCGGACCTCGACGAGGCGGTGGACGCGGCGATGCTCGCGAAGTTCCGCAACACGGGCGAGGCCTGCACCGCTGCGAACCGGTTCTTCGTGCAGGACGGCATCGCCGACGCGTTCGTCGCCGCCCTCACCGCGAAGGTGGACGCCCTGCGCGTCGGCCGGGGGACCGAGGACGGCACGACGCTCGGACCGCTCATCGACGACCGGGCCGTGGACAAGGCCGCGTCGCTGGTCGACGACGCCGTCGGCCGCGGTGCCCGGCTCGTCACCGGCGGCCACCGGATCGATCGCCCGGGCACCTTCTACGAGGCGACCGTGATCGACGACGTGCAGCCCGGCTCGGAGATCATGACGACGGAGATCTTCGGACCGGTCGCCTCGGTGACGCGCTTCAGCACCGAGGACGAGGGGATCCGGCTCGCGAACGACACCGAGTACGGACTCATTGCCTACGCCTTCACGACCGACTTCCGGCGCGGCCAGCGGCTCGCCGAACGCCTGGAGACGGGCATGCTCGGGCTGAACACGGGCGTCGTGTCCAATGCGGCGTTCCCGTTCGGCGGCGTGAAGTCCTCGGGCCTGGGCCGCGAGGGCTCGCACGAGGGCATCGAGGAGTACCTCGAGACCGTCTACGTGCTGACGCCGGACCCGTTCGCCGCCTGAGTCCGAGTCGACGGTACGGCCGCGGTGCTCGCGGCCGTACCCGAACTCACACGAGCAGCTGGTGCTTCGCCAGGTCGCGGTAGAGCGGCGTCGACTCCACGAGCTCGGAGTGCGTGCCGCTGCCGACGACGCGGCCGTGCTCGAGCACGACGATCACGTCGGAGTCGACCACCGTCGACAACCGGTGGGCGATCACGAGCAGGGTGCGGTCCTCGGCGACGGCGTCGATCGCGAGCCGCATCTTCTGCTCGTTGACCCCGTCGAGTGACGACGTCGACTCGTCGAGCAGCAGGATCGGGGGAGCGGCGAGCAGCGCGCGGGCGATGGCCAGGCGCTGCCGTTCCCCACCGGAGAGCATCACGCCGTCCTCACCGACCTGCGCGTCGAGACCGCGGGGATCGCGGTGCAGGACCTCGCCGAGGTTGACCGCCTCGAGCACCCGGACGCAGTCGTCCTCGGTGGCGTTCGGCGACCCGAGCAGCAGGTTGGCGCGGATCGTGCCGGCGAGCACGGGGGCGTCCTGCTCGACGTAGCCGATCTGGGCACGGAGCTCGTCGCGGTCCATGCCGCGCACGTCGATGCCACCCAGGCGGATGACGCCGTCGGTGGGGTCGTAGAACCGCTCGATGAGCGCCAGGGTCGTCGACTTGCCGGCACCGGACGGGCCCACGAGTGCGACGCGCGAGCCGCGGGGCACCCGGAACGACACGTCGTGGAGCACCACGTCGTCGGCCGGGCGCTCGTCGTCGACGTGATCCGGGCCTCCTGGACGGTCCGCGGGGTCGGACGCGACCGCGCCGTCGGCACCCGAGGCGTCCGCCTGGGCGCGGTACCGGAACGACACGTGCTCGAACGCGATGGCGTCGTCGGTGGCGACCGCTGCGGCCGGTCGGACCGACTCGTCGTCCTGGGACTCGGTCGGCAGGTGCAGGATCTCCTCGATCCGGCCGAGCGCGCCGAGCGCCTGGGCGACGGCCACGGCCGCGCCCATCGCCTGGCCGAGCGGCATGATCATCATGAAGAGCAGCAGGATGAACGTGATGAGCGTCGCGATGGTGATGGTGCCGGCTGCGACCTGTGCCCCGCCGACGCCCAGGACGGCGATGAACGCGACCTGCATGACGATGCTGGCGACGGGCACGACGAAGGCGGACATCTTGGCGATGTCGAGGCCCCGCTTGTAGGCCTCGGTCGCGTGGCCGTCGACCTCGCGCACCTCGCGCTCGGTGGCGCCGGCCGCTCGGATGGTGCGGACCGCGCCGATCCCGCGTTCGACGGCCGCGGTGAGGTCGCCGACCTTCTCCTGCGCACGCTTCGAGGCGACCCGGATGCGACGGCTCAGCCCGCCGACGACGACGATGGCGATCAGGACGATGACGATCACGATGCCGAGCAGCAGCGGGTCGATGATCGCCATCGCGACGATGGCACCGACGAACGTGAGCGCGCCGCCGATCGACTCGATCAGTCCCTGGGTCAGGACGGCCCGCAGGAGCGTGGTGTCGCTGCCGACGCGGGACACCAGGTCGCCGGTCCGACGGGTGTCGAACTCAGAGATCGGCAGGTTGAGGATGCGGGCGATGAGCTTGCGGCGGGTAGAGAGCACGACGCCCTCGCCCGCGCGCTGCAGCAGGAAGTGCTGCACACCGTTCAGCACCCCCGCGACGATGACGAGCCCGACCAGCAGCCACACGAGCGTGCTGAGGGTGTTGCCCTGCTGCACCGCGGTGATGACCTGGTTGACCAGGAGCGGCTGCGCGAGCGAGGCCCCCGCACCGAGGACGCTCAGCACGATGATCACGACCATCGCGGGCTTGTTCTCGAACAGGTAGGACAGCAGGCGACCGAACGTGGCGCGGGGGCCGTCGGAGGTCTTCGGGCGTGCGAAGGGGAAGCTCATCGTGTTCCTAGTTTCTGCCGTACTTCTTGTGCACTGCCTGTCGGCTGACACCGAGCAGCGTCGCGATCTCCTGCCACGAGGCGCCGGCGGTGCGGGCACGTCGCGCGGCGAGCTCTTCGGTCCGGTCGAGCTCACGGCGCAGTTCCCGCACGTTGGCGAGGGCGGAGAACGGGTCGTCCCCCGATGCTCCGGCCGCGAGGCTCGTGATGGTCGGTCGGTCCATGCCTGTCAACCTACATTGACGCACCGACATCCGTCAACCTGCGTTGACGGCGTCTCGCCGCGCTGCACCGGGTGCGCAGACGCCGGCGTCTTCGTTCGACGCTGCCACGCGCGCGAGACGCCGCCGAATCCGGCGGCGTCTCGGAGGGCATGCGGCGTCCCGCTGACACGACGGCGTGTTGCGCGGGGGGGGCGAGGCGCGCACATGACGGACGGGAGGCCCGGTGCCAGCTGGCACCGGGCCTCCCGTCCGTCAGGTGGTCGCCGATCAGGCGTCGGCGATGTCCTTCGACTTGGTCTCGCGCACGAAGAGCAGCGCGACCAGCGTCACGACCGCGGCGATCGTCAGGTACAGGCCGACCAGGAAGATGTCGCCGTCCGGCTTCCAGAGTGCCAACGCGATGGTCGGGGCGAGTGACGCACCGAGGATCGACGCGACGTTGTACGCGATGGCCGAGCCGGTGTACCGGACGTTCGTCGGGAACAGCTCGGGCAGCAGCGCACCCATCGGACCGAAGGTCAGCCCCATCAGCGAGAGCCCGACGATGAGGAACGTCACCACGGTGATCGGCCCACTCGACGCCGCGAACCAGAACTGGAACGTCAGGCCGAACAGCGCGATGCCGATGGTGGTCGGGATGAGGGTCTTGCGGCGGCCGAACCTGTCGGCGAGCAGCCCGGCGATCGGGGTGAAGATGCCGAAGAACACGACGCCGATCATGAGCAGCGTCAGGAACTCGCCACGGGTGTAGCCGAGGCCGACCTTCGGGACGAGTGCGCTCGCCTCGGCGCCGGTCGTGCCGTACGACAGCGTGAACGTCGTCATGAAGTAGAAGAGCACGTACGTGGCGACCATGCCGAAGGTGCCGACGATGACGGCCCGCCACGAGGTGCGGAACACCCGGCCGAGCGGGACCTTCGCGACCGTGCCGGACTCCTGCACACCGCGGAACACCGGCGACTCGACGAGCTTGAAGCGCACGTAGAGGCCGATGATGACGAGCACGGCGGAGAGCAGGAACGGGATGCGCCAGCCCCACGCCTGGAAGTCGGCGTTCGGGGTGCCGTCGGCACCGGCGGGCATCGCCGCGTTGATCGCGATGAACAGGCCGTTCGCGAGCAGGAAGCCGATCGGGGCACCGAGCTGCGGCATCGAGCCGAACACGCCGCGCTTGCCCTTCGGCGCGTTCTCGGTCGCGAGCAGGGCCGCGCCGGACCACTCGCCGCCGAGGCCGACGCCCTGGGCGAAGCGCATCACGGCGAGCAGGACCGGGGCCCAGACCCCGATGGTGTCGAAGGTCGGCAGGCAGCCGATCAGGAACGTGGCGGTGCCCATCACGAGCAGCGATGCGACGAGGGTGGTCTTCCGTCCGATCCGGTCGCCGAAGTGCCCGAAGATGATCGACCCGACCGGCCGGGCGAAGAACGCCAGGGCGAACGTGACGAAGGAGGACAGCTGCGAGGCCGTCGGGTCCTCGTTCGGGAAGAACAGCGTCGGGAAGACGAGCACCGCGGCGGTCGCGTAGACGTAGAAGTCGTAGAACTCGATCGACGTGCCGACGAGGCTCGCGATGACGACGCGGGAGCGCGGGTTGCCGGCGGGTGCCGGAGCGGAGGTGGGCGTTGCGGGTGCCGGGGCGGCGGTCATGACAGTGCGGGGTCTTCCGTGCTGCGTGCTCCCGACGGGGAGCACGAGGATCCGAAACGGCGGACACCGATCGGTTCGCGCGGGGTGGCGCGGGCACCGATCGGGTGCGTTCGGCTGAGGGGGGACCGCTTGTGACGGAAGCCCGATCATACGACAGATGTCGTCTGCCTGCGAATCAGCCCAGAGTCAGCTGGCCGCAGCGTCCGTCGCCGGCGCGCGCTCAGGCGCCCGCGCCCGCGCCGGCCCCGGCTTCGAGGTGCTCCGGCAACTGGTGGCCCATCCGGTCGCGCTTGGTGTCCAGGTACCCGGCGTTCTGTGCCGAGATGCCGACGACGAGCGGCACGAGCGAGTCGACGGTGATGCCGTGCTCCTCGAGCTGGCGGCGCTTCTCCGGGTTGTTGGACAGCAGCCGGACGCGGGTGATGCCGAGGTCGGCGAGGATGCCCGCGGCGCCGCCGTAGGCGCGGGAGTCGGCGGGCAGGCCGAGCGCGAGGTTGGCGTCGAGGGTGTCGAGACCGTCCTCTTGCAGGCGGTAGGCCTTGAGCTTGTTGATGAGACCGATGCCACGGCCCTCCTGCCCGCGCAGGTAGATGACCACACCGCCCTCGGCCGCGATCGTGTCGAGCGCGGCGTCGAGCTGGGGGCCGCACTCGCACTTCAACGACCCGAAGGCTTCACCGGTCAGGCACTCGGAGTGCACCCGGACGAGTGCCCCGTCGGTGGGCATCGAGCCGTCCGGCAGGGTGCCGATGATCGCGACGTGCTCCGCGCTCGTCACGAGGTCGCGGTAGGCGCGCATCTGGAAGGTGCCGTGGGTGGTCGGCACGTTCGTCGACACCTCGAACTTGACCGGGCTCCCCGGCGTGGGGGAGGTCAGCGCATCGGTCATGGGGTGCTCCGGTCGTTCGTGGGCCCGTCGTTCCCGAGCCCGGGTGTCGCGTGCTGCTGTTGCTGGCGGTGCTGGTTCTGGTGCTGCGGACGGTGCGGTCGGGCTCGGACCAGCAGGTCGGGGCCGAGGCTGGTGGTCGATAGTACGTCCAACCGCCGACGCTCGGAGATGCTTCCCACCCCCAGGTCGTCGAGGGCGACACGGGGTCCGCCGAGCAGCACCGGGGCGAGGTACACCAGGTACTCGTCGACGAGTCCGGCGGCGATGAGCGCCGAGGCGACCGTGGGACCACCCTCGACGAAGACCGAGTGCACGCCGTGCCCGCGCAGGGCACCGAGCGAGGTGGCCAGGTCGTGTCCGGGCAGGGTGACGAGCCCGCGCGGGTGCCGACGGACCGCGGCGTCGGCCGGCACCGGGCGGTCACCGAGCACCACGGCGAGCGGCTGGTCGGCGAGGAGTTCGCCGGCGTCCCCGCGGGCGGTCAGGCTCGGGTCGTCGGCCAGGACGGTGCCGGTGCCGACGAGGATCGCGTCGTGGGCGGCGCGCTGTTCGTGGACGTGCTGCCGTGCGGCGGCGCCGGTGATCCACTTGCTCGTGCCGTCGGCAGCGGCGGCGCGCCCGTCGAGGCTGGAAGCCCACTTCACGGTGGCCCACGGTCGGCCGAGCCGGACCGAGAGCAGCCACCGTTCGAGGAACGCCTCGGCCTGGTCGGCCAGGACGCCGGAGACGATCTGGACCCCGGCGGCGCGGAGCCGGTCGGCGCCGCCGTGCACGTCGGCTCCGGGGTCGTCGATCGCGTAGACGACCCGGGCGATCCCGGCGTCGAGCAGTGCCACGGCGCACGGCCCGGTGCGCCCGACGTGGTTGCAGGGTTCGAGGGTGACGACCGCCGTTGCGCCGCGCAGCAGTGCCGGATCGACCTTGGCCATCGCGTCGACCTCGGCGTGCGGGGTGCCGGCGCCCTTGTGCCACCCCTCGGCGAGGACCTCGCCGGCGGGGGAGAGGATCACGGCGCCGACGCGGGCGTGGTCGCCGACGACGGGCCCGAGGGCCGCGAGTTCGAGCCCGCGGCGCATCGCCCGGACCTCGGTGGGTCGTGCCGTGTCGCTCACGGGCCGAGCCTACCGGCGGTGGTTGGGTGACACGTCACCACGGTTGTGAGCGCGTTCAGGCGCTGGGCCACGGGAGCTCGGATGCGGGTGTGCCGTCGGCGCGTCGCAGTGCGGTCCACGCTGTGGTCGGGCCGCCGTCCCGGTCCGGAACCCGGGCTGCGCCGAGGCCGGTGTACGAGAACCCGGCCGCACGTGCGACCGCCGCCGAGGCCGTGTTGTCCTCGTAGCACTCCCAGTAGACGTCCTGCGCGCCCTGCTCGAACGCCCAGTCGACGACGAGCTGGACGGCGTCGTGCATGAGCCCGGCGCCGCGCGCGGACGGTGCGAGCCAGAACCCGAGGTCACGACCGGCGGTCCGGTAGCTGATGATGCCCGCGCGCCACGTCGAACCGGCCGGTCGGATCGCCCACGTGTACTCGCGGTCCGAGGCCCAACCCGGTCCGACCAGGGCGTCGACGAAGGTCCGGGCATCCTGCTCGCGGTACGGCGTCGGCACCGTCGTCCACCGGACGATCTCCGGGTCCTGGCAGGCCTCGGTGATCGCCGCGGTGTCGGCGCGGGTGGGCAGGTCGAGCCGGACCCGCGCCGACTCGAGCGTGACGGGCTGCACGGTCAGCCGCGCGACCGTGGGACGAACCCGATGCGGTCGTAGACGCGGGCCAGGGTCTCCTGCGCGATCGACTCGGCGCGGTCGGCGCCGACGGCGAGCAGCCGGTCGAGCTCCGCCGGGTCGTCGAGGAGTTCGAGTGTGCGGGCGCGGACCGGTTCGAGCTCGGCCACGACGGCGTCGGCGACCTCGCCCTTCAGGTCGCCGTAGCCCTTGCCGGCGAACGATTCCTCGAGCGCGGCGATCGAGGTGCCGGTGAACGCCGACAGGATCGACAGCAGGTTCGTCACACCGGGCTTGGCCTGGCGGTCGGCCCGGATCTCCCGCTCGGCGTCGGTGACGGCCGACTTGATCTTCTTCGCCGTGCGCTTCGGGTCGTCGAGCAGGCGGATGAGGCCGTTGTCCGACGCTGCGGACTTGCTCATCTTGCTGGTCGGGTCCTGCAGGTCGTAGATGCGCGCGGTCTCGGTCAGGATGCGTGCCTCGGGCGTGACGAAGGTGTCACCGAACCGCGAGTTGAAGCGTCCGGCCAGGTCTCGCGTGAGCTCGACGTGCTGGCGCTGGTCGTCGCCGACCGGCACGACCCTGGTGTCGTAGAGCAGGATGTCCGCGGCCATCAGGATCGGGTAGGTGAAGAGCCCGACCGACGCGGCCTCGGCACCCTGGCGTGCCGACTTGTCCTTGAACTGGGTCATCCGGCTCGCCTCGCCGAAGCCGGTCAGGGTGTTCAGCACCCAGGCGAGTTCAGCGTGCGCGGGCACGTGCGACTGCACGAACAGCGTCGCCTTGGACGGGTCGATGCCCGACGCGATGTACTGCGCAGCGGTGGCCCGGGTGTTCGCGCGGAGCTCGGCCGGGTCCTGGGGCGAGGTGATCGCGTGCATGTCGACGACGCAGTAGATGGCGTCGTAGTCATCGAGCAGGGTCCTCCACTGCATGAGCGCCCCGACGTAGTTGCCGAGGTGCAGTGAGCCGGCGGACGGCTGGATGCCCGAGAAGATGCGGGTCTTGGTCATGGTGGTGCTCCGGTGCGTCAGGTGAAGCGAGAGAAGAGGGGTCAGAGTTCGTAGTCGACGACCACGGGGGCGTGGTCGGACCATCGCTGGTCGTACGCCGCGGCGCGGTCGACCGTGTACTCCGTGACCTTGGCGGCCAGGTCGGGCGTCGCCATCTGGTAGTCGATGCGCCAACCGGTGTCGTTGTCGAACGCCTGCCCGCGCCACGACCACCACGTGAACGGACCGTCGACGTCGCCGGCCTGGGCGCGGCCCACGTCGACCCAGCCGAGCCCGGGACCCGTGGAGCCGTCGGCACCCTCGACCGGTTCGCCGTCGGCGCCGAAGAACCGCGAGAAGTAGGCGCGCTCGCGCGGCAGGAAGCCGGCCCGCTTGACGTTGCCCTTCCAGTTCTTGATGTCGCGCTCGTCGTGCCCGACGTTCAGGTCACCGACGACGACGGCGAGCGGGTTGTGCTCGCGGAGCGCCGGCAGCCGCTCGGTCATCGCGTCGAGGAACTTCCACTTCTCGTCCTGCTTGGGGGTGTCGACCTCGCCCGAGTGCACGTACGTGGAGACCACCGTGACGGTCGTCCCGCCGATCTCGTAGTCGGCCTCGAGCCAGCGGCCGGCCGAGTCGAAGTCGTCGGCGCCCAGGGCGACGCGGTGGATCTGAGCGGAGTGTCGAGATGCGATCGCGACGCCGGCCCGGCCCTTCGCGGTCGCCGGGTCGTGCACGATGTCCCACTCGTCGCCGAGCAGCGCCGCCAGGTCGTCGCTCGACGCGCGCACCTCCTGCAGGGCCAGCACGTCGACGTCGCGGGTGGCGAGCCAGTCGCCCATGCCCTTGCGGAAGGCGGCGCGGACGCCGTTCACGTTGACGGATGCGAGGCGCAGGCGTGTCATGCAGAACACCTTATCGGCGGGTGCCGACAGCCCTCGGTCGTACGATCTGCCCATGACCGTCGTGATGACCGTCGGCGAGCTGCTCGCCGCGTTCCGACCCGTGGCAGCGCAGATGCTCCGTCCGGACGAGTTCCGCTCAGCCCGCTTCTGGGTGAGCCCGCACGGGGACTGGGAACTCGACCACGAGGAGGACGAACTCATCGACGGCTCGATGAGCGTCGTCTGGAAGATCGGGGGCGAGACCCAGGGGACGAGGAGCCTCGTCGAGGACGTCGACGACCTGCCCGGACTCCTCCACGACCTCGCCGACGACCTGCAGGACTTCATCGCCGAGAGCTCCTTCGCCTGGGGCGAGCTGCGCGCGATCCCGCCCATCGCGCCGTAGCGGCGACCGGACGACGGACGGGAGGCCCGTGGCTGCGCAGCCACAGGCCTCCCGTCCGTCTGGTGGTCGCGTGCAGGACGCGACCTGCGCGATCAGGCCGCGTCGTGGTCCGTCTTCAGGAACTCGACCAGGCTGTCCGCCGTGGTCTCGGCGTCGTCGCCCGACACGGTGAGGGTGACCTCGTCGCCGTTCTCGATGCCGAGCCCGAGCAGGGCGAGGATGCTGCCGGCGTTCCCGGACTTGTCGCCCTTGGCGATCGTGACCTGGTGCCCCGACGCCGTCACGGTCTGGACGAAGAGGGATGCGGGGCGAGCGTGCAGGCCGGATGCGCTGGCGACGGTCACGGTGCGGGTGGCTTCGGACATCGATGTACTCCTGTCGATGGGTGGTTGGCTCATGCTAGCGAGCGCTGGGTGGGCGGGAACGGGGCACGGTCAGGGTCGGCCGGGCCAGAAGACCTCGGTGCCGGCGGCCTCGACCTCGCGGACCAGGTCGAGGTTGACGGCGGGGTCGGTGATGATCGTGTCGATCGCGGCGAGCGGGGCGACGCGACCGAACTCCTCGCGGCCGAACTTGGTGTGGTCGGCGAGCAGGATGCTCCGTCGTGCGGACTTGATCATCGCGCTCTTCACGGCGGCCTCGGCCATGTTGTGGGTCGTCAGACCGCGCTCCGGCGTGATGCCGTTGATGCTGATGAAGGCGACATCGACGCTGACCATGCCGATGAGCTGGTGCGTCCAGGTGCCGACGCCGGCCAGGGAGTCGCTGCGGATGTTGCCGCCGAGCAGGTGCAGGTCGATGCCCGGGCGGTTCGCGACGGCGGTGGCGACGGGGAGCGAGTGCGTGACGACTGTCAGCCCGCGGTCGGTCGGCAGCAGCTCGGCGAGGCAGATGGTCGAGGTGCCGGCGTCGATCATGATCGAGCCGTTCTCCGGCAGTTCCGCCAGGGCGGCCTCGGCGATGACCATCTTCTCGGTCTGGTTGATCCCGCCGCGGTCGCCGACGCCGGGGTGCAGGGTGATCCGCTCGACGGGGATCGCACCGCCGTGCGCACGACGGACGAGGCCGCGGCGCTCGAGGCTCGTCAGGTCGCGGCGGATGGTCTCGGGCGTGACGGCGAGCAGCTCGGCCAGGTCCTTGACGTCCACTCGGCCCTGCGCGCGCGCCTGCTCGACGATGCGCTGGTGGCGTTCTGGTGCGTACATCGGACCTCGTCGTCTCGGGTCGGAACGGAACGGACATGCTCGGGCACGACATGCGCGATGTCGTCCCCTGCGTTCGATCCGCCAGACGCAAACGGGCATCTGTTTCTGCATTTTTATCCCCGGATGTGTTTGTTTGTCAACGCGAAGCGGGGTAGTGTGCTGCTCAGCCGCACGGGCGTGGTCCGTTCCCGTGTCGTGTGCACCGAACGATCCACCCCACCGCAAGCGCGTGTGAGATGAAGGAGTCTCGAATGTCCGAACTGCTCGGCACCGGCGTCGGCCGTGGCGTTGCCCACGGCCCCGTGCTCCGGATGGCTGACCCGCTCGGCGAACCGTCGAAGGACGCCCTGGTGGGCTCGGCGGACGACGCGAAGCAGGCCGTGCACGACGCACTGGCCGCCGTGGCGGACGACCTCAACAAGCGCGGACAGCTCGCCGGTGGCGACGCACAGGCCGTGCTCGAGGCCCAGGCGCTCATGGCGCAGGACCCGACGCTCCTCGACGACGTGCACACCCGCATCGACGGCGGCACCAACGCCGAGCGTGCCGTGTACGAGGCGTTCGCCCAGTTCCGCGACCTGCTCGTCGGCATGGGCGGCTACATGGGGGAGCGCGCGGCCGACCTCGACGACGTCGCCCAGCGCATCATCGCCAAGCTCCGCGGCGTGCACGCCCCCGGCGTCCCCGAGTCGGACACCCCCTTCGTCCTCGTCGCCCGCGACCTCGCCCCGGCGGACACCGCGCTGCTCGACCTCGAGAAGGTCCTGGCTCTCGTCACCCGTGACGGCGGCCCGACCTCGCACACCGCGATCCTCGCCCGTGCCAAGGGCATCACCGCCATCGTCGGTGTGACCGGTGCCGACGACCTGGCCGACGGCGTCCACGTCGTCGTCGACGCCGTGGCCGGCACCGTCTCGACCGACCCGTCCGACGCGCTCGTGGCCGAGGTCGACCAGCGCATCGCCGACCGCCTCGCCGCCGCAGCAGCACCGCTCACCGCGGGTGCGCTCGCCGACGGCCACGTCGTGCCCCTGCTCGCGAACCTCGGCAGCCCCGCCGACGCCGCCGGCGCCGTTGCTCTCGGTGCGGAGGGCGTGGGGCTCTTCCGCACCGAGTTCCTCTTCCTCGACTCGCCCAAGGCCCCCACGGTCGACGAGCAGACCGAGTCGTACCGTCAGCTCCTCGCGGCGTTCCCTGGCAAGAAGGTCGTCGTGCGCGCGCTCGACGCCGGCGCAGACAAGCCGCTGCCGTTCCTCACCGACAAGGACGAGGAGAACCCGGCCCTCGGGCGCCGCGGCCTGCGTGCCCTGCGGAACCACCCCGAGGTCCTGCGTGACCAGCTCACCGCGCTCGCGCAGGCCGACGCCGCGACCGAGGCCGACCTGTGGGTCATGGCCCCGATGGTCGCCGACGCCGAGGAGACCGAGTACTTCGTCACCCTGGCCCGCGAACTCGGCATCCGCACCGCGGGTGTCATGGCCGAGGTGCCGTCGCTCGCGCTGATGGCCGAGCAGGTGTTCCAGAATGCCGACTTCGTGTCGATCGGCACGAACGACCTGACCCAGTACACGATGGCCGCCGACCGCATGCTCGGCACCGTCGCGTCCTACCAGGACCCGTGGCACCCCGCCGTCCTGCGCCTCGTCGCGCAGCTCGGCACCGCGGGCGCCACCGCCGGCAAGGCCGTCGGGATCTGCGGCGAGGCAGCAGCCGACCCGCTGCTCGCCGTCGTCCTGGTCGGTCTCGGCGCCACCACCCTCTCGATGACCCCCGCGGCCCTGGCCGACGTGCGCGCCGAACTCGGTCGCTACACGCTCGAACAGGCCCGCGAGATGGCGACGGCGGCACTCGCCGCGAGCACGGCGGCGGCCGCGAAGTCCGCTGCCGCGGCCGCGACGCACGCCGCCTGAGCCACCACCCCCAGCACCACCCCTCCCATCACCACGCAGCAGCTCCACCACACAGAAAGTCACCGCACATGACAACGTCGTCCGTTGCAGCGCCCGACGCACCCGCGAAGTCGCGGGGCGGCGCACGCGTCGCCGTTCAGAAGTTCGGCACGTTCCTCTCCGGCATGGTCATGCCCAACATCGCGATCTTCATCGCGTGGGGCATCATCACGGCCTTCTTCATCCCGGACGGCTGGACGCCGGTCGCGGCGCTCGGCGGTTCCCGCGACGGGAGCGTCGTCGGCGTCGTCGGCCCGATCCTGACGTACCTCATCCCGCTCGCGATCGCGATCCAGGGTGGCCGCATGGTCTACGAGACCCGCGGTGCCGTCGTCGGTTCGATCTTCGCGATGGGTGTCATCCTCGGCTCCGGTACGACGATGATCCTCGGTGCGATGATCTGTGGCCCCCTCGGCGCCTACCTGGTCAAGCAGATGGACCGCCTGTGGGACGGCAAGATCAAGCCGGGCTTCGAGATGCTGGTCAACAACTACTCCGCGGGCATCCTCGGGTTCGGGTTGTTCCTGGCCGGGTTCTTCTGGCTGTCGAAGGTCTTCACCGGTATCGCCGACGCGCTCGGTGTCGCGGTGGAGTTCCTCATCACGCACTCCCTCCTGCCCCTGGCCAGCGTCTTCATCGAGCCGGCCAAGGTGTTCTTCCTGAACAACGCCATCAACCACGGTGTGCTCGACCAGCTCGGCGTCGACCAGGTCAAGGAGTCGGGCAAGTCGATCCTCTTCCTGCTCGAGGCGAACCCCGGTCCGGGCCTCGGCATCCTGCTCGCCTTCTCCTTCTTCGGCATGGGCATCGCCCGTTCGACCGCTCCCGGCGCGATCATCATCCAGTTCTTCGGTGGCATCCACGAGATCTACTTCCCGTACGTGCTGCAGAAGCCGGTCCTGTTCATCGCCGTCATCCTCGGTGGTGGCACCGGCGTGCTGACGAACGTCATCTTCAACTCGGGCCTGACCGCTCCGGCGTCTCCGGGCTCGATCATCGCGGTGCTCGGCAACACGCCCCGTGACAGCTTCGTCGGCGTCATCCTGTCGGTCGTGTTCTCGGCGGCGGTGACGTTCGCGGTCGCCGCGTTCTTCCTCCTCGCCACCCGCAAGCGCGACCGCGCCGCAGGCAACGACGGAGACATGAGCGCCGCCATGGCGAAGCTCCAGGCCAACAAGGGCCGCGACGTCAACGCGGCGACCGCCGGTCTGCTCGGCAACAACTCCCCGGCCAACGAGGAAGAGGCCGAGGCCTCCCTCGGCGGCGTCGGCTCGGCGAGCACGGCGACGGCGACGAAGGTCCAGAACCTGGTCTTCGCCTGCGACGCCGGCATGGGCTCGAGCGCGATGGGCGCCAGCGTCCTGCGCAACAAGATCAAGAAGGCGGGCATCGAAGGGGTCACGGTCTCCAACAAGGCGATCGCGAACCTGTCCGGTGACGAGGACCTGATCATCACGCAGGAAGAACTGACGGACCGCGCGAAGCAGAAGAACCCGAACGCGCAGCACGTGTCGGTCGGCAACTTCATGAACGCTCCGCAGTACGACCAGGTCGTCGAGCAGCTGAAGAACCAGTAACGCCACAACCAGTAACGAAGTGCAGTATCGGAGGGGACGGGGCTGACCCGTCCCCTCCATCTCGTCCTCAACACAAGGAGAACCCCCGATGCCCGTCCTGCAGGAGAGCCAGATCCGCATCCACACCGAGGACACCGCGCCGACCAAGTCGGAAGCGATGAAGGAGGCGGCCGAGATCCTCGAGGCTGCGGGCGCGGTCACGGCCGACTACTACCCGGCCATGCTCGAGCGTGAGAAGAGCGTGTCCACCTACATGGGCAACTTCCTCGCCATCCCGCACGGCACCAACGACGCGAAGGACGCCATCAAGTCGTCCGCCCTGTCGTTCATCCGCTACGCCAGCCCGATCGACTGGGACGGCAACCCCGTGCGCTTCGTCGTCGGCATCGCCGGCGTGAACAACGAGCACCTCGACATCCTGTCGAAGATCGCGATCGTGTTCTCCGACGAGGACGAGGTCCAGAAGCTCACCGACGCGGCCGACACCGCTGCGATCCTGTCGATCCTCGGCGAGGTCAACGAGTGAGCACCAGCACCGCCGTCCACTTCGGCGCCGGCAACATCGGCCGCGGCTTCGTCGGGCTCCTGCTCCACGAGGCCGGGTACGAGGTCGTCTTCGCCGACGTCGCCGCCCCGCTCATCGACGCCCTGGCCGCAGCCGACTCGTACACCGTGCACGAGGTCGGGGCCGGCGCCCAGGACCACGAGGTCACGAACTTCCGCGCACTGAACAGCGCGCAGGACGAGGACGGCGTGGTCGCCGAGATCGCGACCGCAGCGATCGTCACGTGCGCCGTGGGCCCGAACGTCCTGAGGTTCATCGCCCCGGTCATCGCGCGCGCGCTCGTCGCCCGTGACGCGGACGCCGCACCGATCGCCGTCATGGCGTGCGAGAACGCGCTGAACGCCACGGACCGGCTGCGCGAGTTCATCGTCGCCGCCCTGCCCGAGGACGGCCGCGACGCCGCCCTGGCCAAGGCCGTCTTCGCGAACACCGCCGTCGACCGCATCGTGCCCGCACAGCCCGAGGGTGGCGGACTCGACGTCACCGTCGAGACCTACTTCGAGTGGGCCATCGACCGCACGCCGTTCGGTGGGAACGAGCCGGAGATCCCCGGCGCGCACTACGTCGACGGCCTCGCGGCGTCGATCGAGCGCAAGCTCTTCACGGTGAACACCGGGCACGCCACCGTCGCCTACCACGGCTTCGTCGCCGGGGCCGACAAGATCTCGGACGCCATCGCGATCCCCGCCGTGCGCTCCGAGCTCGAGTCCGTGCTCGCCGAGACGAGCGACCTGCTCATCCGCCGGCACGAGCTCGACCCCGAGGTGCACCGCGCGTACGTGCAGGCGATCATCGGCCGGTTCGAGAACCCGCACCTGCCCGACACGGTGACCCGCGTCGGCCGCCAGCCGCTCCGCAAGCTGTCGCGTGACGAGCGGTTCGTCTCGCCCGCCGCCGCGCTGGCCGAGGACGGCACCGAGCCCACGGCGCTCCTCGACGCGATGGCCGCGGCGCTCCGCTTCGACGTCGCGGACGACGAGCAGAGCGTCGAACTGCAGGCGCTGCTGGCGTCGGACGCGTCCGACGCGGACGTCGCCACGCAGATCACCGGTCTCGCTGCGGAGCACCCGCTGCACGCTGCGTTCACCGAGCGGATCCGGTCCGCGCGCGCCTGACGACGTCAGCACCGCCGAACGGGAGGCCCGTCACCAGCTGGTGACGGGCCTCCCGTTCGTCCACCGGTCGCGGCTACCAGCCCAGGGCCGTGAGCAGACCGGACACCGTCGTGATCGTGGTGTCGCTGATCGCTCCCACCTGGACCCGACCGGGACGGCCGAGCGCGCGGTCGGCGCGTAGCACGAGGACCGCCGAGACCCCGGTGTCGCTCAGCCGACGGGTGTCCACCGGATCGTGCGCCGCGCCGCGGTCCACGAGCACCACGACCGATCGCCCGATGAGGGTCGGGTCCGGAGCGTCGGCGATGGACGCGAGCGCTGCCCGGACGTCCGCAGCACCGTCGGCGGTGGCCCGCCCGACCACGACGAGGGAGTTCTCCGGCGTCGCCGCGAGGACGGCGGCAGGGCCGACGTGCGCCCCCATGTCGTGCACCGTCACGCGTGAGGTGGCCGGTTGCAGGGTGGGGAGTCGTGCGGCGAGCTCGCCACCGGAGTGGTCCGTCGCCTGGACCACCACGCCGAGACGTCCGCCGACCGCATCGGCGAGGAGTGCCGCGACGGTCGTCGTGCCGGTGCCGCCGGCGACCCCGGCGACGAGCACGGTCCGGGCGCGCTGCGCGGCTGCCCGCCGGGAGCCGGGCATGGGCGGCAGCGGCGCGGAGGTCGGGGGTGTGGTGCTCACGCGCCGTCCTCCACGAGGAGCTGGGCGTCGATCGACGCTGCGAAGGCCTGGACGATCGCCACACCGACCTCGCCCGTCGGCCCCCACGGAACCCAGGCCTCGGTCCACCAGACGGGTGCGGCGAGCGTCGCCCACGGCGCGAGTCGTGCTATCTCCGCGGCGTTCTCGACACGCTCGGGCATCTGGACACTCAGGACGGCCCGCCCGCGGTCGTCGACGATCTCGGTGACCACGCGGTCGAGCGTTCGCACCCGCAGATCCGGCGCGATCTGCGCTCCGGCCTCGACCAGTGCGAGCGACGAGGGAGCCGCAGCGGACAAGATGTTCACCTCACGGGGCATCGACGGCTCCCTTCGGGTCGAGCACGGTCGTCTGACCGGCGGGGTCGGCCTGCGCCGGGGCGACGGTCGTCGCCGTGGGGAAGTGGGCGACCTGCACGATGCGCGGGGGCGTCCCGCGTCGGACGAGACGCCCACGGCCGGGTGGGAACTGCTCCGCGTAGACCTTCGGGAACACCTGCCCCTCCGACCGTTCGCCGCTCAGCACGAGCCCGGTCGCACCCGAGTCGCGGATCGACTGGATCACGGTGTCGTACATCGCGCGAGCGGCACCGGCGACGGGCCGCGTGAGCACGACGTGGAGTCCGAGGTCACGCGCCGACGGCAGGTACGGCATGAGGGGCGCGAGCGGGTCGGTGCCGGCCGAGGCGACGATGTCGTAGTCGTCGACGAGCACCACGATGCGGGGCCGTGGTCCGGTGGACGTGCCGGCGGCGCGCTGCTCGAGCTCCGCGGCGATGGCCGCGGCGAGCCCCCGGGCGTCCCGGCCGTTCGCCGCGTGCCCGCCGAGGAAGTCGTCAGGCGTCCCGGCCGCAGCGCTGCCGCGGACGTCCATGAAGGCGAGGACGAGCTCGTCCGGCGTCGAACGTTCCATGAACCCGGCCGCCAGCCCCCGGAGGAGCGCGGTCTTGCCACTGGCCGTGTCACCGAACACCAGCAGGTGCTGGTCGACGGCGGGGTCGAAGGCCACGAAGTCCATCGTGTCCTGGCGGAGTGCGAACGGGACCGTCGTCGGGGTGTCGAGCGGGTCCGGGAGCTCGGCGGGGTCGAACGACTCCGGCAGCAGGCGGATCGGCGCGGCAGCCGGGCCGCCCCAGCTGTCGGCGACCCGCTGCGCGAGGGCGCCGAGCTCGTCGCCGACCACACCGTCCTCCACGTCGTCGAGCACCGGCAGGGCCACCTGGCCGAACAACTCGCCGTCGGTGAGGACTCGACCGGGCTCGCCGGACTTCAGGGTCGCCGCGGCGGCGCGGGCGATGGTGGAGTCTGCCGGGTCGTTGAGGCGCAGTTCGAACCGCTGGCCGATCAGTGGCTGGCTCGCGAGCCGGAGTTCGTTCCACCGGGTGAGCCCGAGGACGACGTGGATGCCGAAGCTGCCGCCGCGCTGGAGCAGGTCGGCGAAGGCGTCCTCGAGCTCCTCGAACTCGGTGCGCATCACGCCGAACCCGTCGACGAGGAGCACCACGTCCGCCGATCCCAGTTCGGGGACACGGCCGGCGGCGTGCCGGGTGCGGAGCATCGCGAGTGAATCGATGCCGTGGTCGCGGAACACCCGTTCGCGCAGGCGGATCATCGCCTGCAGCTCCTCGACCAGCCGGAGCAGGCGGTTCCGGTCGGCACGCGTGGCGACACCGCCGACGTGCGGGAAGCCCTCGATGCGACCGAGGCCGCCGCCGGCGAGGTCCATCCCGTAGACGCTGACCTGGCGGGGCGTCGTGGTCAGCGCGATCGATGCGGCCAGCGTGCGGAGGAACGTGGTCCGGCCGGATCCGGGTGCTCCGATGACGGCGACGTGTCCGCCGCCCCGCGTGAGGTCCAGCATCCACGGCCGCTGTCGCTGCCGCGCGGGGTCGTCGAGCAGGCCGATCGGCACCGTGACCCCGGTCGGGTCGGAGACGGCGTTGGGGTCGAGGACGGCGCCGAGTGCGAGACGCGTCGGCAGCGGCGGCAGCCACACCGGCGTGGTGTCGCGGTCGCCGCGGTCGAGGCGTTCGACGGCCTCGTCGACGACGCTCCGCCCGACGTCGGGTGCCTCGAGCGGGACCTCACCGGGTGCGTCGTCCTCGGCCGCCAGCGTGTTGTAGACGGGCAGCTCGAACGGCTCGGGGGCGGTGTCCGCGGACGACGTGGTGACGGCCGAGGCGGGAGCGGCGTCCTCGACCGGGCCGGACACGTAGCCGGATCGGAACCGCGTGTACACGCTCGTGTCCACCTTGAGGTAGCCGTAGCCGGGCACGGCGGGCAGGTGGAACGCGTCGCCCGTGTCGAGCACGACCTGGCTCTCGGCTTCGGAGAACGTGCGCAGGCCGAGCCGGTAGGACAGGTACGTGTCGAGGCCGCGGAGCTTGCCGGCTTCGATGCGCTGGCTCGACAGCAGCAGGTGCACGCCGATCGATCGTCCGATGCGCCCGATCATGAGGAGCAGGTCGACGAACTCGGGTTCCGCGGTGAGCAGCTCGCCGAACTCGTCGATGACGAGCACGAGGTGCGGCATCGGCGGCAGGTCCGGTCGCTGGGTGCGGAGTTCCCGGTAGTGCGTGATGGAGGGCGCCGATCCGGCGTCGCGCAGCATCTCCTGGCGCCGTCGGACCTCGCCGGCGATCGACGCCCGGGCACGCCGGGTGAGCTGCGGGTCGTCGGCGAGGTTGTCGATGAGACCCGCGACGTGCGGGAGGCGGGCGAACGGGGCGAACGCGGCACCGCCCTTGTAGTCGACGAGGATCATCGCGAGGTCCTCCGGAGGGTGCGACACCGCGAGGCCGAGCACGAGGGTGCGGAGCATCTCGCTCTTGCCGGATCCGGTCGCACCGATGCAGATGCCGTGCGGCCCCATGCCGAGCTGCGCCGACTCCTTGAGGTCGAGCAGCAGCGGAGCGCCGAAGTCGTCGACACCGATCGGCACGCGCAGGAAGTCCCGCGGGGCTCGGGGGCGCCAGGTGCGGTCCGGGTCGATCGTGGCGACGTCATCGACCCCGAGCAGGTCCGAGACGCCGATGGCGGCCGACGACTCGGCACGCTGCTCGGTGTCGGCGGACAGTCGGAGGGGTGCGAGCGCTCGCGCGACGGCGGTGACGAGGGGCGGGGCGACGGGGTCGCAGACGGCGAGCTGGACCGGAGCGGGCTCACCTTCCTCGACGTCGCGGGCGTCGACGATCTCGAGGAGCGTCGTGCGTGCACCGGATCCGGCGCCCGTGCCACGGTCGGCACCCGGGGCGTGCGACCTCGCAGTCACCCGTACCCGGACGTCCGACGGTTCGTGCAGCCGGTCGGCGACGAGGTGCACGACCGTGATCCGGAGGTCCTCCGGCCGGGTCTCGCCCTCGGGGAGCGCGAGCGGAACGGCGACGGCGCCGTGCTCGTCCGCGAACACCACCAGGCGCGGCAGGTCGCTGCGCTTGGCCGAGTCACCGGACCGCCGGTACATCGCGGCGGTCCGGGCGCGTTCGCCCAGCTCGCCGGCGAGGGTGCGGGCGAGCGCCGGGACGTCCTCGGCGACCCGGCGCGCGCGCAGCGGCCCGTCGAAGGTGCGGTCCATCCGTGCGTGCGGGAGCAGGTCGAACCAGTCCCAGTCATCGGCGCGCGCCGCCGGGAACGCCGCGGCGAGGTGCAGGTCGTCCGGGGCGTGCAGCGCTGCGAGCTGCACGACGAGTGCCCGTGCGACCTCGAGCACGGCGTCGCGGTCGCCGACGACCGAGACGTCCCCGGCGCCGTCGAGTCGGACTGCGATGGGCATGGCGTGCACGGTGCCGTAGTGTTCGGCGACCTGCTCGAGCTCGGCGAGCATGAGCGGGTCGAGCGGCTGCACCGGGTTCTGGTCGGGCGGCACGGCGAGGTCGAGCCACCCCACGTCACCTGATCCGACGCGGACCCGCAGGAAGTCGCCGTGCGTGCGCCGCCGTTCCCAGAGGCGTGCCGGGTCACCGACGAGACGGGGGAGGGTGTCGGGCGAGGGGTCGACGTGCTCGGCCCGTTCCCGGACGGCGGTCGTGCGCGTCCGCAGGTCGCCGCGCAGTTCCTCGAGGTAGTCGAGGTACCGCTCGCGCTGCGTCCGCCGGTTCCGGACGGCGTTGCCCCGCTGGGTGAAGGCCATGCCGAGGCCGCCGACGAGGGCGACCACGAAGACCAGGGCGGCGACGACCATGAGCACCGGGTTGTTGCCCCGGAGCACGACCATCATCACGACCGACGAGATCGCACCGACGACCGGCAGCAGCGACTGCAGCGGGAGGCCGCCACTCGGCCCCTCCGGGAGCTGCGGTGGCGGGGCGAGTTGCTCGGCCTCGGGACGGACGAGCGGGGTGGAGACCCGGGCGGGCCGGTGCACGACGCGGTTCACCGGGCGACCTCCGGGGTCGTGCGGCTGGTGCGACGGTCGACCGCGGCGTCGACGAGCGCTGCCGTCAGGTGGATGAGCGCGATCCGGGAGGCCGTGGGGCGTTCGCCGCCCCCGGCGACGCTCGGGTCGCCCGGGATCGGGTGGACGGCGTGCCCGGGCCACCGGACGGCGGTGCTCGCGGCCCGGAGGCCAGCCCCCGTGGTGTCGACCGGGACGACCAGGACGCGCGTGTCCGGTGCGTGCCGCCGGACGGCGTCGGCGTGGGCGACGCCCTCCTCGATGGCGGGGCGGTCCGGGCCGGTGACGAGGGCGACGACGTGGGCATCGGCAGCCACGGCGCCGAGGTCGACGAACGGGCTCCTGGACCCCCAGTCCCCGACGACGACGTCGAAGAACCGCGCGATCGGTTCGACGGCGTCGGTCCACTCGGCGGGTGCGGCCTGTCGGCTCGGGAGGCGCGGGTCGCCGATCCGCAGCACGTGCAGTCCGGACGGGGTCACCGCCAGACCGTCGGTCGCGTCCCAGGACGTCCGGGCGGCGTCACGGCGCTCGGACCGCGGCGTCGGGTCCGTCCGGTCGGCGCCGGCGTGGGTGGCGAACGAGCGCAGCCCGGCGGCACCGTCCACGCCGAGCACCCGTCCGGAGCGACGACGGGCGAGCACGGTCGCCACGGCTGCCGCGGTCACGGAGCAGCCGGTGCCGCCTCGGAGCGAGGCGAACGCGATGCGCCGACTGGTGGGAACGGCCTGCCGGATGGCCCGGTGCGCATCGTCGAGCTCGCGTGCACCACCGGCCACGCTGCCGAAGAACGCCCGCCCGAGCGCGGGGACGACGTCGTCGAGGAGCCGCATGGTCAGAACGTCTCCAGGAGTGCGGCGAAGAGGCCGAAGGTGCCGAGCAGCAGCGGCAGCGCCACGACGACCGAGATCGTCTCGAGGACGTTGCCGAGCGACCGCAGGCGGGCTCGCTGGTGTGCGGCTGGCCGGACCCCGGCGAGCAGGGCTCCGAGCACCCCGACGCCTGCGAGCGCGCCGAGCACCTGGAACGGTGCGGTGGTGGCGTGACCGAGGAGCCCGAGCACCGCGGCGACCACGACGGCGCTCCAGAGCAGCACGCCCTGCAGCGTCAGCGGGAAGGCGCGCGTGCGGAGTGCGGCGACGACGACCACCGCGGCGCCGAGCCCGACGGCCCAGGGGTCGCGGTCGGAGACGAGTGCGGCGCCGGCGAGGGCGATGGGGGCGGCCACCGCGGCGGTCGTCCAGTCGAGTGCCCGGTACGCGTCCTCGAGCGCCGTGACGACGCGGCCGCGAGCGACGGGCTCGCCGCCGCTCACACGGTCGTCGAGGCCGGTCAGTCCGGCGGAGGACATCGCGACCGAGGGCAGGAGCCCGCAGACGGCGACGGCTGCGATCCCGACCACGCCCCAGCCGGCGGCCTGCGGGGCCGGAGTGAGCCAGGTGAGCATGCCGAGCAGCGGGAGCACGACGCCGACGACGGCCGCGACGCCGATCGTCCGCGTGCGCTGTCCGACGCCGAGTCCGAGGCCGAGCGCGATCCACGCCCAGACGAGCACCAGGGCGGCGACCATCGCGGGTTGGTCGCCGTCCCGCCCGACGACCGGTCCGACGGCCAGCCCGATCGGCAGCGCGAGCCCGGTGGCCGCGGCGGTGAGGGCGATGCCGGTCCAGCGGGCCCCGGCACGACCCGCGACGAGCGCCGCGATCGCCAGGACCACGCCGCTGCCGACGAGCACGGACGGCAACAGTGCGGGGGAGACGGTCCCGCCGTCGAACGCGGCTCGGACCGAGGCGACGGTGAACGCGGCGACCACGAGGGTGCCCGCGACCGAGGCGGTGGCCCCGACGGCGGCGGCGGCGACGGACCAGCGTGCGGCGGTGCCCCAGCCGTCGCGACGACGGCCGAGCGAGTCCGCGACGGCGTCGGTGACGTCCGAGACCTCGGGCGGCGGTGGTGCGTCGGCGCGACGGACGAGGTGCAGGACCTCGCCGTCGGCGATCTCCTGTGTGGCGGCGTCCGCTGCCAGGGAGACCTCTTCACCGGTGACGCGCACGAGGGCGACGGGTTGCGCGCTGTCCGCGATCGGTTCGTCGAGGATGTCGACCAGCCGCGGCAGCAGTCCGGCGAACGGCTCGTCGGAGGCGACGACGACGTCTGCACGGCGGCCGACACCGACGACGGTCACGCGGGTGAAGTCGCTCAATTGGTCTCCTGCTGGGGTTGCGCGGTCGGCTCGGTCTGCTCGGTCCGGAGGGGCTGCGGGGTCTGCTGCGCCTGTTGCTGGGCGGCCTGCTGCGCCAGCGCGTTCGTGACGAAGGAGTACCCGAGGCACCCGACCCCCACGACCGCGGCGAACACCACGCTGCCGATGAACCGCTTGACGTTGTCGTTCACCAACCGGCGGTCGGCGAGGCGACCGAGCACGAACGCCTGCCGGAGTCGTCGGCGGTGCGTCGAGACGCTCTCCAGCAGGATCGAGTCACTGTTCCGCGGCACGCTGCACCTGCTCCCTCGTCCGGTCGTCCATCCCGACGGCGTCGGCGACGCGGTCGGGCCCGATGTGGTCGATGACGTCGGCCAGCTCGTCGACCGGGTTGCGGTCCTGCCGCCGCCCGAAGGGCAGCACGAGCGCCGGGATCCGAGGGCGTCCGGCGATGACGGCGCCGAAGCGGTCGCGCATCGCCTCGACGTCGAGGTCGAGCTGCCGGACGGCCGGCGCACCGAGGAGCATCGCGACCGGTACCGGCGGCGCGGCCAGTCGGGGTGCCTGGGCGAGGTCGGCGCGGCCCGGTCGGCGGAGCACGAGCGCGAAGAGCGGGAGTTGCGTCGTCGCGAGCCGACCGAGCACCTTCGCCACGGCGGCGATCCGAACGTCGGTGACGGCGTCGCCCAGGGCGCCGACCGCGAGCAGCCCGGTGGTGAGCTCCTCGACGCCGTGCTCGGTGCGCTGCGCCGTGATCGTCAGGGCGACCGGTGCGTCGGCCGAGCCGACCGCCACGAAGCGCGTCGGGTCGGGCATCCGCGAACGAGCGGCCTCGGTCAGCGTGCGGCGGTCCCAGGCGCGACCCGCGGGCTCGTGCGTTCCCCAGCCGGTCGGTGCCGCCCCGGCGAGCTCCGTCGAAAGGAGTTCGGTGGTGGCCCCGAGGACGGTCTCGTCCGCGGCCCGGTGCCGGACGGACACCGAGACGACGAGGTGTTCCGCCGTCGGCGTCCAGGGGCGCAGGTACCCGACCGCCACGTCCTGCACCGAGGTCGGCGGTCCGGTCCGGAGCGCGTCCGTGAAGTCGTCGAGTCGTCCGCCGTCGAGTCCGTTCCGCAGGCCGTCGTCGCCGCGGACGACCCACGCCCCGCCGCAGTCGAGCAACGCCTGGCGGAAGGCCTCGGTCACGACGGACAGGCCGTCGGTCACCAGGATCGGTCGGGCACCCTCGGCTGCCGCGGTGGCGAGCAGGTCCGCCTGGGCACGTCCGAGCCGCACGATCCCCGCGCGGGTCTCGTACCGGATGCTGCCGTCGCCCGCCGAGTCGACGAGCGGGTGCGTCGCGCCCGGACGGTCGTCCGCGGCGGTGTCGCGGCGGAACGGGCTCACGGCGTCGCTCCGACCCGGTCGACCACGAACGCGTGGTCGCCGATCCGGACCGTCGCGCCTGCGGGCACGGGCAGGTCGACGCCGGGGACGAGGTCCTCGAACGAGGCGTCCGAGCGGATCACCGAGGTGCCGTTGGTCGAGCCGAGGTCGCGCAGCACCACGACTCCCGCCGCCTGCACGAGGGCGACGTGCGTCTTCGACAGCGTGCGCGACAGGTCCGGCACCGCGACGGTCGCCACGCCGGGCTCGGCCTCGGGGTTCCGGCCGACCACGCACGTGCCGTGGAACCAGTGCACCGCACCGGAGTCGAAGCGCAGCACGACCGCGTCGGGCGGTACCGAGTCGTCGGCCACGGGTGCGGTCGGCGCGGGCACCGCCGCGAACCCGGACGCGGGGGTGGGACCGAACCCCGCACGACGGGTGGCGTCGAGACCAGCCTGCACCGCGCCTCCAGGCAGCGGCGCCGACCCCGGACGGACACCCGCCGACGCGGCGGCACCGAAGGCGGTGCCGAGCGCGGGCACCGCGGGGTCGAGCGGCTCGCGTCCGCGCTGCAGCGACGCGGTCACCGTGCCCGTCGCCGCGGCCCACGGGCCGGCTCCGGGCGCACGTCGGTGCCGACCGCCACCGAGTCGGGCGAGCTGTCGGACGGGCCCGGCGGGCAGCGCGTCGTCGACGTCGACGACGCGGGTACGGAGGAGCAGCCCGCCCGGCCCGCGGCCCGTCCTGGAGGCACGCATCACCACGATCGCGGTCGTCACGACGAGCCCGGCGACCGCTCCGGCGACGGCGGTACCCACGGGGTCGGAGGAGGGGACCGCGGTGTGGGCGAGGAAGAGGAGGGCGGCGCCGGCGGCACCGCCGAGCAGGCAGACGACGACGTCCACCAGCCGGGCGAGGACGACAGCACCGGCCGGGGCCGTGGCGACGCCCTGCACGGCGTCGTACTCGGCGGAGCCGATCGTTCGCCCGAGGAGGGCACCGCAGTCGGTGCAGAAGCGCTGGCCCTGGCTCGTCGCGACCCCGCAGCGACCACAGGTCAGCACGGGTACCACGGACTCGACCACGATCGACGACATGCCCCACCTCCCCTCGGCAGGAACGATCATGTCAGAACCGAAGGGTGACGCGCGCGGCGGACGTGGTCTACGCTGCGTGTATTCGCTGTCACCCGTTCGGGGTGGGGGAACGACGGAGAGGATGCGCGATGAAGTTCGCGATGGGGGCTCAGGTCCTGACCAACCTGACCAAGCAGACGTCCGGTGCTTCCGGTGACCTGGGGACGCTCGTGCGCAAGCTGGCCGACTCGGCCGAGCCGCTGCAGGGTCGCTTCAACGGTGCCGGTCGACAGGCCTTCGACCGTTTCAAGGCCGAGACCGACACCATCGCCAACGAGCTGAACGGTGCGCTCGCGAGCGTGCTGCAGGGCATCTCGGGCATGGACCGTTCGTTCCAGGAAGGCGACCAGGACATGGCGCAGTCCACGAGCTCGCTCGAGGGCAGCTCGAACTTCGACGCGGCCCGCTTCAGCGGCCGCGCCTGACGGATCTTCGGGGAGAGGGAGAGAACACCATGAGCGGTGGCAACCAGGCAGATCGTCGCGACTACGACGTCGCGGCCTCGCAGAACGCACAGGACAACTTCAACGCCGTCGCGGCGCAGCTCGAGTCGCTCATCGCGCAGCGTGACTCCGACGTGAAGGCAGCCATGGCCGACTACCAGGCCGACGGCGTCTCGGACGAGTACCACGCCAAGGAACAGCGGTGGAACACCGTCGCCGGCGAGGTCAAGCAGATCATCGCGACGCTGCGTGCATCGCTGCAGTCGAACGACGAGTCGGCGCAGTCGGCCATCAGCAAGGCGAAGTCGGCCGTCGGCAACATCGGCTGACGTGGTCGACGGATGGCGGGTCGACCCCGCCGGGGTCGAGGCCGTCCTGACGGACGTCTCGACCAAGACCACGACGATGAACAACGCTCTGGGCGGATCCGCGGACGGATCGATCCAGGGTGTCGGAGAAGTCGTGCAGGACGCCGCGACGGCAGCACAGTCACCGGTGATCGGTGAGGCGCTCGCCGGGTTCTTCGAGCACCGGCAGGCCACACTGACGGGGATCCAGAACCGGATCCAGGCGTCGCTCTACGGCGCTGCCGGCGCGACACGTGCCATCGTCGACGGCGATGACGAGATGGGTGCTGCCACGGCGCAGGCGAACGCCGTCACGGCGTCCACCAACGGCGACTTCCGCGCGTTCGACGGGATGTTCGACCGGTGACCGGCGTCGTCAAGACGGGAGCCATCCCGTACACGGACGTCCAGCTCGAGGCGATCACGAGCGGCGCCGCTTCGCTGCGGACCGTCGCGTCAGCCGTCCGCGACGGCACGGCCGACATCGTCACCGCCTGGAGCGGCATCTCCGGTTCCTACGAGGGCCCGAGCGATCAGGAACTCTTCGCGGTCATGACGCCCATCGGGCCCCAGGGCACGACGTTCGGCGACGACCTGGACGCCGCGGCGAAGGCGCTCGACACGTTCGTCACCGAGGTCACACCGATCGTCGCTGCGCTCAAGGCGTACGTTACGCGTGCCGAGCAGCTGCACCGCGACGTCGACGCGTTCACCCCGAAGACCGCGACGACCGAGTACGGCAACAACGCGACCGTCGAGTCCTGGGACCAGGACGAGACCCTGACCGACGAGAACAACGCGATCATCAACGGCGTCGCCGCCCAGGTGGTGGCGTACCAGGCTGCCGAGCGCACCTGCGCGAACACCATCCGCGGGCTGTCCGGCCTGCAACCGCTGCACGCGATGAGCGGCAGTGGTTCGGACGACGCCCTCGCCTACGGGTACGACAAACTGCCCGCCGGCACGAAGCTGCCGTGGGGGACCGCGTCGGAGCGGAAGGAATCGTGCTCCGAGAAGACCGTCGACTTCCTGCCGAACATGCTCACGGGCGTCGCCGTCGACGGCGTCTGGGGCACCGTGAAGGGGCTCGGCACCCTCGTCGGTCTGGACGGCACGGGCTTCCACCTGGAGACCGCGGCGACGTCGTGGAGTGGGGTCCTCGCCCTCACCGGCTTCAACACGAAGACCATGCAGAAGGACCCCGACCTCCAGCGCGAGGCGTGGACCCAGCTGGGGAAGGCCACCGTCGGTTGGGACGAATGGGGCAGGGACCCCGGTCGCGCCGCCGGACAGGCGCTGTGGGGGATCGGCTCGATCGTCGTCCCGATCGTCGGGCAGGCGGGCAAGCTCGGCGCCGTCGGCAAGGTCGGCGAAGTCGCGGGGGCCGTCGGCAAGGCGGGGAAGTACCTCGATCTCGTCGATGCCGGCGCGTGGGTCTCGAAGGGCCTGACCAAGGTGCTGCCGAGGCTCGATGAGCTCAAGACGATCATGACCAAGGGTGTCGGTGACGACGCGGTCGGGTCGACCGGGCGCCTCGCCGACTTCAAGACCGGGCTCGGTGACTACCTGCACGGACGGCACGGCGACACCGACGTCGAGGTGCCGCCGGCTCGGACCGAGGCGGACGCGGACGTGCGGGCGGGGAGCGACGCGAACGCGCGGGCCGACGCCGGCGACGCGACGATGCACGCGCCGGAGCGGGAGCCGGCGCTCGTGGGGGCCGGTGGGCGCGGGGAGCACGGTGAGACGACGACAGGCGACGGCGGTTCGACGTCGGGATCGCACGGCGGGGCAGGGCACGGGGGCGATTCGGCCGGGCACGGTGGGTCGGGCCACGGCACGGATGCCGATCACGGCGCCGGTGGTGGTCGGCCGGACGGCGACGGGCACGACGGGTCCGGGACTCCGCCCCCGCACCACTACGACCGTTCGACGGACCCGGTGTTCTCCGACGATCCCAGTGGTCCCGGCTGGGAGCGTGACGAGTCGGCCCGGGGCGATGCCGAGCGGCCCGGCTACGGCCAGCCGCACCTCCACTTCGACGAGCTCGGTGAGAACTACCGAGCTCCTGACGACCCGACGTACAAGGGCGCGGGGATGAGCGACGAAGTGCGCGCTCTCGTCGACGACTGGGGCAATCCGAACAGCCTGTACGGCAAGGACGCCGACGGCAACTACCTCACGCGGGACGGCTGGGAAGACCGGTACATCGACTGGAACGAGAACTGGCAGTCGTACGCGCCGGAGTACCCGGGCAACGCGGGAGCTGTTGCTGGCCATCGCGTCGACTGGACGGATCCGCAGTTGTTCGTGCAGCAGTACGGGTCGCAGTTGGACCGGCTCGGTGCGGACAAGGGCGAATTCCTCTCGTTCCCCGGGACGTCATTCGAAGAGCGAGCGTTGCCGCCGTCCAACCTCAGCGACAAGTACTCGACGTTCGACTTTGATGCCGCTGCATTCGAAGGAAAGGGACTGAAGATCGAGGTGAGCGAGATCGCTCCGGCTTTCGGGCACCCTGGCGGTGGACTGCAGGTGCGGTTCTTCAAGCCGGGCGATCCGATTGAGTTCGTTTCCGTCACCGACCTCAAGAGATTGGGAATCCTGAGTTGACCGACAGTGAACCAGGCGAGTTCGCCGACCTCCAGTACCTCGAGGACGTCCTGCTGCGTGCCGGAAACGACCTCGTCACGTGTGAACCGCGAAGGGTGCAGTTCGGCGATCACGAGACACTGCAGCGGTACTCGGTGTCAGGCACGTCGGTCGAGGAGTGGCGTGGAGACCGGGGGCGTGGCGCCCTGACCGGCACACGGTTCGGGTCGGCCACGGACGCGGAATTGTGGATCGTCGCGGACGCGAGTGGGTACATTCGCGAAGCTCGTGGCCTGCCGATCGCACATTGGCTTCCCGACCAAGAGCACGAACTCCCCGAAGGGTTCACTATGGAGCAAAACGGCGCCGGTGTTCTCCTCACCTGGAGCGCATCGGGAACGGAACACCGAGTCCGTTTCGGCGGCGCTCTCCCGGAGGCCCATGCGGTGCAGTTCTCGGCCGTGGCACGGGTGCCGCTGAACCAGATCGAAGAGTGCGCGCTCCAGCTCGACGCCCGCTCGGCGTTCGCGGCCGCGGCGTCCGCTGCTTCGCGCTGAACGACTCCGTCGTGCCGCTGATCCATCGGACTACGCCGCAATACCGTGCCTCGAGGTGCTCGTGGTCCTCTTGCGCAGTGCTGGGCATGAGCGGGTCGTCACCGAGCCGACGCTCGTGGAGTTCGGCGATCACGAGACGTTGGAGCGTTACGTCGTGCAGGACTCGGAAGTCCTGGGATGGCGAGGCGACCGAGGCTCGGGAGACTGGACAGATGTCGTGTTCAGAGACGGAGACGGTGACGATGCTGCGCGTCGAATCGCGTCCTCTGCCGCTGGTGTCACCCGAGATCGAGCTGACCTCGAACGCGCCCACTGGCTGCATCGATCACCCCCAGGAGCTTCCCGCTGGCATGACGTCGACGGTCGAGTCCACGTTGAACGTGCTCCGGTGGACGGCGCACGGCGCCCCGCACCGTGCCTGGTTCGGGAGGGGTCGTTTCGTTGCCGTTCGCAACGGTGGCGCGTGTTCCCGTGGACCGCATCGAGCAGTGCGCGCTCGAGACCGGTTCCCGGCGAGCATTCGCCGAGCCTGCGCTTCCCGATTGACTCCGGTCTCTCGGCACGAGGCGCGGCCGTCCGTTCAGTCCTGAACGACGATCCTCTGCAGCGCGCCACTGACGAGCAGATCGCGGATCGTCTCCGCACCCTCCGCGATCGAGAAGCGGACCGCGCCGCCGGGCTGCCCGAACCAGGGGAGTGTGATCTGGGCGTGAACGAGGACGTTCTCCGTCGTCACGTACGGGTGGACGGTCGACGGGAGCGACAGCGCGGTCGGCGGAAGCGCTCGCGATTCGAACGAGGCGGCGTACGGGTTGAGCAGCCATCCGTCGGGCCCACCGACTCGGTCCACGGGGATTCCTGGGGGCAGCTGGATGAGGACCTGTCCGCCGCTGGACCGGATCTGGTCGGCCAGTTCGGGAAGGTAGCGCTCAGACGAGTCTCGGAGCCTAACGAGTTCTCTGCGTGAGATCGTCCTGGGCGCCGGCATCGGGCGGCGGAGGAACGCACGGAGCACCTCCGCTGCGCCGTCCTCGTCCTCTGCGCGTCCGATCACTCGCGCTTGGCCGTAATCCACGCACTGCAACTCGAAGCCAGTCCCGGACGGCTCGATACGGAGCGCGCCTTCGAGCGGCGGTCCGTCGAGCACGTCACCGGGGAGCGCGACGAACTGTGAGGTGAAACCGGAGCGGTCGAGGTTTGCGCGGAGCGAAGAGAAGGCCACCCGACCAGCGTATCGACGGCCGAGCGTCGCTTTCGGCCGGTTCGGGATTGTCGGGCCGATACCGTGGGCCGGGATGCTCCGGGTCCTCGACGCCCTCGAGCAGCGGCCGGAGAAGGCAGGACGAACCATGGACGACGTCGACGCGACGCGTGAGCTCGCCGTGGCCGAAGCTGCTGGCATTCGTTGCTGCTGGATGCGGCGGCCTTCGAACGAGGCCGACATGCCGAGCATCTACGTGATGGATGGCGGTTGGCGTGTCTCGACGACGAACGAGCGCGCCACCGAGGAGTCCGTTAAGGACTACTCAGATCGTGAGGAGGCCATCGGTGACTTCGTCAAGAGGGTGCACGGATTCGTCGAGTACCAGAGCGACGGCTCCCGACGATGTCCAGGTGGCGGTCGTCGCCAGCACGTGGACGTTCTCGTGGCAGGGCCGCAGCGACGAACACTTTGTCCGCGCGTTCGGTGTGCCTAGGCGAGTACCGCCTACCGACTTTGTCGGGTGCGTGAGCTGGCGCTTGAACAATTGATGGACGTGGTGACCTCGCCGAGCCCGACGCGTCACCTCCGGGAGCTCAGAGCCTTGCGAGGAGCCGGTTGAACCACAGCGATCTCCCGCGCAATGACGCCGACCTGCTCGGGGAGTTCGTGGGCAACGAACCACCGGACCTGTCTTCTGCTCCGGGTATCAGACGGGGCGACCTCGTCCTCTTCGAGTTCGGCGAGCTGGAGACGACGTTCCGGATAGCCGTCGCCGGCTCTGGGTTCGCGTTCGAGATCTGCTGCGGGAAGGGGCTTGGCGGAACAGTGTCTCGTGGTTCCCCGGACTGGCGAGTGTCCCGGACGGCATCGGCGTCCTCAGGGACAAATCCGGGACGGTGCTCCGCTGGGAGACCGAAGGCGAGGAACACGTCGTTCAGGTGCTCATTGACGACAGCACAACGCTCGTTTGCCAGCTCGCGTGGGTGCGGCTCTGTTCTCTGCCCGAAGTGATCGCGATCGTCACCTCCGATGACCCGGGCCATCGCACCGGCAGTCTTCCGTCCGATGTGTCTCGAGGTCGGCTGGCGGCACTACGAGGACGAGTCCATTGCGCTGGAGATGTACCTTGGCGCTGCTGCGGGACCTCAACGACCTCATCGCCAGCAGAGCCGTCCGCTGATGCACCGAGAGTACGAGGAGCACTGACACCGATGCACCAGATCGACGCGCTCCGACACCTCGCCGACGCGGAAGCGGCCGGTGCCGGCTTGAACTGGCTGCGAGCACCGCACAACGACGTGAACGTATCGTCCCTTCACGAGGCGGACGGCCGCTGGGTGGTCTCGACCACGAACGAGCGTGCGACGGAGGAGAGGGTGCACGAGTACGCGGACCGCGCGGCCGCGATCGAGGACTTCGTGTCGCGCATCGACAAGGAACTCGTCAACGCACTGCTCCAGCAGCGCAACAAGACGGCGGACGACCTCGGATCCCTCGGTGCGTATCGTGGTGAGATCGCAGCAGTCGGTCGCTTCGGCTCTCCGGGCGGCGGAGTGCAGGTACAACTGCCGCTGCCGGTCGAGATCCTCCAGGTCCTCGGCGTACTCCGCGAAATTCCTCTGCACTGAGAACAGGACGAACTCATGGATGACATCGACGTGATGCGCGAACTCGCCTTCGCCGAGGCCGCGGGCGTTCCCTTTTGCTGGATGCGGCGGCCCTCCAACGATGTGAACACCCCGTGCATCTACGAGACAGCAGACGGATGGCGGGTCTCCACGACGAATGAACGGAGCACCGAGGAATCTGTCGACGACTATTCGGACCGCTCCGCAGCCGTCGACGATTTCGTGAGCCGCGTACAAGGGTCCGTACGGTACAAGGAGCTCCGCAAGAAGCTCCTCGGGCACTAGCGCAGGTCTGATGCCCGTTCTGACTGGGCCTGGTCGAGGACCCTTCTGACAGCCGGACGGTCGTCTGCAGGAGGTGCAGATCATCGCTCCCGCCGGTGCGGTGGCCGACGCTGCGCAGTTCCTCGAAGGAGACCCGAGAGCCGGTCTGGCCCCATGATCACAAGAAAGGCGTTCGTCAGGTGAGGACCAGAGCACACGGCCGAGCGATCGGTGCGGCGATCGGGAATCGGGAGCGGATCCCGCCTCTGAAGAACAACCTGGCGATCACAACGAGCGTGAAGGTGGATCCGGCATCCAGCCCCGCCCGGGTGACCTGGGCTGAACGGAAGGACCGCACTTGGTCGTGAATGTTGCTCTCAGCCAAGCAGTAGTGCAACTGACCGGGAAGGGGCGCAGTGCGACACCTGGTGCGTTCTGGATGGCAGTGGAGTCGTTTCCCGACACGGTTCACCGTGATCTCGAGGAGGTCATGCGCGACTATGAGACGCTGTCACAGATCGGCTGGGCCTCCGTCGACAACGACTTGATCCGCGGAATGGACCTGTTCAAGGAGAACTTCTCGCGACTTCATCCAGAGGTGGCCCCGTCCGCGCTCGACGCGCTCGAGTGGAAGTTCTCCTGGGATTGGCGCTGAACCGACGACGTGCGGCTGTCGCTGGGGTCAGTGCCTCCTGCGAGCCCATTCGTGCCCGCCCTTCGCGAGGTCCATGTACCAGTTGTACAAGTTGTTCTGTTCCTCGAGCAGCTCCGCGTAGAGCGCCCGAGCTCCAGGATCAGTCGACAGCGCGAGGTACTCCTCGTTGTCGAGGATCGCACCGATGCCGGTACGGACGTCGTGGTAGGCGCCATACTGGTCGCTGACGTCGACGTACGAACGCATCTCCTCGAGGTACCCCTCGAGGATCGGGAGGTACTTCCCTCCGGCAAGACGCTTCTCGGCACGCTGCTGTTCGTTACGGAAGACACGAAGGGCCCCGCGCGCGACACCGTCGATGAACAACTGCGATGCCCGCGACGTCGGATCGGTGGCCCCCGTCGCCAGGGTCTTCGCGAAGCCGCTCGAGGCGGAATCGGTGCCGAACGCGAGCTTCCTCGCCGCAGCGCTCGGCTGTTCCGTGATCAACATCCGCAACGCACGATCCGACCCGAACTCCTGCCAGGCGGGGAACGTCGAGCGGCGCTCGGTCGACGTGGGCGTCGTCGCGATCCACCAGCGCAGCACGGCTCGGATCCGGTCTTCGTCGTCCACGCGGGTGAGGGCGCTGTCGAAGGCGTCGTACCAGCCGTGCAGGAGCTCGAGGAGGAGTGCGCCGTCGTGCCGGAAGGTCAGCGCGAGGCCCGTCGGTCGTTCGTGGCTCGTCACGCCAGCAGGCTACCGGCGTACCGTCGCCCGCATGACGAAGCACTGGGTGGCCCCGCGGTTCGGCGGCAGCGAAGTCCTGGAGTACGTCGACACGGAGGTGCCGGCGCCCGGCCCCGGCGAGGTCACGATCGCCGTCCGCGCCGCTGGCATGAACCCGGCCGACACCAAGCACACCCGCCAGGGCGACCCCGCGGACCTGCCCATCGCCGTCGGCTACGAGGTCGCCGGTGTCCTGTCCGCCGTCGGCCCCGACACGCAGATCGCGTCCGGCGGGGGAGCGGTCGGCGACGAGGTCCTGGCGTTCCGCATCAGCGGCGGCTGGGCGGAGTCGGTCACGGTGCCCGCGGCCGACGTCTTCGCGAAGCCCGCGTCGCTCGGCTTCCCGGAGGCCGCCAACCTGCTCCTCGCCGGCTCGACCGCCGCCGACATGCTCCGCGTCACCCGCGCCGAGGGGCGCGACACCGTCCTGGTGCACGGCGCCTCGGGCGCGGTCGGCGTCAGCCTGCTCCAGCAGCTGCGGCTGCTCGGCACCCGCGTCATCGGCACCGCGTCGGAACGTGGTGCGGACGTCGTGCGACGCTTCGGTGGCGAGTGGGTCCAGTACGGCGAGGGCCTGGAGGCGCGTGTCCGTGACCTCGCACCCTCCGGTATCGACGTGGCACTGGACTGCGTCGGCACCGACGAGGCCGTCGACGTCTCGCTCGCGTTGGTCGCGGACCGGTCACGGATCGTGACGATCGCTGCGCAGGCGCGGGCTGCATCGGACGGCATGGCGGCGGTGGGCGGGGCGCAGCCGGCCAGCAAGGCGTTCCGTGACTCGGTGCGGCAGCGGCTCATCGACCTCGCCGGTGCCGGACAGCTCGAGGTCCCGGTGGCGCGGACCTTCCCGCTGGCCGAGGCGAAGGCGGCGGCGGAGCTGCTGGAGTCCGGGCACCCCGGGGGCAAGCTCGCGCTCCTGCCCTGACCGCACGGTCGGGTCAGGTGCACGGTCGGGGCCAGAGTCGTTCGCACGGATGACGCTCGCCGGCTCGGGGGAGTGCCACACTCTGTGTGGACCGACAGCCCCGCCGGAAGGAACCCACCGATGAGTGACCAGTACCCGCCCCGGGACCCGTACGGCCAGTCCGCGCAGCCCGGTCCGGGGCGGCCGAGTGGCGGCAGGTCCGAGCCGCCGCTCTGGGCGCCCTGGTACGGCATCCCGTTCCCCCAGGCGTTCCTGCGCTTCTGGAAGAAGTACGTGCGGTTCGACGGCCGGGCCAGCCAGTCGGAGTACTGGTTCTGGGCGCTCTGGTACCTGATCGGTTCGGCGGCCGCGGGCATCATCGGCAACGGGTTCAACGTGCTGCCGTTCATCGACGACGGTTCCGACGGTCTCGGCAGCCTCTGGAGCCTGGCCTGCGCGCTCGGCTTCATCGCGTTGACCGTGCGGCGGCTGCACGACGTGAACCTCAGCGGCCTGCTCGCCCTGTTGTTCGTCATCCCGCCGATCGGCATCCTGTTCTCGTTGATCGTCGGCCTGATGTCGTCGAACCCGCAGGGGCAGCAGTACGACCGCCCACAGCAGGGGTAACGCGCCGCGTCGGTCCTGACGGCCTCTCAGGAGTTCTGGTTGACTCGACCGTGAACATCAGCCAACACTCGAGGGGGACCACGTGAGCGACCAGTACCCGCAGGATCCGAACAACCAGCCGAACGCCCAGTTCGGCGGCACACCCCAGTACGGCGGCGCACCGCAGTACGGCCAGCAGCCGCCGACCGGACCGAACGGCGAACCGCCGCTCTGGGCACCGTGGTACGGGATCTCCTTCGGCAAGGCCGTCGGCCGCTTCTTCAAGAAGTACGCGACGTTCAGCGGTCGGGCCAGCCGGAGCGAGTTCTGGTGGTGGTACCTGGCGAACGGGATCGTCACCATCGTCCTCAGCATCCTGTACGGCATCGGCTTCGCGACCTCCGAGCGCTCGACCGTGTCGATGTCGTCCTCGACGTCCACCAGCGTCCAGTCGACCGTCACCGAGCCGTCGGCACTGTTCGTCATCTCGGGCATCCTGTTCCTGCTCTGGGGCCTCGCGATCATCGTCCCGACGCTCGCCCTCGGCTGGCGCCGCCTGCACGACGCGAACCTGACGGGGGCGCTGTGGATCATCGCGATCTTCGTCGGCATCGTCGGCATCGTCTTCGGCTTGCTGCCCTCGAACCCGCAGGGTGCGCGCTTCGACCGTCCGCAGGGCGCCCGATGACCGAGAGCACGCAGCATTGGGCGCCCCCGCAGCAGCCCGGTCAGCAGACCGACGCCGCGGGGACGCCGCCGCGATGGGCCCCGTGGTACGGGATCTCGTTCCCGAAGGCGGTCGCGCGCTTCTTCGCGAAGTACGCCACGTTCAGCGGTCGTGCGAGCCGGAGCGAGTTCTGGTGGTGGTTCCTGGCGAACACGATCGTCACCGGGGCACTCGTGGCCATCGGCACCGTCATCCGCCTCACCACGCTCAACAGCCGGACCGTCGACTACTACGGCAACGAGATCACCGTGGTCGACCCGGTCCCGCCGGTCTTCTGGGTCGTGCTCGTCCTGCTGGCACTCTGGGGCCTCGCGACCCTGGTGCCGTCGCTCGCCCTCGGCTGGCGACGCCTGCACGATGCGAACCTCTCCGGGGCGCTCTGGATCATCGCGCTGTTCATCGGCGTCGTCGGCATCGTCTTCGGCCTGCTGCCGTCGAACCCGCAGGGCGCACGGTACGACCGGCCCGGGACGAACCGATGAGCAACGGCGGGACGCCCCAGTGGGGCCAGCCGGACGGCGACCAGTCGCAGGGGCAGCCCGGCTACGGGCAGCAGCCCCAGAACGGGCAGCAGCCTGGGTACGGGCAGCAGCCTGGGTACGGGCAGCAGCCCCAGTACGGGCAGCAGCCCCAGTACGGGCAGCAGCCGCAGTACGGGCAGCAGCCGGGCTCCGGACAGCAGCCGTACGCGCAGCCGTACGCCGACCCGTACCCGCAGTTCGCGCAGCCGATCCCGCTCAGTCCCGACGGGGTCCCGCCGCTCTGGGCACCGTGGTACGGCATCGGGTTCCTCGACGCGTTCACCCGGTTCTTCAAGAAGTACGCCCGGTTCGACGGCCGCGCCAGCCGGGGTGAGTTCTGGTACGCGGTGCTCGCGAACGCCATCGTGACCATCGTGCTGTTCGGCGGGTTCTACGCCGTCCTCTTCGCGACGGTCGGGGCGAACGGCGCCGTCGACGAGTACGGCAACCCCACGGGGAGCAGCGCGCCGTCGCCGTTCGCCTTCGTGCTGCTCGGGCTCTACTTCCTCTGGTGGCTCGCCACGATCGTGCCGGGCATCGCCCTGGGCTGGCGTCGCGTGCACGATGCGAACCTGGCAGGCCCGTTCTGGCTCATCGCGCTCTTCGTCAGCGCCGCCGCGATCGTGTTCGGCTGCCTGCCGTCGAGCCCGGCCGGCGCGCAGTACGACCGCCCCGACCTGCGGTAGTTCCGCGGACCAGAACAGCCCGCCCCACGCGTCGAGCGTGGCGCGGGCTGTTCGTGTGTCGGAGGGCTCAGACCACCCGGAGACGGACGAGCGCACCGTCGACGACCAGGTCACGCACGGTGGCCGACGGGTCGGCGATCTGGAAGCGCAAGGCCCCACCCGGCTGCTCGAACCACGGCTGGACGAAGCGGACGTTCACCAGGAACGGCCGGTCGACGACGTACCGGTGGGTCTCCGGCGACGAGGCCACGTGCGGGGGCAGCGACCGGCTGGGCAGCGGGGTGTCGAGCGGGTGCAGCAGGTAGCCGTCCGGGCCACCGATGCGGTCGACGGGGACACCGGCCGGGATCTGGATGGTCAGCCCCTGCTCGCCGGCCTGTGCGACCTGCTGCGCGAGCTGCGGGTAGGTCGACGCCGCGCGGTCGCGGAGCCCTTCGAGCTCGTGGCGGGGGATGTCGCGCGGCTCCGGGAACGGACGGTTCAGGAACCGGCGCAGCATCTCGACCGCGTCGTCCTCACCCGTGGCCTGCGCGAGACGACGTGCCGTGCCGTAGTCGACGACCTCGAGCGCGTAGCCGGAGGCGTCGGTCTGGACGATGCGGAGCGCCCCCTCGACCGGCGGTTCGTGCAGGGTCTCGCCGGGGAGCTGCACGTACCGGGTCGTGTAGCCGAGCTGGTCGAGGATGGGGCGGGTGTCCGCGAACGTCATGGTCGGGAGCCTATCGGTCGGCGTGGTGCTGGGCCTTGGACGGAGCCGGGACTACGCCCGGCCGCGCATGATCGCTTGCTTGACCTCGGAGATCGCCTTCGTCACCTGGATGCCACGGGGGCACGCGTCGGTGCAGTTGAAGGTCGTGCGGCAGCGCCAGACGCCTTCCTTGTCGTTGAGGATGTCGAGACGGACGTTCGCGGCGTCGTCGCGGGAGTCGAAGATGAACCGGTGTGCGTTCACGATCGCGGCGGGGCCGAAGTACTGCCCGTCGGTCCAGAACACCGGGCAGGACGACGTGCACGCGGCGCAGAGGATGCACTTCGTGGTGTCGTCGAAGCGGGCACGGTCGGCGACGGACTGGACGCGCTCCTTGCCGGGCGTCGGGGCCGACGAGGACTGCAGGAACGGCTGCACCTCGCGGTAGCTCTGGAAGAAGGGCTCCATGTCGACGACGAGGTCCTTCTCGAGCGGCAGGCCCTTGATCGCCTCGACGTAGATCGGCTTCGAGACGTCGAGGTCCTTGATGAGGGTCTTGCACGCCAGGCGGTTGCGGCCGTTGATGCGCATGGCGTCGGACCCGCAGACGCCGTGTGCGCACGAGCGGCGGAAGGTCAGGGACCCGTCCTGCTCCCACTTGATCTTGTGCAGGGCGTCGAGGATGCGGTCGGTCGGCAGCATCATGACGTCGAAGTCCTGCCAGCGCGGCTCGTCGTCGACGTCGGGATCGAAGCGACGGACGATGACCGTGACGGAGAAGGATCCGGGAGGAGCGTCCTGCACGGTGTCGGTGCGGGGTGCGTCGGAGACCAGGGTGTCGGTCATCTCAGTACTTCCTCTCCATCGGCTGGTACCGCGTGATGACGACGGGCTTCCAGTCGAGCGTGATGTGGTCGTCGGCGAGTGACGAGTGCGGGTCGCCCGTCAGGTACGCCATGGTGTGCTGCATGTAGTTCTCGTCGTCGCGCTTCGGGTAGTCGTCGCGCATGTGGCCGCCACGGCTCTCCTTGCGGTTGCGCGCGGAGTAGACGACGACCTCGGCCAGGTCGAGCAGGAACCCGAGCTCGACGGCCTCGAGCAGGTCGGTGTTGAACCGCTTGCCCTTGTCCTGCACGGAGACCTGCATGAAGCGGTTGCGGAGCGTGTGCAGGGTCTCGGTGACGCGGGCCAGCGACTCGTCCGTGCGGAACACCTGCGCGTTCTTGTCCATCTCCTCCTGCAGTTCCTTGCGGAGGGCGGAGACGCGCTCGGTGCCGGTCGAGGCACGGAGCTGGTCGAGCATGCCGCGGACTCCGGCCGCCGGGTCTTCCGGCAGGGGGAGGAACTCGGCGGTCTGGACCCACTCGGCAGCGTTGTTGCCCGAGCGCTTGCCGAAGACGTTGATGTCGAGCAGCGAGTTGGTGCCGAGGCGGTTGGAGCCGTGCACGGAGACGCAGGCGCACTCGCCGGCGGCGTACAGGCCCGGGACGACGGTGGTGTTGTCGTACAGGACCTCGGCCTTGACGTTCGTCGGGATCCCGCCCATCGCGTAGTGCGCGGTCGGCATCACGGGCACCGGCTCGACGACGGGGTCGACGCCGAGGTACGTGCGGGCGAACTCGGTGATGTCCGGCAGCTTCGTCTCGAGGACCTCGGCGCCCAGGTGCGTGCAGTCGAGCAGCACGTAGTCCTTGTTCGGTCCGGCACCCCGGCCCTCGGCGACTTCCTGCACCATGCAGCGCGCGACGATGTCACGCGGAGCGAGGTCCTTGATGGTGGGGGCGTACCGCTCCATGAAGCGCTCACCCGAGGCGTTCCGGAGGATCGCGCCCTCGCCGCGGGCGCCCTCGGTCAGCAGGATGCCGAGCCCGGCGAGCCCGGTCGGGTGGAACTGGAAGAACTCCATGTCCTCGAGCGGCAGGCCCTTGCGCCACACGATGCCGACGCCGTCGCCGGTCAGGGTGTGCGCGTTCGAGGTGGTCTTGTACATCTTGCCGAAGCCGCCGGTCGCGAAGATCATCGCCTTGGCGTGGAAGACGTGCAGCTCACCGGTCGCGAGCTCGAACGCGACGACGCCGGCCGGCTGCTGGCGGGTGACACCGTCGTCACCGACGACGTCGACCATGATGAGGTCGAGCGCGTAGAACTCGTTGTAGAACTCGACGCCGAGCTTCACGCAGTTCTGGAACAGCGTCTGCAGGATCATGTGGCCGGTGCGGTCTGCTGCGTAGCAGGCCCGTCGGACCGGGGACTTGCCGTGGTCGCGGGTGTGGCCACCGAAACGGCGCTGGTCGATCTTGCCCTCGGGCGTGCGGTTGAACGGCAGGCCCATGTTCTCGAGGTCGATGACGGCGTCGATCGCCTCTTTCGCCAGGATCTCGGCGGCGTCCTGGTCGACCAGGTAGTCGCCGCCCTTGATCGTGTCGAACGTGTGCCACTCCCACGAGTCCTCTTCGACGTTGGCGAGGGCCGCGGCCATCCCGCCCTGCGCCGCACCGGTGTGCGACCGGGTGGGGTAGAGCTTCGAGATGACGGCCGTCTTCGCCTTCGGGCCGGCTTCGATCGCGGCTCGCATGCCCGCGCCTCCGGCGCCGATGATGACGATGTCGAACTGGTGGTGGTGGACGGTGGTCTCGGTCACAGGGGTCTTTCCGTAGACGGTGGGAACGCGGGCAGCAACGGTGGTGGTGCTACTGCGCGGGGCAGAAGGACGGCAGGTCGGCGGCAGCGGCGCCGGCGGGGCACGGGTCGAAGGTCCAGCAGACGAGGAGCCCGAGCACGATCAGCACGACGCAGGCGGCCAGGATCGCGACGAGGAGGGTCTTGCGGATGCCGGGCTTCGACACGTAGTCGTTGACGATCGTGCGCATGCCGTTCGAGCCGTGGATGAGGGCGAGGACCAGCATGAGCGAGTCCCAGACCTGCCAGAAGGGGTTGGCCCACTTGCCGGCGACGAAGGCGAAGTCGATCTGCTTGACGCCCTCGCCCGCCACCATGTTGACGAAGAGGTGGCCGAAGATCAGCACGACGAGCAGCACGCCCGAAGCGCGCATGTAGATCCAGCCCCACTTCTCCCAGTTGGTGGTGCTGCGGGCGGCTGCGGCCGAGCGGGGAGGTTCGACGATCTGCGTGGTCATGTTCGTGCCCCTCAGTTGAAGTCCGCGACGAGGTTCATGAGCTGGCGGGGCAGGAAGCCCGCGATCGCCACCGCCCACAGGACCATGACGATCCAGAACATGGCCCGCTGGTACTTCGGGCCCTTCGACCAGAAGTCGATCAGGATGATCCGCAGGCCGTTGAAGGCGTGGAACACGATGGCCATGACGAGCGCGATCTCGCCGAGGTTCATGATCGGGGTCTTGTACGTGCCGATGACCGCGTTGTACGCCTCTGGGGAGAGCCGCACGAGCGCCGTGTCGAGGATGTGCACGAGCAGGAAGAAGTAGATCGCGACGCCGGTGATGCGGTGGAGAACCCACGACCACATCCCGATCGAACCGCGGTAGAGCGTGCCCTGTGGCGTCCGAGAAGCCCGCGGGGCTTCAATCGAGACGTCGGGCACCGCGGTCGCCGTACCCCCGCCGGTGTGCTCAGCCATGAGCTCGTCCTTCCATAGGACGGGCTCGCCCGATCGGCGAGCCCTTGCCGTTCGTGTTCGTGTGGAACACGACCCATCCTATGCGCGGGCGCTGACCTTCTCGTCCCGACCGGCCCGGAGGCCCCGTCCGACGGGCGGCGCGCCGATGGTGCGGGCCGTGTCGTGGTGGTCGAGGAGCTGGTCGCCGACGGCCTCCCAGGTGGTTCCCTCGACCCGGAGTCGACCGGCGGAACCCATCCGCTCCGCCAGCGCGCGGTCGTGGTGCAGCCGCAGGACCGCGTGCCGCAGGGCCTGCGGGGCATCGGCGTCGTAGAACTCGCCGTCGAGCCCCGGGGCGACCAGGTCGAGCGGGCCGCCGGACGCCGGCGCGATCACGGGCAGGCCGGAGGCGTGGGCCTCCTGCAGGGTCTGCCCGAAGGTCTCGGCCGGACCGGTGTGCACGAACAGGTCGAGCGCCGCGTACGCGTCGGCGAGGGCGTCGCCGCGCAGGGGGCCGGTGAAGGTGACGTCGAGGTGCCGGAGCCGACGTTCGAGCATCGCCCGCGACGGACCCCCTCCGGCCACGACGACCCGGATGCCGGGGACACCGCCGAGCTCGGCGAGCCGCTCGACCTCCTTCTCCGGGGCGAGGCGTCCGACGTAGCCGACGATGGTCTCACCGTTGGGGGCCAGGCGGCGGCGGAGTGCCCGCACGTGCCCGGTCGACCGGCGCGCGGGGTGGAACAGCTCGGTGTCGACCCCGCGACCCCAGCGGGCGACGCGGGGCACGCCCTCCTCGGCGAGCATCGCGGCGGTCGCGCTCGACGGGGCGAGCGTCAGCGAGGCCCCGGCGTGGATGCGTCCGAGGATCTTCCGCACCAACGGGACGGTCGCGGTCAGGCCGTTGCGGCGGGCGAACCCGGCCACGTCGGTCTGGAAGACGGCGACGGAGGGGATGCCGAGCCTCCCGGCTGCCGTGATCGCGCGCCCACCCAACAGGAACGGACTCGCGGCGTGGAGCACGTCGGCGCCGGAGGCGGCGAGGATCGTGTCGAGCACCGGGTGGGGGAGCGCCACCGGGAACTGCCGGTAGGCGACGGCGGGGATGCGGTGGACGTCGAAGGAGCGGTAGCGCTCGACGGCGCTGCGCGACCGGAACTGCGCGAGGCCGGGGGTGTCCGGGGCGATCACGACCGCGCGGTGACCCCGTCGTTCCAGGTGGTCGAGGACCGCCAGGACACTGGTGGTCACGCCGTTGAGGGTGGGCAGGAAGCTCTCGGTCACGACGGCGACGGTCCGGGGGGACGTGCCGCGCTCCACGCTGCGTGCGCTCATGGTGCTGCCCATGCTCCGGGCGTGACGTGACCCGGCGGGGCCGACGACGTGAACGGGACGCGCGCGCCGGGTGAACAACGCTGCGGGAGCCCGCATGCGGGAATCGTGCGGAGACCACCCAGGATCCGCCCGGTGGGACCGGTACGGTGAGCGCGTGGCTGACGCTCTCGAAGACTTCTACGCGATCATCCCCGCAGGGGGCATCGGATCGCGCCTGTGGCCGTTGTCGCGCGCGGACGCACCCAAGTTCCTGCACGACCTGACGGGTTCCGGCACCTCGCTGCTGCGGCAGACCTGGGACCGCCTGGCGCCGCTCGCCGGCGACCAGCGGATCATGGTCGTCACCGGCCGTGCGCACCGGGTCGCGGTGGAGTCGCAGCTGCCCGGCGTCGAGGACCACAACGTGGTGCTCGAGAGCGAGCCGAAGGACTCCACGGCCGCCATCGGCCTGGCCGCGGCGATCCTGGTGCGCCGCGAGCCCGACGTCGTCATCGGCTCGTTCGCCGCCGACCACGTCATCGGGGACGCCCGCGGCTTCCGTCGTTCGGTGCGCGAGGCCGTCGCCGTCGCACGCGCCGGCTACGTGACGACCATCGGCATCACCCCGACGGAGCCCGCGATCGGCTTCGGCTACATCAACGCCGACACCGCCGCGCTCGACATCGAGGGTGCCCCGACCGCACACGCGGTGAAGTCGTTCGTCGAGAAGCCCGACCTGGACACCGCCCGCTCCTACGTCGAGCAGGGCAACTACCTCTGGAACGCCGGCATGTTCATCGCCCGCGCCGACGTGCTGCTCGCCGAGATCGGCCGGACGAAGCCCGAGCTGCTGGCCGGCATCAACGAGCTCGCCGACGCCTGGGACACCTCGGCCCGCGGCGCCGTCGTCGACGCCGTCTGGCCGATGCTCGAGAAGATCGCCATCGACTACACCGTCGCCGAGCCGGCCGCAGCCGCCGGACGCATGGCGGTCGTCCCCGGCGACTTCGACTGGGACGACGTGGGGGACTTCGCCTCCCTCGCCAAGCTGCAGTCCGGCGGTCGGCCGAACAACCTCGCCGTGCTCGGGGACGGTGCCCGCATCCTGGCGGACTCGTCGAGCGGCATCGTGATCTCGCACAGTCAGCGACTCATCTCGCTCATCGGCGTCGAGGACATCGTCGTCGTGGACACCCCGGACGCCCTGCTCGTCACCACCAGCGCGAACGCGCAGCGGGTGAAGGGTGTTGTGGATGCCCTGAAGATCAGCGGCCGGGGCGACGTCCTGTAGCGCTCCACCGACAAACCCCTCGAACTGGGGGTCAGCGTGCGACCCCGCGTTACGGGCGCGTTTCGGCGGGGTCGCGATCCCGTAACCGATCCGCAGGACCCCCGCAACGGGTCCTGTACCGGCCCGACGGTCGTGTACTGTCGCCACGATCGCCCGGAACGCACGTGGTCCGGGCACGCTCCCCGGAGGAACCAACCCGTGACATCTCGTACCCGACAGGTCGTCCTCAGCGGCCTCGCGCTCGCCGGCACCGTCGCCGTCCTGGCCGGCTGCGCCTCGGCGCCGTCCACCACCGACTCGGCGAAGAAGACCGACTTCCGCCCCTGCATGGTCTCCGACGCCGGTGGGTTCGACGACAAGTCGTTCAACCAGCTCGGCTACGAGGGCATGAAGGACGCCGCCAAGGACCTCGGTGCCACCTACAAGGAGGCCGAGTCGAAGGACGCCACCGTCTACGACTCGAACATCGAGCAGCTCATCGGCCAGAACTGCAACCTCGTCGTGACCGTCGGCTTCAACCTGGCCGACGCCACGAAGAAGCAGGCCGCTGCGAACCCCGACACCGACTTCGCGATCATCGACGACAACTCGATCGACGCGAAGAACGTCAAGCCGATCACGTTCGACACCTCGCAGGCGGCGTTCCTCGCCGGCTACGCGGCGGCGTCCTACTCGAAGACCGGCGTCGTCGGCACCTTCGGTGGCATGCAGATCCCGACCGTCACCATCTTCATGGACGGCTTCGCGGACGGCGTGAAGTACTACAACGAGCAGAAGGACAAGGACGTCAAGGTCGTCGGCTGGAACGTCGACACCGGCAAGGGCTCCTTCACCGGTGGCTTCGAGGCCGGCACGCAGGCCAAGTCCGTTGCGCAGACGCTCCTCGACCAGGACGCCGACGTGATCCTGCCCGTCGGTGGCCCGATCTACCAGTCTGCCGCCGAGGCCATCAAGGACGCCGACAACGGTTCCGTCCTGATCGGTGCGGACAGCGACCTCTACGAGGCCGACCCCCGCTACAAGGACATCGCCTTCACCTCGGTCGAGAAGGGCATGCGCCCGGCCGTGAAGGACGTCGTCGAGCAGGCGGCTGACGACAAGTTCTCGAAGGACCCGTACGTGGGCACCCTCGAGAACGACGGCGTCGGCATCGCGCCGTTCCACGACTTCGAGTCCAAGGTCGACAAGGGCCTGCAGGGCGAGCTCGACGACGTGAAGGCCGGCATCATCGACGGCTCGATCAAGGTCAAGACCCAGTCCTGACCCGGTGAACGCGGGCGGGGGAGCATCCCTCGCCCGCGTTCTCGTGCGCCCGGGTGGCGCACACCACATCGTGCATCCGCGGGGTGCACGCGACACCGTGCGCCCGCGTGGCGCGCGCGAGACAGAAATAGACTCCCGAACATGAAGCTCGAACTCCGCGGCATCACCAAGCGGTTCGGCGCCCTGGTCGCCAACGACCACATCTCGCTCACCGTCGAGCCGGGTGAGGTCCACTGCCTCCTGGGTGAGAACGGCGCCGGCAAGTCCACCCTGATGAACGTCCTGTACGGCCTGTACGACGCCGACGAGGGCGAGATCCTGCTCGACGACGTGGTGCAGGACTTCGACGGCCCCGGTGACGCCATGCGCGCCGGCATCGGCATGGTGCACCAGCACTTCATGCTCGTGCCCGTGTTCACCGTCGCCGAGAACGTCATGCTGGGCCAGGAGCAGACCACCTTCGGCGGGCGGCTCGACCTGGCCGGTGCCCGCAAGCGCGTGCAGGAGATCTCCGACCGCTTCGGGTTCGACGTCGACCCCGACGCCAAGGTCGAGGACCTGCCCGTCGGCGTGCAGCAGCGCGTCGAGATCATCAAGGCGCTGTCCCGCGACGCCTCCGTGCTGGTGTTCGACGAGCCGACAGCCGTCCTCACCCCGCAGGAGACCGACGAGCTGATGGGCATCATGCGCCAGCTCCGCGAAGCCGGCACCGCGATCGTCTTCATCACCCACAAGCTCCGCGAGGTGCGCGAGGTCGCCGACCGCATCACGGTCATCCGTCTCGGCAAGGTCGTCGGCGAAGCCTCGCCGACCGCCACGAACAACGAGCTGGCCGCGCTGATGGTCGGCCGTGCCGTCTCGCTCGTGGTCGACAAAGAACCCTCGACCGGTGGCGACGACGCCCTGGTCGTCGAGCACCTCACCGTCACCGACCCGTCCGGCATCGTGCTCGTCGACGACGTCTCCTTCACGGTGCGTCGCGGCGAGGTCCTGGCGATCGCCGGGGTGCAGGGCAACGGCCAGACCGAGCTCACCGAGGCGATCATCGGCCTCGAGCCCGCCCACGCCGGCCGGATCACCCTGGACGGCAAGGAGCTCACCGGCCGGAGCGTCAAGCAGGTGCTCGACGCGGGCGTCGGCTTCGTCCCCGAGGACCGCAAGGAGGACGGCCTGGTCGGCGAGTTCACCATCGCCGAGAACCTGATGCTCGACCGGGCCGACCACGCCGAGTTCGTCCGCGCCGGCACGATCCGGTCGGCGGAACGCGACGCCTTCGCCGACGAGAAGATCGCCGAGTTCGACATCCGCACCCCCGGCCGCACCACCGCGGCCGGTCGGCTGTCCGGCGGGAACCAGCAGAAGATCGTCCTGGCGCGCGAACTGAGCCGTGAACTGCGGCTGTTCGTCGCCGCGCAGCCCACCCGCGGCATCGACGTGGGCTCGATCGAGTTCGTCCACAAGCGCATCGTCGCCACCCGCGACACCGGGGTGCCGGTCATCGTCGTCTCCACCGAGCTCGACGAGGTCGTCGCCCTGGCCGACCGCATCGCCGTGATGTACCGCGGCGGCATCGTCGGCATCGTCCCCGCGACCACCCCCCGCGACGTCCTCGGCCTCATGATGGCCGGGGAGATCCCCGAAGGAACGGAGCTGGCCGCATGACCGGTTCGGCCGGCGAGATCCACGCCACACCCACGACCGGAACGGAGCTGGCAGCGTGACCACCCCACCGCCAGACAACACGCAGCAGCCGACCCCGGCTGCGCACGGCACCGCGGACGCCCCGCTCACCGACGACCGTCTGCAGGAGGTCGAGTCGACCCCGCACCTGATGACGGACTCGGCAGAGGACACCGAGCGCCGCAACGGCGCCGGTGGTGACCGCTGGCAGGCCGCCCTGCAGGGGATCCTGAACGGCTCCGTGCTCGTCACGGTGCTCGCCGTCGTCCTCGCGCTGGTCGCCTGCGGCATCCTCATCGCCGTGACGGACGAGAACGTCCGTGCCACCGCCGGGTACTTCTTCGCCCGCCCGACGGACATGCTCCAGGCGGTCGGCACCGCGGTCGGCGGCGCGTACGCCTCGCTGTTCCAGGGCTCGGTGTTCAACTTCGGCGCGGACTCGTTCCAGCAGGCGATCGGGCCGCTCACGCGGTCCGTCGATTACTCGGTGCCGCTCATCGCCGCCGGACTCGGGATCGCGCTGTCGTTCCGCGCCGGGCTGTTCAACATCGGCGGCCAGGGGCAGATCCTGATGGGCGCCGCTGCCGCCGGGTGGGTCGGGTTCTCGTTCGACGGACCCGCCGCGATCCACATCCCGCTCACGATCCTCGCCGGCATCGTCGGCGGCGCGGTCTGGGGTGGCATCGTCGGGGTGCTCAAGGCCCGGACGGGTGCGAACGAGGTGGTCGTCACGATCATGCTCAACTACGTCGCGCTCTACCTGGTCAGCTACCTGCTCCGCACCCCGGGCCTGCTGCAGGCCCCGGGCAGCAGCAACCCGATCTCGCCCGCCACGAAGGAGAGCGCCCTGCTGCCGCAGCTCTTCGGCGTGCGGTACGGCGTGGACCTCGGGTTCATCGTCGCGATCATCGCGGTCGTCGTCGTCTGGTGGCTCGTCAACAAGTCGTCGCTCGGCTTCCGGTTCCGCACCATCGGTGAGAACCCCCGTGCCGCCCGCGTGGCCGGCATGAGCGTCCCGTCGCTGACCATCTGGGTGATGCTGATCTCCGGTGCCCTGGTGGGCATCGCCGGCGCCTACCAGGTGCAGGGCGCCGTCACCTCGGGCTTCACCTCGGGCATCGACGCCGGCATCGGCTTCGACGCCATCACCGTGGCCCTGCTCGGCCGCTCCAAGCCCTGGGGTGTGTTCTGGGCGGCCATCCTGTTCGGCGTGCTGAAGAACGGTGGATACGCCATGCAGGCCGCCAACGGCATCCCGATCGACATCGTCGGGGTCATCCAGGCCCTCATCGTCCTCTTCATCGCGGCGCCGCCGCTCGTCCGCGCGATCTTCCGGATCCCGCAGCCGGGTGCACGCAAGCGCACGAAGACGAGCAAGACCAGCAAGAAGGCGGTCGCCGCATGAGCACCATCAGCCCCACCGCGGCCCCCGCGTCGCCGCTCGCGGCCCGTCCGGTCGAGACCACCAGGAGCTGGAAGCTCCCGATCGGGTACGGCGTGTTCACGCTCATCGCGATCGTGCTGTTCGGCCTGCTGCCGCGTTCCGGTACCACCACGTTCCGCCTCGCGAACGCCGGTGACTTCTTCGCGCTGCCGAACGTCCCGCTGCCCGCGCTCGGGACGGGCATCGTCGTCATCGTCCTGCTCGCGATCCTGACCGTGTACGCGTTCATCGAGACGCGGGCACTCCGCCGGGTCCCGCTGTGGGTCACGTCGGTGTTCGCGGTCGTCTTCGTCATCGGCTTCCTGACCTGGGCCGCGGCCGGTTCGTCCCTGCCGATCCCCGGCCTGCTGCTCGGCGCGCTGAGCCTGAGCGTCCCGCTCGTGTTCGGTGCCCTCGGCGGCGTCATCTCCGAGCGGGTCGGCGTGGTGAACATCGCGATCGAGGGTCAGTTCCTCGCCGGTGCGTTCAGCTCCGCGATGGTCGCCTCGATCACCGGGTCGCCCTGGGTCGGCCTCGTCGCCGCGCTCGTCGCCGGCATGCTCGTGTCGTTCGTCCTCGCGGCGTTCAGCATCAAGTACCTGGTCGACCAGGTCATCGTCGGTGTCGTCATCAACGCGTTCATCTCCGGCCTGACCGGCTTCCTGTACTCGCAGGTGCTCTCCCCGAACGAGGAGACCCTGAACATCGGCATCCGGTTCCCGAAGGTCGAGATCCCGCTGCTGCACCAGATCCCGGTCATCGGTCCGGTGTTCTTCGAGCAGACGGTCGTCGTCTACCTGGCCTACATCGCCGTGGCGGTCGTCACCTTCGGCCTGTTCAAGACCCGCTGGGGCCTGCGCCTCCGCGCGGTCGGCGAGCACCCGCAGGCCGCCGACACGGTGGGCATCAACGTCACGAGCACCCGGTTCTGGAACGTCTCCCTCGCCGGTGCGATCGCCGGTCTCGGTGGGGCGTACTTCACCCTCGACGCGGTCGGGCCGTTCACGAAGGACATGACCGCGGGCGCCGGCTACATCGCGCTGGCCGCCGTCATCTTCGGCCGGTGGGACCCCATCAAGGCGACGCTCGCGGCGCTGCTGTTCGGCTTCGCGTCGAACCTGCAGAACACGCTCGGAGCGATCGACTCACCCGTGCCCAGCGAGTTCCTGCTGATGCTGCCGTACGTGGTGACGATCTTCGCCGTGGCCGGCCTGGTCGGGCAGTCGCGCGGCCCCGCCGCGTCCGGCAAGCCCTACATCAAGAGCTGACGGCCTGGAGGCACGACACATGACCGACACGCAGCAACCAGGTGACCAGGCGGTCACCGCCACCGACCCGACGGACGCCGCCACGGGCCTCCCGGTCGACGACGTGGACTGGGGCGTCCTGCGGGACGCCGCCACGGCCGCGATGCGGCGCGCCTACGCGCCGTACTCGTCGTTCCCGGTGGGCGCCGCGGCGCTCACCGACGACGGCCGGATCGTCTCCGGCTGCAACATCGAGAACGCGAGCTACGGGGTGACGCTCTGCGCGGAGTGCTCCCTCGTGTCGCAGCTGCACATGACCGGAGGCGGCAAGCTCGTCGCGTTCACGTGCGTCGACGGCGACGGGGCGACCCTGATGCCGTGCGGCCGCTGCCGCCAGCTGCTGTTCGAGCACTCGACCGAGGGCATGCTCCTCGAGACGCTCTCCGGCATCCGCACCATCGACGAGGTCCTGCCGGACGCCTTCGGGCCGCGCACCCTCGCCACGTACCAGCAGGAGCACTGACATGGCCGTCGAGCCGTTCGACACCGTCGACCTCATCCGCACGAAGCGCTCCGGCGGCGCCCTGAGCACCGCCGAGGTCGACTGGCTCGTCGACGCGTACACCCGCGGCTACGTCGAGGACCCGCAGATGGCCGCGATGGCGATGGCGATCTTCCTGAACGGGATGGAGCGGCGCGAGATCAAGGACCTCACGCTCGCGATGATCGCGTCGGGGGAGCGGATGTCGTTCTCGTCGCTCGGCAAGACGACGGTCGACAAGCACTCCACGGGCGGGGTCGGCGACAAGATCACCCTGCCGCTGGCGCCCCTGGTGGCGTCGTTCGGCGTCGCGGTGCCGCAGCTGTCCGGCCGCGGGCTCGGCCACACCGGCGGCACGCTCGACAAGCTCGAGTCGATCCCCGGGTGGCAGGCGTCCATCTCGAACGACCGCATGATGCAGGTGCTGCAGGACGTCGGCGCGGTCATCTGCGCCGCCGGGTCCGGCCTGGCCCCCGCGGACAAGAAGCTCTACGCGCTCCGCGACATCACCGGCACGGTCGAGTGCATCCCGCTCATCGCGTCGAGCATCATGTCGAAGAAGATCGCCGAGGGCACCGGTGCGCTCGTGCTCGACGTCAAGTTCGGGTCCGGCGCGTTCATGCCGACCTACGAGGCGTCCAGGGAGCTCGCGCAGACCATGGTCGACCTCGGCAACGACGCCGGGGTCGCGACCTCGGCGCTGCTGACCGACATGGAGGTCCCGCTCGGGCTGACGATCGGCAACGCGCTCGAGGTGCGGGAGTCGGTCGAGGTGCTCGCCGGCGGCGGCCCCGCCGACGTCGTCGAGCTGACCGTGGCGCTCGCGACCGAGATGCTCACGCTGGCCGGACTGCCCGACGCCGACCCCGCAGCGGCGCTCGCGGACGGTCGCGCCATGGACACCTGGCGTCGGATGATCGAGGCGCAGGGCGGGGACCCGTCCGCCGCGTTGCCCGTGGCCCGCGAACAGCACGTCGTCACCGCTGGGACGTCGGGGGTCCTCACGCAGCAGGACGCACTGCCGTTCGGGGTCTCGGCCTGGCGGCTCGGGGCCGGTCGTGCCCGCGCGCAGGACCCGGTGCAGGCCGGTGCGGGCATCGAGCTCCACGTCAAGCCGGGGGACACCGTGACCGAGGGCCAGCCGCTCTGGACGCTCCACTCCGACGACGCGTCGCGGATCCCGCGCGCACTCGAGTCGCTCGAGGGTGCGTGGACCATCGGCCCGGCGGGCTCCGCTGCCACGGCACGTGGGCCGATCGTGCGCGAGCGCATCGGGTCCTGAACCCGGCCACCCGACCGACCGGAGGCTCCCTGCACAGCTGTGGGGAGCCTCCAGTGTCTTCCGTTGTGGGTTGTGCACAGGTGCCTGCGCGGCGGCGGTGACCACCGATAGCCTGGGGGGCATGAGCGCCGACGCCCCGACCTACCGCCTGCCCGACGCCGGGGCGGTCATCAACGACCTGCCGAAGGTCTCACTGCACGACCACCTCGACGGCGGCCTGCGTCCCGCGACCATCATCGAGCTCGCAGCGTCGGCGGGTGTGTCGCTCCCCACCACCGACCCGGCCGAGCTCGGGCAGTGGTTCGCCGACCAGTCGAACTCCGGCTCCCTGGTCGAGTACCTGAAGACGTTCGACGTCACCACGTCGGTGATGCAGACCGCACCGCAGCTCACCCGGATCGCCCGCGAGTTCGTCGAGGACCTGGTCGCCGACGGCGTCGTCTACGGCGAGGTCCGCTGGGCGCCGGAGCAGCACCTGCAGGGCGGACTGACCCTCGACCAGACGGTCGAGGCGGTACAGGCCGGCATCGAGGAAGCCGTCGACGCCGCCGGCGGGCGCATCCGCGTCGGCCAGCTCGTCACCGCGATGCGGCACGCCGACCGGTCGCTCAAGATCGCGGAGCTCGCCGTCCGGCACCGTGACGCCGGGGTCGTCGGCTTCGACATCGCCGGTGCCGAAGCCGGGTTCCCCGCCTCGAACCACCGCGCCGCCTTCGACTATTTGGCCTCCGAACTGTTCCCCGTCACCGTGCACGCTGGCGAGGCCGACGGGCTCGCGTCCATCCGGTCCGCGCTGGTCGACGGCCGGGCGCTCCGCCTCGGGCACGGCGTCCGCATCTTCGAGGACGTCGCCCTGTCCGATGCCGGGGACGGCTCGACGCTGGCCTCCCTGGGCGAGGTCGCCTCGTGGGTCCGTGACCGCGAGATCCCGCTCGAGGTCTCGCCGTCGTCGAACCTGCAGACCGGGGCGATCGCCGCGTGGGGCGACGACCTCGCCGACCACCCGTTCGACGTGCTCTACCAGCTCGGCTTCCGCGTCACGGTGAACACCGACAACCGCCTGATGAGCGGCACCTCGCTGTCGAAGGAACTCGCGCTGCTCGCCGGCACGTTCGGCTACGACCTCGACGACCTGGCTGCGTTCCAGATCAACGCCGCGCTCGGGTCGTTCCTGCCGCTCGAGGACCGCGAGGAGATCATCGCCACCATCACCGCCGGGTACCAGGAGGCCTGACGCATGGGACTGCCACCGCTGCCGGACACCGCCGTCCTCCTCGGTGCGGACGCGCCCGCGTGGCGTGACGCGATGCGCCTGGTCGGCGGTGCGCTCGTCGCCTCGGGTGCCACCACCGACGAGTACACCGACGCCATGATCGGCATGGTCGAGGAGCACGGGCCGTACATCGTCATCTCGCCGGGGCTCGCGTTCGCGCACGCCCGGCCGGGTGGTGCCGTCGTACGGGACGGACTCGCCATCGTGACGCTGGCTGCTCCGGTGGCGTTCGGCCACCCGCACAACGACCCCGTCCGTGTGGTGCTCGGGCTCGCGGTGGCCGAGGTCGGCACCCACCTGGAGTCGATCGGCGAGATCGCGAACCTGTTCAACGACGCCACCGTGACCGGGCGGATCGCGGCGGCGACCACGGCGGACGAGGTCCGCACGATCATGGGGGTCTCCGCGTGAAGATCGTGACCATCTGCGGCGCCGGCATCGGGTCGAGCGGCATCCTCAAGGTGAACGCCGAGAAGGCACTCGACGCCCTCGGGCTCTCCGCGTCCGTCGTCGCAGCGGACGTCGCGTCCGTGCGGGACGTCTCCGACGACGCCAACGTGATCCTGACGAGTCAGGAGTTCGTCGAGGCGATCGGCGACACCTACGCCGAGGTCATCGTCATCGCGAACCACTTCGACCAGGGCGAGATCACGGCGGCGGTGGACCGGGCGCTCGGCGAGCACTGAGCGTGCAGTCCGCCCTTTAGAGTTGGGGCATGAGCACCGAGAACCCGCTGAACGACCCCGCTGCCGACCCGTTCGAGGTCGCGCGGGACGCCGCAGCCGCCATCGCCGAACAGTCCGGCATCGAGCGGCACGACATCGCCCTGACCCTCGGCTCGGGCTGGGGCAAGGCCGCCGACATCATCGGTGAGACCGTGTCCGAGATCCCGGCCGAGCAGGTCCCCGGGTTCAGCGCCTCGGCCGTCCCCGGACACTCCGGCACGATCCGGTCGATCCGCCTCGCCGACGGCCGCCACGCGCTCGTCATCGGTGCCCGCACCCACTACTACGAGGGCCACGGGGTCCGTCGGGTCGTGCACAGCGTCCGCACCGCCGCGGCGACCGGTGCCTCGATCATGGTGCTGACCAACGGTGCCGGCGGCATCAAGGAGCACTGGACCCCGGGCACGCCGGTGCTCATCAGCGACCACATCAACCTGACCGCGGACAGCCCGCTCGAGGGCGCGACGTTCATCGACCTCACCGACCTGTACTCGGCGCGGCTGCGCGAGCTGGCCCGGACGGTCGACCCGTCGCTCGACGAGGGTGTCTACACGCAGTTCCGCGGCCCGCACTACGAGACCCCGGCCGAGGTCCAGATGGCGAAGACCATCGGCGGGCACATCGTCGGCATGTCCACGGCGCTCGAGGCCATCGCCGCCCGTCAGGCCGGCATGGAGGTCCTCGGGTTCTCGCTCATCACGAACCTCGCCGCGGGCATCCAGAAGACCCCGTTGTCGCACACTGAGGTCCTCGAGGCCGGCAAGCAGGCCGAGCCGGTGATCGCCGACCTGCTCGCGCGCGTGGTCGCCGCACTCGGGCAGCCGGCATCGTGAAGCTCGACCTCGACCAGGTGCTCGGCACCGCGCGGGCGTGGCTGGCGCAGGACCCCGACCCGGAGACCCGCGACGAGCTGGCCGCGGCGATCGACGCGGCGGCCGATGGCGACGGTCCCGCTGTCCGGGCGCTCGCCGAGCGGTTCGACGGCCGGCTGCAGTTCGGCACCGCCGGACTCCGCGCGGAGCTCGGCTGGGGCCCGCTGCGCATGAACCGGGTCGTCGTGACCCAGGCTGCTGCGGGGCTCGCACGGTTCCTCATCGACACCGGGCGCTCGCGCAGCGTCGTGATCGGGTACGACGGCCGGGTGAACTCGGACGTCTTCGCACGTGATTCGGCCGAGGTCATGCGCGGCCTCGGGCTCGAGGTCACCCTGCTGCCCTCGGCCCTGCCGACGCCGGTGCTCGCGTTCGCCGTCCGGCACCTCGACGTCGGTGCCGGCGTCATGGTCACGGCGAGCCACAACCCGCCGCGGGACAACGGGTACAAGGTCTACCTCGGTCAGGACGACGACGGCTCGCAGATCGTCCCGCCCGTCGACGGCGAGATCGCGGACGCCATCGACGCCATCGCCGCAGGGTCCGTCACGGACCTGCCGCGCGGTACGGACTACACCGTGGCGACGTCGGCCCTGGTCGACGCCTACGTGGCCGCCACGGCAGCGATCGTGCCCGCTCCCGCGCTCGCGGGCGATGCGCAGCCGAAGGTCGTCTACACGGCCATGCACGGCGTCGGGTGGGAGACCGCCCGCGCGGTGTTCGCGGCGGCCGGGTTCGCCGAGCCGGCGGTCGTGCCGGAGCAGATCGAGCCGGACGGTGCGTTCCCGACGGTGTCGTTCCCGAACCCCGAGGAGCCCGGCGCGATGGACCTGGCGATCGCCCGCGGTCTGGCGGTCGGCGCCGACCTGGTGATCGCGAACGACCCCGACGCCGACCGGCTCGCACTCGCGATCCCGGACGGATCCGGTTCCTACCGTCGACTGTCGGGCAACGAGGTCGGCTGGCTGCTCGGGTGGCGGGCCGCCGCACGGGCTTCGGAGTCCGGCGCGACCGGCACCCTCGCTGCGTCGATCGTCTCGTCGCCGGCGTTGGCCCGGGTGGCCGCGCGCCACGGGCTGGAGTACCGCGACACCCTGACCGGCTTCAAGTGGGTGTCGCGCGTGCCCGAGCTGCTGTTCGGGTACGAAGAGGCCCTGGGCTACCTGGTCGACCCGTCGGTCGTGCGGGACAAGGACGGCATCTCGGCTGCGCTGGAGCTGCTGTCCCTCGCCGACGAGCTCGCCGCGTCGGGCTCGACCATCGCCGACCACCTCGAGGCCTTCGCCGCCGAGTTCGGCGCGTTCGCCTCGGGGCAGGTCGCGACCCGCGTCGACGACCTGTCGCGCATCGGCGAGATCGTGGCGTCGCTCCGGGCCACGCCGCCGACGGAGCTCGGCGGACTGTCCGTGCAGACGGTGACGGACTACGCCGACGGGGTGGCGGGCTTCCCGCCCTCGGACATCCTGCGCTACGACCTGTCCGGCGACGCCCGGGTGATCGTCCGCCCGAGCGGCACCGAGCCGAAGGTGAAGGTCTACATCGACACGGTCGCGGACACCCCCGCCGAGGCCCAGCGCCTGGTCGACGCCCTCGCCGCCGCGGTGCGCCCCCTGGTGTCGTAGGGCACCGGTCCGCAAAACACCGGTGTTCGCGCTCTGAACACCCGCACAACGCGGTGCAGAGCGCGAGCACCGGTGTTTTGCTGTTCCTCCACAGGGGGTGGGGGAGCGAGGGCTGATCACAAAGAGAGGGTCGTCGTCGTGTGGGCCGTGCGGGAGCCGTGACGGTGGGGCCATGGCTCACATCACGGTGTTCGGCGCGGCTCCGGGCGATCCCGATCCGAAAGCGCACCGACGGCTCGCGGATGCCGCTCGCCGAGGAACCCTCATCCGCCTCACGGCCGGCCGGTACGTCGACCGAGACGCGTTCGAAGCAGCGACTGCAGCGGAGCGCCATCGTGCACGGGTCGAAGCGGTCGCGCCGAACATCCACCCCACCCTCGTGATCTCCCACGAGTCGGCTGTGGCGATGCTCGGACTCCCGTGGCTCGGAGAGTTCCCCGAGCACGTCGTCGCCACCGATCCGCGTCGAGCCACCGGTCAACGTCGCGCGCATCTGCAGAAGGTCGGAGGGGCGGGTCGTCCCATCGCTTGTGCGAGCGTCGGCGGCCTGCCCGTCACGACCCTCGTGGTCACCGGGGTCGACGTCGCGCTCCGAGCGTCGTTCCGCACTGCGGTGGTCGTGTTGGACGCGGTGCTGGCCCGGGGAGTGTCACAGGAAGCGCTGCTCGCCGAACTGCGCAGCCGGGAGCCTCGTCCGCGGGCGTCCACCCGCGCGCGACGGGTGATCGAGTTCGCGGACGCGGCTGCTGACTCGCCCGGTGAGTCAGTGGCGCGGCTGTGTTGGGCAGAAGCGGGGTTCCCGGCGCCGGTGCTGCAGCAGGAGTTCCGCGATGCGGCCGGCCTGATCGGCCGGGTGGACTTCTGGTTCGAGGACGCCGGCGTGGTCGTGGAGTTCGACGGGCTGGTCAAGTACCGCGACCGGACGATGCGCGCTGGTCGGACCCCTGAGCGCGTCGTCATCGACGAGAAGCTCCGAGAGGACCGGCTCCGTGCGCACCGCTCCGTCCGAAGGGTCGTCCGCGTGACGTGGCCGGATGTTGAGCCGGGCGGCAACGGCCCCGTGGCACTCGAGGCAGCCGGAGTGCATCGTGTTCGATGAAGCAAAACACCGGTGTTCACGAGTCGAACCGCGGTGTGCGCGTGTTCAACCGGCGAACACCGGTGTTTTGCGAGAAGAAACGCCCGCGCTACGCGAGCTCGAGCAGCACGTGACCGGACGAGACCGTCTGGCCGACCGGGGCGTTCAGGCCGGTGACGACGCCGTCCTTGTGGGCCTGCACGGGCTGCTCCATCTTCATGGCCTCGAGCACGACGAGCAGGTCGCCCTTCACCACGGTGTCACCCTCGGCGACCGCGAGCTTCACCACGGTGGCCTGCATCGGCGACGCGACGGACGACCCGGACTTCGCCAGGCCCCCGCGGACGGCCGACGAGCGGCGCTTCGGAGGAGCGGTGGGGCCGGCGGGACGACGACCGGCGAGACCGGCACCGGCAGCACCGCCACCGACGATCGACGGCATGGTGACCTCGATGCGCTTGCCCTGCACCTCGACGACGACGCTCTCGCGCGCAGCCGGGGCCGGAAGTTCCTCGGGGGAGCCGCTCCACGCCGGGATCTCGTTGACGAAGTCGGTCTCGATCCACTGCGTGTAGATGCTGAAGGGCTCGTCGTCGGCCGTCGCGAACGCCGGGTCCGACACCACGGCGCGGTGGAAGGGGAGCACGGTCGGCAGGCCCGTGACCTCGAACTCGGCGAGTGCACGACGCGAACGCTCCAGCGCCTCGGCACGGGTGGCGCCGGTGACGATCAGCTTCGCGAGCATCGAGTCGAACGAGCCGGACACGACGTCACCGGAGACGACGCCCGAGTCGACACGCACGCCGGGGCCGGACGGTGCGTTGAAGGCGTGCACGGGGCCGGGCGCGGGGAAGAAGTTGCGACCCGGGTCCTCGCCGTTGATGCGGAACTCGAACGAGTGTCCCCGCGGCGTGGGGTCCGAGTAGTCGAGCACGCCGCCCTCGGCGATGCGGAACTGCTCGCGCACCAGGTCGATGCCGGTGACCTCTTCGGAGACGCAGTGCTCGACCTGCAGGCGGGTGTTGACCTCGAGGAACGACACGGTGCCGTCGGCACCGATGAGGAACTCGCAGGTGCCGGCACCGACGTAGCCGACCTCGCGCAGGATCGCCTTGGACGACTCGTACAGCGCGGTCTGCTGCTCGGGCGTCAGGTAGGGCGCCGGGGCTTCCTCGACGAGCTTCTGGTGACGACGCTGCAGGGAGCAGTCGCGGGTGGAGACCACGACGACGTTGCCGTGCTCGTCCGCCAGGCACTGGGTCTCGACGTGGCGCGGCTTGTCCAGGTACTTCTCGACGAAGCACTCGCCCCGACCGAACGCGGCGATCGCCTCCCGCGTGGCGGACTCGAAGAGCTCCTCGACGGAGGCACGGTCGCGGACGACCTTCAGTCCACGACCGCCACCGCCGAACGCCGCCTTGATCGCGACGGGCAGACCGACCTGGTCGACGAAGTCGAAGACCTCGGAGACGTCCTGCACGGGCTCGATGGTGCCGGGGGCGAGCGGCGCGCCGACCTTCTCGGCGACGTGGCGCGCGGAGACCTTGTCACCGAGGCGCTCGATCGATTCCGGCGACGGGCCGATCCAGACGAGCCCGGCATCGATGACGGCGCGGGCGAAGTCGGCGTTCTCGGCGAGGAACCCGTAGCCCGGGTGCACGGCGTCCGCGCCGGAGCGGCGGGCAACCGAGATGATCTTGTCGATGACGAGGTACGTGTCGGCGCTCGTGGTGCCGTTCAGCGCGTAGGCCTCGTCGGCGAGGCGGGCGTGCAGGGCATCGCGGTCCTGGTCGGCGTAGACCGCGACCGATGCCTTGCCCGCGTCGCGGGCCGCGCGGATGATGCGGACGGCGATCTCGCCGCGGTTCGCGATGAGGACCTTGCTGATACGGGGCATGACACATCAGCGTATTCGTGCGGCGGGAGTGCGTTTTGACTGGCACCCACAAAGAACCACCCGGAACAGGTGCGGATGTCTACAGTGCCCACAGGTCGTGCCAGGCGATGCCGAAGCCCCGGAGGAGCATCGATCGCAGCACCGGCAGCGACATCCCGATCACGGCGGACGGTGCGCCGTCGATCCGCGTGATGTACGCGGCGGCCCGGCCGTCGATGGTGAAGGCACCCGCGACCTCGAGCGGCTCGCCCGTCGCGACGTACGCGTCGATCTCGTCGACGGACACGTCGTCGGCGAAGGTCAGCACCGCGCTGTCGACCGCGACCACGCGGTCGCCACCGGCGGCCAGCGCCGACCCGCCGGGCGCGACGGCACCCAGCTGCGGGACGCCGGCGGTGGACGTGAGCAGGGACCGGACGGGAGGCACGGTGCGGGCCGGTGCCGCGCCTCCTGGCCGTCCCGTGGCCGGTTCCGGGTCCCGGTGCCGGTCGTCGCGTCGTCGATCGATCACGCAGTGTCCGCTCCACAGCGTCCCGCCGCCGGCGGCCCACCCCGTGCGGGGCTCGACGACCACGGCGGCGCGTCCGGCCGCTGCGGCTTCGTCGGCCTGGCGCTGCAGGACGGCCACGACGGCGGCGAGCTCCTCGGGGGTGGGGTCGCCGGAGACCACCCGGACGTCCGCCACCGAGGCGGGCTCGTCCGAGGGCACGGCTGCTGCGTGTCGACCCATCAGAGGGGGATGTTCCCGTGCTTCTTCGGGGGCAGCGTGGCGCGCTTGCCCCGCAGCGACCGGAGGGCCTTGATGACCGACACCCGGGTGGCGTGCGGCTGGATGATGCCGTCGAGCTCACCGCGCTCGGCTGCCAGGTAGGGCGACGCGACGTTGTACGTGTACTCGTTCGCGAGCTTCGTGCGGACCGCGGCGACGTCCTCGCCGGACTCCTCGGCGCGCTTGATCTCGGCGCGGTACAGGATGTTGACGGCACCCTGGCCGCCCATGACGGCGATCTCGGCGGTCGGCCACGCCAGGTTGATGTCGGCACCGAGCTGCTTCGAGCCCATCACGATGTACGCGCCGCCGTAGGCCTTGCGGGTGATGACGGTGACGAGCGGGACGGTGGCCTCGGCGTAGGCGTACAGCAGCTTCGCGCCGCGGCGGATGACGCCGGTCCACTCCTGGTCGGTGCCGGGCAGGTAGCCGGGCACGTCCACCAGGGTCAGGATCGGGATGCCGAACGCGTCGCAGAACCGCACGAAGCGGGCGGCCTTCTCGCCGGCGTCGATGTTCAACGTGCCGGCCATCGCCTGCGGCTGGTTCGCGATGATGCCGACCGTGCGGCCCTCGACCCGGCCGAAGCCGATCAGGATGTTCGGCGCGAAGAGCGGCTGCACCTCGAGGAACTCACCGTCGTCGACGATGTGCTCGATGATCGTGGTGACGTCGTACGGCTGGTTCGTCGAGTCCGGGATCACGAGGTCGAGCTCGTGGTCGGCGTCGGTGGTCTCGAGCTCCGGGGCGACGTCGTAGGCCGGCGGGTCGGACAGGTTGTTGTCCGGCAGGAACCCGATGAGCGAGCGCGCGTAGTCGAGCGCGTCGGTCTCGTCCTCGGCCAGGTAGTGGGCCACGCCGGAGACCGCGTTGTGGGTCTGCGCGCCACCGAGCTCCTCGAAGCCGACGTCCTCGCCCGTGACGGTCTTGATGACGTCCGGACCGGTGACGAACATGTGGCTGGTCTTGTCGACCATGATGACGAAGTCGGTCAAGGCGGGGGAGTACACCGCACCGCCGGCCGCCGGGCCCATCACGATGGAGAGCTGCGGGATGACGCCGGAGGCCTGGGTGTTCAGGCGGAAGATCTCGCCGTACTTGCCGAGCGCGACCACGCCTTCCTGGATGCGGGCGCCGCCGGAGTCGAGGATGCCGATGATCGGCACGCCCGTCTTCAGCGCGTGCTGCATGACCTTGATGATCTTCTCGCCGGCGACCTCGCCGAGGGACCCGCCGAAGACCGTGAAGTCCTGGGCGTAGACCGCGACGTTGCGGCCGTGGATCGTGCCGACGCCGGTGACGACCGCGTCACCGTAGGGGCGCTTGGCGTCCATGCCGAACGACGTGGTGCGGTGGCGCACGAACTCGTCGAACTCCACGAAGGAGTTCGGATCGAGCAGCTGCTCGATGCGTTCGCGCGCGGTGCCCTTGCCCTTCGCGTGCTGCTTGGCGATGGCGGATTCGCCCGCGGCGGTCACGGCCTCGTGGTACCGGTCGCGGAGGTCGGCCAGCCGGCCGGCCGTCGTCGACAGATCGGGGGTGTCTCCTGAAGTCACCCGCTCACCCTACCGGCGGGTGGGACGCTGCCGGTTGGAGGACCCCCACGGTTCCTGCCCGTACATTTGCGTGCATGTCCACATCCCCGTCGCCGTCGTTCCCCGCCACCAGCGAGGCGGTCCGGTCGGCGGGCGCGACGATCACCGCCCCCGCCGAGACCGGGTCCACCAACGCGGACCTGCTCGCCGCCGCTCCGGAGCAGCAGCACGGCAGCGTCCTCGCGACCCTGCACCAGACCGCGGGCCGGGGTCGGCTCGACCGCACCTGGACCGCTCCGGCCGGTGAGACGCTGGCCGCCAGCGTGCTCGTCCGGGCGGACCTGGACGACCACGACCGCGGCTGGCTGCCGTTGGTGGCCGGCGCGGCCATGCGCGACGCGATCGCGTCGGTGCTCCCCACCGGCGCGGACGTCGTGGTGAAGTGGCCGAACGACGTGCAGGTCGCCGGGGACAAGGTGTGCGGGATCCTCTGCCAGGTCGCCGCCGACGGCAGCGTCGTGGTCGGGGCCGGCGTGAACCTGACGATCCCGGCTGATCGGCTGCCCACCCCGACGTCCACCTCGCTCCTGCTCGCCGGCGCGGTCGACGACGCACCCGCCCTGGCCGACGCGGTCCTGTCCGCCTTCCTGCGGTCCGTCCTGGAGGCGGTGGCCGGCCTGGTCACGGGTGGTCCCGCCGCCGAGACGGTCCGGTCTCACGTCCGCGCCGCGTGCGGCACCATCGGTCGCCGCATCCGCCTCGAGCTGCCGGACGGCACCGTCGAGGAGGCCGACGCGACCGGCATCGACGACGCCGGTCGCATCACGATCCGGGACCAGGCGGGGCGCACCAGGGGCGTCGCGGTGGGAGACGTCACCCACCTGCGGTATGCATGACGGCATGACCGCCGAGCCCCCGCCCGAACGTGTCGTCGCGCGCCTGCGACCGCACGCTCGTCGGCTGGTGCGCCCGGCGGTGTTCGTCGTGCTCGTCACCGCGGCCGGGGGGTTCGGCTTCGGCGTGTTCCAGGCGCAGCTGGCGTGGCTGAACGCCGTCGTCGCGCTCGTCGTCGTGGTGCTCGTCGTGTTCGGCGGCGCCGTCCCGCTGTTCCGCTGGATGTCGGAGCGGTACGTCGTCACCACCCGTCGCCTGGTCGTGGTCAACGGACTCGGCACGCGGACGCGGCGGGAGCTCCTGCACTCCCGCGGCTACGACGTCACCGTGCGGCGCCGCGGGCTGCAGGGGCTGTTCCGCTCCGGCGACGTGCTCGTGTTCCCCGGGGACGACCCGGCGGTGGTCCTCGCCGACGTGCCGCACGCCGACCTCGTCGTCGCCGTCCTCCACGACCTGGTGGAGGCGTACGAGGCCAGGCGCCGGCACCGTGAGCCGGACTGGGACGAGATCGTCGGCGGTCCGGACCGTCCGCCGTGGGGTGACGTGCGGGCCTGACCCCGGCCGGTGCGGGCGTCGCCGCGGGCGTCGCTGCGGCGCCGTGATGAGAGTTCGGCGAGAAACCGGTACCGTCTTCGACGTGCGTATCTCAGTGATCGGCTGCGGCTACCTCGGTGCCGTGCACGCCGCCTCCATGGCCAAACTCGGACACGAGGTTGTCGCCGTGGACGTCGACCCCACCAAGATCGAGCGGCTCGCTGCGGGCGAGGCCCCCTTCTTCGAGCCGGGCCTGCCCGAGATCCTGACCGAGGCCCTCGAGTCCGGTCGGATCCGCTTCACCACCGACATGGCCGAGGTCGCCGGCGCCCGCGTGCACTTCCTCGCCGTCGGCACCCCGCAGGGTCCGACCGGTGCCGCAGACCTGACTTACGTGGACGCCGCCGTCGCCGCGCTCACCCCGCACCTGTCCGCGGGCGAGTTCGTCGTCGGCAAGTCGACCGTGCCCGTCGGCACCGCCGCACGCCTGGCCGCCGAGGTCAGCGAAGCCGTCCCCGGTGCCACCCTCGTCTGGAACCCCGAGTTCCTGCGTGAGGGCTTCGCCGTGCAGGACACCATCGCGCCGGACCGCTTCGTCTACGGCGTGCCCGACGGCGAGGCCGGCGAACAAGCCGTCGCCGCCCTCGACGAGGTCTACGCCGAGGCGCTGTCCACCGGCACGCCCCGACTCGTCGTCAACCTGCCCACCGCCGAGCTCGTGAAGATCAGCGCCAACGCGTTCCTCGCCACGAAGATCTCGTTCATCAACTCGATGGCCGAGATCGCCGAGGTCGCCGGTGCCGACGTCACGGCGCTCGCCGACGCGATCGGCCACGACGCCCGCATCGGCCGGAAGTTCCTGAACGCCGGCCTCGGCTTCGGTGGCGGCTGCCTGCCGAAGGACATCCGTGCGTTCCAGGCGCGGGCGAACGAGCTGGGCGTCGGGGAGTCCCTGGCGTTCCTGGCCGACGTCGACGCCACGAACCTGCGCCGTCGCGCCCACGTCGTGGAGCTGGCCCAGGAGCTGCTCGGCGGGGTCGTCAGCGGCAAGCGCGTCGCGGTGCTCGGCCTGGCCTTCAAGCCGAACTCCGACGACGTCCGCGACTCGCCGGCCCTCGACATCGCGGCCCGCCTGCACGAACTCGGCGCCGTCGTCTCGGCGTACGACCCCGAGGCCGTCGTCACCGCGCGCCGCGTGCGCCCCGAGCTCGACTACGTCGAGAGCGCGGCCGAGGCACTGGGGGGAGCGGAGCTGGTGCTCGTGCTCACCGAGTGGACCGAGTTCCGCGAGCTCGACGCGACCGCCGCCGCCGCGCTCGTGGCGTCACCCGTCGTCATCGACGGCCGCAACTGCCTCGATCGCGACGCCTGGACCGCGGCGGGCTTCACGTACCGCGGCATGGGGCGCTGAGCATCATCCCGGGGGGCGGCAGCACGGGCATCGCGGACACAGACACGGGGACGACCGTGCCGCCACGTGCTGTCGCGCACGCGGCCGGGCCACGGACGCGGGAGCGGGAGCGCCACCGTCGTCGGTTCGGCGCGTTCCACGAGGGGCGGCACCCGTCGCGTTCCTCGATCCTGGCCAACGCTGCGCTGCTGCTCGTCGCCGCGGTCCTGGTCGGCGTCGTGGCCTACCGCACGCGGCTCGAGGTGACCAACATCGACGGCATCTCGTACATGTCGATCGCCGAGCAGTACGCTGGCGGGCACTGGGCCGAGGCGGTCAACGGCTACTGGTCCCCGATGGTCTCCTGGCTGATGGCGCCGTTCATGGTGATGGGGTTCGGACCGAGCACGGCGTTCGCGATCGTGAACCTGGCGGCGAGCACCGCCGTGATGGGCGTCGGCGCGTGGCTGCTGCTGCGGACGACCGGCAACGGCTGGACCGCCGCGTGGTCGATCGTGGCGACCGCCCCGCTGATGCTGGCGAACGTCGCCTTGCAGACGCCCGACACCCTCGTGCTGCTGTGGGGCCTGCTCTTCGTGTGGTCGTTGCTCGCGGCGGACCGCGCCTGGCACGGTTCGGTCCGGCGCATCGTCGTGGCCGCGGCGGTCGTCGGACTGGTGTGCGCCATCGGGTACTGCACGAAGGCGTTCCTGGTCCCCGTGTTCCTCGTGGTGGTGCCGTCGTGGGCGCTCGTCCGGTGGTTCCAGGACCGGCGGGACGCACGAGAACCGCGGTCGCTGCTGCTGCCGGTGGTCGCGCTCCTGACGGCGGTGCTGTTCTCCGCGCCCTGGGTGGGGGCGCTGTCGGCCAAGTTCGGTGGCATCGAGCTCGGATCGTCACTGACGGTCAACGTCTCGAAGAAGTTCTCCGACTCGTCCGGCAAGGACTACCAGGAGGTCCGGATCCCCTCGCCGCCGAACGGGCTGGCGGTGTCGCCGAACGAGGACCGCACCCCGTCGCTGTACGAGGCCGGCGTGTACACCGCCGAGCGCGAGCTGCCGGTCCGGCTGCCTGCCGGCACACCGGTCGCGGCCGAGCCCGACGAGAGCAGCACGACGACGCTCGTCGGCAAGGTCCGGTACTACGTCGAGCAGCGCCTCGAAGCGCTGCCCTTCTACTTCACCCGCATCGGCTCGTTCGCGCCCTTCGCCCTGGCCATCGGGGTGGTGTTCGTCGGTGCGGCCGTCGCCGGGGTGGTGCACTACCGGCGGTTCGTCTTCACGAGCATCGTCGGGCTGTTCTCCGGCGTGTACCTGCTCGGGTACGCGGGCATCGCGACGGTGGAGTCGTTGGGCGGCAACGCGCGGTACTACCTGCCGCTCTTCACGGGTTCGGTGCTCGTCGCCGGAGCCCTGCTGCCCACTTTCTGGCGCACGGTGCGGCGCGGTCGACGCATCCGCAAGGTCGTCGCCGTCCTCGGCTGTGTGCTGGTCGTGGTCGCTTCGTACAGTCAGAACGTGAACGGTGTCCGCGCCCCGTTCTCGACGTACGAGGTCCGCCCGTCGGGCATCCCGGCCGGACAGGTCCTCGGCGAGGTCATCCACCCCGACGAGCCGCTGGTCGACGCGCTCCTGGCGTCCGACGTCATCCCCGCCGGCAGCAGGATCCTCGGCACGAACACCCGCAACACGGTGCTCGTGGCGTTCCGGCTCGGTGCCCAGATGTACGGCGAGGACGGGCAGGCGTACGACTACCAGGACCCGGCCTTCGTCGGCCTGCTCCGCGAAGCGGACGTGCAGTACTTCCTGAACTACACGAACCCGCGCGACCCGCAGGTCCGCGACTACTCCGCCATCGGACCGGTGGTCGGCACGTTCCCGGTCTACCAGGTCTGCTCGGACGCCAAGGGCGCCCCGCAGCAGTCCTGCTCGGTGGACGTCATCCAGGTCGCCGAGCGCTGACCGAGACGGGCCACGGCCGCCACACCCCGCCCACGCCGACCGTGATCCCGGCGGCGACGAGGACGGCGACCAGGAGCACCACGGCGAACGGCACCGGACCGGTGGCCCCGTACCGCGCGACGCTCGTCGCCGACAGGGGGCCGTCGGCGGCGTTCCAGAACCAGGCGCTGACGACGGAGAGCCCCCAGAGCCCCACCGCCGGCAGCGCGACGGCGAGCGACCGGGTGAGCACGGTCCGTCCGGCGCCCGGCCCCGTGAGCCGCCGCCACGCGAGGGCGCTGAGCACCACGAGGCACACGAGTGCGGGGAACAGGTAGCGGCCCTGGGTGCCGGCCACCTCGGTCGTGTCCAGGTACGCCCGGGCGCTGCTCGCCGTCTGCAGGAGCAGCAGGAGTCCGGGGAACACCGCGAGGCACACCGCCGGCACCAGGGTGGGTCCGCGCCGGAACGCCCAGCCGACGAGCACGACGAGCGCGACGGCGGTCAGGACGGCGGTCAGGGTGTCACCGATGCTCACCTGCGCCCGCTGCCCGGGGGACCCCCAGAACGTCCGCGCGAGCGTTCCCCAGCTGACGTCGAGGAAGTGCCCGGGTGACGGGTGCTCACCCGCCGGGAACGGACGGTCCGGCCGGATCGCGGCGTAGCCGTCGGGTTGCAGGGTGTGGAACACGAGGAGGTTGCGCACCCACCACCACCCACCGATCGCCCCCGCCACGACGAGTGCGGCGGCCGTCCGGAGGAATCGTGCACCACCGGTCAGCGTGCCTGCTCCGGCGACGAGCACCACGAGCGCCACGAAGGGGATCGCCGGCAGCCCCGTGCCCTTCGTCGCGACGAGGAGTCCGAGCGCCACGGCGAGAGCGAGCAGGGTCCGGCGGCGGAGGTCGCCCGTGAGCAGCCGGGTCGCGAGCCACACCACCGTGCCTCCGAGCAGGAGCACCGGGGCGTCGTTCGTCACCGACGCCCCGACGGACGCCAGCTGCGGCAGGGCGAACAGTGCGAGGGCGCCGAACAGTGCCGCGCGCGGCGAGCGCGTCAGGCGGCGGACCGCTGCCCACGTCAGCAGCGCGAGCGGGGTCACGAGCGCGGCGTCGACGAGCCGGAGGGCGACGAGCGCGTGGTCCCAGCGCAGCGAGCCGTGGTGCAGGACCCGGAGCACGGCGGCGTCCGCCAGGTACGCCGTCGGGGGGTGCTGGGTCATCTGGTTCACCGTCCGGGAGTCGCCGGGGTGTTCCTGCAGCAGCGCGCTGACGGTCGACCAGGACGACGCATCCCCGGAGGCCTGCTCCTGCTGCGCGGCCCCGACGGCGTTCGACACGTGCAGGGTGCCCGGGTCGGGCCACCCGGAGCCGGTCGCGACGTGCAGGGCGGCGTCGAAGTGGGCCGGCTCGTCCGGTGCCTGGAACGCCGGGACGACGAGCGCCCAGAGGACGAGCCAGAGGCCGAACGCGGCGGTCAGCACCGCGGTCCGCAGGGCCTCCGCCCGGGTGACGAGGGGGTGCGGTGCGTGCTGCATCGCTCCGAGACTACTGGCCGGACGCCTCGGACCGGGACGTCGCGGCGACGGTCGCGTCCTCGACGGTGTCGGCTCCGGCGCGCTCGTCCGGTCCGGTGCGTCCGACGCGCTCCGGGTGGTAGACCCACACCTTGTAGAGCCAGAAGCGGAACACGGTGCCGAGCAGCAGCCCGATGACGTTGCCGGAGACGTTGTCGGCCAGCGCCGACGTGAAGCCGAGGACGTAGTGGGAGACGGCGAGGCAGCCGAGCGAGATGACCATGCCGCCGAGGGACACGACGACGAACTCGACCCCCTCGCGGGTGGCAACGGCCCGTCGCTGCTCGCGGAACGTCCAGTACCGGTTGCCCATCCAGTTGACGAAGATGGCGACCGTCGTGGAGACCACCTTCGCCCAGAACGGTCCCGAGTGCACGTCCTCCGGGTTCAGCAGGGTCGACCGCAGCACGTTGAACACCGTGGTGTCCACGACGAAGCCGACGGCACCGACGACGCCGAAGCGTGCCAGCTGGGCGATGAGGCGCCGCACGAGCCCTCCAGGATCCGTAGAGTTGTGACCGGTCGTGCAGAGCGCGACCCGAACAGCGATTGTAGACAACGCGTTCACACCATGCGGTGGGAACGCCGGAAGGATCACACAGCATGGCGTTGCGCGTCGGGGTCATCGGTGGGGGACAGCTGGCACGGATGATGGTGCCGGCCGCGGTCGAATTGGGGATCGACATCCGGGTGCTCGCCGAGGGGCCGGGCATGTCCGCAGGCATCGCCGCCACCGCCGAGGGCGACTACCACGACGCCGCCACGGTGCTCGAGTTCGCCCGGCAGGTCGACGTCGTGACCTTCGACCACGAGCACGTGCCGCAGGACGTCCTGCGCAGCCTGGTCGACGCGGGCGTGGCGGTCCACCCCGGTCCGGACGCGCTGGCCGTCGCCCAGGACAAGATCACCATGCGCCGCCGGCTGAGCGAACTCGGCTTGCCGGTGCCCGACTGGGCCGCCGTGCACGGTCCCGACGAACTCCGTGCCTTCCTCGCCGAGCACGGTGGCCGAGCCGTCGTCAAGACGCCGCGGGGCGGCTACGACGGCAAGGGCGTCCGGGTGGTCTCTGACGCTTCCGACGTCGACGACTGGTTCATCGCCGTGGCCGAGGCCGGCGGCGACCAGGCCCTCCTGGTCGAGGAGCTCGTCCCCTTCACCCGCGAGCTCGCGCAGTCCGTGGCACGCCGACCCTCCGGGCAGGTCGTCGCCTGGCCGCTCGTCGAGACCGTGCAGCGCGACGGGGTCTGCGCCGAGGTCATCGCACCCGCTCCGGACAGCGCCGGCCGGATCGCCGACCTGACCGAGTCGATCGCCGTCCGCATCGCCGAAGAACTCGGGGTGACCGGCGTGCTGGCCGTCGAGCTGTTCCAGACCGACGACGAACGCATCCTGATCAACGAACTCGCGATGCGTCCGCACAACACCGGGCACTGGACCATCGACGGTGCCACCACGAGCCAGTTCGAGCAGCACCTGCGAGCGGTCCTCGACCTGCCGCTCGGAGCCACCGGCTCGTTCGCCCCGGCGTCCGTCATGGTGAACGTGCTCGGCGGACCCGCGGACGGCGACCTCGCCGCCCGGTACCCCGCAGCGCTCGAGGCCTTCCCCGAGGCGAAGTACCACTTCTACGGCAAGGCGCCCCGGCCCGGCCGGAAGATCGGGCACGTTACGGTGCTCGGTGACGACGTCGACGACGTCGTGTACCGCGCCCGCGCGGCCGCAGCGCACTTCGACGACTGAGGTCGCGTCACCGACGTGACCGGATGACGTCACTGGAGGCCCGTGGCGACGCCGCCACGGGCCTCCCGTAGTGTCCCGGGTGCGGGACGCACTTGTCGGCCGCTCTGCGGACACCCCCTCGGGTGGCACCCGGTCGGGAGGCTGGCGGGGGTCGGGACCGCGTGTTCCCCTGGAACGGTCCGTGCCCACCGTCCAGGGAGTCCCCATGCGCCGCCGTCCGCGCCGTGCCGCCGTCTGCGGCGCCGCCGTCGCCCTCGTCGCAGCCGTCGCCGGCCTGCTGCCGACCGCGTCCGCGTCCGCAGCGACCTCGGCCGCCACCATCCGCTCGGCCACGTCCGCGTCGCTCTACGGCGCCGGGCCGTACCGGTCGCCGACGAGCGAGGCCGCGAAGGCGCAGGCCGCCCTCGCCGCCACCGACCCGGCCGGAGCCGCTGCGGCGGGGACCATCGCCGGCCACCCCGTCGCCACCTGGCTCGGCGACTGGAGCCAGGGGACGCAGCTGACCAAGACGATCAGCACCGCCCTCACCGGGGCCGAGCAGTCCGGTACCACCCCCGTGTTCGTGCTCTACGCGATCCCGGACCGCGACTGCGGCGGGTACTCCGCCGGGGGCTTCGACGAGCGGTCCTACGACGCCTGGGTCGACCAGGTCACCGCGGCGCTCGCCGGGCACCGTGCAGCCGTCATCGTCGAACCGGACTCGCTCGCGATGCTCAGCAACGCCAAGTGCAGCACCGCGCTCGACGAGCAGCGCTACCGCATCCTGTCCCGCACCGTCGCCGGGCTGACCGCCGCCGGGGTCCCCGCCTACCTGGACGCCGGCAACTCGAACTGGGTGCAGCCGGCGCTGATGGCGTCGCGGCTGAACAGTGCGGGCGTGCAGCAGGCCCGCGGGTTCTTCACGAACGTCGCGAACTACTACCCGACCGCGCAGGAGCAGGCGTACGCGCAGAAGGTGTCCGCCGCGACCGGGGGCTCGCACTACGTGATCGACACCTCGCGCAACGGGCAGGGCTGGCGCGGCACCTGGTGCAACGGGCCGGGTGCCGGTCTGGGCACCTCGCCCCGGGTGGTGTCCGACGGCACGGCGCTCGACGCCCTGCTGTGGGTGAAGACCCCCGGCGCGAGCGACGGCACCTGCAACGGTGCCCCGGCTGCAGGCAAGTGGTTCTCTTCCTACGCGCAGGCGCTGGTCGCGAACGCCCGGCTCGGGGTGCCCACCGCGGACCTGGCCCCGCGCGGTGCGCTCGAGGCCGTCGTCGGTGCCGGCGGCGGAGTCCGCGTGCGCGGCTGGGCCTTCGACGAGGACGACCCGACGCAGCCGGTCCGGGTCCGGGCGACGGTGGACGGTGTCGCCGCCGGCGTGCTGAGCGCGGACCGCACCCGCCCGGACGTCGACGCGGCGTACGGCGTCGGGGAGCCCCACGGGTTCGACACCGCGGTGCCGGCCGCCGAGGGCCTCCGCCGCGTCTGCGTCACCGCGGTGAACATCGGCGCGGGGTCCGACTCCGAGCTCGGGTGCGTGCAGGTGCGTGCCCTCCGGCACGACCCGTACGTCGGCCTCGAGTCGGTGACCGTCGCGGTCGGTGGCGTCGCCGTGACGGGCTGGGCGTTCGACGGGGACGCTCCGGACACGGCCAGCACGGTCGCGTTCACAGTCGACGGACGGGTCGTCGCGTCCCGGTCCGCTGATCGGGCCCGGGCCGACGTCGACCGGACCTGGGGCGCCGGTCCCGCGCACGGGTTCGCCGAGATCGTGGCCTCGGGGGCGGGGAAGCACACCGTGTGCGCGATCGCCCGGAACATCGACGGCGGCGCGGACCGGACGGCGAGCCCGTGCCGGAGCGTCACGGTGCCCGTCGCGGCCCCGGTCGGCCGGAGCGAATCAGCGTCGTCGGGATCGGCTGGTCGCGTCAGCGTCCGGGGGTGGGCGTTCGACCGGGACGCCGTGCAGCGTCCGGTCACGGTCCGGGTGAGCGTCGGCGGCCGGGTCGTCGGCAGTCTCGTCGCCGATCGGCAGCGCAGCGACGTCGACCGTGTCCACGGCGGCGGCGAGCACCACGGGTTCACCGGGTCGGTGCCGGTCGCGTCCGGGAAGCGATCGGTGTGCCTCACCGCGGTCGGGATCGGGAAGGGCGGCGACACGTCGCTGGGCTGCGCGACGGTGCAGGTGCGCTGACCGCGACCGCGACCGCGACGGCGACCGCGACCGCGAGGGCGAGCGGAGCGGTCGCCTGGGCGGGTGCGGCTGCGACCGTCCGGCGGGTACGGGAGAATGGCGCCATGCCGCGTGAACTCGTCCGCCGGGCCGTCCGTCGGCTCCGCCGCGCCGTCGTCGGCGCGCCGCGTCCCGATGCCGAGCACGAGCATCAGCCCGAGCAGCAGCAGGCGACGGCCACTCCAGCCGTGCCGCTGCCGGTCCTCGGGTACGTCGTCGCGGGCGCGGGCGGTGCACACCCCGCGTCCGCCCACGTCCGCGTCGTGCGCCGGGTGGAGCACCTGTCGGACGCCGGTGCCGCCGAGGTCCGACAGGTCGATCCCGTGGCCTTCGTCGCGGGCGCCGACACCACCGCGTACACCGCGGTCCTCGTGCAGCGCGACGTCCTGCCGCGCACCGTCGTACAGCCCTTCCTCGAGACCGCGGCGCGGCGGGGGATCCGGGTGGTGGCCGAGGTCGACGACGACTTCTTCACGGTGTCCGGCCGGGCACGGCTGGCCCGTGCCGAGTACGACCCGGACCGCCTGGCCTCCATCGACGCCCTGGTGCGCGGCGCCGACACCGTGATCGTGAGCACGCCGGAGCTCGCCGAGGTGGTGCGTCCGGTCGCCCGGCACGTCGTGGTCGTGCCGAACGCCCTCGACCCGGGGTTATGGACGTCCGGCGCGACCGACGACGACGACGAACGGCCGGCCGGCGAGCACCGCGTGCTGTACATGGGAACGCTCACCCACGCCGCCGACCTCGAACTGCTCCGGGACGTCTTCGCCGACCTGGCCACCGCCGACGGCACCCCGATCCGGCTCGAGGTCATCGGCGTCACCGAGGACGGCGACGCCGGCTGGTTCCGCCGGCTCGAGGTGCCCGACGGGCACTACCCGGCGTTCTCCCGCTGGCTCGTCGCCCACCGCGCGCGCTGGCGTGCGGGGGTCGCGCCGCTGCGCGACGAGGAGTTCAACCGCGCGAAGAGCGACCTGAAGTTCCTGGAGTACACGGCACTCGGGCTGCCGGCCGTGGTCTCCGACCGGCCGTCGTACGCCGTGGCCGAACGGTACGGAGCGGTCGGGGTCCCCGACGACGTCGACGCCTGGCGGGCAGCCGTCCGCGCCGCGGTCGAGCGTGGGGCGCCCGACGAACGGGCCGAGCGGTGGGTCCGCGACGCGCGGACGATCGGCCGTGACGGTGACACCTGGCGGCGGGTGCTGCTCGGCTAGGCTCGGCGTGTGACCGACTCCGCAGCCCCAGCACAGCCGCTCGTCTCGATCATCATGGGGTCGGACTCCGACTGGCCGACCATGCGGGCCGCGGCCGACATCCTCGCCGAGCTCGGCATCCCGTTCGAGGCGGACGTGGTGTCCGCGCACCGCACGCCCGACAAGATGACCCGCTTCGCCAGGGGTGCCGCCCAGCGGGGCATCCGGGTCGTGATCGCCGGTGCCGGTGGGGCTGCCCACCTGCCCGGCATGGTGGCCTCGATGACGACGCTGCCCGTGATCGGCGTGCCCGTCCAGCTGGCACGGCTCGACGGACTCGACTCGCTCCTGTCGATCGTCCAGATGCCGGCCGGCATCCCGGTCGCGACGATGGCGATCAACGGCGCGGCGAACGCCGGACTGCTCGCCGCGCGGATCATCGGGTCCTCCGAGCCCGGTGTCGCGGCGCGGCTCACGGAGTACGCCGAAGGACTCGAGCGCCTGGTCGAGGAGAAGGCCGCGCGCCTCCGCGACTCCCTCTGACGTCCGCTGCGCTCCCCGTACCGTTCGACACCCCTCGTACTGGGGACGCCCTGGCGAAGTCAACCCCCCGCGCAGGATGGACAACGCAACTACCGTGGACCCCGGACGGCCGAGGGCCGGCAGTCCGGCACCCACGGGAACGGGTGCGAATCGTCATGTCAGGGAGTGACAGCTCATGCAGAAACGCGCGATCACGAGAGCCGCACTCTCCGTCGTGCTCCTGGGAGTCGTGCTGGTCGCCGGGCCGTTCGGTCAGGTGAGCGCCGCCTCGGCAGCGAACACATCCGCGCCGGTCGGGAACATCGGCAAGTTCAAGCAGACGTTCCGCGAGGACTTCCGGACGACCGCGGCGGCCAAGGGGAAGTTCGCCGCGTCCTACGCGAAGTCGTGGCAGCCCTACCCCGACGGGACGGGCGGGATGTACTACTCGGGGACGCAGATCAGTGCGATCAACGGGAACATGGACGTCCGTCTCGACGGCAAGCGCGGGTCAGCCGGCACGTTCGGCTCGCCCACGGGCGCGTGGGGACACAAGGGCGGGAAGTTCACGGTGCGCGCCATGGCCGCCGGCGGCAACGGGAACGGTGCCGCCTTCATGCTGTGGCCGACGTCGGACAAGTGGTCGGACGGGGAGATCGACTACCCGGAGGCCAACTTCGAGTCCGCTCCGATGCTGCACCACCACTCGATGACGCCCGGACGTGAAGCGACGGCGACCAGCCTGAGCACCGGGACGACGTGGCGCTCGTGGCACACCTACTCGATCGAGTGGATCCCCGGGAAGTCCGTGTCGTACTCGCTCGACGGGAAGGTCATCAAGACGGTCACCAGGGACGTCCCGACCACCGCGCACCGCTACATGTTCCAGGTGGGCAACTGGGGCGGGGTCGGCCACCTGTACATCGACTGGGTCACGACCTACTCGTACACGGGCTGACCGCCGGACGGGCAGCTGCACGCCGTCAGAGGTCGGCGTGCAGCTGCCAGGTCTCGGCGGCGGAATCGCTCCAGTCGTACATGCGTGCGCGATCGGGGCCGGCGACGGCCAGCTGCCCGGCGAGCAGGGGGTCGTTGACCACCTGGTAGACGGCCTGCGCGAGCCGCTCCGGGTAGGACTCCTTCGGACCGATGGCGACGGTGACACCGGCGTCGGAGGCGACCTCGGACACGGCGGGGTCGTCCGAGTGCACGACCGGGGTGCCGAAGCTCATCGCCTCGATGACGGGCAGCCCGAACCCCTCGGCCAGGCTCGGGAACACGAACACGGTGGCCCGGTCGTAGACCACGGCGAGGTCGGCGTCGTCGATCCGCCCGAGCACCTTCACCCGGTCACGCGAGAGACCGGCTCGTTCCGCCGTGCCGTACACGTCGACGTCGCCCCAACCGTCCGGGCCGGAGATGACGAGCGGGATGTCCGTCGGCGCGTCGGGGTGCGCCATCGCCTCGATCAGGGATCCCAGCGCCTTCCGCGGCTCGAGCGTGCCGACGGCCAACACGTACCGCTCGGGCAGCCCGAGCCGCTCGGCGCGGAGATCGGCGTCGACGGGCAGCCGGAGCCGCCCGCTCGGCGCTCCGCCGATGACCCGGAGCCGGTCGTCGAACCGGTGGATCTCGTTGAGCGCACTCGCCACCGCGTGGGTCGGCACCACCACGGCGTCGGCGTGCTTCCACGCACGCTTGACCATCGCCTTGTGGAAGTGGACGCCGCGCGGCGTCAGGGTCTCGGGGTTGGTCCACGGGACCGTGTCGTGCACGGTGACGACGGTCTGCCGGCCCGGGTCCTGGAAACGGTCGTGCCGGACCAACGGGGCGAGCACGCTCGGGGCGTGCACCATGCCCTTCGCCAGGCTGCCGACGATCCCGCCCTGCCAGGCGAGGGAGAGCTCGCGGCGCGGGAGCGGCAGCCGGTCGAGGTCGGCGAGCCCGGGCAGCAGGGTCCGGATGTGGGTGAGTTCGTCGCGGCCCACCGCCGAGACGACGCCGGACACCTCGCAGCCGGCGGGGGCGTGCTCGATGAGGTGGCGGGTGAGCTCTTCGGCGTACCGACCGATGCCTCCGGGGACCGGGGCGACGACCTGGTCCACGATGACGTGGAGCGTTGTCATGTGGTGCGCCTCCTCGTGGTGCTGCCGTGCGCGCGGCGCGGCCGAACGCCGACCCTATCAGTCGGCACGGGGCGCTCCCGGAGCGCCACCGCCCAGCGCGGCGGCGGCCGTCTTCCGGCGGTGGCGCGCCGCGAGCAGTGCGCCGACCCCGGCCAGCACGACGTCCCCGATGGTCATGAAGACCCGGCTGATGACGGCGAGGGCGAGCGGCGCCGATCCGCCGGCCACGCTGCCGAGGAGCAGGACCAGGATGCCCTCGCGCGGCCCGATCCCCGCCGGGGCGATGACGACCACGAACCCCACGAGCCAGGCGACGGCGTACGCGCCGACGGCCACCGGGAAGAGCGTGGGCGAGTCGGCTCCGAAGACCCGCAGCACGAGGGTCGCCTGGACTCCGTACGCCAGCCACATGACGAGCGACCAGACGAGCGACATGACGGTGCCCGTCCACGTGAGGGTGGTGTCCTGGGCGGGGCGACGCAGGACCCGGAACGCGACGGCGATGAGGCGGCCGAGCACCGGCGGGGTCAGGCAGACGAGCCCCACCACGATCAGGGGGATGAGCCACCAGAACGTCGCGAACCCGGTGGAGGAGGCCAGCAGGACCGCGACGATCCCGACGACGGCCGCGGTGACCATGCTCACGAGCATCGACGCCAGTGCCGCGACGGCGCTGCCGGTGCGCTGCAGGCCGTGTGCGCGCCCGAGTTCGGCCTGAGCGGCGATGGACCAGACGCCGCCGGGGATGTACTTGCCGAGCTGTCCGACGAAGAAGATCGAGGACGCCGCGGCGAGGCGCACCCGGAACCCGCTCGCCGACATCATGGCCCGCCAGGAGAGCATGTTCGCCACGAGGGCGACGATCGTCGCGGCGACGCCGAGGACGATCGTGCCGGCGTCGAGCCGCACGAAGTCGCGACTGATGGCGTCCCACTGCCGCGCGATGCTCCAGACCAGGAACGCGAGGGCCACGACGGCCGCCACCCACTTGACGACGGTGAGCACACGGGCCCGCCGTCCGGTCGTCGGGACGGCGCCGATCGCGGCGTCGGCGGAGGTGTCGAGCGGGTCCGGGGACCCCGCGGCCGACCCCGTAGGCTGTTGTGCGTCCATCGACCGACAACTCTAAGGGAGCGCGCTGGATGCGACCCGATCCGGAACTCCGCCCGACCCTGCTCGTCGCTGCGTCGACCTTCCCCGCCGAGGCCGGCGACGGCACGCCCGGCTTCGTGCTCGACCTCGCGACGGCCTTGTCGGACGAGTACCGCGTGGTGGTGGTCGCCCCGATGACGAAGGGTGCCCGCGCGCACCAGCGGATCGGGGACGTCGAGGTCCGTCGGTTCGGTTACTTCCCGTCGCGCTGGCGTGACCTGGCGGACGGCGCGATCGTCGACAACCTGCGGGCGAAGAAGTCCCGTTGGCTGCAGGTCCCGTTCTTCTTCGTGTCCATGGCCGCCGCGCTGGGCCGAGAGCGCCGCCGCTCGCAGCCCGACGTCGCGCTGCTGCACTGGATCATCCCGCAGGGAGCCGTCGGCCGCGTCGTGCTCGGCGACCTGCCCCGCGTCGTGACCACGCTGGGCGGCGACCTGTACGCGCTGCGCCACCCGGTCCTCCAGGCCGTCAAGCGGTCCGTCATCCGCAGCGCCGCATCGGTGACCTGCATGAGCACCGACATGGCGCGCGAACTCCGGAAGCTCGGCGCCCGTGACGACCAGGTGCACGTCGTCCCGATGGGTGTCGACCTCGACCCGATCACGCGTGCCGTCGAGCGCGAGACCCGGGTGCCCGGCCGGGTGCTCTTCGTCGGCCGTCTGGTCGAGAAGAAGGGCGCGACCGTCCTCCTCGACGCCCTCGACCGCATGGCCGAGCAGCCCACCGAGGTGGCCGTGGTCGGGGACGGTCCGCTGCGCGCCCAGCTGCAGGCCCGTGCCGGTTCGGCCGTGACGTTCCTCGGCGCGCAGGGGAAGGAAGCGCTCGCGTCCGAGTACGCGAAGGCGGCGATCGCGCTCTACCCGTCGGTGCCGGCCGCCAACGGCGACCGCGACGGCCTGCCGGTGGCGCTCCTCGAAGCCATGTCGGCCGGCTGCGCCATCGTCGCCTCGGCGGTCCCCGGCATCGTCGACGTCGTCGAGGACGGCGTGAACGGGCTGCTCGTCGAACCCGGCGACGCCCGCGCGCTCGCGGCGGCGATCGATCGCCTGCTCGCCGATCCCGCGCTGGCCGAGCGGCTCGGCCGCGCCGCGGCCGACACCGCCGCGGCACACACCGTCGGCGCCGTCGGCGACCGGTACCGCACCCTGCTCACCGCCGCACGCGCCCGGTAGCCGGGAGCGTCCCCTCGACGAGGTGACGCGACCACAGGCAGCCTGGAGGCGCGTGGCGGCGCCGTCACGCGCCTCCAGGCCCGCAGAGTCGTTGCGTCCCGGTCCCGGGACCTGACGCCCGTCAGGCTGCGCGGCGGTCGTCGTCCGGGAGCCGTGCGTCGTCGGCGCGGGCGGGCGGGCCGCCGACGCGTCCGCGTCGCACGGTGATCGTCCGTGCGACCCGTTTGGCCAGCCGGTGCGCCGGCAGCTCGACGAGCCGGGCGAAGAGCCCGGCGACCACGACGGCGACCGGGATCGCCACGAGCATCGTGAGCCACGGCACCGAGGTGGGCAGCAGGTAGGCGACCGACACCGTGATCGGCTCGTGCACCAGGTACAGGCTGAACGAGAGCCGTCCGAGCGCTCGGGGGACCGGTCCGAGCATCACGCGTTCCGCCGGCAGCCACTTCCCGCACAGCAGGACGATGAGCCCGGCCGAGGCGACGACCACCATCGGGACGTGAATGCCGACCAGGGAGCGGGGGAGCCACCACTCGAACGTGATGCCGAGCACCGCCAGTCCGGCGAGGACCCAGCCCGGGCCACGCCGGATCTCGGGGATCCGCTCCCACCCGGCTGCCAGGGCGGACCCGAGCAGGAACATCGGCAGGTACATCAGCCAGTCCTCGCGGTACTGCCGGCCGAGTGCCGAGAGCAGGAGCGCGGCGATCGCGGTGAGCCACCACACCCGGTGCGTGGCCTTCGCGATGAGCACGAAGAGCGGCAGCAGGAGGGAGAACGCGACCTCCCACGTCAACGACCACAGGGGGCTGTTGAGTCGGGTCGGCGCGACCAGGGTCAGGTCGCCCAGCAGGCCGCCGGCGGTGAGCGGTTCGACGTGCCGGAGCAGCCAGCCCGAGGCCCCGGCTTCGGGGGTCCGAGGGACGAGCAGGAACAGGGCCAGCGCCAGGCCGACCGAGGCGATCACGGGGATGTAGAGCCGGAGCAGGCGGCTCGGGTAGTAGGCGATCCAGTCCTGTGCGCGGCGGAGTGCGGGGAGCGTCAGCACGAAACCACTCAGGACGAAGAAGACGAAGACCGCTTCGCCGCCGGCCCAGAACACGTGGAGGGGCGTGTCGACGAGCCAGGCGCGGTTCGCCGGGATCGGCTGGCCGTTGTTGCCGTCGGAGAGCGTCGGCACCACGAGGAGTCCGTGGTGGATCAGGACGACGGCGGCGGCGACGCCACGGAGTCCGTCCAACGACCCGATGCGACCCGCGGGGCGATCACGCATGCGGCGATCCTACTGCTCGGCGGGTTCGGCCCCGATGGGTGCGCGACGGGCGCGGATGGCTTCGACGGTCGTCGCGACCCCCTGGGGGAACGGGACGAAGGTGCGGTCGCCGACCTGCGGCAGCACCTCGGACCGCATGCGGAGGTCGAGTCCCTGGAACGTGGCCGAGGGGTCGGCGCCCTCGCGGATGTCCAGGCGGCTGCCGATCGCCTGCTCGACCGCGTCGATGACGTCGGCGATCGTCGCCGGCTGCCCGGAGGCCAGGATCTTCGTGACCGCGGCCGCAGGGGGACCCTGCTCGACGAGGTCGATGGTCCGGAGCACCATGTCGACGGCGTCGTCGATGTACAGGTAGTCGCGGGTGGTCGACATCGGCACGTAGATCGACGACGGCCGGCCCTCGAGGTGGGCGAGGGTGAGCTGCGAGACGAGCCCCTGCGGCTTGCCGAGGTTCGCGCCCGGGCCGTAGAGGTTCGAGATCCGCCCCACAACCAGGCGCGTGCCGGTCTCGGCGGCCCACGTCCGGAACTGGGCCTCGGCGGCGAGCTTCGCGTGGCCGTAGGGAGCCAGCGGGAGCGGTTCGGTGCCCTCGTCGAAGGGCGGTTCGGCGCTGCCGGCGTAGACCGCTCCGGCCGACGACGCGAAGAAGAGCGTGCCGTCTCCGGACGGGTCGTCCCGGGTCGCGTCGAGGACCCGGGCGATCAGGCGCTGCTCCTCGTCGAAGACGTCGGCTCCGGTGGCGACGACCCCCGTGCCCGCGCACCACAGCACGCGCCAGCGGCCGGGCTGCGACCGCACCGAGCGGAAGGCGTCGACGAGTGCCTCGACGGCGGCGTCCTGGTCGTCCCACGGCACGCGGGCGGCGGTGGTCGCTGCGCCCGAACCGACGAGTGACCGGTGCACGGCACCGCCGAGGAACCCGCCGGCGCCGACCACCAGGGTGGACGGCTGGGTCATGCGCGGAAGATCCCGGCCTCGGTCGCCGCGTGCAACGCCTCGCGCCAGTCGCGCATCGGGGCGAGGCCCGCGCGCGACCAGGCGTCGTGGCCGAGCACGCTGTACGCCGGGCGGGGTGCCGGACGGACGAAGGCACCGCTGTCGGTCGGCAGGACGCGCTCCGGGTCGAGACCGTTCTCGGAGAAGATCGCCCGGGTGAAGTCGTACCACGAGCCCTGACCGCTGTTCGTGCCGTGGTAGATGCCGGCGGGGGCGTCCGCGTCGAGGAGCTCGACGATGCGTGCGGCCAGGTCTCCGGTCCAGGTGGGCTGCCCGACCTGGTCGGTGACCACGCTCACGGTGTCGTGGGACGCCGCGAGCCGGAGCATGGTCGCGGCGAAGTTGGGTCCGTGTGCGCCGTAGATCCACGCCGTCCGGACGACGTACGAGGAGTCCGGCGCGATCGCGCGGACGCGGGCTTCGCCGACGGCCTTGGACCGGCCGTAGGCGTTCAGGGGGTCCGTGGGGGCGTCCTCGGCGTAGGGAGCGGTGCCGTTGCCGTCGAAGACGTAGTCCGTCGAGATGGTCACGAGCTTGGCCCCGTGCCGCACCGCGGCCTCGGCGAGCAACGCCGGCCCGTCCGCGTTCACCGCGGTCGCGGTGTCCTCGTGGGTCTCCGCGTCGTCCACCTTCGTGTAGGCGGCCGAGTTGATCACGACGTCGTGCCCGGCGACCGCGGCGTCGACGGCCTCGGGATCGGTGATGTCCAGCTCGGCACGGGAACGGGCGGTGACGTCGCGGCCGGCCAGGGCGTGCTGCAGGTCGTGGCCGAGCATGCCGGCGGCGCCGGTGATGAGGTACCGGGTCATGGTGTCGCTTCCGTGTCGGGGGTGGCGGTCGAGCAGGGTCGGCCCAGGAGCACGCCGGTGTGCTCCTGGGCCGCGGCGGCTCAGGAGAGTGCGGCGCGTTCCTTGAGCGGCTCCCACCAGCTGCGGTTGTCGCGGTACCACTGCACGACGTCGGCGAGGCCCTGCTCGAACGGCACCTGCGGCTCGTAGCCGAGCTCGCTGCTGATCTTCGAGATGTCGACCGAGTAGCGCAGGTCGTGGCCGAGTCGGTCGGCGACGCGGTCGACGTACGACCAGTCCTTGCCGGTCGCGTCCAGGAGCAGCTGCGTCAGCTCCTTGTTGGTCAGCTCGGTGCCGCCGCCGATGTTGTAGATCTCGCCGGCGCGACCACGGGTCAGGACCATCGCGATGCCGCGGGTGTGGTCGTCGACGTGCAGCCAGTCACGGATGTTGTTGCCCTCGCCGTAGAGCGGGACGTGCAGGTCGTCGATGAGGTTCGTGACGAAGAGCGGGATGACCTTCTCGGGGAAGTGGTAGGGCCCGTAGTTGTTCGAGCAGCGGGTGATGGAGAGGTTCAGCCCGTGCGTGCGGTGGTAGCTGCGGGCGAGCAGGTCGCTGCCGGCCTTCGACGCCGAGTACGGCGAGTTCGGCTCGAGCGGGCGCTCCTCGTCCCACGACCCCTCGCTGATGGAGCCGTAGACCTCGTCCGTGGACACGTGGACGAAGCGCTCGGTGCCGTGGCGGAGCGCCGCGTCGAGCAGACGCTGGGTGCCGACGACGTTCGTCTCGACGAAGATGCCGGAGTCGCGGACCGACCGGTCGACGTGGGACTCGGCGGCGAAGTGCACGATCGCGTCGATGCCGGGGATCACCTCGTCGAGCTTCGCGGCGTCGCGGATGTCGCCCTGCACGAACGTGTACCGGGGGGAGTCCGAGACCGGAGCGAGGTTCTCGAGGTTGCCCGAGTAGGTCAGTGCGTCGTAGACGACGACCTCGGCGCCTTCGAGTCCGGGGTACGCGTCCTGCAGGGTGCGTCGGACGAAGTTCGAGCCGATGAAGCCGGCTCCGCCGGTGACGAGGATCTTCACGAGGTCTGGTTCCTTTTCGGAGTCGGTGTGGTTCTGGGATCGGTGTGCTCCGGTCGGCGGTGGCCGTCCGGTGGTGCGTCGGTCGTCGGCGTCCCGTTCAGGATCGCCGGCCGACCGTGGATCGGTTGACGATACCAGCCGGTCACAGCCCTGCCGCGTCGTCGCCACGCCTGCGGCGGCGCCGGACGAGCAGGGTGACGACGGTGCAGGCGAGGACGGCGAGGACGATGCTGCCGCCGGTCAGCAGGTACCCGGTCCGGGCGCCCGGCACCGCGTACCGCAGCTCCACCGTGTGCTCGCCGCCGGGGACCCACACGGCGGCGCCGGCGTCGTCGGCCGCGACGAGGTCGGTCGGTTCGCCGTCGACGGTCGCCGTCCAGCCGGCACGCTGGAGCGAGTCGGAGACGACCACCCAGCCGCTCCCGGTGGCGTCGACCTCGGCGACCGTGCTGTTCACGTCGCTGTCGCGCAGGGTGATCTCGGCGCTCGAGTCCGGGTCGGCCGTGTGCTCGGACGGCGCGCTCAGGACGACGGTCGAGTCCGGCAGTGACTGGTCGGCGAGTGCCCGGACGCGCGCCGGTCCGGTGCGTTCCACCACCTGGCCGGAGGCCCAGCGCACGCGGTCCAGGGCGTTGCCGCGCTCGTAGATCGTCGCATCGCCGGTGTGCACCACGCGGACGCCGTCGCCGGAGACCGGACGGGTGATGCTCATCACGGCGTCGCCGGCGTCGTCGGTGCCGATCGGAACGAGCTTGTCCTGCCCGGTCACGGTGATCCGGACGTGCCACGAGGTCGACGTCGGGATGGTGGAGCCCTGGAGCGCCACGTTCCGCGGGCCGCCGAGGCCCGGCACGTGGGTCGACGTCGAGGTGATCGTCTTGCCGGAGTCGTCGGCGATGATCGCCACGTCGAGGGTCATGCCCCCGGGCGTCAGGGTCGGGGCCGGCGGACCGGTGAAGGTGATGCCGTTCACCGGGCCGGTGTTGCTGGCCGAGTCCACCGAGGGGTTTTCCGCGGTCAGGTCGGACCACTTCGTCTGCGCTGCACCCGGCTCGGCGGTGCCGGCGAGCGGCCCCGACGGATCGGCGACGAGGTACTTCGTGCTGAGCCGGTCGAGGATCCCCGACCGGGCGAGCGACGGCATGAGGTTCGGTTCGAACGTCAGGTAGGTGGCCGTCGGGTACGTGTCCGGGTCGACCGCCCGCATGAGGTCCTTCCACTCGCCCGTCTGGAACGCGTGTCCGGTGGTCTCGCGGATCCGGTAGTAGGAGGACGACCCCGGGAGCATGGCGCTGCCGGTGGCGGCGTAGCGGTCCTGCGCGGAGACGTGTTCCTGCAGGTAGTCGATGGCGGGGGTGGTCGGGTAGAACGTGGACGAGGGCGCGATCGGCCACCAGGGCTTCGTGGCCGTCACTGCGGGGACGACGACGAGCGCGACGACCCCGATCGCGGCGACGGTCGCCAGCACCCGCGACCGGAACACCCAGACGAGCACGACGAGCACGACGGTGACCGCGCCGAGGATGCCGACCGCCAGGATCTCGAGCTTGGTGCGGTGCACGTACTCTTCCGCGATCGGCGGGATCGCGAGCAGGGTCTGCATCCCCACGCCGACGGCGGTGAACAGCACGACGGCGACGGCCGCGATCCGACCGGTGCGCCGGAGGGGCCCGGCGGCGCGGAAGCGTGCCAGCTCGTCGCGGAGGTTCTCCGGCTGCACGAGGCGGCCGAAGCCCACCCCGGCCATGGCAGCGGCGAGGAACATCACGACGACGCGAGCGCGACCGATCGGGTTCGTGTCGAAGACCGGCAGCTCGCGGACGGCGGACAGGACGGGGCCGCCGAGGTAGACGATGACCACCGCGAGCGCCAGCATCGAGGCGACGATCGCGACGACGCCGCGGGTGCGACGTCGGGCCAGGTCGTGCCGTGCGCGGACGGCCGGCGTGGCGTCGTCGGGCAGGGCCGCGGCGGTGTGCGTCGCCGGGCGGATGAGGACCGCCACGGCGACGAGCACCACGGCCGCGATCCCCAGGTAGGAGTACTCCTCCACCGGGTTGCGGATGCCCCAGGCGGGGCCGGTGCTCTGCACGAACGAGATGTCGGGCACCCACGCGCTGACGAGCGGCGGGGTGCCGAGACCGTTCGGGCCGCTCTGCCCACGGCCGCTGAAGTCGACCAGGCTCGAGGCGTTGATGGCGAAGGGGACGAGCTGCCACGCGGACAGCAGCAGGCCGAACAGGATGCCGCCCACCGCGATCGCCCCGCTCACGACCACGGGGACCCACCGTCGGTGCGCGACGATCGTGCGGACGAGGAAGTACAGCCCACCGATGAAGAGGGCGTAGCCGACGATGGCCGGGAACCCGCCGAGCAGCATCGACGCGAGCGGCACGCCCACGGCGATGACGTCACGCGCGCGGAGCTCCACCGCGGCGCGGTCGATCGCCCAGAAGAGCAGGGGGATGCAGGCCGCGACCCGTGTCTGCGGCCAGTTCGACCACGCGACCATGAAGCCGGACGACGAGTACACGAGGGCGGCGATCGCCCAGCCCGCGCGGGGGACACCCCAGCGGCGCAGCAGCAGGGACATGCCGACCGTGACGACGACGACCTCGAGGAGCTTCACCCAGCCCGGCGCGGCCGCCAGGGGGAGGATCCACCAGGGCAGCGCGAGCGGGGACCACGCGCCCGAGTCGGGCACGCCGCCGAGTTCCGCGCCGCCGGCGACGTAGGGGTTCCACGCGCCGAAGACGCCCTCGTGGGCGAGGCGGGTCAGGAGCGAGGTCTGCGGCGCGACGGTGTCGATCGTGTCGCTGTTCAGGATGTTGGTCGGCGTCGTCGTCGACTGGAACACCGCACCCCACGGGGTGTACCGGCCGAGCAGGCCCGTGTTCAGGAAGGTGCCGTGTCCGATCAGTGCCGGTCCGATGGTCCAGACGACGAACGCTGCGAGCGCAGCCCAGGCCGCGATCTCCACCCAGCTGCCGGGTCGACGGACCCAGAGCGCGAAGCGTGTCCGCCGGTCGAGCACGGACGCTCCGCGCTCAGTCCCCATACCGCTGCAGCTTCTGCAGGTCGAGCTGTTCCTCGGCCAGGGTCCGGTTCAGGCGGGTCAGGTCCGCCACCACGCCGATCACGATGCTCAGCACCGCCGTGATCAACAGGACGACGCCGAGGATGATCGACTGCAGGTGGTTGCCGCCGGTGTGCATCGCCAGCAGCACCAGGTACCGGACGAGCGGCCAGGCCCCGAGCGCACCGAGGATCGCCGCCACCCAGAGGAACAGCGCCATCGGCCGGTACATCAGGTAGACGCGGGCGATCGCCGAACCCGACTGGAACATGTGCTGCCAGATGTTCTTGAACAGCCGCGACTCGCGGGTCTTCGGGTTCGTCGTGATCGGCACGGAGGCGATGGCCAGGCGCTTGTAGCCGGCCTGCACGATGGTCTCCATGCAGTAGCTGAAGCGCGTGACGATGTTCAGGCGGATGAGCGAGTACTTCGAGTACGCGCGGAACCCGCTCGCGGCGTCGGGCAGGTCGAGCCCGGCGGCGCGGCTGGCGACCCACGAGCCGAAGCGCTGCATGAGCTTCTTGAAGCCGGAGAAGTGCTCGATGGTCCGCGTCTGCCGGTCGCCGATGACGATCTCGGCCTCTTTCCGGAGGATCGGCTGCACCAGTTCGGCGATCTGCGACTGCGGGTACTGGTTGTCACCGTCGGTGTTGACGACGATGTCCGCGCCGTGGAGCAGCGCGTAGTCGACGCCGTCCCGGAAGGAGCGGGCGAGCCCCATGTTCGTGGTGTGGTGCACGAAGTGCTTGACACCGTGCTCCTTGGCGACCTCGACGGTGCGGTCGGTGCTGCCGTCGTTGATCACCAGGATCTCGATCTCATCGATGCCGTCGATCTCCCGCGGGATGGAGTCGATGACGCTGGCGAGGGTGTTCTCCTCGTTGAGGCAGGGGATCTGGATGAAGAGCTTCACGGGTTCGCAGTGTCTCGTTTCATGGGGTCCGGCAGGTGCGCGAGGCCATGACAGCCTATGCGAACCCACGGACCGGCGCAGGTACGGCCTGCCGACGCTTCCCGGGGCGGGCGGCTTGGTAGGGTGCAGCCGTGCAGATCCGCGAACTGAAGATCCCCGGCGCGTGGGAGTTCACGCCCGTCCAGCACGGCGACGCACGAGGAGCATTCCTCGAGGCGTACCGCGCCGACGTCCTCGAAGAGACGGTCGGTCACCCGCTGGACCTCCGACAGGTGAACATGTCGATCTCCTCGGCCGGCGTGGCCAGGGGCATCCACTACGCCCTCGTCGCGCCGAGCCAGGCCAAGTACGTGACCGCGGTGCGCGGCGCCTTCATCGACTACATCGTCGACATCCGGGTCGGCTCGCCGACGTTCGGGCAGTGGGACTCCGTGCGCATCGACGACGTCGACCGTCGGGCCGTCTACCTGTCCGAGGGCCTCGGGCACGCCATCGTCGCGCTCGAGGACCAGTCCACGGTGAACTACCTCGTCAGCGCCCACTACGACCCGGAGCGCGAGAAGGGGATCACCATCCTCGACCCGACGGTCGGCCTCGAGCTGCCCGACGGACTCGGCGAGCCGGTCCTGTCCGAGAAGGACACCAGCGCGCCGACGCTCGAGGAAGCCGCCGCCGCGGGTCTGCTGCCCACCTACGAGGAGTGCGTGGCGTACACCGAGTCGCTCCGCACGACCAAGTAACGAACGAAGGAAGCACAGCGCGATGAAGGGCATCATCCTGGCCGGGGGTTCCGGCACCCGTCTCTGGCCGATCACCAAGGGCATCAGCAAGCAGCTCATGCCGATCTACGACAAGCCGATGGTCTACTACCCGCTGTCGACCCTCATGATGGCCGGCATCCGCGAGGTCCTCGTCATCACGACGCCGGAGTACAACGACCAGTTCCGTGCCCTGCTCGGCGACGGTTCGTCCCTCGGCATGGACATCCAGTACGCGGTCCAGCCGAGCCCGGACGGCCTCGCGCAGGCCTTCGTCATCGGCGAGGACTTCATCGGCGACGACAGCGTCGCGCTCGTCCTCGGCGACAACATCTTCCACGGCACGGGCCTCGGCACGAACCTGCGGAAGAACACCGAGGTCGACGGCGCCACCATCTTCGCGTACCACGTGGCCGACCCGAAGGCGTACGGCGTCGTGGAGTTCGACGACGACTTCACCGCGGTCTCCATCGAGGAGAAGCCGACGGAGCCGAAGTCGAACTACGCCGTCCCCGGCCTGTACTTCTACGACAACAAGGTCATCGAGATCGCGAAGACGATCGAGCCGAGCGCCCGTGGGGAACTCGAGATCTCGACCGTCAACGAGCGCTACCTCGAGGCGGGCGAGCTCGGCGTCCAGGTCCTCGACCGCGGGACGGCCTGGCTCGACACGGGCACGTTCGAGTCGATGATGCAGGCGTCCGAGTACGTCAAGGTCATCGAGGACCGTCAGGGCTTCAAGATCGGCTGCATCGAGGAGATCGCCTGGCGCAACGGCTGGATCGACGACGCGCAGCTCGCCGACCTGGCAGCACCGCTCGTCAAGGGCGGCTACGGCGTCTACCTGCAGCGACTGCTCGCCGTCTGACGTCGGCGCGGCCGGTCCTCGCATGGCACTCTTCCGTCGCCGCCGGCCGGATGCGGCGGTCTCCGGCTCGGAGGCCCGTCCCGCGTCGGTGACGCCGGCCCACCCCGAGCGGGTGGTCGGCTGGGACGGTGCCCTGCCGGCACTCGAGGTGTCGGTGACGGTGCTGCTGGTGAGCCGGTCCGACCGGTACGACGCGCTGCCGTCGATGGTCACCGCGGCTCGTCTGGCGTTCGGCCCCTCGGCGGACGTCCGCGCGGTCGGCTACGTCGCCGATGCGTCGCCGGTCGGCGAGCAGGCGCGGGGGATCCCCTGGGTCCGCTCGGCGCCGGTCGACGGCATCGGTTCGGCGATCAACGCCGGGGTCGCCGCCGGGGTCGGGCGTGTGCTCCTGGCGGTCGACTCGACGGTCTGGGTGACCGACCAGGACCTGCGGGTCCTCGCACAGGCCGGCGGCGACGGCGTGGCCCAGGCCCGCATCCGGATGCCCGACGGTTCGCAGCGGGACGGCGTGCGGCTGCTGCGCCCGGGAGCGCTTCCCTGGTCCGACGACGGGTCGACGAGTCCGGCCCGCAGCCAGGCGGACGACCGCCAGGACTCCCCGCTCGCCGCGGTGCCGGTCTTCGCAGCGGACCAGCCGGCCGTCTCGCTGCCGGGCGCTTCCCTGGTGCCGGCACCGTGCCTCCCGGACGAGCGGATGACCCTGACCAGCTGGACCCGCGCGGTCGCCGACCGCGACGGCCGCCCCGTGCGTGCGGTGTGGTCGCTGACCCGCTCGGCGGAGGCCGGACGGACGGTCGACGCGGCGACGGTGGATGCGTTCTCGGTCTGGCGCGACCGGGCGCCGGACGGCGACGGAGCGGTCGCAGCCGGACCCCCGCTGCCCCCGTGGGGTGCGCGACCCGTCACCCCGGCGCCCCGATCGCGCTCCGACGACGACCGGTTGTCCTGGTCCGTCAAGATCGCCGCCCCGGCCGGGCCCGAGGGCGACGGGTGGGGCGACGTGCACTTCGCCACCGAGCTCGCGGGCGCGCTCGAGGGCCTCGGCCAGCGGGTCCGCGTCGACCGGCGGGACGCGCACGTCCGGGACGACGACGCCGCGGACGACGTCACGCTCGTCATCCGCGGGCTGGACCGTGTGCCGCCGAACCCGGCGTCGGTGAACCTGCTCTGGGTGATCAGCCACCCCGACGACGTCTCGGACACCGAGCTCCGGTCGTTCGACGCAGCGTTCGCTGCGGGTCCGGTGTGGGCCGCCGAAGCCGCCGCACGTGCCGGCGTGCCGGTCGGGGCACTGCTGCAGGCGACCGACCCGGCGGTGTTCCACCCGGCCGCCCGGTCGGACGCAGGCCAGGACGCGGGGCACGTGGTGTTCGTCGGGTCGACCCGTGGCGCGGCCCGGCCGGTGGTCGCCGACGCGGTCGCACTCGGCACCGACCTGCGTGTGCACGGCCCGGGGTGGGACGGCGTCGTGCCCTCCGCGATGCTCGGGGCCGTCGCGCTGTCACGGACCGAGGTCGCGACGGCGTACGCGTCCGCCCGCGTGGTCCTCAACGACCACTGGCCGGACATGGCGGCGGGCGGTTTCGTGTCGAACCGGGTCTTCGACGTGCTGGCGTCCGGCGGGGTCGTCGTCACGGACCAGGTCGCCGGCCTCGGGGACGTGCTCGACGTCCCGACGCTCGCCGTCGCCCGTTCGCGGGACGACGTGGCCGCCCTGCTCGACCCGGCGCACGGGTGGCCGGCGGCTGCCGAACGTGCTGCGGTCGCCGATCGGATCGCGGCGGAGCACTCCTTCGACGCCCGGGCCGCGGTGCTGCTCGCAGCCGCTCGCGCCGCACGCAGGCGTCTGCGCCCCGGCCCCTGACGCCCGCCGCCGGCTCGCGCTACTTGCGCGTGACCCAGCGGGCTCGGAGCGACAGACCGGCGTGCAGCACCACACGGAGGGGCAACAGCCACCACGCCCGGTACCTCCGCGACAGGAACCGGTACGCGCTGCGGTGGTGCTCGATCTCCATCCGGCGACGGTTCGACGACGTCGAGTGCGCCCCGGTGTGGGTGACCACGGCGGTCGGCACGTACACGTTCGTGCGACCGGAGCGACCCACGCGCTGGCCCAGGTCGACGTCCTCGAAGTACATGAAGTACGACTCGTCGAACCCGTCGAGCTGCCGGAACAGGTCGGTGCGGATGAGGAAGCACGCGCCGGACAGCCAGCCGGCCTCACGCTCGACGACCTGCGTCGTGGACCAGTACCGCTGGCTCCAGGGGTTTGCGGGCCAGAACCGCGAGAACGCCGCGTGGCCGAGTCCGGTCCGGAGCGACGGCAGCTGGCGCGCGGACGGGTACGTCTCGCCCTGCTCGTCCAGGATCCGCGGCCCGAACGACCCGCCCGTCGGCAGCCGGTCGGCGGCGCGCACGAGTTCGTCGATCGATCCCGGTGCGAGGACGACGTCGGGGTTCGTGACGAGCAGGAACTCGGGGCGGACGTCGGGCAGCACGTCGTCGAGGGCGCTCAGCGCGGCGTCGATGCCCCCGCCGTAGCCGCGGTTGCCCCCGGAGGACACCACGACGGCGCCGTAGGACTCGCCGATCGCCCGCAGTGCGTCGATGTCGGTCGAGCCGTTGTCCGCGATCACGACGGCGACCGGTTCGGACGACGCAGCGGCGACGCTCGCCAGGAACGGTCGGATGGTCTCGCCGGTGTTGTAGGTGACCGTGAGCACCGCGACCCGGATCACCGTGCACCCCCGGCGACGGCGGCGTACGCGTCGACGTGCACGGCCGCGGTGGCCTGCCAGGTGAACACGTCGGCACGCGCCAGCGCGGCCGCCCGGTGCGACGCCACGAGTGCGGGATCGTCGAGCAGCGCGGCCATCGCCTCGGCCAGTGCGGGTGCGGACGGATCGGTGTACACCGCTGCGTCGCCGCCGACCTCGGGCAGCGACAACCGCCGGGTGGTCAGGACGCAGGCGCCTGCGGCCATCGCCTCGACCACCGGCAGGCCGAAGCCCTCGCCGAGCGACGGGTAGACGACGAACTCCGCACCGCCGAGGTAGCCGGACAGGTCCTCGAGGGGCAGGTAGCCGGCCTCGATCACGTGGTCGTCGGGCTGCAGGGCGTCGAGTCGAGCGATCGCGGACTCGTCCCATCCGCGTGCCCCGGAGAGCACCAGCCACGGGGTGTCCGAACCGGCGGCCGCTCGCGACGCCCGCACGGTGGCGTAGGCGTCGAGCAGGGCCGTGATGTTCTTGCGGGGCTCGATCGTGCCGAGGAACGCGATCCAGGGTGCGCCCTCGGGGAGTGTCGCGGCGATCCGGGCGTCCTCGACCTCGGCGATCGACGGCTCGTGGAACACGGCACGGTCGACGCCGAGCGGTGCGACCCGGACGTCGGCGCGGATCCCGCTGACGACCCGTGCGGCCTCGGTCGCGGTGGCCGCACTCGGCACGATGACGACCGGGCGGCTGCGCAGCGACCGACGGCTCCACCAGGTGAAGAACGCGCGCTTCAGGCGGGAGTGCCACTCGGGGTTCGAGAAGAACGTGGCGTCGTGCAGGGTGACGACGGAGCCACCGCGCCAGCCGAACGGGAACGTGTAGTGCGGGGAGTGCAGCACCTGCGCGCCGATCCTGCGGCCGAGTGCCGGCAGGCCGGTCTGCTCCCACACGAACCGCAGCGGCACGGAGTCGGTCCACGCCGGCGCGGTGTGCACGGTGGCGTCCGGCGCCACGGCGCGGAAGTGCTCGGCGTGCACGGGTCGGACGACCAGGTGGACGTCGAGCGCCGGGTCGGTCAGGTGTGACACGACGCCCTCGACGTACCGGCCCACACCGCCGAGTTCGCGCGGTACCGCGGTCCCGTCGACGAGGACGGTGAGCTGCGGCACGCGTGGGTCCTTCCGAACGGGGGCGCCACGGTCGGGTCCGTCGGCGGGGGAGTGACCAGGATAGCCCTCCGCGCTCATGCGCCCGGGTCCACGCTGCGACGAGGGACGGACGCGCGCCGGGACTCGCG